>NZ_LGEK01000003.1 GCF_001636615.1 Mucilaginibacter sp. L294 | reverse complement strand
AGATGTGTATAAGAGACAGATATCGGTATACTTTTATTAAATGTATAAATTATTAAAGAATTATCACATGCTTCAAGAGTTAATATATGCATTTACTTCCCCCCCCAATTATGACTATAGGATTGTTTTCCTTGTGGTTGCAAGTGCTTCTTCCAATTTTGTATTTAAAAAACTATCAGCCTTAATTATAATGCTGGCTATTTGTGTCTCAGGCTTCGCTCAATCCCGTTCAAATTTCTCGGGCACTGTGCAAAATCGGGGTGACGAACCTGTGCCGGGTGCTAATGTCAGCCTGCTAAATACCGGCTATTCCACATCTACAAACCTAAAGGGCGAATTTACATTTAGGGATGTACCCGTTGGGAATTATGTACTGCATGTAACGGGCGTGGCGTATGCGGCTGTCAATCAAAACATCGTTATTGGTAGCAGTAACACAACCAACGTTTATCTTACAGAAATAAATAATAGGTTAGAAGAAGTAGTGGTTACCGCACAGAAACGGGAAGAGTCTGCTCAGCAGGTTCCGTTTAGTATTTCTACGCTATCGGCCAAACAGGTACAGGATTATAAGATCTGGAACCTTAAAGATATTACAGTGATTGTGCCTAACCTTTACTCGGCCAACCCCGGCGATAACCGCAATGTTACCGGGATAAGGGGTATTACTACAACATCGTATGACCCTGCGGTTGCTACTTACATTGATGGAGTTAATCAGTTTGGTTTGGATACCTATATCCCCCAGTTATTTGATATAGACAGGATAGAGGTTTTGCGGGGCCCGCAAAGCACACTTTATGGCCGCAATGCTATGGGCGGGGTTATTAACGTATTAACAAAACAACCTACAAACAACGTTACCGGTTTTGCCGAGCTAAGTTATGGTAGTTATGGCCAGCAGCGGTACAGCCTTGGCTTACGTATGCCGTTAGTAAGAAATAAAATATTTTTAGGAGTGGCCGGGTTGTATGATGCCTTTAATGGTTTTTATACAAACCAGTTCAACAATACAAAACTGGATAAGCAGCATTCATTTACAGGTAATTATTATTTAAAATACCTGGCCTCGCAATCATTCTCGCTCACTTTAAATGTAAAGAACTATGCCAATCGTAACAACGGTCCGTTTACACTAAGTGGTTCGCCTGCTGATGCACTATCTATGCCTTTTAAGGTTAACCAGGATGCCACAACCAAAATGATAGATAATATTTTTAATGCTTCGTTACTGGCAAACTATACTGGGCGTGGTTTTAACTTTACATCGGCCAGCACATACCAGCAAAATTACCGGTACTACACCGTTCCTATTGATGGCGATTTTTCTCCGCTTGATGCGATATCTGTAATAAACAACTATGGCCCACGGTTTAATAAAGTAAAAGTTGGCACGCAGGAATTCAGGTTCTCATCGCCGGCATCAGCCACTAACTGGAAATGGACTTCTGGTGTTTATGGGTTTTACAGGTATAGCCCAAGCAAGATAGGTACACATTTTGGCGCGGATGCGGAGGCTGTTGGCTTGCCGATGACCAATGTTACAAGTATCAATACCAACATCGAACGCAATTACGGGTTCGCTATTTTTGGGCAAATGGTATATTTAATTAACTCCAAATGGGATATAACCGCAGGTTTACGTTACGATTTTGAGCACAAAAAAGAATCGGTTAAAGGAGAATTTCAGCCGGATGGAGCTGACCCGGTAACTACACAGGCCGATACTTCATCTAAAGCGAATTTTAGGGCTGTTACACCAAAGCTGAGCCTGGCTTATCATATTAGTACTAGCAATAATTTGTACGCTACCTACAGCCGTGGTTTTAGGGCAGGTGGTGTTAGCCAGCTGGGGTCAGACATATCACAGCCGCCACTATTTTTTTACCAACCCGAGTACAGTAACAACTACGAATTAGGTTCGAAAAATGCTTTCCTGAATAGCCGATTAACGCTTAACCTATCCTTATTTTATATAAAGGTAAACAATGCCCAGGTACCAACCCTGATATTACCGGCAGCCATAGTAGTGACCAAAAACGCGGGCAAGCTAAACAGCTACGGCGCCGAGGCAGAAGTTGCCGCCAGCCTGTTTAAAGGGCTTGATGTGTTTTACAATTTTGGTTATACGCATGTCCGCTACGCCAATTTGCAGGTACCAAACCAGGGGGCAGTGCTAAATTTGGATGGAAACCACCAGATCTATACACCTGATATAACATCAATGCTGGCCTTACAGTACGGATATTCATTGGGTAATAATAAGCATACCAAACTAATAGCCCGTGGCGAATGGCGTTATGTAGGTAAACAGTACTATGATTTGGCCAACAATATAGGGCAGGACGGATATAGTACTTTTAACGCGCGTTTGGGTGTAAGCACAAAACGCTTTGACTTGTTTGCATGGGGCAGTAACTTGGGCAATAAGCGTTATATAGATTACGCCTATGATTTTGGCGCATCACATCTTGGCAATCCCCGCATGTATGGCGTTACTTTAAGGGCTAATATTTTATAATGTTTTTTGACTAATGTTATAAGAAACTGGCGTTTAATACCCTTATAACACTTTTAACCAATACTGGCCATTAGTTCATGGGGTGTATGCCATCTCATATTCAGTAATCTGCAGGCGCTTTAATAAACGGATCTTGGAGATCAACAATTACAGCTTAATTCCTCGCTCAATTTTTTTGCAATTATCTATTGTTTGGTTACTTGTGTTTTCCATTATTTCCCTTAAGCATAAGTGGAATAATTGCGATAGCATCAATCAGGCACTTTTCCTTATGAAAGCGTAGTGATAGAGTGGTTACTGATTTGTTGAATTAAAGAAAAATAGATGACTCTTTTTATAAGATGATTGAGAAAGCCTTATAGATGAGTCAGCAGCGGACATTTTTGAAACAAAATCTTGATCTTATTCTATATTGAAATTACCGGGATTAAAAATTAAATTGCGTATTGCCCCCTCAACTGATTCATCCTGGAAAGCAGGCCAGCAGTAGCAAGTAGGCTTGCAGCGGCAGATTTAATAGCACAGCCCCATTTTTACCGATGCCGTAATTTTAAAAGTTATTCTTTTAATCCTCTGATGTAAATGTTGCAGCAGGAAGACCTTCCTTGTTAAATAAAGTGCCCGTACTTTCATCGCTCCAGGCGTATCTCACATAAAAAGGCTTAGCAACTGAGACGTTGCTGACCACTATTTTATTGTTCACTATTTTCGCATCTGCTTTAAGATAAATTTTATCCGCGCCTGCTATCTCAAAGTTAGTGAGGCCGTTGACTGATGAAGTTAATCCCCCGCCTACAGATTCGAATTCAATGGTAATTTCGCTGCCCGAGGTTGTTGCCTTTTTAAATAATGGACCTGAAGCAACGAGATATTTCTCACCATACTCATTTTTAAAAGCGAATAGCGCTAATCGTTCACCGATTTGCTGTTTATATGGAGGATGCGCTGTTTTCAAATAACCAATATCAAGTGTACTTACCATTCCTGTATTAGGAAGTCTCAATCCATCTTTTCACAAAAATTTGACTTTATTTTTAAATATACGAATTATGTGTGTTTTTGATATCATTAAGGCACTTTTTGCTTCCAAAAATTTGTATATTATTTGCATACTTTTGACCAAAATAACGGTAAAAATCGATAAATATTGGTAAGCTAAAAAGAATTAAATTGCTGATTATCAACAAATAACAAAAATAAACAAATATTGAAAACTGCTATTTTCTGACTGTTAATCAGAGGGTCGCTGGTTCGAGCCCAGCCTCAGTAGCTTGAAAATCAATGATTTAACCCCACTCGCCAGAGTGGGTTTTTTTGTTTCTTGCAAAATCTGCACAAAAACATATAAATTGATTTGCTTAGGTTTGAATTGATGCGCTTACAGCAACATTGTGCCTTACCCCCCTACTTGCCAAAGTGTTTTTTTTATTTGCATAGAAAACAAAGAGGTTGATTTTTAATTGATGTTCAATAACAATTAGTTATTGAACATCAATTATTATGATGGAAATATTCCGTTTTTCATCTATACTTTTGATATCATCAATCATAGACAACGAAAAATGAAAGATCAGGAAGAAGAAAAAGAACTTATCAGAGCAGTGGCCAGAATCTCCCGGTACACTATCTGTATTGCGTTGGTAGCTGTTGCTTGCATCGGGATCTTGATTTTCTCTCTCATTCATAATGGTCAAACTGTTTCAAATACATCGCGTGTTAAGCCGGCAACAAATACCCCGACATCTACTGCCGGGGCTTCTGCAGGCAATACGCAGCATGCCATCCCGGCAGATACCTGGAAAGCACCCGATGACAGTACAATCCCTGCAGGAAAACCCGGTGAGGCTATCCGTTATGGGCGCGAGCTTATTGCACACACCGCTCAATACTTTGGGCCAAAAGGCAGCGTGGCCACAATCAGCAACGGGATGAATTGCCAGAACTGCCATCTGGATGCAGGCCGCAGGTTGTTTGGAAATAGCTATGCCGGGTTTATTTCCAGCTACCCAAAACTGAGTAACCGCAGCGGCAGGGTAGCACAACCGGCCGAAAGGATCGCGGAGTGTTTTGAACGCAGCCTTGCCGGTAAAACCCCAGATACGTCAGGTAAAGAAGTGCAGGCTATATTGGCCTACATGAAGTGGCTTGGTCAGAAAGTTAAAAAAGGCCAAAAGCTATTTGGCAGCGCAACCGGGCAATTGGCCTATATGGAAAACGCTGCTGACCCAGAAAAAGGTAGCAAAGTATACCTGATGAAATGCCAGAGTTGCCATGGCGCGAATGGTGAAGGGGTGCTTGCGGCAGATAAGGGCACCTATACCTACCCACCCTTATGGGGAAACCATAGTTATAACGACGGCGCGGGTATGTACAGGTTAACCAACTTTGCCGGGTTTGTTAAAAACAATATGCCTTTTGGCGCCACTTATCAAAACCCACAATTAACGGATGAAGAAGCCTGGAATGTGGCCGCTTTTGTTAATTCGCAGCCCCGCCCGCATAAAGACCAGCACCGGGACTGGACTAACCTTAATAAAAAACCTATCGATTTCCCGTTCGGCCCCTATATTGATAGTTTTAGTGAAAAGCAGCATAAATTTGGTCCGTTTAAACCAATTAATGACGCACAAAAAGCATTAACCAATAAAAAATCATAAACAATAAAACCATGAAAAAGTACATCATCCTATTAGCAGCTTTCGCCTTAATTACTTTTGTAAAACCGGCCAGCGCGCAAGAAACCGACCCTGCCGCCTTTACGGGTGCAGTTGCCAAACTCAAACATTACAATGCCCTGTATATCCTGAATTCCAATGACGAGAAAAAAATCGGGGGCACCCTTCGTAATATTAATAACGCCCTGGAAGACCCGCGGCTAAAGGGTAAGTTACATGTAGAACTGGTAGCTTTTGGTGATGGCGTGGCCGTTTTTATGAAAAACAGTGCTTATGAGCAAACCTTAAAAGACCTGCAGGCCAAAGGTGTTGTATTAGCGCAGTGCAGCAATACCATCAGGGAACGCAAAATAGAGAAGAGCGAACTGTTCCCTTTTATATCTTACGTACCCAGTGGTAACGGCGAGATCATTATCCGCCAGTATGAAGGCTGGGCAACCGTACACCCATAATTCATATGCCTTCTATCAATTTAAAACAAACCAATGAACTGTTTTCAGAAAATAACATTTGCAGCAGCAACAGTAATAGCTTTAACCAGTAGTGTAAAAGCACAGGAGCATCGTTTTGACCCGCCCTGGAACAACCCGCCGGAAAGTAAGGTAATGTTTACCGTACCGGGTATAGATAATGTACCCGACCTGTTTGGCGACATTAACGATCCGCAACTGGTCATATTTTTCGCGGGGAACCAGTATATGTGCATAGATGACCTGCTGGCGGCTTTTAAAAAAGAACACCCGCAATATCAGCGCATTTTCGCTGAAACATTGCCGCCAGGTATTTTAGCTAAACAGATCATGGGGGGCTCACTCACCATCGGCAATATGCGCATATCGCTGAAACCCGATGTTTATACGGCGGGTAAAAACAAGATAGAGCAGATGCCGGAGTACTTCAGCAGAACAGCAGCCTATGCTTATAACGGGCTTGCCATCATGGTGCAAAAAGGCAACCCCAAAGGGATAAAGGGATTAAAAGACCTGGGCCGTCCGGATGTAAGGGTTAGCATGCCAAACCCAGCATGGGAAGGAATTGGTAAACGCATTGAAGAAGCCTATGTAAAAGCCGGAACCGAAACCCTGCGTAAAACCATTATGGAAACCAAGGTGAAAGATAGCAGCACCTATTTAACGCAGATCCATCACCGCCAATCACCAATGCGGATCCTGTACAACCAATCAGACGCGGCACCTGTATGGTACAGCGAGGTTTACTATCAAAAGATGATCAAACACCCCGTAGAGTTGATTGAGATACCCGAAAGCGAAAACATCAGCGCCACTTATGTTGCCGGGCAACTAAAAAATGCCCCTCATGTGCAGGCCGCAAAGGATTTTATGGATTTTTTGGTGAGCCCCGCAGCAAAAGCCATCTACAGAAAATACGGGTTCACCACAAAATAATTTATGCAGCTCCTGATAATCAAATACTAAAAACATGTTAGACTTTCGCTTGCAAGTTTTCTACGCCGTAGCCAAGAGGCTTAATTTCACAAAGGCCTCGGCCGAATTGCACATCAGCCAGCCGGCGGTAACAAAGCATATTAAGGAGCTGGAAGCGGAATATAAAACAACTCTCTTTGAGCGTAGTGGAAACAAAAAGATCCTGCTGACCGCAGCAGGCGAAATGCTTTTGCAATATGCCGATCAGCTACTAAACCTATACCGCGAATTGGAGTTTGATATGAGCCTGCTGGTTAAACAGCATAAGGGCATCCTCCGTTTGGGTGCCAGCACCACCGTAGCACAATATGTGATACCACCGGTATTAGCGCTTTTTCATAAAAAATTCAGGGACATCCAGGTGCAGCTTATTACCGGGAATACCGAAGAGATTGAGCAGGCTTTGTTAAATAAGGAAATTGAAACCGGTATTATTGAGGGGGTATCCCGCAACCCGCAAATCAAATATGAAGAATACTTTCAGGACGAGCTTGTGTTGGTAAGCGCCGGGAATAGCCCGGCATTCAAAAAAGGTACAATCAAGCCTGAAGAACTCAAAAACTATCCTTTACTAATGCGCGAACCAGGTTCGGGAACGTTGGATGTGATTGCCCACGCACTCAAACCTCACCATATCAAATTAGCCGACCTGCAAACCGAAATGCAGTTAGGCAGTACAGAAAGTATCAAGTCGTATTTACTGCACAGCAACTGCCTGGCATTTTTATCCATACACGCTATTTTAAAAGAGCTGAAGAATAATGAATGCCATATCATTGATATCAAAGGTTTATCCATCGAGCGGCCTTTTTACTTTATACAGCCACACGGGCAGCCCTCTTCATTGGCTGAGGTTTTTATCCGTTTTGCCAAAACCCACAAAGGCCAGCTATAATTTATAGCTGTAGGAGTAGGCCCTAAATAGGTGCGTTATTGTGTATGGAAAATCCGAAATAACGCCTATCTTCATCTTGTTACAGGCTTATATTGATACTTAAACCAAACCAATGACTAAGCAAAAACAATCTTTTTTAGCAATTATAGCTCCTTTTTTTAGGGGTATTGGGCAAATTATGCTGCAGCATAATTACTTAACAGGTTTGTTTTTTTTAGCTGGTATTTGCTGTGGCTCATTAATGATGGGCCTTGCCGTTACAATAGCAGTAACCACAGGCACTTTTGCTGCGATACTATTAAAATACAATAAAGACGAGATCAATAACGGGCTTTACGGCTTTAGTGCCGCGCTGGTAGGTGTAGCATTAAGTTGTTTTTTTCAATTAACTACAATAGCTTGGGTGGCTATTGTTATTGGCTCGGTACTGGCAACCATCATACAACATTTATTTATTGCAAAAAAGGTACCCGCTTTTACTTTTCCGTTTATTTTGGTCACCTGGCTGTGTTTGATCATTGTTGGTTATTACCCAACTTTAATGCAGCCCCAGCCTGCGGCAACCAACGTATATCAAAATAATTATATCGCATTATTTTCTCACGGGTTTGGGCAGGTAATTTTTCAGGATAATATCTGGGCTGGAATCCTTTTTATCATCGGTGTTTTTATTAACCGACCTATTGCCGCAGTTTATGCGCTCGTGAGCATTTTATTAAGCAGCGTGATAGCTTACTATTTAAAAGAACCCATAAATGATATTTATATGGGGTTGCTGAGTTATAACGCTGTGCTTTGTGCTATTGCATTTGCAGGTAATAAAGCAGAAGATTTTTTAATGGCGTTAATATCCGTTGCCTTGTCTGTTCTCATTACAATTCAAATGCGGTATTTGCATTTGCCTGCATTAACATTCCCCTTTATATTGGCTACCTGGCTTGCCATGGTTATAAAGGTTGCAAAACAAACGGTTTATTTAAAATTAAAGCAATAAACAGTTACCCCATGTAATTGCTCATTAATCAAACAGCCTTGCAAAATGGTTTTCCAGGTGATTGCGGATCCCGTTCCGCAGCATCTCTGCAGATCCTTTTTCGATCAGATCGATGAGCCCGGCATGCGAAACGAATTTTTTTAGTTTGACTGGTTTTTTAAGTAGGCCGCTTTGGTGTACATAATCAAATACCGGAAGCAGTAGTTTTTGAAATTTGCGCAGGGTTTCATTCCCGGTAATATCGTACAGCTTTCCATGAAATTTAATTTCCTGTTCTACATCAAATATAGCAGCTTGTGATTGTGCAGGCTCCACAGCAACTATCAACCTAAGTTCGGCTATATCACCAGGCTTTATACGTTCTATTATAAAATCGGCCATGCCAATTTCAAGGGCCAGGCGCATTTCAAATATCTCTTTGAGGGTAACTGTGTCAAGTATCTGCGGGTTCATGCTTTTTTCAAGTATCGAAACCAGGTCGGGGCTGGTAAGCACCGCACCGCGTTTTTTTCTTGAATCTATCAGTCCCATTAACCGCAGCCTGAGCAGGGCTTCCCTGATCACCGTGCGGCTTACTCCCAGAGCGGCCGATAGTTCCAGCTCTTTGGGGATAGCATCACCAACTTTAAAGTTTTTTTCAATAAAAAGTTCGATCAGGTTTTTTTCAACCCGGTCTACCAGCGAACTGGTATCCACATTTTTAATGTTTTGAATAAGGCCGTTATTGCTCATAATTTTCTAACCCTGCAAACATACAAATAGCTATCAATAATTATCAAAATTCTGTAAGTGTATTCATAACACTCAGATAATCAAATGAAAAATATATCACGATTTATTTTGTGAATATAAAATAAAATTTTCTATAATTGTATTATGTATGACATAATACAAAACTAACTCAATCAAAAAATGAACCGAAAATTTACCCTTCACCGGGCTTTGCTTACTGTAATTGGCCTATTGCTTTTTACGTTTGCACAAGCCCAAACAAAAAAGATCAGCGGGCAGGTTATCGCTGATGACGACCATAGCCCGTTGCCGGGTGTCACCGTGTCTATTAAAGGCACCACCCAGGGCATACCTACAACGGTAGATGGCTCTTACACCATCCAGGCATCACCAGGCGATGTGCTGATGTTCCGTTTCATGGGCTACGGAACGCAGGAAATTACAGTTGGCCAGCAGGCGGTGATCAATGTAACCCTTAAGCCGGATAACAAAACCCTTAACGAGGTGGTGGTAGTAGGGTATGGCACCCAATCGCGCAAAAGCGTTACCAGTGCCATAGCCACTTTAGATAATAAAGTATTGGCAACCGCGCCGCGTGCAAATGTTGGTAGCGCCCTGCAGGGAACCATATCGGGCTTGCAGGTAGTAAACAGCAGCGGTGCCCCGGGGGCAACACCATTAATTGTGCTGAGGGGTGGTGCATCCATTAACAGTCCCGGTGCTCCGTTAGTAGTAGTCGACGGGATCATCCGGGCTTATAATGATATCCCGGCAGATGATATCGCATCGATCGATCTTTTGAAGGATGCGGCTTCGACAGCCATATATGGCGCCCGAGCCAATAACGGGGTGATCCTCATCACTACCAAGCAAGGCAAATCCGGCGCAGCCCAGGTAAGCTATAAATTTACGCAAGGCTTTAACCAGCAGCGCCAGGGTTACAACTATATGAACGCCGGCGATTACATCTATTATAACCGTTTAGGAAACGTAAACTCGGGCAGGACGCTTGCGCAGATCAACGCCAGCCGCGGGTATGGCTTATTAACCGATGCCGCGAACCTGGCATCCTTTGATATCAGGGCCGAAACAACGGCAAACCAGAACCTGTTATCGCAGGGCTGGCAGGATATGGAAGACCCGGCCAACCCGGGTAGCCGTATCATTTATAAAGATCACAGCAAAGAAGTAGAAAACCTGCTGTTCCGCAATACACGTACGCAGGATCATTACCTGAGCGCGATGGGTGGTAACGAGAAAGGCAAGTTTTTTGCCAGTTTAGATTATTATAACGAAGACGGGGTGATCGTAGGGTCAAATTACAACCGTTACTCAGCCGATTTTAATGGCTCGTACAAGGTAAAACCCAATTTAGAAGTGTTTACAGGGGTAACCCTTTCTACCGCCTCGCAGTTAGGCGCCCCCGCAGGCGATGTAAATTCCCTGTACCGTACTTTAGCCTTATGGCCAACTTTTAACCCCTGGTTGGATGCTGCCAAAACGCAGCCTAACCCGGGCAACGCCATCAGCGATGGTAACCCGTTATACTGGCTGGGTAAATTAAAGCGCAGCAATGAGGTTGACAGGATTACCGCCAACGCGGCCGTTAAATGGGATATCACATCTAACTTATTCTTAAAAGTATCCGGCAGTGGTTATTTAAACCAGCAAATTAACCAATCGTTCCAGCAGGCTACGCAAACCTACGCTACGTTGTTTGCAAGTCCGCCATCATACAGCAGCACCAGCAGGGACGCTATTGCCGGTTACTCCAGAAATTTTCAGCAAACCTACAATGCCATCCTTAATTATACCAAATCATTTGGCAAGCACGATATAAGTGCTATGATAGGTGCCGAATATTACGATCAAAAAGGCCTTACCATACAAGTTGATGGTACCAATGCGCCAACTGATAATATATCCACAGCCAATGCCTCAACTATATTTGCTGTTGGTACCAATTCGTTTGGTGTTAGTGGTAATTATAGCAATCAGGCCGAAAACCGTATCATCTCTACGTTTACACGTTTAAATTATACTTATGATGATAAGTACCTGCTTAACTTTGTACTAAGGGAAGATGGTGTTTCTCAGCTTGCTGCTAACAACAGGATCGGTTATTTCCCGGGCGTATCTGCCGGGTGGAACGTAACCAAGGAAGCTTTCTTTGAAAACTGGGGCTTAAACAAGGTGTTCTCTACTTTAAAACCCCGTATAAGCTACGGCTCAAACGGCAATATAGCCGGCCTGGGTAATTATGATGTGCAGGGTGTTTATGCCGCGCAAACTTTATATAACGGGCAGGGCAGTTTCCTTAATACAGGGTTAACCAACGCCAACTTAAGATGGGAAAAAAGCCGCACCATAGATATTGGTGCCGACATAGGCTTTTTTAACGATAAGGTAAGCTTACTGTTTGACTATTACAACCGTACCACCAGCGACTTATTAACCAGTTTACCATTACCAAGCTACACCGGTTTTGCCAACATTCAAACCAACCTTGGTACACTGCAAAACAAAGGGTACGAATTTACAGTAAAGGCCAATGTACTTAATAAACCAAATGGGTTAAGGATTGATATTGGAGCTACCGCATCATACGTAAAAAACAAGGTGCTTAAATTGCCTTATAACGGTAATGAAAATAACAGGCAGGGCGGTTTACAGGTTTACGATCCAAAATCGGGCAAGGTTATTTGGGTAGGCGGTATCCAGGAAGGCCAGCCGTTAGGGCAGATCTACGGTTACAAACAGGTATCTATATTTAAAGATGCTGCCGAGGTAGCTGCTGTTGCAGGTTCAAGGACTGATAATGTTGCAGGTATCACCGGGCCAAACTTGCCGGCCGGAAAAGGCGGACATATTACGCCTGGTGATGTAAACTGGCAGGATGTAGATAAAAACGACACGATTGATTCGCGCGACCAGGTGTACCTTGGTAATATCTATCCAAAATGGACCGGCGGTTTCAACCTTAACGTATCCTATAAAGCATTGTCGTTTTATTCAAGATTTGAATACGTTATAGGTAATACCATTTACAATGACCTTGTGGCGCGTACTTTGGGTAACTACCAGGGCACCTTTAACTACATCGAACTTCAAAAACAGGCGTGGTCGCCAACCAATACCGATACCGATATACCAAAGGTTTATTATGCCGACCAGGTAGTTGGCTCTAAGCAGAATTACACGAGGGGTAATAATGGCAGTGCGGTATTAAATGGCAATAATTCCAATTTTTATGAAAGCGGGAATTATTTAGCCTGCCGTGAAATAACGCTGTCTTATGATTTCTCCAAGTCTTTGCTCGATAAAACAAAGTTTTTATCAAAAGTGCGGGTGTTTGCCAGCGGGGAAAACCTTTTTTACTTAAAAAAATTCAGCGGGCCAACACCAGAGGCGCCCATATTAAACGGGTCGTTAACGGGTGTGTACCAAGGTACTTATCCAACGCCTAAAACATTTGTGCTGGGTATTCAGGCATCATTCTAACCTTTAAAAATTTTCAAATGAAAAAATATATAATAGTGATCTTATCAGGATTGTTTATCCTGGGATTATCAAGCTCGTGCCGGAAGCAGCTGGATCTGTCACCAGTAAGCAGCGTTACCGACGGTAATTTCTGGAAAACCGCCGACCAGTTCGATTCTTTCGTGGCGGGGGTACATGCTCAATTCAGAGCTAACAACAGCGCGTTCCAAACGCTTGGCGAAATGCGTGCAGATATCTTCGCGACAGACCCGGGTACTAACGGTACGTTTACCGGCGAAGCCACTCAGGGCCTTGAAAGGCTCTGGACACAAAACCTGAACTTGGATAATCCTGGCGTAAGCAGTTTTGGTGGGTTTTATAACAATATCAACCAGCTTAATTTATTAATAAGCAAGCTAAACAGCACTGATATTGTATCGCCAGCAAATAAAAACTACTATTTAGGCATAGCGTACGGGATGCGTGCATTTTACTATTACCAGCTTTACCGTAGCTGGGGTAGCGTTATTATACAAACAGAACCTACCTCAGGTGCTACGTTGGATATATCCAACCTGGCCAAGGCGGCTTCGCCTGCGGCAGATGTAATGGCGCTTATTAAGGCAGATATCGATAAATCGGTTGCAAGTTTCGGAACAGATTACACTTTCAAAAACTTAAAGTCGTATTGGTCAAAATCAGCCACGCTGATGCTTAAAGCAGATGTTTACCTGTGGACAGCACACCGCAGCGGCGGTACTACAGATGCCACTACCGCTAAAGCAGCGCTTACCGATATCCAAACCAATGTACCGGCTTTGCAGTTGCAGGCAAAATACAGCGATGTATTTGCTACCACTACCAAAGGCAATAACGAGATGATATTTGTAAGCCATTACCAGCTTAACGAAGCATCAATGTCTTTTGTGCAGGGCAGTTTTGTACCGCAAAGCGGCTTGATCTCTAACTTTTACGACTCATTGGCCAACCGCCAGTTCTCACCCACTACCGACAACTGGGGAGGTCTGCTAAGGGCACCCGTTAGGATAGCCGCTTTCAGGAAGTTTGATGATCTGGATAGCAGAAAATTGGCCAGCATACAGCCGGCCTACCAAAAATTAGCCGATGGCACATTTAAAATAGCCGGTTGTTTTGCAGATAAATACCGGGGAGAGCAAAATGCAGGCTCCAGGGTTATCACCAATGATTTTCCTATTTACCGTTATGCCGATCTGCTGCTGATGCTTGCCGAGGCTAAAGTAGCGTTAGGCGAATCGCCGGTAACAGAGCTTAACCTGGTAAGGGCAAGGGCTTTTGGCGCCAATTACAGCATAGCAGTACAGGGATACCCCAACCAAACAGTTGATGCCACACCGGTAGAGGCCATTTTGCAGGAACGGTTTTTTGAGTTTGTATTTGAAGGCAAGCGCTGGTATGACCTGCGCAGGGCCGGGGATAGTTTTGTATTTGAACACACCACCTTACCTGCATCACAGGCATATGCGCTGTTGTGGCCAATTGACCGTACCACATTAACCAATAACAGGTTGTTGACGCAAACCACAGGCTATTCTGCTTTTTAACAAACAAATTATGATTTAAGCGGGGGATCATCCCTCCGCTTAATATTTTGATAGATAAGAAATACATGAAAATTGAACATTTACAAGGATTGATCAGTGCACCCTTTTCGCCATTAAATGGCGAGGGTGAACTGGACCTGGATATTATCCCTGCGTACTACGCATTTTTAAAAAGTAATGGTATTACCGGCGCATTCATTAACGGGTCGACCGGCGAAGGGGTTTCCCTAACTTTAAACGAAAAGAAACTGATTGCCGAAGCCTGGGCCAAAGCATCTAACCACGACCCGGATTTTAAGGTTATGGCCTTTTTAGGCGGTACCTGCCTGGCCGATTGTATTGACCTGGCCAAGCATGCGCAAAAGGCAGGGTTATACGCGGTTTCGTTAACCTCACCATTTTATTTTAAACCGGCAAACACCCAAATGCTGGCAGAGAGTTGCATAGCAGTGGCATCAGCCGTGCCGGGCATGCCATTTTATTATTACCATATCCCGGTATTAACAGGCGGCAATTTCTCCATGTTCGAGTTGCTGAAAGCATTAGATGGTAAAATTGATAACCTGGCCGGCATAAAATATACCCATGAGGATTTTATGGATTTTCAGAGCTGTATCAGCTTCAAAAACGGTAAATATGATATGCTTTGGGGCCGTGATGAAAATATGCTTTCGGCCCTTGCGCTGGGTACCAAAGGCGCGGTAGGCAGCACATTTAATTATGCGGCGCCATTATATCATGAATTGATAGCCGCTTTTGATAATAACGATCTGGCCAGGGCGCAGCAGCTGCAGCAAAAATCGATAGATATGATACGCCTGCTGGGTAAATATGGGGGAATTGCCACAGGCAAGGCCTATATGAAGCTGGTGGGGGTGGATTGCGGAGAATTTAGACTTCCGGTGGCCAATATGACTGCAGAACAGTTCAAAAACTTTAAATTAGATGTTTCTGAACTGGGTTTCGACGATTTTAAATCTGTTGCGCCCGCTGCAAACCTATAAAGATGAAATTTATAAGCTATCTATTTTTAATGACAGGCAGCATCGCACTAACGGGCCAAGCTATGGCTCAGGATAAAAGTTCAGAAAAATTAAACTGGTCTGTGCCCGCACAGATACCCGCCGCACCTGGCACAAATAAACAAACAGGCCTGGCTGGTGCCTTCGCGGGTACCAGCAACGGCGTTTTAATTGTAGCAGGCGGATCGAATTTTGCTGATGGTGCTATGCCATGGCAGGGTGGTAAAAAACTCCACTATAGTGATGTATATGTTTTGGAAAAAGGCGAAGGCAAAGTATTTACCTGGCTTAAACCTAAAACAGATCGTCTATCGCAAAAGATAGCTTACGGGGCAAGTACTACTACCCCCGAAGGTATCGTATGCGCGGGAGGAGAAACAGAAACAACCCCGGGAAGCACCGGTGCGTTTTTAATGAGCTGGGATGCAAAGAAAAAGGACATGGGTTTTACCAATCTGCCGTCACTGCCTTTGCCTTTAGCAAACGCCTGCATGAGTAGTATAGGAAGTGTGGTTTATTTAATAGGGGGCGAAAGCAATGGTAACCCATCTGCAAAATGCTTTACCCTTAACCTGGCTGATAAAAATGCGCAGTGGAAAGCTTTGGCCGATTTGCCTGTAGCTATGTCGCATTCGGTGGCCGTTACACAATCTAACGGGAAACACCCTTGTATCTATGTTGTTGGTGGCCGAAGCAGTACAGCATCGGGCATAAGCGCTTTGCATGGTTATACTTTTTGCTACGATCCATTGTATAATAAATGGATCAGCCTGGGTAATGTGAGCGATGGCAAGCATCCTATCAATATTTCGGCTGCCACTGCGGTAGCCAACGGTACGCACAGTATATTGTTGATAGGTGGCGATAAAGGAACCATTTTTCACCAAATAGAAACGTATAATTCGCTCATAGCAAAGGCTAAAACAGCTAAAGAAAAACAAGATCTGCAAGCACATAAATTAACGCTGCTTAATAACCATCCGGGTTTTAGTAAGGATGTTTACCAGTTTAATACCATTAACTGCTCCTGGGAAAAAATAGGCGAATTGCCTTTTTACGGGCAGGTAACTGCCGTTGCGGTAAAGTGGAACAATGCCATATTTATTCCGGGCGGAGAGATCAAACCGGGCATCCGTACCGCAGCGGTCAGCATGGGAAAATTCAACAGCAAATGAAAAAAGGAAAGAATTATCCCTGGATACTGGTAGCCCTGTTATGGGTGGTAGCCCTGCTCAATTACATGGACAGGCAAATGCTATCGGTTATGAAACCGGCAATGGAAATAAATATAGTCGAACTAAGATCAGCAACCAACTTTGGTTACCTGATGGCGATATTCCTGTGGATCTATGGCTTCATGAGCCCCGTTTCGGGCATCATTGCCGATAGGGTGAACCGTAAATGGTTAATTGTTTATAGCTTATTCGTTTGGTCGGGCGTAACGTTTACTATGGGTTACGCCACTACGTTTAACCAGCTTTACATTCTGCGTGCTATTATGGGTGTTAGCGAGGCATTGTATATTCCTGCAGGCTTGTCATTGATAGCTGATTTTCATACAACAAAATCCAGGTCGCTTGCCGTAGGTGTGCACATGACCGGTTTATATGTAGGGCAGGCGCTGGGCGGTTTTGGGGCTACGGCTGCTGCCGCGTTTTCATGGCAGGCTACTTTTCAATCGTTTGGCGTAGTGGGGATGGCATACTCTGTTGTACTTATCCTGTTTTTAAAAGAGAAAGATAAAGCCGCCGATATAGCTATACCAGATGCGGAACCATTAAAACCACGGCCCGAGCTATTTAAAGGACTGGCCACGTTAATAAAAAACAGGGCCTTCTGGGTTATCCTTTTTTACTTTGCTGTTTCCAGTTTACCTGGTTGGGCTACAAAAAATTGGCTGCCTACGCTTTTTGCTCAAAACCTGCATATTAGTATGGCCACGGCCGGTCCGCTATCTACTATAACCATTGCCGCTTCCTCTTTCATCGGGGTGATATTGGGTGGGTTATTGTCCGACAAATGGGCGCAGGTTAATAAAAAGGGCAGGGTGTTTACAAGCGCCATTGGCCTGGCCTTAACAGTTCCTGCCTTATTACTGATGGGGTTTGGCCACTCGCTGGTATACGTTTTGGGGGCAGGAATCTGCTTCGGGCTGGGTTTTGGGATGTTTGATGCCAACAACATGCCTATCCTGTGCCAGTTTGTTTCGGTAAAGTACCGGGCAACCGCTTACGGCATGATGAACATGGTTGGTGTTTTTTTTGGTGCGTTCATCACAGATAGCTTAGGCAAATCATCTGATGCCGGAAACCTGGGAAGTGATTTTGCCATGCTGGCAGCTGTTGTGCTGGTTGCACTTGCGGTACAACTGTATTTTTTACGGCCGGTACATGATGAGTATGCAGGTGCCTGATTTTATTCTATTCCTAAAAATTAGCAGATGAAATTTAAGAACACCTATTATCTATTACTGTTGCTTATTTTATCGGCCCCGGTAAAACAGATCTGTGCCCAAAACAGGGTTACTAAAGTGGCCTGTATTGGCAATTCGGTTACCTATGGTTATGGTCTGGCTAACCCTGCGCAGGAAAGCTACCCCGCCCAATTGCAAAAACTATTGGGCGCTCAGTATAGTGTTTTAAACTTTGGGCATAGCGGCGCTACTTTATTAAAAAAGGGGCACAATCCTTATTTCAAAACACCTGAGTTTGCGAATCTGATAGCCTCCAAACCGGATATCGCTATTATCCACCTTGGGCTGAATGATACCGACCCACGGGACTGGCCTGACTTTAAACAAAATTTTGAAGCCGATTACGCCTGGCTTATTGATACAGTAAGGAAGGCGAACCCTAATGTTCATATATTTATATGCAGGTTAACCCCCATCTTTAGCGGGCACCCGAGGTTTAAATCGGGCACGAGGGAATGGTACGGGCAAATTCAAAACCTTATCCCGCTTATTGCAAAGGCAAATCATACGGGTTTAATGGATTTGCATGAACCGCTTTATAACCGGCCCGACCTGTTCGCCGATAATTTACACCCGGATAAAGAAGGTGCATTGATATTAGCCCAAACCGTTTACCGCAGGCTAACGGGGGATTTTGGTGGCTTAAAATTACCCGGGGTATTTACCGATCAGATGGTATTACAGCGCGATCGTCCTATCCCGGTATACGGTCAAGCCAATGCCGGCGATATCATCAGTGTGGTGTTTAAAGGTAGCCTTGCAAAGGCAAAGGCTAATGAAAACGGCGAATGGAAGGTTATGCTGCCCGCATCAAAGGCGGGAGGGCCTTTTCAAATGAAGGTTACTACTAAAGATACCAGCGTTACTATCAGCAATATTTTACTGGGCGATGTTTGGCTTTGTGCCGGGCAATCTAATATGTATTTCCCCTTAAATCGGTCGGCAGGGGCAAGCGCCGCTGTGAAAGCGGCAGCGGGGAATACAAACCTGCATTTATATAAACTCAATCTGCAGGCAGAAACAGACCCGGTAACCTGGGACTCGGTTAGTTTAGCTAAAGCAAACAAGCTGGCATTTTTTTCGGGTTCATGGAAAGCTTGCGACAGCAGTTCGGCAGCGGAATTTTCGGCGGTAGCCTATTATTTCGGTCAAAAAATAACCCGGGATGCAGGTGTACCTGTTGGTTTAATAGAAGTGGCTGTTGGGGGCTCCCCAACAGAATCATGGATAGACCGGTATACGATGGAGCATGACGATCAATTAGTTGATATGCTTAGCAACTGGCGTACCTCTGATTTTGAAATGCAGTTTTGCAGGGACAGGGCCGCCATTAACTTAAAAAATGCCACCAATTTAAAGCAGCGCCATACCTACGAGCCTTGCTATAACTATGAAGCCGCTATCGATCCGCTTACCCGCTTCCCGGTAAAAGGAGTGGTGTGGTACCAGGGCGAGAGCAACACGCATAACGTTGAACTTTATACGCATCTTTTTACAACATTGGTGAGCAGCTGGAGGCATAAATGGGGGGATGACCTGCCTTTTTATACCGTACAGTTATCGGGAATCAACAGGCCTTCGTGGCCGGCTTTCAGGGACGCTCAGCGTAAGCTACAAAAAATGATACCGCATACGCAAATGGCGGTAAGTTTTGACCTCGGCGATTCGTTGAATGTGCATCCAACCGGTAAAAGGCAAATAGGGGAACGCCTGGCCCTACTGGCAGCGCGTTATACCTATAATCAGCAGGTTAAAGCCAATGGTCCCGAACCAACTGTAGCCCGCAAAACCGCTGGCTATATCGTAGTATCATTTGTATTCGCGCAGCAATTAAAAACGGCAAACAACAAACCACTGGTTGGTTTTGAGCTGATCAACAATAAAGGGCAAAGCATTGTAACATCGGCCACCATTACAGGGAACAAGATACGCCTCAAAGTCCCTGCCGGCGAAAGCATCAAAAGCATTAATTATGCCATGCAGCCGTTCACCAGGGCTAATTTAATTAATGAAGCGGGGCTGCCGGCCTCAACATTTACCATGCAACTGCATGAAAAAGAAAACGTGTTTTACTAAATCTACAATAATGAGTTATTCTGATACCGATCTACATACACTAAAAGTATTTTATGAGCAGCAGTTGCTGCAGGATACCGTCCCTTTCTGGTTCCCCCGTAGTATTGATGAGCAATACGGTGGTTACCTGTTCATGCGCGATCAGGACGGTAGTTTGCTTGATGACGACAAAGCCGTATGGATACAGGGCAGGGCGGCCTGGCTGCTGGCAACCTTATATAACACGGTAGAACCGCGGCAGGAGTGGCTGGACGGCTCACTTAAAGGCATTAATTTTTTACTTGATCATTGTTTTGATACCGATGGGCAGATGTTTTTTCATGTAACCCGCGATGGCAGCCCGATACGCAAACGGCGCTACTATTTTTCTGAAACATTCGCGGTGATCGCAATGGCGGCTTATGCCAAAGCTTCGGGTGATGAGGGCATTGCCCAAAAAGCAAGGGACTTGTTTGGCAAGTGCATTGAATACGCAACGGTACCCGGGCTGCTTCCGGCCAAATTTACGTCAACCCGCCCTTCAAAAGGTATCGGCGTGCCCATGATCATGATCAATACTGCCCAGCAATTGCGGGAAACTATAGGCGATGAGCGCTGCGATGAATATATCGACAAATGGATCAGCGAAATTGAAACCGACTTTGTGAAACATGATATTAAATGTGTGATGGAACAGGTTGCCCCCGATGGAAGCATTATTGACCATATTGACGGGCGGACGCTAAACCCCGGCCATGCTATGGAAGGTGCCTGGTTTATTTTACATGAAGCCAAGTACCGGAACAACGATGCACACTTAATTGAACTGGGTTGTACCATGCTTGATTATATGTGGGAGCGCGGATGGGATAAAGAACACGGCGGTATTTTATACTACCGCGATGTTTATGATAAACCGGTACAGGAGTACTGGCACGATATGAAATTCTGGTGGCCGCATAACGAGGTTATTATTGCCACCTTACTGGCTTATACCCTTACCGGCAACGAAAAATACGCCCGCTGGCACAAATTGGTGCATGAGTACGCCTACAGCAAATTTCATGACCCGGTAAACGGCGAATGGTTTGGCTACCTGCACAAGGATGGCAGCTTAGCGCAAACAGCAAAAGGCAATTTGTTTAAAGGGCCTTTTCATTTACCGCGCCAGGAATGGTATTGTATGCAATTATTAAAACAAATAGTATAGCCATGAAAAAATTAACCATATATATATTCATCAGCCTGCTTGTTACATCTGTTTACGCGCAGCAACAGGAAGTAACGGTTTTTAGATCGGCGTCAGAGGGGTATCGCTCTTTCCGGATCCCGGCCATTACCAAAGCCCCCAATGGCGACTTGCTTGCCTTTGCAGAAGGAAGGGTAAACGGCGGTGGCGATTTTGGCAATATCCAGATCGTAATGAAACGAAGCACCGATGGCGGCAAGCACTGGGAGGCCCTGCAGGTGGTGGCTTCTAATGATACCCTGCAAACGGGTAATGCCGCCCCGGTGGTAGACCGTACTGATCCGGCGTATCCCAAAGGGCGGTTGTTCCTGTTTTATAATACGGGCAACGCGCCCGAGAACATGGTACGTAAGGGCAAGGGCCTGCGCGAAGTATGGTATAAAACATCAACCGATAATGGTGTAAACTGGTCGGCCCCGGTAAACATTACGCTGCAGGTACACAAACCTAAACAGCCACAGGTAAACAGCTCCTACAATTTTGCGGCAGACTGGCGGAGCTATGCCAATACCCCCGGCCATGCCATACAACTGGCAGCCGGCAAGTACCGTGGCCGGATCTATATCGCAGCCAACCATTCGGCAGGCGAACCGCAAAAGCATTATGCAGATGGCCGCGCTTTTGGTTATTATACCGATGATCATGGCAAAACATTTAAGTTAAGTGATGAGGTTAATATGCCCGGCGCTAATGAAAATATGGCTGTTGAGCTAACGGGCAATAAAGTGATGATGAACATCCGTAACCAGTTGGGCAATATAAAGCAGCGCATCATTGCCGTAAGCGGCAATGGTGGGCAAACCTGGGATACCACCTATTTTGATGCCAACCTGCCCGACCCGGTATGTCAGGGCAGTATTTTAAATTTGGGTAAACGTAAGGGTAAAGCAATCCTGGCCGTTTGTAATGATGCCGATACTTTGCACCGGGATAACCTTACCCTGCGCATTAGTTTTGATGAAGGGAAAACCTGGAAACAAAATTATGTTATAGCAAAATCCCCGGCGGGTTACCAAGGCGATTTCAGCGCTTACTCTGACCTGGTGCCGGTTGATGAAAAACATGTAGGCATCCTGTATGAAAAATATGATTATAAACAGATCGTATTTATTCAACATGGCTGGTAAACGGATATTTACTACCTGCTGCTTGCTTATTTGCGGGTTGATGGCCGGGGCGCAGGTAAAATTGCCGCTTTACCCCGATTCATTATTCTCTACCTATTACCAGCAGCGGGCTACCCATTTTAAAACGCTGCCGCAAACAACGGGCGATATTGTTTTTTTAGGAAACAGTATTACCGATGGCGCGGAATGGGATGAGTTATTTGGCGATAGCCATATTAAAAACCGGGGCATCAGTGGTGATATCAGCGCCGGTGTAATAGCCAGGCTGCCCGAGGTGGCTGGTCGCAAACCGGCAAAGGTGTTCCTGCTGATAGGGGTTAATGATCTTTCACGTAATACAACGCCAGATAGCCTGGTTAAAAACATCATGCTGATAGCGGGTTATCTTCATGAAGCAACTCCCGCCACACAGGTATATGTGCAAAGCATTTTACCTGTTAATAAGATCTACAATAAATTCGGCACGCATACCGGCAAGTCGGCACAAATAACGGAGGTAAATGCAAAGTTGCAGGCCCTGGCAGCCAGCCATCATTATACTTACATCAATATTCATGATGCTTTTTGTGGGACAGATGGCTTGCTTCGGCCCGATCTGTCCAACGATGGGCTTCATTTAAAGGGAGAGGGGTATTTGATCTGGAAACACCTGCTTTATCCTTATGTGTTTAATTTGCAGCTTAAGCCGGCGTTGTTGCCCAAGCCGCAATCCCTAAAATGGGGGCAAGGCCTTTTTCCTTTCTATAAATGCAGTACCATCATAGCCGATAATGGTTTGGTTAATGAGGTTAGTGCCCTTGAGCAGTTGCTGAAGGCAAATGGCGCGCAATACATCAGCCGGGATTCGGCAGGTAATAAACCATACATTAAACTAAAGATCGGGAAAGTTAAAGCCCCGCAGCATGCCGAAGAGGCGTATCATTTACGGGTTACGGAAGGCGCTGTTGAAATTACGGCGAACACCCCTCACGGAATTTCTAACGGGATACAAACGCTGGTACAATTACTGCGCGATAGGGTAGCGCTTGATGCCTGCGATATTACCGACTGGCCCGCTTTTGCCTGGCGGGGTTATATGGTTGATGTTGGCCGCAACTACCAGTCGGTAGCCCAGTTGGAGCAGCAGATAGAGATGATGGCTTTGTATAAGCTAAATGTATTTCACTTTCACCTTACCGAGGATATTGCCTGGCGTTTAGCGATACAAAAATACCCGGGACTAACCGCGCCGGGCAATATGCTGCGCGATAAAAGCATGTTTTATACAGCCACGGACATTAAAGAATTGCAACGCTTTTGCGGGGAACGGCATATAGAATTTGTACCCGAAATAGACATGCCCGGGCATAGCCAGGCATTTAAACGAGCGTTTGGTACCGATATGCAAAGTGATACGGGCATCAGGATACTAAAGGGGATCATTAAAGAGGTATGTGAAACCTATAAACCTGCCTACCTGCATATAGGTGGCGACGAAGTGAAGATAAGCAACCCCGGTTTCCTGCCCGAAATATGCCGCACGGTTGAACAATATGGCGCAAAAACCATAGGCTGGAGCCCCGGCGGAAATGTGCCTGCCGGTACCATCAGGCAACTGTGGATGAAAGAGGGCGCTGCCGACAAGAAGATCAAATATATCGATTCGAGGCACATGTACCTCAACCACATGGACCCACTCGAAAGCGTGGTGACCCTTTTTTATCGGATGATAGGCGATGTACCCGCGGGCAATAAAAACGTTTTGGGTGGCGAGATCTGTTTGTGGAATGACCGGGCGGTAAATAAGCAGGAAGACCTGTTAACGATGAACCCCGTGTACCCGGCCATGCTTGCCTTTGCCGAACGTAGCTGGCAGGGTGGAGGGCAACCCGGATGGACAGCCGCTATAGCATCAGCGGATACCTCGGCATTAAATAATTTTAAGGAGTTTGAGGGTCGGTTGCTGGATCAGAAGCAACAATATTTTGCAAAGTTACCTTTCCCTTACTACCGGCAGGCCAATATGGTATGGGCGTTTTACGGGCCTTATAAAAATGGCGGCGATGCAGCCATGAAGTTTAAGCCCGAAACGGATACTTTGTTTAGCGGTCCCGCATCTTTTACGGCCGTAGGCGGCACAATTATACTAAGGCATTGGTGGCAGCCATTGGTTAAAGGGGTACTTCCTCATCCTCAGGAAAATACAACATGGTATGCAACTGCAAGGATATGGAGCGCTGAAGCGGGTTACAAAAACTGCTGGATAGGGTTTAACAATCTTTCGCGTTCGTATACCACAGATACGCCACGCCCCGGTTTATGGGATGACAGAAAAAGCGCGGTATGGGTAAATGATAAACTGATAGACCCGCCGGGCTGGAAATATGCAGGCCGTAACGGGAACCTGGAATCGCCCTTGATTGATGAAGGGTACGAATACAGGCAGCCTGCCCGTATATTATTAAAACAGGGTTGGAACAATGTTTTGGTAAAATTGCCGGTTGGAGGTTTTAATGAGAATAGCCAGGGTAACCCTGTTAAATGGATGTTTACTTTTTTGCCCCTTGCAATGTAATCATAGCTTGTTTTTAACTAAGCACACTAATGGCCTATAAAGTAAATAATCGCAGCCACTCCTAAAGCGTCTCCTAACGATCCACGTAGCAGGCGCAAAGCTTTTCGTTTGTGCTGCTCTACCGTATTAACAGAAATATCCATTGCTGCCGCTATCTCTTTATCAGATAAATATTGTTCGCGGCTTAGCTTAAACACCATCCTGCACTGCGGGGGCAGCTGTTCGATAGCCTGCTTTAACTGTAACTCCAGATCGCGGGTTTCTACATAAACCAGGGGCGATAGTTCATCTGATGGCACATGGTGTATGATGTAGTCGCTATAGCGTTGTTTTAATAAGTCCTGCCGGTATTGGTTAATGATCTTGTTTTTCAGGATCACATATAAATAAGCCTTAACAGAAGTAGATTCTACCAGGGAGGTTTTGTGTTGGTACAAATTGATAAATGATTCCTGTACAAGCTCTTGCGCGGTTTCTTTATCCCCGGTTTTATTTAAGGCAATGGCCAGTAATTGAACGGCGTAGCGTTTGTACAATACTTCAAAAGCAAGCTCATTCCCCTCTTTCCAAAGGGAAATTAATTCGGGATCGGTATGGTCGCTTGAAAATTTGATAACTCTAAATTAACAAATCCATTGATTATATATGGAAATATCCGCTTAAATAAATATTTAATTCCGGGATAACGGTTAGGGCGTTTTAGTTTGTCTTGTTATTAATTAAGCCTAAAAGGATGGAGCAAACCCAACTTGATCTGTTACTTCATAAATATAAAAATAACCAGTTAACCGATTCAGAAAAAGAGGAGTTGGATAATTGGTTTCATAGCTTAAAACTTGGCGGGAAAGATATGGAAAGTTGGCTGGCCGAGAAAAACCTTCCTGACGAGTTGTTCCGTGATTTTAAAATCCAGCTGGCCCAAACCCAAAGAAAAGGGCGCCTGGCCTGGTTCCGCCGTTCCGCCGCTGCCGCGGTTGTATTATTAGTTATTTCTTTAGGTGCTGCGTTGTATTTTTCCCGTCAGCAAGCCGTGCCTCAGCTAACCCATAACCACGTGCAGGATATACAGCCGGGCAGCAACAAAGCCACGCTTACTTTAGGCAACGGCAAAAAGATAATCCTGGCTGCAGTTAAAGACGGCCGCTTAGCCATGGAGGGAGGGGCAGAGATCAATAAAGCAGCCGACGGACAGTTGATTTACAAAAAGGCAGCCCCATCAGGGCCGGATACGGTGCTCAATACCATGAGTACACCGGTGGGGGGGCAATATAATTTAATGCTGGCTGATGGTACACGGGTGTGGCTGAACGCATCATCCTCCATTAGGTACCCAACCGCTTTTAATGGTTCATCAAGGCAGGTGGAAATTACCGGCGAGGCTTATTTTGAGGTTACCCATAATGCAGCAAAACCATTTAAAGTATTGAGTGCCGGCCAGCAGATAGAAGTGTTGGGCACGCATTTTAATGTAAATGCTTATGAGAATGAAGGGGTTGTTATTACCACTTTATTGCAGGGGCGTGTAAGGGTAGCTAATCCAACTGGTGCCCAGATATTGATACCCGGCCAGCAATCAGTTGCAGGCGATGGCGGTAAAGGGATGATCAAACTGGTTAAAGATGCCGATACCGACGAAGCTGTTGCATGGAAAGAAGGTTATTTTCAGTTCAACCAGGCCGATATACACCAGGTAATGAGGCAACTCTCGCGCTGGTATGATATCCGGGTAAGTTACCGTAACCCTTCTTCTGCAAGAAAATTCCAGGGGGCTATACAACGCGATCTCCGGTTTTCGCAGGTGCTGCGGATACTGGCTAAAAGTAATATGCATTTTACCGTAAAAGGGAAGGAGGTTGTGGTTATGGATTAACTATACTAAGTAACCATATCCTAAAAATACCGGAAGCGGGCGAACGCTCCCGGCTATTGTCAGCAGGATAAATAAAACGTGTTTCAACCAATTATTTTCTCACTACCAATTATTCAAATGTAATGAATTTTATTTGTTATAGCAGTTGCTATGCCCGGCCGTATCGTGCCCTGGGTGTGGTAAAACCTAAAAGAAAAAACCATCCAATCTGGCGGATTATGAAGCTAACTATTTTTTTACTCACTGTGGGGTTCCTGCATTGTTATGCAAGTGTTTTCTCCCAAACGGTCACTTACTCTGGCCAGAATGTGGCGTTAGAAAAAGTACTGAAGTCGATCAAAACTCAAACCGGCTACGTTTTTTTCTACGATTATGAAGTACTTAAAAACACCAAACCGGTTAGCATCGACCTTAAAAATGCCAACATCGACCAGGCGCTTAAAGCATGCTTTAAAGGCCAGCAATTAGATTACACAATTGAAGATAAAACGGTTGTGATATCCGTTTTATCTGAGGATGTAATAAAGCCTTTGCCCCCGGTAAAGATTACCGGAAAGGTAACGGATAACAGTGGTGCAGCATTACCAGGTGCCACCGTTAGTATAAAAGGAAGGGCTGGTGTGGTATTAACCAACGCTGACGGCGGCTTTTCTATCGAAGCAAAACCCGGGGACCTGCTTCTGGTATCCTACATTGGTATGGAAACAAAGGAACTGCTAATAGCAAACCCCGTACCGGCCAGTTTAAATATAGCTTTAACCGCTTCAACCGGTAGGCTAACCGAGGTTGTTGTTGTAGGCTATGGCACCCAAAAACGCCAGGATCTGAGCACATCAGTTGCCACCGTTGGATCAAAAGCCATAGGGCGACAAGTGGTAAGCAGTTTTGAAAACGCCTTACAGGGGCAGGCCGCAGGTGTACAGGTAACAAACCCTACAGGCCAGCCGGGTTCTGCGATAGAAATAAGCATCAGGGGCAAGAACTCTTTAAGCCTAAGCACATCGCCCTTATACGTTATTGATGGTGTGCCGGTACAGCCGAGTTATGATCAGGAATTGGGTATTGGTTCTCAGAGCCCCAACCCTTTAAGCAGTTTAAATCCGAGCGATATTGAAAATATCGATGTGTTAAAAGATGGTGCCGCCGCCGCCATTTATGGTTCAAGGGCATCAAATGGAGTAGTTGTGGTGACAACAAAAAGAGGAAAATCCGGCGCGCCGCAAGTAAATTTCAGTATGTATTACGGCGTTCAAAAACTGGGTAAAAAAATAAAGCTGCTTAACGGCAAACAGTTTGCTAATATATATAATCAAGTATTAGATAAGGAAGGGGAAGATCCCGCATATGATTTAGATACGGTTACTACCAATACAAACTGGCAGGATTTGCTTTACCATACTGCGCCTATGCAAAATTATCAGCTGAGTGTGGCAGGCGGGAATGATAAAACTAAATATTACATTTCCGGGGCATACTTTGATCAGGACGGTATTGTCATAAACTCGGGTTTTAAGCGATACTCTACCAAAATTAATTTGGACCAACAGGTTACAGATAATTTTAAAATAGGTACAAGCCTCAGTTTGGCAGCAACCAACAATAATAGAAGTACACGTACCGAAATAGGGCTTAGTAATGGTGGTGTGGTGTTAGGCGCCTTGCAACAAATACCCACAATACCTATTTATAACGCCGACGGAACTTATGCACTTAATCCGTTTTCACAGTCAGATAACCCTTTTGGTAATAATGCTACCACAAGCAACATTACAAAAATAAACCAGCTATTTGGTAACCTGTATGGCGAGTATACCATTTTAAAAAATCTTCGCTTTCGTACTTCTTTGGGTATAGATTATCGCTCCCAGTATGAAAATCAGTTTATAGCAAGGGAAAATCCCGGGTTTCAAAATGCGCCTTCCGCCACCAGGGGAAGTGCCGCTACAGGAACCAATATCGGCACTATCTGGCTTTGGGAAAATACACTTACTTATGATCTGAATATGAAGGATCATCATTTTACCTTATTGGGTGGCCAGTCTGTTCAAAATTCAGAAAATTTCAGCTCCAGTGCCTCCGGTTATGGTTTTCCGTCAAATGCGGTTCCATATTTGTACGCGGCAAGTATTAAGCAAGCAATGTCCAGCTACGAAGAAGCATGGGGCCTGGTTAGTTATTTTTTAAGAGGTAACTATAATTACAAGGATAAATATTATGCTTCAGCCAGTATACGTGCCGACGGGTCAAGTCGTTTTGCTGCCAATAACCGGTTCGGTTATTTCCCGGCAGTTTCTGCTGCATGGCGGGTTTCAGAAGAGCCGTTCTTTAACAAAAGCGGTGTAGTTAGTGAGTTTAAACTTAGGGGCAGCTTTGGTGCTAATGGCAATCAAAATGTTGGGATTACTGACCGGTTTAGTACTTATGGTAGCGGGTTTAATTACAGCAATTATAACGGTGGTGGGGTTGTTGGTGGTATTGCGCCCCAACGGATAGGGAATCAAAATCTGAAATGGGAAACCACTTACCAGTACGATGCCGGGTTTGACCTGGAACTGTTTAACAGCCGGGTTAACTTAACTGCTGATGTGTACCTGAAAAAAACCAAGGACCTTTTAATAGATGTGCCTCTGGCAGTGAGTGCCGGTTCAGAAGCTTCCAACATAATACAAAACCTGGGTCAGGTTCAGAATAAAGGATTTGAACTTGGCATAAATACGGTAAATGTGCGTAATGCAGATGGGTTTAACTGGAGTACACAGTTTAATTTTACTATAAACCGTAATAAGGTAATTGATATTGGTACACAGATTGACGAAAACGGAAAACCGGTTGACAGGGAAATTATGGGTAGCTACTACATCACAAAAAAAGGGCAGCCTTTAGGTGCTTTTTATGGTTATGTAGTGAAGGGAATATTCCAGAACCAGGGGGAGGTAGACGCAGCACCGGCACAGTCCAATGCAGCCCCGGGCGATTACCGTTTTGAGGATGTTGATGGGAATGGTGTGATAGACCCGAATGATAGGAAGGTAATTGGTGACCCTAACCCCAAGTTTATTAGTGGCATAACCAATACTTTCAGTTATAAGGGCGTGGATCTGAGTTTCTTTTTACAGGGAAGTTTTGGGAATAAAATTTTTAATCAGAACCGTACCTTACTTGAAAACCTGATAGATCCGGTCAATCAATCTATAGATGTATTGAATAGTTGGACACATGAAGGACAAGTAACCAATTTAGCGCGTGAAGTATTGGGAGACCCTAACGGGAACTATCAGTTTTCAACCAGGTATTTGGAGAGTGGTACGTATGTAAGGTTGAAAAACCTGACTGTGGGCTACACGTTTCCGGCAGGTTCACTCAAAAAAATCGGGATTTCTTCGTTACGGATATATGCCACCGGTCAAAATATCCTGACGTTCACCAAGTATAAAGGGTATGACCCGGAAGTAAATGCCGCACCTTTTTCAAATGCAGGTTTCGGTATTGACTATGGTGTTTATCCACCGGCTAAGGTTTACACTTTGGGCGTGAACGTACAGTTTTAAACCTATCAATCTTATAATTATGAAACCATATAAAACTTATATATATATACTGCTTACTTTGGCAGCAACCAATTTTACTGCGTGTAAAAAGATTCTTGAAAAACCACCGCTTACCGTTATAACGGCTGATAATTATTTTAAAAATGGCGATGATGCGGAGTCGGGCATAGTGGCGTGTTATGATGCCATGCAGGATGACGGCTATTACGGGTCGGTATTTAACGTTTTAGGAGAAATGCCATCAGACGATGCTACTTCAGAGAATACGGATGTTTTTACATTGGATAAAATACAGTGGACATCAATAACCGACCAACCGGGCCGTCTTTTTCTGAATGCCTATAAAGGGATCAATCGCGCAAATGCCGTACTTAAATATGTGCCCGGTATAACCAAAGGGCTAACCGAAGAACGCAGGACCCAAATATTGGGTGAGGCACACTTTTTAAGAGCCCTGCATCATTTTAACCTGGTAAAAAGCTTTGGAGATGTAACCATACGTACCGAGCCAAGTGAATCGGAAAGTCAGTCGGCGAAAGCCAGATCGCCCCAGGCAGAAGTTTATGCATTGATAGAAAGTGACCTTACTGCGGCAGAGAGCATGTTGCCTGAAACTTTTGGCGGGCAAGGTATAGACCGTGCACGGGCTACTAAAGGCGCTGCAAACGCCTTGCAGGCAAAAGTATTTCTTTACGAACGCAAATGGCAGGATTGCCTTACTGCTGCGGGTAAGGTTATCGCTAATACCAACTATGGCACCACTTTAAGTCCGCCATATCAGGACCTCTTCCCTTTCAAAAATAAAAAGGAATCTATACTGGAGGTACAGTTTGATGGTGTGAACGATCCTGGCCTTAGTTTGCCGGATCTGATCCTCCCTAACCCGCCGGCATCTTACTCTTTCCCTAAATATAATATTCCTGATAAAGACCTGATCTCAAAAGTCGATATGGTGAATGACGAACGTTGGAAAAAACGTGGCGAGGTGGAAGGTGGTACAAACTATACCAGTGTTATATTAGGGAGTGGTACAGGTAATGATTCAGGTTGGTTTGTTTACAAATGGAGAAACACAAACTTTTTCGCGAGTGAAGACAATTACCCATTACTTACCCTTAATGATGTTTATTTGATGTATGCAGAGGCATCGAACGAACTAAATGGCCCTAATTCTGACGGTTTAGGCAAATTGAATGCTATTCGTACAAGAGCAGGTCTTGTTGGTAAACTGTTAACCGAATTGCCAACAAAAGATCTGTTCAGAGATGAAGTAGATCTGCAGCGCAGATTTGAAATGGCCTTCCAGGGCGACAGATGGTTTGACCTGGTACGATATGCCAGGCAAACACAGGCGGATCCGTCTGCAGTGCATACGGTTGATGCACTTAAGATTATTGCGATTCAGAGGGGCACAGCCGATCCAAATTATTTGCTTTTCCCCATCCCTTTGAATGAGTTGACTGCAAACCCGCTATCGAAACAGAACCCTGGATTTTAATAATGCAGGTTAGGAAACAGTTACGCATAACGGCTGTAATAGCCGTTATGCTCCTATCGGTACAATATGCTGTTTATGCACAGTCGGATAGCCTGGCTAAAGAGCAAAAGGCAAGCCAGCCGGATGCACAGGATGATTGGGCAAACCTGGCCTATTACAATGCCGATAATAAGAACGCAGATAGCCGCTATTTAAAACAGGGCCGTGTAGTTTTTATGGGAAATTCTATAACGGAATTATGGGCGCAGGTGCACCCTGATTTTTTTCATCGGCATAAAAATTTCATCGATCGTGGCATCAGCGGGCAAACCACAGCGCAAATGTTGTTGCGTTTCAGGCAGGATGTGCTCCATTTAAAACCTGCTGTGGTTATTATCCTTGCCGGCACCAATGATATCGCCGAAAACGGCGGGCCTGTTACCAATCAGCAGATATTTGATAATTTGCTGGGAATGTATGAGTTGGCAAAGGCAAATTATATTAAAGTGGTCATCTGTTCCGTATTGCCAGCCTATGCCTATCCGTGGCGGCCAGATCTTAAACCGGCGCAAAGGATAGTTGGTTTTAATAAGCTATTGCGCCGTTATGCGCTTGCCCATCAACTCAATTTTGTTGATTTTTTTAGTGCGATGGCCGATCAAAGAGCAGGCCTCTCCGATAACCTGTCGAGGGATGGTGTGCACCCTAATTTAAACGGGTATTTGGTAATGGAACGCGTACTTAAACAATATCCCGGGTTGTTTTGGCAGGTTCAAAAATAACTACCCTCACTTGATTGAGGTAGCGTTGATTAGTAAGAGCCGGGGTTGTGAGAGCCCCGGCTTCTTTGCGTAAGTTCCTGTTCTCACCAAAAGCCTTTAGCATAAGCTAAGGGCTTTTGTTTTTTAGTCCCGGTCACTTAGGGCCCAAAAAATCCATTCCCAGCCAACTATCCTTAATTTTTTTTCGGTGTGAAAAACGGCCATCTTGCAATGGCATACGGCTATCCCGTAAGTGCCAATGGCTACCAGACTTCTAATTGTGTGCGTTTGGTTGCCTAACGGGGTAAGGCTTGTTCAGTAGTAATTTATAGGTGTGGTGGCAAATAAATTCTAATTCAATTTGCTTTTTTAAAAACTTAATAGCATTATTGCATTATATACCAGTATGTACCAGTATATAATTAATGTTTGGTTTTATATGAAGCTAAAAAACATATCCACCCTGTTGTTATCCATTGCCTTTATGGCGTTGGTAACATCGTTTGGATATGTGCACAGCGCCCCCAAGCATTTACCCCGCATCGCAATAGCGGGTATAGCGATAGAATCGAGCACGTTTTCGCCTGCAAAAACGGACGAAACTGCCTTTCATGCCAAATATGGGGTTGAGGGGTTTACGTCATACCCCTTTTTAAATATCGATTCGCCGTTGCGGCAGCGTGCCGAGTGGGCATCAACCGTTGTAGCCCGCGCCTTACCCGGGGGGATAGTAACACGCGTTGCTTATGAAGCATTGCTAGGCAAAACGTTAGATTCACTTAAAGCGCACCTGCCTTATGATGGTGTTTACCTGGATATCCATGGTGCCATGAGCGTAGAAGGGTTGGACGACCCTGAAGGTGATTATATAGAGCGCATCAGAAAAGTAATAGGAGATAACACGATCATATCAACGTCGATGGACCTGCACGGAAATGTTTCCTGGCGATTGGCAAAGAACACCGATCTGATCACCTGTTATCGCAAAGCGCCGCATGAAGATGCGTTAGAAACAAAAAAGCGCGCCATTACCGCATTGCTAACCCGTATAGAAACAGGGAAGGGTAAACCGGCCTATAAAGCCTATGTAAGTATCCCCGTTTTATTACCCGGCGAAAAAACAAGCACCAGGCAAGAACCTGCCAAAAGTGTATATGCGGCAGTTACCCCGGCTTCAAACCAGCCCGGTATTGTTGATGCATCGCTATGGGTTGGTTACGCCTGGGCCGACGAGCCGCGTAACCATGCTGTAGCCATGGCCGTAGGCGATGATAAAAGTGTTACCATAAAAACAGCCGAAAAATTGGCGCATGCCTTTTGGGACGCCAGATTAGGTTTTGCTTTTGTTGCCCCGGCCGGTACGCTTACCGAATGTTTATCAAAAGCATTATCAAGCAATAAGCATCCATATTTTATCAGCGATTGTGGGGATAACCCAACGGCTGGCGCCGCCGGTGATGTTACCTGGACATTGAAACAATTGCTTGCACGGCCCGAATTTGCTGATGAAAACGGCCCTTCATTGATATATGCCTCTATCCCCGGCAGCGAAGTAGCCGAAAAGGCGCTTGCCGCAGGGGTAGGCGGGCATGTTGAAGGCTACGTAGGAGGGTTAGTTGATAACCGTTACGCCGGGCCGGTAAAGATCTCGGGCAAGGTTTTGTCGGTTGTGAAAGGCGATCAGCAGGCCGAAATAGAAGCGGTAGTGCAGGTAGGTTCTATAAAAATTATTGTAACCAGGGTCCGTAAATCGTATCGTACCGAGGCCGACTTTACCCGGCTTGGCCTTAATATGCATAAAGCCGATATCGTAGTGGTGAAACTGGGGTACCTGGATCCTGATCTGTATAACGCAAAGGCCGATTGGATGCTGGCGCTTACACCCGGCGGGGCGGATCAGGATCTGGCGCATTTAAGTTTTAAACGGATCCAACACCCGATGTTCCCGTTTGATAAAGATATGCCCGAACCTGACCTGACGGCTAAGCTTATCCCGGTATCAGGCAAATAATATTTAACCTTATTAAAAATGAGAATGTTAACTATTTAAATAATAAATGAAAATACTATAAATAATAACAAAAATTATTAAAAATGTATACCAGTATATACCTGTTTCTCTGGAATAAAAATTAATTTTACATTTTTGATAATACTGTAAAATGAAGAGCGATATAAACGAAATAATACAAATAGATTCAGCCTTGGCCATGCCAATATACAAGCAAATAGTTCAGTCAATTTACCGCAGCATTGATAGCGGTACGCTGCTAAAGGACGACCTTCTGCCATCTGTAAACAAGGTGTCTGAAGAGTTTTCGCTGGCCCGTGGCTCGGTGTTTAGTGCGTATAATGATCTGAGGGCGGCCGGTATAATTGATTCTATACCGGGGAAGGGATATTTTGTATCGAGCACAGAAACAAAGCAGAATAAAAGGATCTTCCTGCTGTTCAGCACATTTACACCTTATAAAGAAACGCTTTATAATGCGTTGATAAACAATTTGCCAAAAACCTGCACGGTAGAGATCTACTTTCATCACCACAGTGCAAAAATGTTCGAATCGTTAATTAAAGAGCAGGCGGGGTATTACAACACCTTTATTATAATGCCCGAAGGGGGCACCGCCGCAAATAATACGTTAAACCTGTTAGACCCACGCCAAACGTTTTTGCTTGATGTTGGCTTTAAAGAATACAATACAGCTTACGCGGGTGTGTACCAGAATTTTGAAGAGGATATTTATTCTATACTGGTTGATGCCCGGAATTTAGTGCAAAAGTATAAACGCCTGTTCCTTGTTTTCCCGGATGGGCAGCGCACAAAAGAGATCATAGCAGGGTTCAATAAGTTCTCTAAAATAACAGAAGAAACTACCGAAACCGCTGTAATTAACAATATAGACCCTAAAGACATACAAAAAGGCGATGCCTTTATTGTGATAGACGATAACCATTTGGTTGAAGTAATAAAAGTTGCCAAAGAGAACAAGTGGAAACTGGGTAGCGATATAGGCGTACTATCCTATAACGAAACCAGTTTAAAAAGTGTTATAGGCGATGGTATCTCAACCGTTACTACAGATTTTGCAGCCATGGGCAGGTCTATGGCAAAGATGATATTAAGCGGGAAAAAAGAAGTGATTGAGAACCCGTTTATATTGATTGATCGAAACTCATTTTAATAAAAACATATACTACCATGAATGACATTGCCGAACCGGAGCTGATATTTAAAGACCAAAAATTAGTTGGTCATAACATCGACAAGATAACAAGGGAACTGAAAGACCTTGCCGATATTTTTAGTGATAAAAAAGCTTACGCGGCAATAAACGGTGATACTGTTGTTTATAAAGTGGAGTCGTCGTTCCCGGTTGCGCACAATACCGAAGGCGGGCTGTTTTATGGTATCACCTACCTGTACCCGGGTAAGGTAGGCGATGAGTATTTTATGACCAAAGGGCATTTCCACAGCATCCGTAACCGGGCTGAGTACTATTGTACTTTAGAAGGCGAAGGGATGTTGTTGCTGATGGATGAAGATGGAAACACCAGGGGCGAAAAAATGTTGCCCGGAAGCATCCATTACATCCCCGGCAACACGGCGCACCGCACGGCAAATGTTGGTAATACCATATTGTCATTCAGCGCCTTTTGGCCGGCTGATGCGGGGCACGATTACGCAACCATTTCTGAACATGGGTTTTCAAAGATCCTGGTTGAACAGAACGGGGTGCCGGTATTGGTAAGTAACAGCAGCGTAAAAGCTTAAATAAAACAGAGCAATTTAAATTATAAAACCATATAACCTGCTCATAAGCAGTAAGAGTTAATTTATTAATAATCAGATAATTAATATAAGTTAAAAACTTATAAAGTGATATAGTATGTCCAAATTTTTTCCAAATTACGATAAGTCGCCAACAGTAAATATAAAAAGCAATGGCGAAGTGTGGGCTGGCTGGGATAGCATTTGCAGTGGCATTGTTACGCTTAAAGATGCGAAAGGCGCCCGTGTTATTGCTCTGGAATGTTACCCCGGTTTGCATGATGAGCAGATAGTTGCCGAGCTAAAAGCCAGGCTGGGCGGGCAGTTTTATATGACTACTGATTACATGCTGGGCGAAAGCGAAATTGATAGCCTTGTATACCCCGATGTTACCGATGATGCTATATTTGGTTACATAACCAGGCTTACCTTATCAGATTTCTTTGATCAGCAACGCCTTGCCGAATTTACCAAACAAACAAAACAAACCGAGGATCCCATCTACATATATGGCCCGGGCGCTACACTTTTAGCGCAAACGCCCGATGCCATAGTTTATTTTGATATGCCACGCTGGGAAGGCCAGTTAAGGCAACGCCGGAACGAGGTAAATAACCTTGGTGTTAATAATAAGGAGCTTAAGGCTTCACTACAATATAAGCGCTCGTTTTTTGTGGATTGGCGCGTATGCGATAAACACAAGAAAACCCTGATGCCGGTTTGGGACCTGGTGATAGATACCACCCAAACAATTACCCCACGAATGGTTAGCGGCAAGTTATTGAACGCTGCCTATGCGCAAGTGGTGAACCGGCCGTTCCGGGTGGTGCCGTTTTTTGACCCGGGGCCATGGGGCGGGCAATGGATGAAAAAGTATTGCGATCTGCCGCCCGACCAGCAAAACTATGCCTGGTGCTTTGATTGCGTGCCTGAGGAGAACAGCCTGCTGTTTAAATTTGACGACGCTATTTTTGAAACACCATCCATCAATGTGGTTTTTGCACAATCGGCAAGATTGCTTGGCAGGCCGGTACACGCCAGGTTTGGGGAAGAATTCCCGATACGGTTCGACTTTTTGGACACCGTTGAAGGGGGCAACCTGAGTTTACAGGTACACCCAACAAACCAATACATCCGCGAGCATTTCGGTATGCCATACACGCAGGACGAGAGCTACTATATGCTTGATGCCGAGCCCGACGCATGCGTTTACATGGGTTTAAAAGATGATGCTAAGCCCGATGAAGTGATAGCCGCCTTAAAGGATGCCAATAAAGGGAACAGTGTTTTTGATGCAGATGAATATATAGGCAAATACCCGGTTAAAAAGCACGACCATGTGCTGATTCCGGCAGGAACTATACACTGCTCGGGTAAAAACAGTATGGTGCTCGAAATTAGCGCTACACCATACATCTTCACCTTTAAGCTTTGGGATTGGGGCCGTATGGGCCTTGATGGCAAACCACGGCCTATCAATATCGATCATGGTAAAAATGTGATCAATTGGGATGTTACCCCCGAAGTGGTAGAGAAAGAATTGATTAATGCAATAACGCCAATTGCCCATGGCGACGGATGGCGTGAAGAGAGAACCGGCCTGCACGAAGCCGAGTTTATAGAAACCAGGCGCCACTGGTTTACCAAAAAGGTACACCATTATACCCACGGTAGTGTAAACGTGATCAACCTGGTTGAAGGGCGCGAGGTAGTAGTAGAAAGCCCCGAAAATTTGTTTGAGCCCTACGTGGTTCATTACGCCGAAACGTTTATTGTGCCTGCCCACATTAACGAGTACACCATTCGCCCTTATGGCGAAAGCGAAGGAAAAGAATGCGCCACGTTAAAGGCATTCGTACGATTTAAAGCCTAATCAACATATAAATATATAGTATAATGAGTAATTATGTAACTAAACCAATCCCTGATGATAAGCCTGAAGTGAAATTTGTATCCAGGCCATGGGGGACTTTCAACCAGTATGCCAATAACGAAGATTGTACAGTAAGCCTGATGAGTGTATTGCCGGGCCAGCGTTTAAGCCTGCAATCGCACACCGGCAGGGCCGAGCTATGGATAGTGATTGACGATGGCGCCGTGGTACAAGTAGGCGATAATATTGCCGAATACAAAGCCGGCGATGAGGTATGGATCCCGGCTAATGAGCGCCACCGCTTATCGTGCAACGGCGATAAACCCGTACGCGTACTTGAGGTTGCCTTTGGCAATTGGCAGCAGGATGATATTAAACGTTACGAAGACGACTATACACGCTAAATATTAAGTTAATGAGTGCAACGCAACAAGCAAGCCATATCAATTACATCTGTATGGCAGCCGCCCTTGGTGGTTTACTATTTGGTTTTGATACCGCGGTAATATCCGGGGCCGAAAATTTGCTGAAAATACAGTTCAGCCTGGATGCTACAATGGAGGGCTGGCTGGTAAGCAGCGGTTTATTGGGCTGCATTATAGGGGTGTTTACAACCGGTATCATCAGCGATAGGATAGGCCGTAAAAAAACCATCCTGATTGCAGGCATTATGTTTTTCCTGTCGGGAGTGGGTTGTGCTTTTGCGCCATCGTTCACCATTTTAATTATCTCCCGGATGCTGGGTGGTGTTGGGGTAGGCATGGCATCGGTGGTATCGCCTATGTATATTGCCGAGTTTGCGCCGGCCTCAAAGCGGGGGCAGATGATAGCCTACTACCAATTGGCCATTACCGTGGGCATCCTGCTGGCATATTTTTCGAACGCGTTTGTGGTAGCTGTTTCAAAAGACCAAATCAGTAATGGTGTTTTAAACTGGTTATTCAGCGAACAATCATGGCGGGCCATGTTCTTGATTATGTGTGCGCCATCCATATTGTTCCTTGCCGCCTTATTTAAACTGCCCGAAAGCCCGCGCTGGCTGGTATCGGTTAACCGTAATGATGAAGCCCGCAATATTTTAAACACTATCCGTACGCCTGATGATGCCGGTAAAGAACTTAACGAAATAGTGAACGCCCGGAATAAGAACGAAAGCAGTTCATTGTTCCCTATCAGTAAGGCCATCCGCATTCCGTTGCTTATCGGGATAGTTTTGGCGGTGCTGCAGCAATTCTCGGGTATCAATGCCATTATCTATTACGGTCCCCGCATTTTTGAAACTGCGGGCATCCCAAGCAGCAATGCTTTGGCGTTCCAGGTAATTATTGGGGCCATAAACCTTATTTTTACTATGGTAGCCATCAAATATGCCGATAAGTATGGCCGTAAGTCGTTGCTTAAGTATGGGCTATCGGGTATCATATTATCATTGCTACTTTGCGGCGTACTGTTCTATACCAATAACACCCAGGGGTACCTGCTGCTGGTGCTTATTATGGTTTACATTGCCTGTTTTGCTTTTTCGCTTGGCCCGGTAACCTGGATCATCATCAACGAAATTTTCCCTACCAATATCCGGGTAAAGGCGGTTTCGCTATGTACACTGGCCCTTTGGGTGGCAGTGTGGATGGTGGGCCAGTTTTTCCCCTGGCTGCTTGAAAAGGCCGGCGCGGCGATAACGTTTTGGGCCTTTGCCGTGTTCAGCATCTTCAATCTTGTTTTTAGTTTAACCGTGGTTAAAGAAACCAACGGCAAAACATTGGAAGAGATGAACGAAGTATTTATATCCCCACATTGATATTAAGAACCTATTATATATAAACCCTAAATTATAACCGCTATGTTAAGATACGGAACATCGAAAGCATTATTAGTTAGTGCGCTCCTGTTAAGCAGCCTTAAAGGCATCTCGCAAGACACGCCAATGAAAATTGACCACAGATACAGCCCGCCATGGTGGCAAACGCTGGTGTGCCTGCCGGATGACCCGGTTAAAACACTGGTTGGCCGCGAAGGCCAGGTATTTGGTGATTATGGCTACAAAGGCCCAAGGCACTTCTCATTCTCGCTGACCAATGATAGCAAAGCCCCTGCAACCTGGAAAAGCCAGACGCTGCTTTCGGCAAGGTCGCCTATAACGCGTACCGTTAAAAATGCCGGTGGTGTAAGCATTCGGGAGGAAACTTTTTTAGAGATCCCTGCCGAGCAGCCATTGAACAGCATCGTGCGTTACGATAGCCGCTGGAGTGTAAAAGGTTGGTCTAAGCCAAGTGTGAAAGCCGACCCTGCCTTTAACGATGTGGCGCAGGGCCTGAAAGGCCTGTCGGGCGAGGGCTTGGTAGAGTTTCACGTAAAAGTTAAACCAGGCGAGTCTTTCAAGGCCGTTTTGGGCTTTTGTGAGGGCGAAAAAGATTCAGTAGGAGTCCGCGAAATGCGCATAACAGTCGAAGGATCGCCGCAAAAAGATATCGACCCTGTTAAAGATTTTGGTTTCCGCAAACCGGGCGTTTACTATCTCGATGCCAAGGATGTTAACAATGATGGTATCTTAACCATTGTGGTAACCAATAAGCCGGGCGCCAAAAATAGGAACTCGTTTGTAAATGGCCTATGGTTATACCGTAACCACGCGCCATCGGCAGCCAGCATAATAGCCGGTACGGCAAACAAAACGGCTGTGCTTTACGCCCGTGCCGCAAGTGTGCCCATGCCCGAGCGCCGTTACCACATCCTGGTTAAATTAAAGAACACCACATCGGCCAGCCAAACATTTAGCCCTGTATTGCGCTATGCTGGTGTTGAGCCGGTAACACAAAAAGGCAATAACCTAAAAGTAGGTGATGAAACAACAGTAACCGCATCGCAGGCTATTACAAGCCTTAAAAAAGATTCGGTTAATAAATATACGGTTGCCCTTGCGCCTGTTGTTTTAGCAGCCGGGCAAGAAAAGAGCTACGCGGTTACCGTAAGCCGTTTCTTCCCGCTTGCAAAGGTGGAAGTAGCCAATGTGCTGGCATCCCAAAAAGGGCTGGTTACTGCTAAGGCATGGTGGCAAAAAAATAGCCCATCGGCTACAGCAATCTCGGTGCCTGATGCCGGTGTGCAGGATATGGTTGAGGGCAGCTTAAGGAACATTTTCCAGGCAAGGGATATCCGTAAAGGCAATAAATCATTCCACGTAGGCCCAACCGAATACCGCGGTTTGTGGCTTGCTGATGGCAGCTTTTTGCTGGAAGTAGCTACCATGCTTGGTTACACCAAAGATGTACGCAGCTGTATTGATTACTTAACCCATTACCAGTTGCCCGACGGTGGTTTTGAGATGATCACCACCTTCCATAAAGAGAACGGCCTGGTGCTGTTTATGCTGACAAGGCACGCCATGTTAACCCAGGATAAAGAATGGCTTCGCCAAAACTGGAGTGTTATTGAAGGCTGTATCAAACGGATAAATTACCTGCGCGATCTGGCCATGAAAGATCCGTCGAAACCATATTACACCCTGTTGCCCGATGGGAACGTTGATGGCGGTATACAGCACGGTAACGATTACTCTAACACCCAATGGAGCCTTGGCGGGATGAAATGGGCTATATGGGCAGCCAAATGGATCGGTAAAAACGATGAGGCCGCCACCTGGAAAAAAGAGTACGACGATTTTTACGGCAAGTTTATGACCATGGCCCGTAAAGACCTACGTAAAGACGATAAAGGCAATACCTACCTGCCTGTTCTGATCAAAAACGAACAGGATAAAGAACCGCAAAGGGGCCAGTGGGCATTTTGCCAGTCGGTTTACCCGGGGATGGTGTTTGATGATGACCCTGAAGCTAAGAAAATGGCCGAAGGTACGGTTGATATGCTGAGCGACCACAAGGTAGAAGGTTTGGTGATCTCTACCGGTTGGATGGATAACGGTTTATGGACATACTTCAGCTCCTTTTACGGCCATGCGCTGCAATGGTTAGGCCGTGGTGCGGAAGTGCCAAAAGTGCTGTATGATTTTGGTAACCACGCATCACCTACTATGGTATGGCGCGAGGAGCAAAAGCCACAAGGCAAAGGCAATAATGAGGTGGGCGATATGCCGCACAACTGGGCAAGCGCCGAATTTATCAGGATGGTGGTACACATGATCCAGCTTGACAGGGGGAAAGACCTGAGCCTGTTTGAAGGTTTGCCAAAACAGTGGACTATCCCCGGCGCGGCAACCAAACTAAACGGTATCCGTACACCTTTTGGCCCTATAAACTTATCGTTAGTGGTTGATAAAAGCGGCAATTCTGCTAAACTCGATCTTAAATTTACAGAAACCGGTAACCTGCCTCAAAACGTGATCATAAACAAAGGTAACTGGACAGCAAGTGGTGGTAAGGAAACTGTAAAAGGTGCGCAAACCATCAGTATGAATATTCCTATCAAATAATTTATTCAAAAAAATAATGCAAACACGCAGAAAGTTTTTGGGGGTTAGTATATTGGGGTCGGCAGCGATGCTGGCCCCAAAAAACACCTTGGCTGTAACTGGTGGAATTAGTCATTCAGTTAAAGGGAGCCCGGTAGTTTTATCAACCTGGGATTTTGGAAAAACAGCCAATGTTGGTGCCTGGAATGTATTAGAAAAAGGCGGCAGGGCGCTTGATGCGGTTGAAGCCGGTGTAAAGATCCCCGAGGCTGACGAAACCAACCAAACCATAGGTTACGGCGGCTTGCCGGACAGGGACGGTTACGTAACGCTGGACGCCTGCATTATGGACGAAAATTACAACTGCGGTTCGGTAATGTGTTTGGAGGATATTGTTCACCCTATATCCGTAGCCAGGCTGGTTATGGAGAAAACACCTCACATTATGCTGGCCGGCGAAGGTGCTTTGCAATTTGCTTTGGCAAACGGGTTTAAAAGAAAAAACCTGCTTACCGAAAAAAGCAAAAAGGATTGGAAAGAATGGTTAAAAACATCCAAATACAATCCCGAAATGAATATTGAGAACCGCCTGTACGATAAAAAAACCGACCCGATGCCCGGTGGCCCAAAAAACCACGATACCATTGGTATGGTGGCCATGGATGCTAACGGCAATATAAGCGGTGCCTGTACAACCAGCGGGCTTGCCTACAAGATGCATGGCCGTGTTGGCGATTCGCCGGTGATTGGGGCGGGGTTGTATGTAGATAATGAAGTTGGTGCAGCAAGTGCATCTGGCGTGGGCGAGGAGGTGATCCGCATTGTGGGTTCGCACCTGGTGGTTGAACTGATGAGGCAGGGCTTAAAACCCGAAGAAGCTTGTAAAAAAGCGGTTGAAAGGATAGTACAGCGCGGCCCCGAACGCTCAAAAAACATACAGGTTGCTTTTATAGCGCTGAACAAACAAGGCGAAATAGGCGGTTATAGCCTGCAGCCCGGGTTCTCTTATTCGGTACGGAGCAATACCATCAACCAGGTGATCCCGGCAAAAAGTTATTATTCATAATTAAAAATCTATACCAAAAATGTCAGGAAGAATTCTTGAAGTATGCGCATTTAATATACAATCGTGCCTGATTGCCGAACGTGCCGGTGCGGTACGCGTTGAGTTGTGCGATAACCCTATTGAGGGCGGTACAACGCCAAGCTACGGTACTATAAAACAGGTAAGGGAGAAGATCTCTATTGATCTGTACCCTATCATCCGCCCACGCTCCGGCAACTACTATTACGATGCTGATGAGTATGATATCATCAAAAAAGAGATAGCGATATGCAAGGAGTTAGGCTGTAATGGTATCTCGGTAGGTACGCAAACCATCAACGCCGAAATTGATACCGAATGGCTTAAACGTATTGTTGAATGGGCAGGGCCAATGGGGGTAACCTGTAACCGTGCCTTTGATGGCACTCCCGATCCTTACAAAGCATTAGAGGACCTTATTGCCTGTGGCTGCGAGCGTGTATTAACCTCGGGCCAGGAAAGCGCTGCCCCTGATGCAGGCGAAACCCTTGGCAAACTGGTGAAACAAGCTGCCGGCCGCATTATTATTATGCCTGGCGCAGGTGTTAAATCATCAAATTTAAAGCAACTGATAGCCGAAAGTAATGCCACGCAGTTCCATGCATCAGCCAGGGCGCAGGCAGAGAACCCTTTGACATATATTAATACCCGTATTAGCGATTATGGCAGCATTTACATTTCGGTAGAAGAGGAAGTAAGGGCAATGGTAGCTATATTGAACGGATGAAATTTAAATGGCCTTTCATGATCCTGCTGGTAGCTATCGTACTGATAGCTGGTGCAGGGATTTTGCGTTATCATATCACCAGTAAGGCCCTGGTAAAAGCTTCTATATTCGATCTGTCCGCACAGCTATCCGACCTGCAAAAATGGGAGAAATGGGATAAGCTGATCTTTCACGATAAAACAACCCCTAATTTTAATAGATCTGCTAACCAGGTGTTCCTACCCGGGAACATCAGGTTTAGTTTACAGGTTATTAACCCCGCTGCCTTTGTGCTGCAAAAGCAGGAAAATGCCCGTATCTCCGCGCAGTACATCATGCTAAGATCTGTAAACGCCGATATGCTTACCCAAATTGAGTGGACTACAAGCGTAACCGGTTTTGAATGGCTGATGGCGAAACTTACGGGGAAAGATAAAATTAGAGACGAACTGAATAGCCTCAAATCCTTTGCTGAAAATCCATCGCATTTATATGGTTATCCAATAAGGGTTACTACTGTTAGTGCCCCAATGTTATGCCTTAACCGTAAAACGGTTACCAAACAAAACGTTAAAAGTAATATCCCGCAGATGGTGCAGGAGCTAAGCCAATATTTATCAGAAAATAGCATCCCTTACAAAAGAGATTATTACTATGTATCTTATTTTCCGTTGGATAGCGAGCATATGGAAGTAGCCGTAGGCATCTCTGTAAATAAAGAAATAAGAGCAAAAGGAAGTTTTGAACTTTTAAAATTTCCGGTTAATGGCAGGTTGTTGGTAGGCGATTATGCAGGGCCAACGGCTGATATTCATAAAATTTATGCCGCCATGGATAAATACGTAACCGATAAAAAGATGAGCAAGGTTTCCCTGCCAATGGAAAAATACCCGCACAGCGCGGCCTTAAATTCGGCTGCAATAAAATTGCAGCTTATATACCCGGTTTATTAATAAACCGGATACGGTTTTGAGGGATAGTTACCCTAATTAATGGCGCGCCTCTTGCGTCATTTCTCATTTTCTTTAAAAACGCTTATTACACCCAATCATCTCCTTATTCTGTTTTCGGCTTGCCTGGTTAATATTAAAAAAATAACCGGGCGGGTAACTAATCATAGTTAAGCTTAGTAGCTGATTACGAGTTTCACACGCCCCTGGCTAAATATCTTTTTAATATATTTTTAAATGTTATTGCAACATTAAAAACCCTGAAAAATATTTAACATAAAATAGATTCTGATTATTGGATTATTCAAAAATAAATTATTATAATTGTGAACTGGTACATACTGGTTCACAAAAAAAACCTTGTCCCATACTAATTATTTAACCTTAAATCCAAATTTATGAACATCAGAAAGTATTTAAAAAGCGCCTGTTTGCTGGTCGTTTTTTTAGTAAGATCTTTTTTTGCATTTAGCCAGGACGGGGCGATAACCGGTACCGTCACCGACGACCGGGGAGCCCCGCTGCCCGGAGTAACCGTTACTGCAGTGGGAGGCACCGGCGTAACAGCTACCGGAATAAATGGAAAATATTCAATTAATGCAGGCGCCGCTAAAACCCTTCGGTTTTCATTTGTAGGTTTCGCGCCAAAAGAAATAGCACTGGCCGGGCAGCATACAGTAAACGTAACCTTGCTGGAGAGTGCACAATCATTAAACGCGGTAGTGGTTGTTGGTTACGGAACCGCCCGTAAAAAGGATTTGACAGGCGCCGTAGCTAATGTTACCGCTAAAGACTTTAACCCGGGTGTGATTAGTAACCCAATGCAGCAAATACAGGGTAAAGTTGCCGGTCTTGCTATTACACAGCCAGGCGGCGACCCTAACGCAAACCTGATTGTAAGGCTTCGCGGGCAAACATCATTAAGTGGTGGCCAAACACCGTTGATAGTGGTTGATGGGATACCACTTGATAACCCAAATCAGCTTTCAAATATTTCTGCCAGTGATATCAGCTCTTATGATGTATTAAAGGATGTATCAGCAACCGCTATTTATGGTTCAAGGGGTGCAAATGGTGTAATTATCATTAATACCAAAAAAGGTGCTGCCGGCAGAACAAAAGTTGAATACAACGGCTATGTTGGGGTGGATAAATTGAGGGGCGATTTCAACTTGCTATCTGCAGATGAGTGGAGAACAGCTGTAAAAGACGTGCCTGGTATCGACCAACAAACCATTGATGCGTTGGATAAAGGTGCTAATACTGATTGGTTAAAAGCTATTACCCGTACCGGTTTTAGCCATAGTAATAACCTGGCCGTATCGGGCGGGACAGAAACTTTTACATACCGCGCTTCATTAAACTACATGAACCAGCAAGGTATTGTTATTAATACAGGTAAAGAACAAATAGGATTAAGGTTTAATGCCGAGAATAAATCATTTGATGATAAACTTACTATACAAACCGGGTTATCATATAACCAGAGTAACCGCAAACTTGCCGATTATAATATTTTTGAATACGTAAATGCTACGCCACCAACTTTCCCGGTAAAAAACCCGGATGGTACCTACTTTGGTTATTCAGATTATCATGAGCAAAACCCCGTTGCCCAGCAAATGCTGCAAACCAATACATCAACAGATTATCTGACACAGTTATTCGCTAAAGCCGATTACAAGTTATTCGATTTTGTTACCATCGGGACACAAGGGTCTATCTCGCATTTAAATACCCAAAGTGGTTTCTTTCAGCCTGTTTTACCGGGTGTAGGTAATAAGAACAGCGCCAACCAGATAAACGGTAACGTAGATTCTAAAAAGGCCGATGTACACTTAAACTTTCTGAAAGATTTTGGTAATCATCACCTGAGCGGAACTTTAGTATATGAGTATAATGATTTTGTGAACGACAACTTTAGTGCTGCCGGCCAGGAATACCTGGTTGAGGATTTAACAAATAATAACCTTGGTGCAGGTAACTCTGCAAAAAATGTAATAGCTTCTTATAAAGAAAGGTTCCTGATAGAATCATATCTGGCAAGGGCGGTGTATAACTACAACTCTACCTATTACCTTACCGCAAGTATAAGGCGCGATGGGTCAAACAAATTTGGTGCAAATAACAGGTGGGGTACTTTCCCATCGGTATCGGCAGCATGGCGTATAAAAAACGAAAGCTTTTTAAAAGACGTAAGCTGGCTTGACGAGTTGAAAATTAACGCGGGTTACGGTATAGTTGGTAACCAGGATGCCATTACACCTTATAGCACCTTGCTAACACTTGGAAGCGGTGGCCGTTTTTACACGCCCGGCAATCCATCAAACCTGTATCCTGATTCATACACACCAAACCAAAATGCTAACCCCGATCTGAAATGGGAGCGTAGGGTAGGTAAAAATATAGGCTTTAATTTTGGTATGTTTAACAACAGGTTATCGGGTAGCGTTAACGCGTTTGATGATAAAACAAAAGACCTGCTGTTTACTTATACCGTACCGGTACCGCCGTATGTTTACAGCTCAATACTTGCCAACGTAGGCGATCTGAGAAACAAAGGGTTGGAAGTTCAGCTTTCGGGCGATGTAGTAAGGGGGAGCAATTTTTCATGGAGCACTTCCGGCCAGATCACCTTTACCAAAACAACCATAACCAGCCTGTCGGGTAAATTTAATGGGACTGAAATTTCTACTGATAAAGTACCTATCGGTGTTGCACAAGGCCGTGGTTACCAAAATAACTACTTAACTTACCTTACTGTAGGGCAATCTCCATACGTATTTTATCTGCCAAAATTTGCCGGTCTTAGCCCTACCCTTGACCCTTCAACAAACAGTAACCAGCTTTATTATGACGCCGATGGAAATAAGGTGGCCGATATTACCAAAGCAAAATATAACTATATAGATCCGTCTCCTAAATTTAACTATGGTATAAGCAATACTTTTAATTATAAGCAATTGTCGCTTAATTTCTTCTTACGTGGTGTTTATGGTCAGAAGTTATTTAACAACTATGATAACATAGTAAGCAACTACACCAGGTTACCGGGTAATAACGTTACTAAAAACGCCCTTACCAATGGCATCCGCGGTTCGCAAACGGCATCTGATTACTGGTTGCAAAACGCATCATACTTAAAACTTGATAACGTAACCTTCTCTTACACATTTAATAAGGTAAAAGGGTTTGAAAGTTTAAGGCTATATGTTACCGGAACCAATTTGTTAACATTTACGCCTTACAAAGGCATGGACCCGGAGGTAGTGAACGGCGACTCGGCCCAGGCTTATATCGATGCTAACATGTATGGATACGGTTACTACCCTAAAAGCAAAACATTCATTTTGGGGGCAAGCGTAGCTTTTAAATAATCAAATCTATAAACCAACAAATCAATCGAGATGAAATATTCAAACAAATATATTAAATTGGGTATCGTACTGGCCTTGTGTATAAGCAGTAGCTGTAAGAAGCTTGAGCCAGAGGTTTACAGCAGGGTGCAAAATGTGAATTTTTGGCAAACACCCGATCAGATTGCCGCCGGTATAGCGCCTGCGTACTCACAATTAAGAAACATACCCGATGGTAACTTTCATGATCTGCAGGAGCAACCATCAGATGAACTGGTAGTACCGGCAAGAGGGAATGACTGGTTGGCCGCGGGCCAGCACATACAGCTGTTTACCCATACCTGGAACGCGCAAACACAACAGGTGCAGGATACCTGGACCGACCTGTACTCGGGCGTAACCAAGATCAACTTTATTTTGAGCATTGTAAACAACCTGCAACCCGCACCGCCAACATTGCCGGCTATTAACGCCGAGTTGAAAACGTTGCGTGCATTGTACTATTATTGGTTAATGGACCTATATGGTAATGTACCCCTGGTTACAGATTTTAACACCAACCCAAATGCGGTAAAAAACAGTACACGTAAAGAAGTTTACGATTTTGTTGAAAAAGAGATCAAGGATAATATGGGTTTATTATCTACAGACAAAAGCTTAAATACTTACGGCCGCCTGAATAAATATTCGGCATTTTGCATCCTGGCAAAGCTGTATCTTAACTCTAACCAATATGTGGGCACTACCAAGTACCCTGAAACTATCGCCGCATGCGATTCTGTTATCAATGCCGGTTATAGCCTGGAAGGCAATTATTTCGACAATTTTGCCCAGGAGAATCAAAACTCAAAAGAAAACATCTTTGTTGTGCCTTTTGATAACATTAACATTGGTGGTAATAACTGGGCTGCACAATCGCTGCACTATCAGAATGATAAAAACTACCAGATAGCCGGTGGTGGCTGGAATGGCTATTGCACCAATGCTGAATTTTATAGTCATTTTGATACCACGTCAACATACTCTGTTAGGGGTAAAAACACTTACAGAACCTATAATGATGAGCGTGCCGGGCAATTCATTATTGGCCAGCAGTATGCCGAGGTAGCAACCTACCCGCCTAATGCCAATGTATTAAGCAGCAGTACCGATGCTACTTTGAAAATTAAAGATGCCCTTACAGGGTTAGACCTGGCGTTTAATCCCGATTTTACTGACATTAGCAGCCCGGCCGCCAGTTTCCGTTTAGCAGGGTTAAGAAGCGTAAAATATTGGCCTAACCCCGGTGTGCAAACCAGTCAGAGTAATGATATGGTGATCTTCCGCCTGGCCGATGTGTTATTAATGAGGGCCGAGGCAGCGTTACGAAACGGAAGCGCTTCAAATACCGACTTGGGGTATGTTAACCAAATCCGCTTGCGCGCTTACAGTGGTGTACAAAAATATGCATGGACAATGGGCGACCTTACACTTAATAACCTTTTATATGAGCGTGGACGTGAGTTAGCCTGGGAAAACTGGAGAAGGCAGGATGTTATCCGCTTTGGTACTTTTGCCAATGCAAGGGCCCCGCAAAAAACGCTGGATGCTGATAAGCATTGGGAAATTTTCCCGATCCCGGTTAACCAGCATACAGCAAACCCTAACCTGGTACAAAACCCCGGTTACACGGCTTTTTAAGATTTAAGATTTGAGTTTGGTTTGATTAATTATTCAAAAGGGTGGCCGAAAGGCTGCCCTTTGAATATAATTTAAGTATGAAAACAAGAGTTTATATCTTCAGCATTCTTTTAGTTGTTTTGGCCGGGTGTAAGCAAAAAAGCATTCCCGAAGGGCCGCCGCTTTTTCAGCAAATGCTGTCGCAGCAAACGGGCATCAGTTTTAACAACAAGGTTGTTGATGACGGTAAACTCAATATTTTCAACTTCCGTAATTTTTATAATGGCGGCGGTGTTGCCATTGGCGATATCAATAATGATGGCCGCCCCGATATTTTCTTCACCTCTAACGAGGGTAAAAACCAATTATTCCTCAACAAAGGGAATTGGAAATTTGATAACGTATCTGAAAAAGCTGGTATAACCGGCATTAACAGCTGGCATACAGGTGTGGTAATGGCCGATGTTAATGGCGATGGCTGGCTGGATATCTACATATCAAACAGCGGTAACCAGGATGGTACCAAAAGCGCCAATGAGTTATACATTAACCAAAAAGATGGCACTTTTAAAGAAATGGCCCACCAGTACGGGCTTGATGATACCGGGATAGGCACACAAGCTACCTTTTTTGACTATGACCATGACGGCGACCTGGATTGCTTTATCCTGACCAATAGCTTCAGGCCTATAAGCAGCTTTAACTACAGCCCGGGCATGCGTAATATAAGGAGTAAAACAAACGGGCACCGTTTGTACCGGAACGATAACGGGCATTTTGTTGATGTAAGCGAAAAGGCCGGCATTTACGGCAGCGAAATAGGCTTCGGTTTGGGTGTAACGGTTGGCGATGTAAATAACGATGGCTGGCCCGATATTTATGTTTCAAACGATTTTTTTGAACACGACTACCTATACATTAACCAGCGCAACGGCACTTTTAAAGAGCAGGTAAAAACAGCGATGGAGCATGTTAGCCTGGCTTCGATGGGGTCTGACATGGCCGATATAAATAACGACGGCCTTTTAGATGTATTTACTACCGATATGCTTCCCGAATCGGATTACCGGCTAAAAACCACCACCAAGTTTGATAGCTATGACGTATTTAATGCCAAGTTGCAGAGCGATTTTCATCATCAGTACGAGAAAAACTGCCTGCAATTAAATAACGGCGACGGCACATTCAGCGAAATTGCCGATATGGCGGGCGTTGAAGCAACCGACTGGAGCTGGGGGGCGCTGAGCTTTGATTTTAATAACGATGGCTGGAAGGATATTTTTGTTTGTAACGGCATCAGTAAAGACCTCACCGATCAGGATTTTTTAAACTACTTCAGTGATGATTCTACCCGGGCTAAAATTGTGAACGGTGGGTTTAACTATAAGCATTTTATTAATAAAATGCCGGTTAACCCCATAGCTAACTATGCTTTTATCAACCAAAAAAACTTAACCTTTAAAAACCAGAGCGCCGAGCTTGGTTTGGCTACCCCAAGCTTTAGCAACGGGGCGGCATACGGCGATCTTGACGGCGATGGTGATATTGACCTGGTGGTTAATAACGAGAATATGGAAGCCTTTATATACCGTAACATGACCACCGAGCGGTATCATACCAATTACTTAAAAGTACAGTTAAAAGGCATAGCCCCAAATACATTTGGCATTGGCAGCAGGGTAACTATATATACAAAGGGGCAAAAGCAAATAGTAGAACAAATGCCCGCCAGGGGCTTTCAAAGCAGTGTTGATTTAACCCTGAACTTTGGCCTCGGCAATAGTAAAGAAATTGATAGCCTGGAGGTTTTATGGCCAAACATGAAGGTTCAAAAGCTTACCAAACTAAAAGCGAATACCACCATCACGCTCGATCAGAAGAACGCCTTAACCAAAAAGGTATACCCGGCAGCGGGTAAAACGCTTTATGCCAATATTACCTCATCTGTAATATCAAAAGACATTGTACACCACGAGAATAATTACATCGATTTTGATAACGAGATATTGATCCCCAAAATGCTATCGACCGAAGGCCCTAAGCTGGCTGTTGATGATGTAAATGGCGATGGCTTACAGGATTTTTTTGTTGGCGGCGCGGCCGGTGATACTGCCAAGCTTTTCCTGCAAAAGCCTAATGGTACTTTTGTAAGAAGCAGGCAATTCGCTTTTGAACAGGATAGCGAAAATGAAGACGTAGGCGCTGAGTTCGTAGATGTAGATAACGATGGCGATAAGGATTTGATCGTAGCATCGGGCGGGAATGAAATTCACCCGGCGCCTTCTTATTTGTCAACCCGCTTATATATTAACGATGGTAAGGGCAACTTTATCCGCAGCTTTAACGGCTGGCCTATGCTAAATATAAATGCATCATGCGTACGCGCAAATGATTTTGACGGCGATGGCTATGCAGATATTTTTGTAGGCGCGCGCAGCATCCCCGGCGAGTATGGAACAAGCCCGGCAAGCGCCCTGCTAAAAAATGATGGTAAAGGCCATTTTACCGATGTTGCCCAAACCGTATCGCCCGAATTACAGCACATTGGCATGGTTACCGATGCGCAATGGGCCGATATTGATGGCGACGGCAAAAAAGAATTGATAGTTGTAGGCGACTGGATGCCACTAACGGTATTTAAATATAAAGGCGGGCAGTTGAAAAAAATAGAGGAGGTGTCAAATTCCTCGGGCTGGTGGAACTCGCTAACGGTTGCGGATGTAGATAATAATGGCACTTTAGACCTTATTGCGGGCAATAACGGTTTAAACAGTAAACTACGTGCCGATAAAGACCATCCCGCTAAATTATACATTGGCGATTTTGACAGCAATGGCCGTAAAGAGAGCACCCTGGTTACCTATAAAGGCGATGGGAAGGCGTATCCGTTTAACCTGTATGGGGAGATGATGGCCGAAATGCCTTTGCTGAAAAAGAAATTCCTGCATTACAAGCAATACGCCGGGATAGGTATTGATGAATTGCTTGATAAAGGCCAGTTAAGCAAGGCGGTTGTAAAAACAGTAGACCAAACACAGTCATCCGTTTTTTACAACGACGGGAGCGGGCATTTTACTATGGCGCCGCTACCGCAACGCGCGCAGTTTTCGCCCGTGTTTGCTGCAATAAACACCGACCTGAATGGCGACAACAGGAATGATATCTTCCTGGGAGGAAACTTCTATGGGTTAAAACCCGAAGTTGGGCGTTATGATGCCAGTTATGGTGTGGCTTTGCTTGGCAATGGCGCGCGTAATTTCACCTTTGCGGCACCTGCAAATACAGGCTTGTTTTTAACCGGAGAGGTAAGAGATATAAAACAGATAAAAACAGCAAAAGGAACATATATCTTAGTGGCAAGAAACAACGAGGCATTACAGATTTTTAAAAGAAATTGATAGCAATATAAAGCATGGCGAGTACTAAAATTATCGGGATAGATTTAGGGGCAACAAACGTAAGGGGCGCAGTAGTTGAAGATGGGGAGGTATCAGCTATTGAAGCATTGCAAATAAAAAGCGATGGTACTGTTGAAGAGGTGCTTGCCGATATTTACCTGGTAATTGATAAGTTGTTAACGCATGGCGATATCCTTGCCATTGGCATAGGTGTACCAAGTATAGTTGATGTAGAAGAAGGGATAGTTTACAACGTACTAAATATACCTTCATGGAAAGAGGTGCACCTGAAAAAAACACTGCAAGAGCGGTACAACCTGCCCGTATATGTGAATAATGATGCCAATTGCTTTGCCGTGGGCGAGTATTATTACGGGAAGGGCAAAGGCTATTCATCTATGATAGGTTTAACCATGGGCACAGGCCTTGGGGCAGGGGTGATCATTAACCGCCATTTGTATGCCGGGGCTAATTGTGGCGCAGGCGAATTTGGCTTTATACCTTATGAAGCCAACCTTTTAGAATACCACGCAAGCGGCTCGTTTTTTACCATTACAAAAGGGGTTAACGGGCAGCAGGTTTTTCAGAACGCGCAAAAAGGCGACCCAGAGGCGCTGAGCCTTTACCGCGAGTTTGGTAAACATGTTGGGTACGCCATAAAAATGGTGATGTACACTTACGATCCGCAGCTTATTGTACTGGGTGGATCGGCCCGCCATGGGTTTGAATACTTTAAAACCGCTATGTGGGACGAGATAAAAACATTTGCCTTCCCCGGCTCGGCCGAAAAGATAAAAATAGAAATTTCAGAATTACACAATAGCGGTATCATAGGCGCTGCCGCTTTATATCTGGATTCGCATAATTAACAGGTTCGTAATATTAATGACTTTAAAAAGGTTGATTTCTGCCTGCCTCTTAATATTACCTTAATAACTAACCGGTACTTTTGCGGCGACAATAAATGCGTTGTTCATTAAACAATACCCCTAATAATGACATCTACCCTTCAACCATCACCCATAAAAAAGGTGCCACCCTGCGCCTGTGGTAAAGGCTTTAAAACGGATATGCAAAGGATCCGGAGAACTTTTTTGATGAAAACCCTGCTGTTTTGGCTGCCGCTAAAAAGATATAAATGCGACAGGTGTGTGCGTAACCGCTGGATGATGAGTTGATCCCCTTAATTTATTCCAGGATCGCTATTTAAAATATTCGCTGATGGATTTTTTAAATCCGTTATATTTAAGTGCCTCTAAAATGTAATGCACAATAGCCCAATTCCGCAAGAAACGGGTTTTTGCAGTATGCTGATAATTGCACTTTTGGATAAATTGAATTTATGGAAACACCTGTAGCATCATCAATACCTGGTATAACAAACCGCATAGCAACCATTAACTGGGAACAGGTTACCCACCAGCTTCACAACAAGGGTTTTGTAGTTGTAAAAGATATTTTAAACCAGCAGGAGTGCGATACACTAATTGCTGATTACGATACCGGCAATTACCGTAAAACGGTTAATATGGACCGTTACCGGTATGGCAGCGGCGAATACAAATATTACGACTATCCACTACCCGGTGTAATAAATGAACTGCGCGAAAGTGTTTACCCCAACATAGCACCTGTTGCCAATGCCTGGATGCAGGAACTGGGTATTGACAAACGTTTCCCGCTAACACACCCGGAAATGAAAAAGCTGAGCCATGATAATGGCCAGCTTAAGCCAACCGCGCTTATTTTAAAGTATGGGCCGGGCGGCTTTAATACCATGCACCAGGATCTGTACGGCGAGGTGTATTTCCCTATGCAAATGGTATTTGTGCTGAACCAGGCGAATGCGGATTTTACAGGTGGCGAATTTGTAATAACAGAACAAATACCGCGGGCGCAATCAAAGGCCAATGTGCTAACGCCCGGCAGGGGCGATATGGTGATCTTTACCACAAACTTCCGCTCGGCTAAAGGTACCAAAGGGTATCACCGGGTAAACATGAAACATGGGGTTAGTCCGTTGCATAGTGGTAACAGGCATAGCCTGGGTATCATTTTTCATGATGCGCTGAGTTAGCATGAGGTGCAAATCAAACTTTCACATTTCACGAAGCGTTCCGATGGAACGCGCCCGGTGTTGCTTGTTTTTCTACCAACCAACCGTCCCGAAGGGACGCCATCTACCTAAAATTCGTCCCAGCGGGACGGTTGGTTGGTAGCGTACGGCGACAATCCTTTTCACGTTCCGTAGGAACGTTTGATACAACGATAATTGAATTGAACCTGTTAACAGGGGGGTAATCAAAACAAAATAACTATTTTTAGCTTGTAGTTTAAATTATGATAGCCATACCCCTGCGCAAACAATTTATTTTAGCCATTACCTTCATCCTGGCTGTTTTGGCATCGCCACAGGCGAAGGCACAGACCGAAAAACCAGATACGGTTTACAGCGGTATCTACATCACCAGCATCCACGATATTAATTTTAAGGATAAGGAATACAGTGTTAACCTTTGGCTGTGGTTAAAGTACAAAAACAAAAAGTTTGATTTTTTGCATAACCTGGAAGTGCCACAGGCAAAAACGGTTACTCAATCCTATTCCACGGTCGATTCCAGCGATAATAAGGTTTATATCCTGATGAAACTGCAATGCGTGATGAAGGATTCCTGGGCTGTCAATAATTTCCCGTTCGATAAACAAACGCTGCGGTTCTCTATCGAGAATTCGCAGTTCGATTCAAAAGCATTGGTATTTGCAGCTGATACACTTGGCAAACACTTCGACCCGCGTTTTACTTTAAGGGGATGGAAGATCGATTCACTTAATGTATCAACCGGGATTAAGGTTTATGAAACCGCCTTTGGCGATGAAAGTGTACCCAAACCACATACGGAGTACAGCAACTTTAAGGTTAAAATGTTGCTGGACAGGGACGCCATGGGCTTGTTTTGGAAAATGTTTTTGGGCATGTATGTAGCTTTCCTTATCGCCTATATGTGTTTTTATATCCATACAGATAGTATAGATTCGAGGTTTGGCCTAAGCGTGGGTGCCCTGTTCGCCGTAATAGGTAACAAGTACATTGTGGATTCTTCCCTGCCGGAATCTACCACGTTTACCCTGGTTGACACCCTGCACGGCATCACCCTGCTATTTATCCTTACTGTAATTATCAGTACTGCGTACTCCCTGCGTTTGGTAAAAAAGGATAAGGTTGATGAAGCTAAGAAGTTCGACTTTTTATGCGCCCAGGTATTGCTTGCCGGCTATGTTATACTAAATGCCTGGTTTATTTATACGGCAAGCAAGTAAAAACTATTGTTTCTTTTTTCTCCAATAGAGCAGGGCCAGCACAACTATTAGAAGGCCACTTACAAGGTACCAGTAAATGTGATTTCCGGCCGCCTGTAAATGCACGGGCTCGTCGGCTCCCATCAATATCAAACTGTCCCAGTAGTAAGGCAGGTACATCGCATCTGCCGAGTGATCGCTATTTAACCATGCAAGTTTAGCCTGATGCAGGGCCGCACCGCTGCTTTGGCCGGTAAGCAGGTGTTTATACAAACTGGCCGTTATTTGCGCTACAGCCTCATCATTCACGTTCCACAAACCAGCTATGGTTGCCGGTGTGCCAATTGCCGTAAACCCGCGCGATAGGCTGATGATGCCCTCACCGTTTGCCAGCGTCCCGTCGCCGGTACGGCAGGCGCTTAGTATAACCAGGTTAGGTTTTTTGGCTTTAGACAGGAGCTCGAACAGGAAGAGTTTCTCTTTGCCAAAATCAAGCGTTGGCTCCTTATTAATGCCCGATAGATAAGCATGGGTGCTGATGTGCAAAGTAGCCGAATTTTCAAAGCTGTTAAAAAAGGATTTGGTGTTCACCTCATCATTGTACAGGTAATTGCCTTTAACCAGTTTATCAATCGCCGCCGCCTCCTTTTTTACAGCCACTATCGGCGTATTACTATTGCCCTCGTGGGTAACAAACAGCCCGCTAAAAGTTGTTCTGCCGGTATCCTTCGCTTTGTTTTTGATCAGGGCGTTTAGCGAAAAGGCGTAGGTGGTTGTCAGCTTTTTTATCAGAAACGGCCATTGCGATGTGGCAGGGTCATACTTATTACCGGTAATTAATCCATCAAATGATAAATAACCCAGTACATCATCGGCAATAATACAAAGCCTCTCATTTGCTTGCAGCGATGTGCTTTTAAACAGGATGGTATATAGGTTATTTGATGTAATGAAGAAGGCCTTTGGCGAGTTAAGCATCGCATTGGGCCCGTTACGGTAATACGTATTTATAAACTGTGTAAACTGCTGCCGCAGGCTATCTGCCCCGGCTATCCGCAAAACCTTTTCAACAGCGTTGTTTTTTATATCTATCGCATACACCCTGCGCATGCCAAAAAAGAATTCGATAGCATGCAGGTTTTTTGGCAAAGCTGATAACATATCCGCCGCTGCGGAAACCGTCCCGGCCGATTGTTCGCGGTACCTTTTGTTGATCAATGAGAGGTCGTACTTTAATGCATTAACCTTCTCCTGGTATTTGGTGCCGTTTTTTTCGGTCATAACCAGGCGTTCGTTATAGGCAATGGCACGTTCAAGATCCAGTCGTTTACGTAAGGTGCTATCGTGCCGGTTGCTGGCAAACTGTTGGTTATTGTGCTGTATCTGGTCGGCAAGGGTGCGGGCTTTGGTTTGCTCGGCAATTTCAAGTACCAGGTTCAGGTATTTTTTATCGTGCGATGTCTGGTGTAAGCCCAGTGCTATTTCTATGGCGGTTTCGGCCAGTTCCTTGCCATTACTTTGCAGGCGTTCTTTAGTCTTGTTGTCGGCAAATTCCTTTCTTATTTTATCCGTTGCCAGCAGGGCATAGCGCATATTTTGTAAGGCAGCTTCGTGTTGTTTTAGTAGTTGGTAGGTAAGCGCTTTTTCGGCGAAGATATCTACCAGGTTAATTTCGCCGTAAATGTTTTGCGCCAGGGTTTGGTTTTGCGATGTGTTTACCCGCAATATCCGTAGCGCCTCATCGGCTAGTAACAACGCCTTTTGCGGCTGGTTTTTTAAGCGTTGAATTTTGGCAAGCTGTGCAACCAGGTTTGCTTTTTCTCGCAGCCGATCGCCGGGGTACCAAATGTTAATAATATTAAGGGCTGTATTATAATTAGTCTCGGCAATTTTCAGGTGATGGTCTTTTAACGCTATATTCCCCAAAGTTGTATAAGCGCCGAGCAAACTGTAAGCATTTTGACTGTTGATGTTTTTTTGCGATTTTATGGTTGTTTGAAGGATTTTCCGGGCGTTTGAAAGTCGGTTTTGGTCGTTTAAAATGTCGGCCAGGACGTTCTGAAGCCGAAAATTTACCCCGGGATTTTTTGTAAGTTTTTGGCCTTTGGTTATGCAATTTTGGGCGGCGGTATAATCGCCCATGGTATAATATGATATGGCCATGTTGCAATAAACCGAAGCCATATCGTCAGCATTTTCAAAGGCATTTAATTGTTCAATTGCCTTTTGCTGGATGAAAATGGCGCGTTCCATATCACCAAGGCGCGTGTAATTATTGCCGAGCGGTTTTAATACATATTCAACAATATCAAACTGTATAACCTTGTATTTGTAAAAATAGGTGTAAGCATCCTCGTAATAATTAAGGGAGCTTAGTATATCCCCGGCCTGTAGCTGGTCGTACCCCTGCGTACTTAGCAGGGTGAGCCAGGCAATGCGCTCTTCAAGGCTGTCGGGCTGCCGCCATGCCTCTTTTTGGGTGGTAAGCAAAAGCGGTAATTGCTGCGGGTTGGCGGTTACATAGTCTATCCGTAGGTAAAGCCATTCTGTAAGGTCGTTTTTACTTTTTAGTTCTGCCAGTTTTTTGCTGATGGTGGTATCCTGCGCATAACCTGCCATATGCAAAAGCACCAGGCAAAAAAGCACTATATATCGTACAAGATTCAGCGGCATAGGTTATGGTTAGTGCCACTAAAATAGGTTATTTTAAGTTAGAATTTCCAGGTTACATAGGTGCTTGCGTGTGATACTGAAGATTTTGGGTCGTAAAAATACCTGAACCCAATAGCCGGCCCCACGCGTACCTTGCCCACAACAACATCTGCAAACACAGAAGCCCTCGCGTCCGAGAATACTTTCTTAAACCTGTCGGCCAGTACAGCAAGGTTTTCGTCAGGAACGCCATTTACACCCTTTAACGCATAGTTTATGTTATTTTTAAAAGTGCTGTTCAGGTCTATTGATACCAGTGCACCCACACCCGCGCCTATGTAATCATTAAAGCTATATCGTAAGGATACAGGCACAACATTTAACGTAGTTACTTTGGTGGATGTAGTTCGCGTACGGCTGCTAATAATGTATGGTAACTTACCTATAGTGGTATCCCTATTGCCTGCTACAGTTCGTGTTTGGGATACTTCCTTAAAATCGCTCAGGTATATCTCGGCCTGTAAATACTTACGGTAAGGCGAATAAGGCGCTATGCTGGCACCGATAGTGATGTTTTTTTGCGTAAGGTAATTGCTGCCCTTTGCTTGTAGGGGGAAGCCATAACCCAGTATAATTGCCGGCGATAACCCTGGTTTAAACCGGCCTGCTGCGCGGTTGGTAACAACCGGTTCGTTTTTATCAAAAATGATGGATGCCCGGGTATAGATGGGCAATTTTTTTGGTTTCTCCTTAAATTTTATCTTGTATTCCACAAAGCCCTTGGTCGAGTCGGCATCGTGTACACCTTCCTGTTGCGTGCCGGGCAGGTAAATGTTGTTAAAAATAAAATTCACACTATCTGTACCCGGAACCACTTTGAGGCAGCTCTGATTAGCATAGGCGCTATCGCAGCTCTTTACCTCGGGTTTGGTGCGGCTTACTTTGATGGTGCTGGCATCAAATACCGGCGACAAACTAACACCCACATTTACTTTTTTTGCAGGGCCTTTGCCAGTGTTTTGAAAATCTACCCGATAGGTTAACTCGCGGTGTTTGCCGGTAAAGCGGTAATCCATCCGCGTTTTGCGTAACGATATTTTATTAGGATCGTGCGAGGCTACTATCTGTAATTCAACGCTAAATATCTCCCGCTCTATTTTCGGGTCATCCGGGATGAAAACACCACTCAGGCGCACAATGGCGTTGGTGTCTTTGATCATCTCAGGGGTGGTTTTAAAATCCATAAAAACAAAGTTTTCCTGCCCGGCTTTCAGGTTTTCAAAATGCCAGGCCTTACTGCTTTTAAAGTTTTTGGTTTGTTCTTTCAACACCAGTGCCTCTTTGGCCAGGATGTCATCTACCTGTGCTTGCGAAATAGCCGAGCTAACAGATGCGTAGTACAAATTGTCTTTCGCTTTTTTAACGGGCGAATAGGCAAAGGCGTTCAGTTTTTGCAGGTCTTCGGTTTTCTCGTCATGGTAAGTGCGTGTTTCGGTCAGGTCAAAGTTGTTGCTGCTGAACTCCTTATCGTTATATAAAATAGCGATGGTGCCACCCAGGTTATTGGTCAGGTTACCCGCTTTGTTGCGGTAGCCTAATACCAGCATCATATCATCGCCGGGCTTTGGCTGGCAATTATTTTTCAGGGTGATACTGCTGCCGGGCTGAAACATATTGCTTGGCACCGGTACCGATGCCAGCATTGCCTTTGACCGTTTAATGATGATCTTTTTTGGCCGGGTTGGCGGGCGTTTGCCATCGTCATAATTATTGGTGGCATAAAGCCTGGCGCTGTAGGTAAGGGCGGTATCTAAATAAGTATGCACCGGGTCTTTTTCAAAGCTGAAGGTGCCATCGCCAAACTCCCAAAAATAAGTAAAGAAGGGTGAGGGGGCGCCTGCAAGTGGCCTAAGCGCACGTAGCAGCAGACTGAATTTTACTGTGCCATTGTCATCCGTATAATTAATAACAGCGGGGATAGTATCTGTTGGCATTACCGCCGGGGGGGTAACCTGCGCGCTCAGTTTAGTAGCAAGGCAGATGAAGGTAAGTAACAATAACTTTCTCATGGTGTGACAGGGGCAACTGGTTAGGTAAAAAACAACTAAATATAAAAACTTAAAATGATAATAAGCGGCCCCGAAACCCGGGGCCGCTTAACTAATTAAAAAATACAGGTAGCATTAGTAATTATCCAGGCTGCTTATAGCTGCCTGCACCGCTGCTTCGCTGGTTTCAGTAAGGGTTAGGGTTACATGTTGGTTGGCTGTAATAGTGCTTTCCAGTTCGCCGTAGTAGTATTTGCCATCTTTTATAGAAAAGGTAAGGAATTTGCCTTCAACACCTATCGGCATTACATCATCATAGCTTTTAACACTGTTTGGGCCTGTTGTGGTATACAATTGCGCGGCAACGTTGCTACCTTTTGCACAGAAGTAAACATAAGTTTCGCCGCTGTATGAGTGGAATGATGATAGTGTGCCGGGGTTACCTACCAGATCAACATTTACGGTAGTTTTCGGGTTGCTGTAGCTGTAGAATACGTCGGTATTGATCCAGCCGGTGGTGCCAAAGTTAAAGGTGAAAGTGCTGTTTTCTGATGCAACCTCTTTGCCGCCGCCCTGGCCGTTAGCGCCTTTACGTGGTGCTGCCCAGGCCATTTGTGCCGCGGCTCCGGCTACAAGCGGGTTACCACCCTGGTCGACCCCCTCCCAAAGTTGGGTAACACCGCTTCGTTTCGCCGGAATAGAAATTTGCATAGGTACAGGCATCATATTGTCAACGCTTGTGCCGTTTGCTTTAACATTTACATATATAAAACCATCAGATGCAAGCGGGGCGCCGCTGCTGTGGTTAGTATTGCTACCGTAAAATAATACATCGCTTCTTTTTAATACTTCAACAGCTTCTACTGTAACCGTGCCGGTTACCGCTACACCGCCTATAGTTAATGACCCTACAGGGAAGGTGATCTTAGTGCCACCTTTTAGCGTTACACTTTGCGGCAGGCTTGATGCATCAATTTGCATGGTTTGTGTTTTAGGCGCATTGCTTGCTACAAACTCCTGTGCGTTTGCATCGGGGTTAACCGGGCCGTTATTGTTGTTGTCTTTTTTGCAGGCTACTGCTAATAACAATATTGCTGCAATTGATACCGAGGTTAAATTGAACTTTTTCATGGTTGTGCTTTTAATTTTTTTATCGCTTACTCTGTTTTGGCTTTTCAGCGTTACGCCGTGATTTATCGTTGTTTGCATCTATATCAGCAGCGCTTGAAATTTGTTACCCCCTTTTTTGAAATATTTTTTAAATATTATTTTTCGTACTTTCCCACAACCTATTTTATGGCAAAAGCAACCCATCCCGATCAGCGTTATGTAACGGCCTTATTAAATAATGATGCAGGGCTTATAGATGAGATATACAAAAGCTGCGCCCGGCAGGTAAAATCATATATCTGTTTCAATAATGGTAATGAGGATGATGCCGCCGATATCTTCCAGGAGGCCTTAATTGATATATATCACCAGGCCAAAAACAAGGGACTGCAGCTCACCTGCCCCTTTAATGCCTTTGTTTTTTTAGTATGCAAACGCAAATGGCTTAACGAATTAAAAAAAAGATCGTTAATACAGGTAACAAATAACCCCGACGATGTATTAGATAGCAGCGAGGATACTTTTGCACTTGCCGAAGAACTGGAGCACCAAACAGAACAGAACAATAAGTTTATGGCTGCTTTTGAGAAACTGGGCGAAAAGTGTAAGGAAATTATCCGTTGGAGCATGCAGGGCGAGGCACAGGAAAAAGTGGCCGAAGCTATGGGTGTTACTTATGGGTACCTGCGCAAAAAGAAATCGGAGTGTATGGCATCTTTAGTGAAAATGGTTCAATCTTAATATTAGCAGCGATGAATAACGATAGCATTCTACAAGCATCAAATTATGTAGATGGAGAAATGGATTTGCAGCAGCAAAAAGATTTTGAACTGCAAATGCAGGGCGATGCCGAACTGCGCGAATATGTTGAGCAATACCGGCAGGCAAATATTGCATTAAAAACAAAGCTTGCGCCTGATGCCGACCTGCAGAATTTAAAACAAACCCTTGGCAACTTAAACAAAACGCATTTTAAAGCCGAAGCCAAAGTAGTATCATTCAAGCAATACACCCGCTGGATCTCGGCCATTGCGGCGGTACTTATCCTGGGGCTTATCGTATTCAACCCATGGAAAAAGAGCCTGTATGATGAATATAGCACGGCAAGCAGCATGTCGGTGTCTGAGAGGGGCGAGGGTATGCAAACCAATTTAGAAAAAGCGGCCGCATACTACAATAAAAAGGATTACACAGCCGCCGAGAAACTGCTGGCTAAAGAATATGCCGCTAACCCTAAAAATAGTATGGCAGCTTATTATTATGGCATTACATTGATACAGGATAAGCAGGAAGCCAAAGCCCGCACTATTTTGCAGCAACTTTACCAGGGCGAATCGGCATTTAAGTATGATGCCGCTTACTATATGGCTTTAAGTTATGTGAAACAGAACGATAAGGTAAATGCCCGCAAATGGCTCAAAAATGTGCCACCAGGTACATCTAATTACACCAAAGCGAAAGAACTGGAAGGGAAGCTTTAACCAAAAAAGCGTTGGAATTTGCTAACGCTTTTTACATTGTAAGTTAATGCTTCTTTTCGCCGGTGTATTGTTTCTCGCCGGCTTGTACCTTTACTTCCAGGTCATTTTCGGCAGGGGGCATAGGGCACTGGTAGCCAGCGCTATAGGCACAATAAGGGTTATACGCTTTATTAAAGTCAATTTCTAAATGGCCGTTTTTTATATCAGTAGTTTTAAGATCAAGATAGCGGCCACCTCCGTAGGTTTCGTTATCGTTGGTTGGGTCTGTAAATGGCATAAAAAGGTAATCGGCAAAGCCCGGGCGTTTGGCCAGTAAGGTATTGCTATAAATAGTTAAGTGCAGCGGTTTACCATTTAATATAAATTTCACACGGGCATAACGTACATACTCCTGCCTGGCGCCATTAAAAGTAGGTATCATGAATGATGGTTCGCTTGGCAAAATTTCTACTTCGGCATTTATGCGGTAGGTGCTGTCGGCATCATAAAAATGCAAGTTTTGCAGATCGGCTTCCTTTAGCGGTGAGTTTTTATCCGTAAGGAAATCTGCCTTATACTGTTTTCGATGGGCTTCCAACTGGCTTTTGTAGCCTTGCGAATAGCCGTTTATCGTTATAAAAGTTAAAATGATAACAAGGAATTTCATGAGGGTTGCTTCAAATTATGCGGCAATTTATGAAACCTTGGCTAATAATGGGCAAGTGGTTCTAATCAGTTTATAATGTTGTTTTGTAGAATCATTGTAAGCGCTTGTGTCTGAATAATATTAAACCCTTAGCATTTTGTTAAGGGTTTTTTTTTGCCGTATTATTGTTTGCCATACATTTATAACCAAACCATGAGATTTAAAGGAACCCGCCGTTTATTTTTAGCGATAGTTTGCCTCATTATAGTATGCTCATTTGCCAGGGCACAGGTAGTGACCATCCCGGTAGAAACGCTGCACAATGCGCTTGTACTGCAAACCGATGCCCAAAAAAACCTGAAGATGGTTTACTTTGGTGCCAGGTTGGGCAATACCGCCGAGTATGCGGCCATTAAAAGGCTATACAAACCAAATGATGATTCGGGGATATTAGATGATGCCTACACCCCATCGGGTTCGGCTAACCTGGCAGAACCTGCACTGACCGTTACCCATGCTGATGGCAACAAATCGCTCGATCTGCTATATGTAAGCCATACCATAACCAAGGTTGATGATAATGTTTCCCTGTTAGCCGTAACATTGAAGGACCCGGCTTATCCATTTGAAGTTAAGCTATATTATAAAACCTTTTTTAAAGAAGACGTTACTGAGCAATGGTCGGTAATTACCAATAACGAAAAGGGGGTGGTAACGCTTAACAAGTACGCATCAGCCAACCTAAACTTTAAAAAAGAAGGAGAAGGCTTTTGGTTAAAGCAATACCATGGTAACTGGGCATCAGAAATGAAACCTGAAGAAAGCAAACTCACCCACGGTATTAAAACTATCGATACCAAACTGGGTACACGCGCCAATTTGTACGAACCATCAACCTTTATGATATCGATGGGCAAACCTGCTACCGAGGACGAAGGTAAAGTGCTGTTGGGGTCTTTGGAGTGGTCGGGCAATTTCCGGATAGATTTTGAGTACGACCCGGCAGATAACTTAAGGCTGATAGCGGGTATTAACAATGCCGCGTCAGAATATCACCTAAAACCCGGCGAAGAGTTTACCACACCGGCACTGGTGTACACCTACTCTGACCATGGCCGTGGTGATGCCAGCAGGCAGCTGCACCGCTGGGCGCGCCAGTACAAAATTGTTGATGGCAATGGCTCAAGGCTAACGTTATTAAACAACTGGGAATCTACTTATTTTGATTTTAACGAAGCTAAACTGGCACAACTTATAAAAGACACCAAAAAACTGGGTGCCGATATGTTTTTGCTGGACGACGGCTGGTTTGGTAATAACCATCCCCGTAACGGCGATAACGCAGGCCTGGGCGATTGGCAGGAAAACAAGCTGAAATTACCAAACGGTATAAGCTCGTTAGTAAAAGAAGCGCAGGCGAATGGCGTGAAGTTCGGTATCTGGATAGAGCCCGAAATGGTGAACCCGGCCAGCGACCTGTACAAAGCGCACCCGGATTGGGTGATCAAAGAAGCTAACCGCCCCGAAAAATACTTCAGGAACCAACTGGTGCTTGATCTGACCAATCCGAAGGTGCAGGATTTTGTTTTTGGCGTAGTTGATAACCTGTTCACCAAGAACCCCGATCTGGCTTATATTAAATGGGATTGTAACGCGGTTATTTATAACGCACATTCGCAGTATCTGAAAAAAGATCAGTCGCATCTTTATGTAGATTATGTAAAGGGCCTTTACAAAGTGCTCGACCGCGTGCGTGCCAAGTATCCTAAAGTACCGCTGATGCTTTGCTCGGGTGGTGGCGGCCGTGTAGATTACGGCGCGCTTAAATATTTTACCGAATATTGGCCAAGTGATAACACCGACCCGCTGGAAAGGATATTCATCCAATGGGAGTATTCGTACTTCTTCCCGGCTATTGCAAGCTCAAACCACGTTACAGATTGGGGTAAGCAACCTATCAAATTCAGGGTTGATGTTGCCATGATGGGGAAAATGGGCTTTGATATTGTAGTAGGTAAATTAGATGAAAAAGACCTCGCCTTTTGCCAGCAGGCGTTAAAAAACTACGACACCCTTAAAGAGGTAATATGGCATGGCGACCAGTACCGCCTGCAAAACCCATGGGATAATGATGCCGCGGCGTTGATGTATGTTAACCAAGCCAGATCAAAAGCGGTGGTATTTAACTACCTGGTGAATAACCGCTATGGTGCCGGCACAAAAGCACCGATCCGTTTTAAGGGGTTGGATCCGCAGAAAAGGTATACGGTTAAAGAGACAAATCTATACCCCGGTAGGGGTTCGGTATTAGCAGATAACCAGATTTATACCGGCGACTTCCTGATGGCTGTTGGCATTAACCCAGAAATAAGCAGTTATCATACAAGTGTGGTATTGCAGTTGGATGCGGTGAATTAATAGCTGTTCACAGCATACCCTGTTCCGTTTGTTCCACTTCAAAATGGAACAAACGGAACAAATGGAACATATTGATAATGAAAACATTGTCGTTTTATAAAAACACTTCTATCTCAACAAAAACTTTAACTGCAATTATTAAAAATTCTCGCATACACCACTTTAAGAAAAACGCAATTTTGTTCCACTTTTTGGGAAATGGAACAAGAACCATTAGCGGAAATAACAACAAAACAACGACTTTCATTCGACTTTTTTCGCCCTCAGTCCGGCCTTTTTGGGACACTAATAAGCAAAAATGAATATATAGCTACTTTATCATAATGTATCTGTCTCTTATACACATCT
>NZ_LGEK01000150.1 GCF_001636615.1 Mucilaginibacter sp. L294 | reverse complement strand
ATAAAATATAATGCTTTTCTTTGTTTAGATTTAATCTAAATAAACATAATGAAAAAAATTATATTATTCTTAGCACTTTGCGGTTGCGCTTTTACCGTATCTGCCCAATCAAAATTTGAACAGGACAGGCAAGCCATCAAATCATTAGCCGGCTATTACAAAGTAACCTTTAATTATGCCGAAACTTTTGCCACTGATACCGCATACAAATTCCACCCGCGCTATAATTCATGGGCTTATGAGTGGGCTATCGTAGTAGAAGATTCACCAAAAAAAATTGCTATACAGCACCTTTTAGTTGTTGGTGATAGCATGGTGATCAAACACTGGCGCGAAGACTGGGTTTACGAACAGCCCACCCTCCTGTCATACGAAAAAGATAACACCTGGAAAAAAGTTACACTTAAACCAGCCGACGTAAAAGGTCGTTGGATCCAGAAAGTTTACCAGGTTGATGACAGCCCACGTTACGAAAGCATTGGCACCTGGGTACATGTTGATGGCCGCCACGAATGGCAAAGCAAAACAGATTCGCCACTACCACGCCGCGAGTTTACCAAACGCAGCGATTATAACGTATTGAACCGTGGCAACCGCATCTACCTAACCGCAAATGGCTGGATGTACGAGCAGGATAACAATAAAGTGGTACGTGGCACAGATGGCGATAAGATCATAGCCCAGGAAAAAGGCTATGAAGAGTTTACCAAGGTTGACGAGGCCAAATTCGCCTACGCTAAAAAATGGTGGGCTGGTCAGCAAGGTTACTGGGTAGATGCCCGCGCTGCATGGGATGCTGTGTTTGCTAAAAATGCTACTATAAAACTATCGGGCAAAATAGATGGCAAACTGCTTTACGAACAACTGTTCGCCCTGGCAGAAAGATCTGAAAAAGAAAAATGGAGTTCTGACAAAAACAAGGAAGAAACTATTAAAGTGATCAATAACTACGTTAATGCATCATAAATACCCCCCTTGCAAGAAAGCCGCTCCGGATACCCGCGAGCGGCTTTCTTGTTTTAAAACCAAAGCACAATGCCATACGTTTAAAAAGCATGAGCATTGCAGAAAAACTCCAGGCATCCCTTAACCAAATCCTCGCGCACGACCCATGGTACGGGCCGGCTACATATCACATTATTGATGCTGTATCTTTTGATGCGGCTTACGAGAAACCGCCCGGATCGGTACATAATATAGCCGGAATACTACTGCACATGTTGGGCTGGACACAGGAGGTTACAGCAAGAATGGGTGGACAAACAGCCGGTGAGCCCGCAGGCGGCGACTGGCCAGATCCCGGCGCGCCTGATGAAGATAAATGGAAACAACTCATCGCCGACTTTAAACTGAGCAACGTTAACCTAACCGGCATTATCCAAAATTTCCCTGTTGATGAATGGAACAAGCCTACTAACGACGAACGCAACCGCGAATTGGGTACAGGGGTAACCTACCAGGCATTAATAGAAGGTCTGATACAACACCACATTTACCACAGCGGGCAAATAGCATTACTGAACAGGATAATAGGTTAGTTTGCCGTTTTAAGTTAGCAAAAGGCCTTATTTCTGCAAACTGCAAACAACCTACTGCAAACTCAATAAGGCAGTTCCTCGCAGGTAAAACCTGCTATCTGCAGCATGTGGTTGATTGTTTGCGGTTCAACACCGTTACTTACTATCCTTAAAATATTGTCGCAATCTTCCAGGTCGAAATTGTATTGCTTTATCTCTGCCAGCGAGGTTAACAGCGGGTGTATGCGGTTTACCTCCTGTTTGCTGGCAACGCTTGTTTTAAATATCAGCACGTCCATAGTAGTAGGGATTTATGGGTAAATGAATTATATTATTGTCATGCTGAGCTTGTCGAAGCATTTACATACTAATCTTCGCCAGGCTCAGACTGACATTGCGTTTAGCTTACTCCGTTTTCGGCTCTTTCTCGGCTATCGGCGCATCTTTCCATGCTTCGCGCCAGTCGTTACGGCCACGGCCGCCCCAGCCACATCGGTTTTTCATCTGTTGTTTAAAATGCTCGCGCTCTTCGGTAGTCATACCGGCCAGGCGCTCCTGCATCATTTGCTTGCGGCGCATCCATGGCGCACCGCCTCCCCTGCCTCCTTTTGGCCCAAAGCCAAACAGTATCTTACACAACACGAATATGCCCATGGCCTGCCAGTAGGTAATGGTGCCTACATGTAAAATATCGGGCAGCAGGTTGTTCCAAAGCTGCATTACTACAAAACTTACCAGCGCTAAAATGGCTGCTACACCTATGGGGATGAAAATGAACCTGCGTTCATAAAATAACTTTTTCATTGTCTTATTTTCTTAATTTTTTTAATACTCTGTTATCTCTTTATACAATTGTTTTAACCGTTTACGCAGATGCAAAACCGCATACCGTTTACGCGATACCAGGGTATTGATGTTTTCGCCGGTTTTTTGAGCTATCTCCTCAAAAGGCATATCATCAAGTTCCTGCCAAATAAATACCTGGCGTTGGTTTTCGGGCAGCTCATCAAGCGCTATAAAAAGCTGCTCCCAAAAAAGGTTGCGCAGATACTCGGTTTCGGGTGTGGCGTCTTCGGTTAGCAGGATAGCTTTAAAATCAAGAATATCATCCTCATCATCGGTTACGGTGGGCAGCATATCGTCTATAAGGGTTTCGGTATGCTTTTTATGCTTATCTATGATCTTGTTCTTGGCTACCCGGTAAAGCCAGGCGCTGGTTTGCTCGATAGGCCCGGCGTTAACTACATTGCTAAACTGGTACCATACATCCTGCAGAATGTCTTCGGCATCGGCATCGCTCTTTACCCTTTTGCGGATAAAACCCAGCAAGCTTTTACCATACGAAGCAATTGTTTGTATGATGTGGCTGTTTTTATCCTGGGGCATTGCGGCTACTGTCAATTTGTATTGTTTTATAAAGATAAAGACGAGCATGCCTTTAAAACATTTTAAATTATTTTTTAATTTTTAGAGGGGAAGTGAATTTAACCACAAAGAACACGAAGGTTTCACAGAGGGGCACAGAGATTTAAGCGGATACTAATTCTTATTAAATAAGCTCAGGCTTTGCGTACTCGGTGATTTTCTCTCTGTGTACTTTGTGGTTAAAAAATCACCACCATGTAAAAAGCCAGCCGCCCATTATAAACTGCAAACCAAACAACTATCTTGCACGTTATTATACCATGGCCGATAAAAAAACACTAATACTTGGCGCCACGCCTAATGCTGGCCGCTATGCTTACCTTGCCGCAAACAGGTTAGTTGGCAGCGGGCATACCATTATAAACGTAGGCATTAAAAGCGGTGAGGTGGCCGGTGTAGCTATCGAGAAACCCGAAACCATCCATACCGATATCGATACCATTACACTGTATGTAGGCCCGCAGAACCAGGAAGACTTGTACGATTACATCCTCAAAACAAAACCCAAACGCATCATATTTAACCCAGGTACCGAAAACAGCGAACTGCGCCGCATGGCCCACGAAAACGGGATAGAAACGGATTACGCCTGTACGCTGGTGCTATTGAGTATAGGGCAGTACTGATTTGAGCTAAAAGCCCAAAGCGAAAGGCTTTCCGCTTATTTAAAGATCCGGATAACTTTCACAAACCTTTCGGTGTAACCTTTGGTCATCTTTGATATCGTAACGCCATTATCATGGCCCGATGTGGAGTGGATAAACTGCAATTCCTCGGCTGGGTTAGTTACCACAATGCCCATATGGCCCACAATCTTCACACTACTATCAGTACCGGTAAACAAGATCAGGTCGCCGGGGCGGGCTTGGTTCAGGGCGACTTCGTGGCTTACGTTCGTAAAATCGGACGAAGTGCGCGGCACCGCAATCCCAAAATGATTAAAGGTATAAGTAATAAAGCCCGAGCAATCAAACCCTTGTTTTGGGTCGGTAGAGGCATATTTATAGGGGATACCGAGGGAAGTACGTGCAAAACTGATCAGCTCAGCAGGGGTGGTAGTGCCGGTATTGATGTTATTCATTTGGTCGGTGCCATCTGTAGGTGCCAGTATCACTGTTTTGCGTCCGGCCGAATCTGTAACCGTATCGGCAGCAGTGATGGTATAGGTAGGCTTATCCGCACCGCCGCAGGAAAGCAATAGCAGCAGGGTAAGGAAGGAGGGGTGGCGCATATAAAGTGAACAGCCATGCTCCCGTTTTGTTCACGGTGTTCACGTTCACACCTGTGAACACCGTGAACATTTATTAACCATTGATAATCAATTAGTTATTCACTGACATAATTTTGTCAGTGAATGAACATATGCATTGCCCATAGTGGCTTAATGGCTTATAATCAGCATATTATAAAAATTGGCAAAAGTGAACAGAATTACCGTTTTAAAACGACTTTTTCCGACCTCAATTCGCCCTCAATCGCCTTTTTGGGGGTGATTATGGCAGTCAAATGCCGAATTAGGTTTTTATTTAAGTTGTTGATTTGTACGTAATTGATATTTTAGGCTTGTTCCATTTTTTTTCTTTTTGGAACAAAATGGAACAAGGGATTTGGGACGATTTGGCTATATTTCTTTAACTCCACACGATTTTAAATAGTCAGCAATTGCGTTATAATCGGCCGATTTTCTGGTCGTGTCCTCATTATTACCTGGAGGAACAAATATCACCATGCCTTCGCGACCACGGGTTAAAAGCACCCGATATTTATTTATCAGAAATTGTTGCTTTTCAGGTTGCCTTACTTTTTTCCATTTTGTACCCATAAACGAGTTGTAATCCCATTCATTTCCATTTCTTCTTAAATCAGCATCCCAGCACATTCCAACCCAATCCAATTCAAGTCCTTGAACTCCAAATTCTGTAGCAGGTATTTCTAAGTAATATGATGATCTTATATCTGTACGAGGGTTCAAAAACCATTCTGCTTCTTCAAAATCTAATTTTACCTCTAAACCATACGGCCTTAATCGTCGGGCGCCTGAACTTGCAACTAAACCCATTCGCCTCGACCCCTTGCAATGCGATGTCAGCCATTTCTTTGCCTTATCCAAATCACGAGTTATCACAATTTTATATTTTGATAATTTTTCTTCGAAAAGTTGCTTGGCTTCTATTGGATTATTGAAGAGCACTAAACTTACCCATTTCTGTCTTTCCTCAGCTTTGTAAGAGCGTATAGAAACTTCAAGATGTAAATCTTTGTTTTCAATGACCGTTACATTAGTGGTATATTTATTAAAAAGAGTAAGATCTCCTGTACTATGATTCCCTGTAGCTAATTGAGGTGACACATAAACCTTCCAATGGTTAAATTTCTCCTCAATAATTCTTCCCCATTCCGACAACCCTGCTTCACCTGTATTTATTTCTTGACCTCCGCCCACTAATGCTACAATTACTGACCAATCTGTATGCCGCCCCATTATTTCGAGCATCATTTCTGCTTCGGAATGGGGACGTTGGAATTTTCTCATTGAGTGTTCTTGATTCCACGCTCTTTGAGCCTCATCAAAAATTACAATCTTATTATTAGGTATTCTTTCTTTATCAACAAAATAATGATCCAAAAATCGATGCACATTTTCAATAAAAGATATAATTCTGTCCGTCTCCTTCTTTTTTGCATTGGAATCACCCACTTTTATTTTCTTAAAAGCGTCACGCGATAATGCTTCCCTTAAAACCTTTATTAATGGCCCATTACCTGAAAGAAACGTTGCCAATGATTTTTCATTATCTTGGAATTCTTTGTCATGTGCAATATTTAAACCTGCTAAAGTTTTTCCAGCTCCAGGTACTCCAGTGATAAAACAAATTATTTTCTCATTATTCGCCTTTGCATGCTTGATAGCCGCAACTACAGCTTCCGAAGTTTTTGTTAAGTTCTTTGTGCCAGCATGTGATCTTGAAATCTCCACAACAGACTTGCCCGCATATAATGTTTGAGCTGCTTCTATTATGGTTGGAGTTGGAGAATAATCGCTATCATTCCAATTTTTAAAATTGAGACCTTCATTATTAGAACAGTATTGCTTAAAGACCGCCTCCAATTTATTTGTTAAATCGTTAGAGTTAGCAGTCAAGATTTCTTTAACCGGATCTGAATTTTCTATGTTAATATTTTCAATACTGGGACCGTTGGTAGCTAAAAGAATCGGGATTATATTTTTTCCCCGCGATTGAAAATGGAAATCTCTCAGGTCTAAACAATAGTCTAACAATTGTTCTTTATCCAAGCTGAAATAATCGTTACTGCCGGCTTTAAATTCAATTACAATTATTGTATCGTTAGCAATTATTACTGCATCTATTCTTTTTTCTCTACGTGCAATAGGGTATTCTAATAAAATTCCAAAATCACCAGCTAATGGATTACCAGTAAGTATATTTTTGAAGGAATATTTAAGAGTATCTATTTCTTCATCCCATGACAAGGTTTGTGTATGTAATTGTTGGTGAAAGCCCGCAATCCCTGCTTGGTGTGTTAAGATTCCTAAAATTGATTTAGTACTATCTTGTAAAAAACCTGTAATAGTATTCGAATAAAACGCTCCCATTATTTTTTAAAATTAGGAGAGTTGAAAAAATCTTTAAATGGAATTTCTAAAGCATTAACAAGCTTTTCCAAATTCTCTATAGAAATATTACGGCGACCATTCTCAACATCAGTAACATACGTTCTGTCTATTTCTGCTTTGTTAGCTAAAGCCTCTTGAGAAATTCCAATTTCGTTACGTAGTTCTTTTATTCGTTGCCCAACTTTGACCTTTATACTCATGCAAGCAAGTTGGGTTATTGTTGACTATAAGTCAACGGACTATACGTGTCATTAATCTGTCTCTTATACACATCT
>NZ_LGEK01000149.1 GCF_001636615.1 Mucilaginibacter sp. L294 | reverse complement strand
AGATGTGTATAAGAGACAGAATTAAGTGTGATATCATCTAAATAGAAAGTGTAGTTGGCCGAGCCATCACCCGATGTACCGTTATCAAATATCAGCACCACCTTTTGATAAGAGTTAGCTGTATTGATGGCGGAATAATCAAAGGTTAATTCTTCCCACTCGTTGGTTTTGGTGGTAGTCATCTCTTTTTCAAAGCTAATGCCACCGTTGGTCAGGTTCTCTACCTTTAACAATACCTTAGCACCTACCCTTGGCGAATACACTTTCATTTTAAAGGTTTTCTTGGTCGAGAAATCTATCGGGTTATCTAATGCCAGGAAACTTCCACCATAAGTTGCGCCTGGGTTTTTAACCATTTTAACAACTTTTGTACTGGTGTTGATACCTGAAGCATTTGGGTTGTTTACGATAGTAACTGCACCACCATCAAAATCGGTAAAGGCGTAGTTAAGTGTTGCTGATTGAAAATCGAGCGGGATACCCAAAACAGATGCAGGGGCCGGTATCAGCTTCAGATCATCCCAGTAAAACACTTTGCCAGAGCCGGCTACGTTAAAGTCGAAAAATACCGAAGCTTTATCATAATTAGTTGCCGGGTTAAATGCCGGGGTACCTGCAGAATTATTAAGGAAGTTGAAGGTTAAGGTTTCCCATGCATTGGCTACTGTAGTTACCGCATCCGTTTCAACAGTTTTTGTATTATCTGCATGGTCTTCAAGTTTCAATTTGATAGTTAAACCCGCCGCCGGCGAATAAACCCGCAGGCTCATCTGAGCAAAGTCTGCTGTTACCGGTACTTTGGTTGGGAAACCCGCCGCTGTACCAATGGTAACGCCTGCCCATGTTTCGGCGTTGCCTGGCTTGGTGGTTTTCTTAACCTTGTTGGCTGGGTTGGTTGGGTCAACAGCATCAATGGTAATATTGTTACCAAAATCAATTACGGTGTAATCTGTATTTGGTGCATCAAATGTTACCGGAAGACTGATCTTTTGGATAGGAACGGTCATTTTCAGATCATCCATATAAAACACCTTGCCGCTGCCACCAACATTAAAGTCAAAGAACATTGAAGCCTTGTCGTAAGTAAATGCCGGGTTTAAAGCCGGTGTACCGGCAGAATTATTATTAAAATCGAATGTTAAGGTTTCCCATGCATTGGCTACTGTAGTTACAGCATCCGTTTCAACAGCATTTGCACCAACAGCGTGGTCTTCTAATTTCAATTTCATAGTTAAGCCTGCAGCAGGCGAATAAACACGCACTGTCATTTTTGAATTGGCAGCAGTTATGGCTACTTTGGTTGCAAAGCCTGTTGCTGTACCCAACGTTGTACCTGCCCAAACTTCGGCGCCACCTGGTTTAATAACTTTTAAAACCTTGTTCGCGGCATTAGCCGGGTCTGCAGCAACGCTTGATATGTTACCGCCAAAATCGCTGGTGGTGTAATCATAGTTAGGGTCATCAAAGGTTAAAGGCAGGTCTATTTGTTTACCTACTTTAATGGTTTCCTCATGTGTGGTTGTTGCAACACCACCGCTTAAAGCAACAACCCTTATTACATAACTACCTGCAGATGCATAAGTATGCGCGGCAGTTTGTGTTTCCAGGAACGAATCATAAGGCTCGGGGTTGGTTGTTGTTTGGTCACCATAATATACATGATACATGGTTTCATAATCGGCAGTTGCACCAACACTCACTGTTAAGCCATTAGTAGTAATGGCTGTCTTTAAGTTTTCCGGGGCTTTAAACGATACGGTAAGCTCCTGGGTTAACTCAGTGGTTTTACCGTTAATACCATGGCCTATTATTTTTACAGTATAAACGCCCTCTTTATAAGTATGCTGAGTATTTTTACCCGCGCCTACTTTAACAAAGCTTTCAGTACCATCGCCGTAATAAACATCATAGATAGTTGCACCCTCTCCCGATGGGAAGATGGTAACCAACCCTGTATTATCCTGCGTGATGTTAAATAATACCGACAATTTTGCCGGATCGGATACACCGCTATTAACAAACGATGTATCATCAAACTTTTCCTTTTTACAGCCTGTAATAACAGCCAGTAGCAAGGATATGCTTAAAAAATATTTTATTGCTTTCATTATCTTAATTTTTTAAGGTTTAGTAGCCCGGGTTTTGTGCCAGGTTAGAAATCAAAATCTCTTGCTGCGGTATAGGGAAAAGTTCGTGCTTCCCGGTTACAAAGCCAGTAAGTTTGGAGGCAGCCTGCCCGGTTCTAACCAGGTCAAAAAAGCGGTCGCCGTCCATGGCCAGTTCCAACCTGCGTTCGTCCCAAATAGCTTGTTTTAATGTGGCACCTGAGGCTGTTACATTGTGCAGGTCATCATTAAATGCACGATGACGTACACGGTTCAGGTAATCCTGTGCCTTGGTATCATTTGGTGCAGTTGCACGGTTATTTGCTTCGGCAGCCATCAGCAATACGTCGGCATATCTTAAAACTCTAAAATTGTTCAGGTAGTTCAGCTCTATCTGGCCTGATGTTTCGCCTTTACGCGGCAGGTACTTTTTATTATAAAGCCCTGTGTTTTTATATGGCGCTACCTGATATTTCAGTTTTTGATTATCAGGAAGCTCCGGATGAGCTGCATTATACGCTGTTTTATATGCTTCCATGTCTAATAATGTCGCATCTTTTCGCTGATCGCCGGCAGCATATGCTGTGGCTAAATTTTGCGTTGGCAAGTTTGTACTCCACCCTGCGGCATAAGGCATATCGGCAGCACCGCCAGAAATACCACGTACCCCATTTTGCTGAACCGCATAGTTACCCTGGCCACGGGTTGTACCGCCCCAGTTGTAATAAGGTGAACCATTTGTGTATTGTATCTCAAACACCGATTCGGGGCCATTTTCGCCGGCCGCCAGGTACATTGACGCGAAATCGCTTACCAAACTGTACGCATTTGATGTAATAACCGGTTCAAGCACCGAGGCTGCGGCGTCAAATTTATTTTCGTACAAATAAACTTTACCTAATAAGGCTTGTGCCGCATACTTGGTTACCCTGCCTTTTTCGGTTTGTGTTGGTGGTAAAACCGCGATAGCCTCATTCAGGTCTTTTTCTACCTGAGCATAAACCTCTGCCTTAGGCGACCTTTGTAAGCTCCTTGAATCGCTTACGCCAAGGCGTCTATCAATAAAGAAGGGTACATCGCCCCACATTTTCACCAAAGTAAAGTAGTAATAAGCACGTAAAAATTTAACCTCGCCATAAAGCGCTTCCTTACCTGCAAAATCAACAACCTGCCCGGCCGGGTTTTTATCTTTATACTGTAACAGGTAATTTGTACGGTTAACGCCTTCATAAGCAACCTGCCACAAATCCTGCAGTGTTGAGTTTACCGAGGTTAATGAAAAGTCATCAATTTGCTGTAAAGGCAAAACATCCGACGCGCTTTCGCCGCCTGCTACCGAGTTATCAGAAGCTATATCGCCAATAACAACCACCTGGTTTAACCATTGTACCGGTGTATACGTACTTATTGCCATGGTGCGGTAATCGCTTTCTGACTTTAAGTAATCCAGATCGGTAACAGTGAAACTATCATGTGGGTTATAATCCACAAACTTTTTACACGAGCCAAGTACAGTTGCAATAACAACAATACCAATTATCTTTATATATATCTTTTTCATTTTCTTGTATTAAAAACGAATTATAAGTTAATATCTAAACCCACAGAGTAGATGCGCGCAAGCGGATAAGCGCCGCGGTCAACACCGGTATCAAATACACCGCCTGAAATTTCAGGATCAAAACCTGTGTACTTTGTAATAGTGAATGCATTTTTAACCTGTGCATAGATCCTCACGCTCCTGAAAACATTTTTCAGCATCGATTTTGAGAAGGTGTAGCCAAGTTGCAGGTTTTTTACTTTTACAAATGAGCCATCTTCTACATACCTGTCAGATACGCGGATATTGCTGTTGTCATCAATAAATGAATAGCGTGGGTAGCGTGCATCGTTGGTTGTACCCGGGCCGGTCCACCTGGCTAAAACACTACGGAATTTATTATTGTAGTTAGCATTACGCTCATACGCCCTGTAAATATCATTACCTATAGACGCGTATGTTAAAGCGCTAAAATCAAACCCTTTATATGACATACTCAGGTTCCATCCCAGGGTCATGTTAGGAAAAGGGTTGCCAATTTTAACCTGGTCATCTGCATTTATCACACCATCTTTATTGGTATCAACAAAGCGGATATCGCCGGGCCGCGCACCTGCTTGCGTAGGGGCTGCTGCAATTTCTGCAGTAGTTTGGAATAAACCATCTGTTTTATAACCATAAAAATAGCCTGGCGTTTGGCCTTTTTCAAAAACTGTTACCGTTTGCGGCTGGCCATTAAAAAACCCTCCGCCTGTGTATTTCGCGGTACCATCGGCATTAGTTGCAGTAACCATATTTTTAACGGTAGTAATATTAAACGAGTTGTTTAATTTAAAATCGCTGCCGATAGTTTGGTTATAAGCCACGGTTATATCAAAACCGCTGCTTTTGGTTGACCCTATATTTCCATCAGGAATTAGAGCCGTACCTACTGCGTATAATGACCCCGTTGGTTTAAATAGCAAACCGTTAACTTTTTTCTGATAATAATCGGCCGAGATAGATAGTTTGCATTTTAATAAAGTTATATCAAAACCAACGTTACTTTGCAGTTGCCGTTCCCAGGCCAAATTATCATTACGTGATGAGGCAACTGTTGATCCCGGATAAAACACATTATTAAAATTGTAGCCATTACTATTTGCCGTAGGGCCATAATCAGGGCCACCGGTAGCAATCTTGATCGTCTGCGGGTCGGTGTTCTCATTACCGGATGAACCGTAGCTACCCCTTATCTTTAAGAAATCGATCAAATCAGACTGGAAGAAATTCTCCTTGGTAACTACCCAGCCTAATGAACCTGCAAAGAAATCAGCAAATTTGTTGTTTTTACCAAATGCAAACGACCCATCACGACGTGCAGAGAAAGAAGCCAGGTACCTATCGTCATAATCGTAGTTTACACGGCCAAAATACGACAGGTTTTTCCTGAAATACTGGCCATATCCGCCTGACTGAGCATTTGGGTTATCGGCACTGTTAGTACCTGTAGCTGCAGAGTAATCTGCAAAAGTCCATGAGTTAAATGGCACATCTTGCCTGCTAACGTTCATGGTATTACCGGTAGTTTTCGCCATTGAAAAACCTAATACCGTTTCAAAATGATGAACCTTATTTATGTTAAAGTTATAGTTGGCAAAGTTTTCCCAGGTGTAGTTAAAATTACTGTATTTGCTTTGCGCTACGTTGTTATGGCGATCGGCAATCGGGTTACCTGATGCATCAAGGCCGTTTTCAACATTTAGCGGCCCGTAAAATACCAGCGGGGTAAATGATCGGGAGTTATCATCATACTTGGTGTAACCAAACCTGCTGCTTACTTTAAGCCCTTTGATAATATCATACTGTGCTTCAAATTTTCCGAAAAGCTTGTTGCCATTGTAGTTATTGAAGGTATTATCAAGTTTTGTAAGCGGGTTATCAACTTCTGATAAGATAAGGTTACTATAGCCATATTTGCTTACAACACTTGGGTCGGTATTGTAAATGGGTACGGTTGGGTCAAAGTTTATTGCATTACCCAAAATACTATTAAATGAGTTTTCTGCAACACCTTTTGAATTGGTTATCATACCACTGGTGTTCAATATAAACTTCAGTTTTGAGGTCAGATCGAAATTTAAATTGGCTGTAAATGTACCGCGGTTAAAATGCGATTTATCGTATCCGCCAATTATACCGCCCTGGCTTAAATAACCGGCTGATAAAAAATATGACATTTTTTCGCTACCACCACGGGCCGATATATTGTGTGACTGCATGGGCGCGGTTTTGAAAACCTGATCCTGCCAGTTGGTGCCTACACCTATGTTGCTAAGATCCGGGAAGATAGGGCTTCCGCCAGATGTTACGCTCCCTTCATTAATGATGGCGGCGTATTCGCTTGCGTTTAAAACACCAACGGTACGCGCCACTTGTTGTACACCGTAATTAGAATTTACCGAAAACTCGGTTTTTTGATTTTTCCTGCCCGATTTGGTAGTTACCACGATAACCCCGTTACCACCTTTTACACCATAAATGGCTGTGGTTGCAGCGTCCTTGAGCAGGTTGATAGACTCAATATCTGTTGGATTAATGGCATTCAAATCATCCAGGGTTTGTATAGAACCATCAACAACAACTATTGGGTCGTTACCAGAGAATGAAGGGATACCCCTTACCAACACTGTTGGTTTAGCGCCCGGCGAACCCGATTGTACAACCGTTACACCCGATGCCAGGCCCTGCAAGGCTTCTTCTGCGCGTACCGCGTTCAGTTTTTTGATATCGGCACTTTTCACTACCGATATAGCACCCGATATATTGGTTACCTTTTGGGTACCGTAACCAATTACTACCACCTCATTTAACGCGTTGTTTACGTTATCTTCTAAAGTGAAGTTTTGTACACCAGCCTGGGTTACCTGCCTTTCAACAGGTACCATACCTACAAATGATACCACTATGGTACCGCCGCTTTGCGGAAGGTTTAAACTGTAATTACCATTTACATCTGTAACAACGCCTGTGGTTGTTCCTTTAATGGTTACTGAAGCGCCGGGCAATGATTGTCCGTCGGCTTTTTGGGTTACTTTACCGGTTAGGCGCAGAGACTGAGCAAAGCCCGCCTGGCTAACAAAACATAAGAGCAAAGCAATACCCACGAAAAACTTGAGTCTTAATTGCATAAGGTTTAATTGATAATTTAAATAATTGGTCTAATTGGTGTCGACCTTGGGTTAATTGTAAAGTCTGTCTCTTATACACATCT
>NZ_LGEK01000148.1 GCF_001636615.1 Mucilaginibacter sp. L294 | reverse complement strand
GCGTCAGATGTGTATAAGAGACAGATTTATACAAGCAAATATAACTCCAATTTAGAATATTTATTTCGGGCACTCACCGCAGTTTTTGTCAAAATCTTTCAATTTTGCATATAAAGCAACAAGCCTGAGCGTTACGGGCGTGCAGGTACTCCACATCAGCGCGTTCATTAAATATATTCGTTATCAATTTATCAACATCTTTATCGGCTACAGTTTCTGTTAAAACCATCATTTGTTTGTTATTGTAGCCAATAAGTGTTAAAGGGAAGCTTTTTTTGTTAGCCTTTATCCCGGGCGGGAAACGATGAATATCGCTGTATTCCTCTACATCCGCTTTGTTAATAAACACCGGGCCGGGCTGGTTGTAGGCGTTCTCTATATCAAAAGGCGAGTGCTTAAACAGTAATCGGGTATCCACACCTTTTTTAAACGGTTTTAAGGATACCCTGCATGGCCCAAGCCCGTTAGCCAACTGCTCAATAACCGGGTTGTTAAAGTCGTCTACCATAGTCGATTTAATTTTTTCAGCGTACAAACGCGATATCGGTACTATTTTAAATGTTTTCATACCTCAAATTTCCGCCAATGCATCAGCAGATAAAACCCGAAACTTGCGGACTTAAGTGAATAATTTACATTCATCTGCACATTTGCATATCCGCACATCTGCATATTCGCATTATCTTTGCACATAGCATGATAAAACCCGGTAAACAACAGGTATTCGCCATCAATAACAGGGAAAGTTTTAACCAAACCGCTTTGCAGGTATTCAATTACCAGGCAGAAAACTGCGAGGTTTACAAACGGTTCATCGATGGTTTAAAACTAAACCCGGCCAATATTAAAGCGGTTGAGCAAATCCCTTTTTTACCCGTAGAGTTTTTTAAAGCGCACACGGTAGTTACTTCAAACCAACCCGACGATGTTGTTTTCACCAGCTCGGGCACTACAGGGATGATCACCAGCAGCCATCATGTTACGGATGTAAGCTGGTATGAAGAGAGCTTTCGCCGCGCCTTTAGCTTATTTTATGGCGATATAAAAGATTATACCGTGCTGGCATTGCTGCCCGCCTATTTGGAGCGGGAAGGTTCGTCATTGATTTACATGGCGCAGGATCTGATCACGCAATCCGCTAATCCAAGCAGTGGCTTTTACTTGTACAATCATCAAGACCTTTACGATAAACTGCAACAGCAAAAGGCGGCAGGTAAACCAACCCTGCTGATAGGGGTCACCTTTGCTTTGCTCGATTTTATAGATAACTATCAAATGAATTTCCCCGACTTGATCGTAATGGAAACAGGGGGGATGAAGGGCCGACGTAAGGAGATGATCCGCGAGGAGCTGCACGCTGCCTTATGCGCGGGTTTTGGCGTTGATGCCATCCACTCAGAATACGGGATGACGGAGCTTTTATCGCAAGCCTACTCAAAAGGTGTAGGGATATTTAACTGCCCGCCCTGGATGAAGATAATTACCCGCGATACCAATGATCCGTTTACTTTAGTAGATACAGGTAAAACAGGTGGTGTAAATATCATTGACCTGGCTAATATCAACTCCTGCTCGTTCATCGCCACGCAAGATCTGGGTAAGGTTTATGCCGACGGCTCTTTTGAGGTGATAGGCAGGTTTGATAACTCGGATATCCGCGGCTGTAATTTGCTCATCGCCTAATATTTATCTAATTAGCATTAATATTATTATTTTTGCCACCTCAAAGAACAACAATGATCATGATCGACAAATTCTTACGCGACGAGCAAGACCCTAAAGCGGTTGAAAAAGTACACAGCCGTTTGGTTGATTTGCTTACAACCGGCGAGGAAATTATATACATAGCGGTGCAGAAAAAACCTATTGTAAACCTTTTTCCGGATTGCATCGCCATCACCAATAAACGCATCCTTTTCTTTACCCCGGCAAACCTTGGCCTTTCTATCAAGTTTGTTGACTTTGTATGGAAGGATATTGTTGATGTGTACACCAAAGAAGAAATTATAGGTGCGGTATTTAGCGCTAAAACCACCATAGGTACCGAAATGGGTGTTGATTACCTGCCTAAAGTACAGGCACGTAAACTTTACCAATACGCTCAGGAACGCAAGGAAGCAGAGCGCGAAGCCCGCCGCCTGCGCGAACTGGAAGAAAAGCGTGCCGAATCTGGCGCGGTAAATATCGATCATGCATCGAATGTAGGTTTCCAGGCACCGGTACAACAACAACCTGTTGCTGCACCAACGCCAGTACCTACGCCACCACCTGCACCTGTTGTGCACGAGGAGCCAAAGAAGGACGAGCTTACCGAAAAACTGAAAAGGCTGAAAACGCTTTTCGAAAGCGGTTTGATCTCGCAGGAAGAATACAACCATAAAAAACTGGAATTGCTAAGCGATTTTTAAGCAATATCCAGTCCTGAATATTTAAAATAGGCTTGCATTTGCAGGCCTATTTTTTTTCGGGCAGCTCTATGGGGTTGTTGTTTACACTGGTATTAGACGATGTTGATTTAACCACGTTAACAGATGTTACCTTGCTCTGGTCAATACTGTCCATAACTGAGTTTATCCCTCTGCGGCTTGCGTTGCCACCATTTGATGCCTTTACAAACCCCATAGGGTCTTTAATCATTGTCTCTTTTAACCTGGCCAGGTCTTGTGGGGTAGTCTTAATATCGTCGGCAGGTGGTAAAATAGATTGATTTAAGTTGCTGATATCCTCAAAACTGTTAAACTTAAATTGTACTTCCTTTTTTGAATCGGATGCTTCCAGTATTAAACCCGGTAAGCCATTAAGTTTCCACGGGCCATTATTAAAAGGCAGGTCGGTGCAAAACCAGGCGGTATAGTCGCGGCCTTTAAAATGCGTAGTTGCCATTTGCGCATGTAGGGTGCCAAAACTCATGGTGTCTTTCTGTATAGCCCATTTAATAGCAGGTAGTGGTTCTTCAAAAATGTAATAGTTAATAACCTGGTCTTCGGTGTATAGCTTTTTGTCGTTAATGTATTGGTAATACTCCTCTTTTGCTACAGGCCCCGCGCTGGTGATAGTAAGGCTGAGATGATTAGGGTCGGCCGCGCTTTTTATTTGATTGGCTATCTGGTTGGCCATCATTTCTTCTTGTTGCTGTTTGGTTAAACTGCGGTAAGCACTTGCATTGCGGCCCAGTATTAAAGTCATGGTTTCTTTGTAAGGTTTATCCCTGTTGGCGGTATCCCTGATATGGATAAACTCATAGATGGCCTTACCTACGGCTCTGTCAGATTTTTGTGCGAGGCAAACCGTAGTTGAAAATAGCAGTGCAGAACAGATGAATAGGTTTTTCATGATTTTAAAATAAGTTATATCGTAAAACTAAATATTTAGTTTGAGTATGGTGATATCTATTTTAAAATATATAATTACGTTTAGTTTGATGTTAGATCAGTCTGTCATCAAAATTAAAGGGGTGGGTATTCAGCAATTTAACCTTTCTGATATCGGGGTGCCATGGGTTAAGCAGGTAGTTATATTCCTCGGGCACAACAGAGGAGGGCACCTTCATCATCAGGTATTTGGTTTCTTTGATGAATTGGTTGCCCAGGGTTTTTAATTCGGCAGGGGAGGAAGCATCTTTCCAATTATCGGGGAGAGACTTTATGTCGAGTGTTAAAATGCTGGTATCAGGTACCTCTATTTCAGCGAGGCAAAAATTTGGTGGGGTAAATAATGGTTGCAGGTGTACTAAAACTTCTAACACAGCCAGCGCCCGCGATGATGCCAAATATACAACCGCATTGCCTTTGCTGTTCCAACGTGCCCCATACAGGCGTGCGCCCATACCATCAAGGTTGGTAATGTATTTACAATTGGCAATACGGTAAACTATCATTTAAACAAATATGCCGTGCTCTATGCGGCCCAGTTCATTAAAAACCATATCAAAGCCGGCAGAGGTATCTAAAAAAGTGACAGGTGCCTCACCGTTAAATACAAGGCTTGGCGCCTTTACCCAAAGTTTAAATTTATCCATCGAGCCAAATACTTCTTCGCCACGGGTGTACAGGCGGGCAAGCTCAACGGCCTTTTCGGCATACTCTGTTTTAATGATGGCATCATCCTCATAGCGTTGTAAAGTACGCTCAGAAATATGCAGGATGTTAGATAACTCCTGGATATTTAATGATATTTTTTTGGCTAAAGCAAGCAACGCTTTTTTTGGAAAACCCTGGCGCGCCAGTTTAATGATATCAAAATCAGAAGAGGTGGTAGCCGTTTTAGCGCCGCCCAACAAATTATAAAACGGGGTTGATGATACCTGGGTAATGTACATTGCCATAGGTTCATTAACCTCGTTTTTTGCAGTATGTTTTATTTTGTACGACATTTATACAAATATAAAAACCATTTGTAGGATTATCAAATTATTCAACAACAATTAAAAAATAATTTCTCTTTCCTTTTTGCGCTACTAAGTATTTGTTATTGATAAGGTTACCCGTTGAATAAACATCCTCGGGTGTATTCACTTTTTCTTTGTTAATAGCTACACCACCGCCCTGTATCATTTTTTTGGCTTCTCCTTTTGATGGGAATACAGCCGTTTTAGCAGCCAGCAGATCTGATACATTTATACCTGCTTCAATTTCGTTTTTAGCTACCGTAAAGTTTGGCACGCCGCTAAATATGGCTAATACTTCTTCATCGTTTAGCTCGCTTAAAAACTCGATACCGGTATTGCCAAACAAAAAATCGGTTGATTTAAGGGCTTTTTCAAAGCCAGGCTCGCCGTGTACACGTAAGGTAATATCTTTTGCCAATGCTTTTTGCAATATACGTGTGTGTGGCGCTGCATCGTGCTCAGTTTCCATAGCTTCAATAACATCACGCTCAAATAAAGTGAATATACGGATGTACGCTTTAGCATCCACATCGGTAGTATTTAACCAAAACTGGTAAAACTGGTATGGTGATGTGCGTGCAGGGTCGAGCCATACCGCACCGCTTTCGGTTTTGCCGAATTTGGTACCATCGGCTTTTTTGATCAGCTGCGTAGTTAATGCATAAGCCTCGCCCTGGTCCTTGCGGCGAATCAGCTCCGTACCGGTAACAATGTTACCCCATTGGTCGCTGCCGCCCATTTGCAGTACGCAATTATTATGTTTCCACAGATAGTAAAAATCGTAACCCTGTACCAGCTGGTAGGTAAACTCGGTGAACGACATGCCGGTATCGCCTTCCAATCGTTTTTTAACCGAATCCTTAGCCATCATATAATTAACGGTAAGGTGCTTGCCTACATCGCGGATAAAATCAAGAAAGGTGAAGTTTTTAAACCAGTCGTAATTATTTACCATTTGGGCGCTGTTAACGCCGCTATTAAAATCAAGGAATTTTTCGAGTTGTGCCTGTACCGATTTAAGGTTATGGTTCAATACATCCTCGCTCAGTAAATTACGCTCGGCCGATTTGCCCGATGGGTCGCCAACCATACCGGTAGCGCCGCCAACCAAAGCATAAGGTTTGTGGCCCGCGCGCTGAAAATGTATCAGCGTCATGATCTGGGTTAAATGGCCTACATGCAATGAATCGGCAGTAGGGTCAAAACCAATATAGCCCGAAGCCATGCCCTTGTTTAACAGTTCTTCGGTGCCGGGCATAATATCATGCAGCATGCCTCTCCAGCGTAATTCTTCAACAAAATTCATATTATCAATGTGCAAATGTGCGAATGTGCAAATATGCAAATTAACAGGCATGTGGCAACTCATAAATTACACATCTGCACACCGGCATATTTACACATCTGCACATAATATTTAGTGGGTAGTTGTTAAAATAGCGTTATTAAACCGTCATGATATTATAATATCTGTAAGCCCGCTTTAAACTTTAGCCCGATTTTTGTATTTTGTACCAAACAGACGTTTCAACGCCTTTATGAATTTTCTTTCGCATTATTATTTCGACCGGGATACCACCAACTGTTACTTTACCTTAGGTACAGTACTGCCCGATCTTTTAAAAAATGCCGATAAAAGCATTGTGCTGCATCCCGAACACCTGGTACATCCCGATCCGCGCGTAAATTCGATTACCGCGGGATGGAATAAACATTTGCTGGTTGATAAATACTTTCACTCAGCCGATTTTTTTCTGACCCATTCGCATAACCTCAAAAACCTGCTGGCCCCGGTTATTACAGAGTCGCCGGTTAAGCCCTTCTTTTTGGGGCATATTGCCATTGAGCTGATCCTGGATAATTTGCTCATCACCACCAACGAAATAAGCGTAAGCGAATTTTACGACCACCTGGATAGCTGCGAGGATGATGTGATCCGTGAGTTTTTAGATTTCGCCGGGATGAAGGACCCCGATGTGTTTTTCAGGTTTCATGCCGAATTTAAACGCAGCCGCTATTTAAACACCTATATTAATATAGAGCAGATAACCTATGCCTTAAAGCGTATATGTATGCGGGTATGGCGAAACCCCTTTACCCAACAGCAAGAAGCAGAAATGACCGTGCTGTTATTGAATTACCGTTTAGGTTTAATAGCCGGTTTTATGAGCATCTATCAGGAGATAGAGGAAAAGATGAGTAATGGATAAATACCCGGCGGGTTATACCTTTTTAATATGGTTTATTAAAATAGTATAATCTTCATCTAACAGTAATTGATAAAGATATTCTACCTCTTTCCAATCGGCAGCGCGGTATTTTGTGGCCTCACCGTTTGCTACGGCTATCATATCCAAATTTTTGTCGGTTTCTAAAATGTATTCTTCTTCCTCGGTGCCCACCCAAAAGGTCGCGTGCTCTTCGTCCATTTGCTGGGTTTCGGCAATCGCTATCCGCACGTCATTTATACTAACATCATCAATTGAATCGGTCCATGCTTTTTGTAAATAAGCTGTCTCTTATACACATCT
>NZ_LGEK01000147.1 GCF_001636615.1 Mucilaginibacter sp. L294 | reverse complement strand
TGATCAGAGGAGGCTCATTTTTGTGTAATGATAGTTATTGCTCTGGCTACCGGGTATCCCGCAGGATGAAGAGTACTGAAGATAGCGGCATGGAACACCTTGGTTTCCGTTGTGTAGCAAATTGAGAGATCGAAGGCAATCTGTTCGGACGTCAGGCGCCCGATATCAAAAGAACCCGATTTTAAATATTGTGCGTTAAGCTGCCGGGAAGGTGAGATTGAAAATTGAGTCAGCAAGATCAAACCCGGAAATATCAACATTGGGATTATATAAACAGTGCCATGTGATCCGGTAAAAAACATTGTTGTGTTAATAAGGAACATTAAATTCGAAGCTATGAAAATGAAACATTCTATAGTTACTGTCGCGGTATTGCTGTTGAATTTTGTTGGTGTTTTAATGGTAAAAGCGCAATCTAAACCTAATATTATTTTTATCCTTACCGATGATCTTGGCTACGGAGATATAGGCGTTTTTTTTCAAAAACAACGGCAAGAATCCGGAGACAGGAGTAAGCCCTACGAACTTACACCTAATCTTGATAAAATGGCGGCCATGGGTGCCCGTTTTACCCAGCAATATGCAAATGCACCTGTTTGTGCACCATCGCGGGCATCGCTTATTACGGGCGTAAACCAAGGGAATGCATCGGTTCGGGATAATCAATTTGATAAGGCGATAGAGAATAACCATACCGTGGCTACTATGTTAAAGCAAGCGGGATATCAAACCGTGGCCATTGGCAAATGGGGACTGCAGGGCGTTAAGGAGGGAGGTCCAAACTGGCCCGCACACCCCTTGAAAAGAGGATTTGACCATTATTTTGGCTATATGCGACATTCAGATGGGCATGAACATTATCCCGTTGAAGGGTTATATAGAGGAAAAAAGGAAGTTTGGGACGACTATAAAGAAGTATCTGCCGGGTTGAATAAATGCTACACCGCAGACCTTTGGACAGCCGCCGCAAAGAAATGGATAGTAGATCATCAAACGGGTAAAGCTGCGGCTGAGCCTTTTTTTATGTATCTGGCCTATGATACGCCGCATGCCGTGATAGAATTGCCTACTCAGGCTTATCCTGCGGGTAATGGCCTAAAAGGTGGCCTGCAATGGCTTGGGGAGCCTGAGCATATGATCAATACTGCAAGCGGTGCTATTGATTCTTATCAATATCCTGAATACGCCAATGCTACATATGATGATGACAATAATCCGGCAACACCAGAAATAGCGTGGCCCGAAACTTTTAAGCGCTATGCAACAGCAACGCGAAGGATTGATAACGCTGTTGGTGATATTATACAGTTGCTGAAAGATTTGAAGATAGCGGATAATACGCTGGTTGTTTTTACCTCCGATAATGGCCCGTCTATCGAATCATATTTACCGGCTTCTTATAAGCCTAACCAACCAACATTTTTTGGAAGTTACGGGCCGTTTGATGGTATTAAAAGAGATTGCTGGGAAGGCGGGCTACGCATGCCAACGATAGCCGAATGGCCAGGACATATTGGCCCGGGGAAGGTGATTAATACACCCGGCATGCTATCTGATTGGATGCCTACTTTTGCTGATGTTGCTCATTTACAATCGCCTGCAAGAGTGGATGGAGTTTCATTGCTACCCTCATTAACCGGTAAAGGGAAACAACAAAACGGATTGGTTTATGTGGAGTATTATGAAGGTGGGAAAACACCCGGCTTTAAGGAGTTTGAAGCAAGCCGAAGGGAGCGCAAACGCGATCAAATGCAGGTAATACGCTTGGATGATCTGGTGGGGGTACGGTACCAGGTTAAATCATCTGAAGATGATTTTGAAATATATAATGCCGTTACAGATCCAAAGGAAATTGACAACCTGGCCTTAAAACCCGGTTATGAAAGTATTCAGGTACAAATGAAAGCCAAAGTATTACAAGTGCGCCATGCCGATGCCGAAGCACCGCGTCCGTATGATAACGCCCTTATACCAGCAAATACAATTACGGGGGAATTAAAAGCAGGCATTAATTGGAAATTTTATAAAGGCGATTTTCCCTGGGTGATTTCTGAACAGAATTTGACTGCCAATGAAAAAGGGGTAGGTAGCACTATAACAGGCAAAGAAGCCGGTAAAAAAAATGGTGTGGTATGCTACGATGGGTATGTAAAAGTACCGGCCGATGGCAAATATACCTTCTCCTTGCAAACAACCGGAAAAGCATATTTACGTTTGCACGAGGCTACGTTGATTGACGAAGATTTTGGCTATAAGCCTAATACTAAAATTACACAGGATGTTTATTTAAAAGCAGGCTATCACAAGATAATGCTGAATTATTTACGAAAAGAGACGGAACGGTCTGATGTTAAATTGGAATGGAAAAGCACTGATGGCGATTGGAAAGCCGTTGGCTTTAATATGTTTTACTAATGACGGCGAAGCTTTGATATTACTGTATGCGTTGTTTTTTCTTTTCACCCGCCACCAGTTTAATAAAATAGCTAATTCGTAGCAATGATGTCAGCATTGGAAGAACTTAAAGAGCGTTATAAAGAGATATCCGAACGCACCAGTATGCTCATATTCATTAAACTTATCTGTGTTCACTGACTTAAAATAATTTGCTGTAATATAGGTAGGGTAATACATATTGCCTTTTTATAGCACCATAATTTGATAACCAGTTGCGGTTTTTAATCTACTTCTTCTGTCTACGTTAATAAAAAGCATAAAAGATTAGAACAGGCCTGAATTAAGCCGGTTATAATCTTTTATGTCGTTTTTAATACCCTGGATTTTGAGTGAGATTAGGATTCGTGTTAATCTCTGCCTGTGGAATAGGATACAATTCATATTTAAAATTATAAGTTCCCACGCACAACATTGGTATTTGAGAAAGATTTAAATTTTGGACAGCTTAATTTTTTTTATCAAAGAACAACCCGCTTAAAGACACATTAATCCCTCTAACCTGGTTAATTCGGATGCGAATTGGCCCTTGAAACTCAAAGCTTACATACTTGCCCTTACTGTAATCTTTTAGATAGATCATCGGGCCTATTAGATTGCGTGTCTTCAGGTCAAATATTTCAATGGCCGATCGCCGGCCTTGTTTGTCCTGATCTAAAAAATATAAGGAAACACGATGCTTACTATTATCATTAACCGGAAGATCGATAATTAAAGATTGTTGGCAAACCTCATAATCTTTGGTGGTAACCGCTCCGAAGCTATTGTTTTGACTGCCACCCTGTAATAGTTTTTTTCCGTCATCCTGAACGGCACGGTGCACATTTGCAGCTCTTAGTACCGTAACCTTGCTAAGATATGGCGGCAATTTTTCGATATTCTTCCCGACTTGATCTAAATTGAAAAGAACAGATCCTTCCGTACCATAAGTGCCCTTCCAATTCCCTGCGGTAATACTATCTTGCCGGATGGCATGAACTTTATATATCCATGGCAAATTTTTAAATGGTTGTTGATTGACGTGCTTTTTGTATTGTACTTCAAACAAATATTCACCGGCCCCCAGGTTATTAATAACCAAAAAGCTTTCGGTTTGAGTAGATTGCAAAGAGATTTTACTCTTGCCGGCCGATCCTGCACGCCATTGTAGCTTACCATTTATCTTTAGGGAATAAGGAATATTCTTACCTAAAGGCAGGGCTATGGTTTTTGCACGTGTACCTGCTGGTATTGTAACTTTTGAAAGCCCGGATGTGGAATTGAAACTTGCCGAAACGAGTCCTTTTTCAGTCGGTGTACTTCCATTTACATAGGTTAATGATTTGCCCAAATGAGGTTTTATAGAGAAAGATTTAAATCCCGGCTCGAGTGGTTTTATACCGAGGATTTCTTCAGAAAGCCATTTTACTATCCCGGCACTCCAGGGATGGGTAAAGCTTGTATAACCTGCCTGATTGTTAGGCGGAGCATCATTTTTAGTAAGAATGTCATTCCATTGCGGGCGAAACACTTCAAAAAAAGTGGTGCCCCCATATCGCAGCTGTCCTCCCCAACTGTCTTTAATTGCGCTGATAGCTTCATCAAAATGTTGCGTTTTGGCCATGGCGGAAATGATAAACCATTCATTAAAGGATGAATAGGAGAGGCGATTAACCCTGTCTGTGAAGTTTTTATTAAATAATATGTTGTTTTCCTGTTTAGTGGTTAAGTTAGTATTGATAGCATCTGCCGCTGCATGCAGCCCGAATGTGTTAAGCCATGTATGGCCCTTTCTGATAAGCTGGATCTTCTCAGTTGCATAAGCTTGATATTTGTCGGCCTCGCTTATATTACCCATTGTACGCATCAGTTTGCTATACTCTGCCCATGCCTGTATGGACAGCATAGAGTAAGCGTATTGTGCTTCGGCGCCCGGGTTTTCAAAGCCGGCTCCCAGCCTTTCGTCCCAGCCATAAAAATTAAGTACGGGAGATTTGCCGAAATGTGTATAAGCAAGGTCAAGTTTCTTACCTGCGTTTTCAAGGTACTGTTTTGCCAGATCCGTATCGCCGGTGTAATTGACATAATCTATCAGGCTTAATACCCAATAAAGGGCATAACTTGCTATATCATTACTAAGGTTGGCTGTGTTATTAATATTTTTTTTCACAAAGTCATAATTACCAAAGGCAACCATTGATGCGGCTTGTGCGGGATAGGCATCTCCGGTCCAGGAATGGCGGTCGCTCCGGTCCATCAGGATAGCGCCAAAATAATCCTTCAGCAGATTTAGCTTCACTGTATAGGCACCGGTATACCATATCTTGGTTAATTCCGGATCGCTACAGGCGAAGCTGCCGTTGTAATTAGTGGGTTTAATCTGGCAAACCAACCTCAAATTTTTAATATGCCATTGCTTTTTGTGCGATACAACATGGATCCAACCGAATCGGACGCCCTCGTACCAAAGCTTATTTAGTTGTAACCTGTAGGTGTTCCCTTCCTTAACTGCAACAGCTGTTTTAAATGGGTGCTCTGTTCCGTTATTGACTATTGCCGGCTCATTGTATTCGCTAATACTCATCAATACGGAATCAGCTAAGTCATCCGAGTCAAATTCGAGCCAGCCTGCACTCACCCTTCCAAAATCGAAACGGATATCGCCGGTACCATTAACAACGATTTCATTTTTTTTATTGAAATTACTCATGTCAAAATTTCCAGGAGAACTCACAGTGAAAGCAACAGGACGTAACTGATAAGCTTCCAGATCATCAGTAGCTTTTGGCGAATCCCATCTCATGTTAACCAACGGATCGGGCGAAAAAGGGATAGGGCCGCCACTTAATGTCCCGGAAACTTTTTTATAATTTATTTGCTGTGCAAACGCACCAGGAGAAAAAAACAGAGTCGCAAAAATAAACGCAGCAAAAAACAACAGGATTCTGTGGTTTTTTTTAACCAACAATGGGTTCAAGTCGGTGAAATCAAAGGAAAAGTTTAAGATAATCATAAGCTAAGTTTGGCAGTTGCTATACTACGGCGTTTAAAAACAAGGATTTTATCCTGCCTTATTTCGCCGATTCTTACACTAATTTGTTTTTAGTAAGAATGGTTAATTCATGTGTTTTTACCAGCTATTGTTTTGTTATTAGCAACTTAACAGGTCCGTACAATCCGGCATTATATTGGTCCAGATCCGGCCCTGGCGAAAAGCCCCAGGACCAGCTCCTGAGTTTGTGCAGATCATCTTGCATGGACATTTGATTGACCATCAAATTACCCACGCGGATACGGATCTTATTCTCGCCGTTTTTTAAAGCACCGGAAATATCAAAGGTATAGGGCGGCCACAAACGCGCGCCAAGGGATACATCATTAACAAAAACTTCTGCCATGTATTTTACCCGGCCCAGGTCTATCGTTACTTTCTGATTTTTTTGGGTTACCTTAATAGTTGTTTGATAATCAATGTAGCCGGTATATTCGTCCAGCCCGTATTGAAACCAACTATTGAGCGGAACGTAAACTGGCGATCCGGTCAGAAATTTTAACGGCGATAAAGGTAACTTTTGGTCGTTGCTTATCGCAAAAGCGAGAAGCCCGGCATCTTTGGCAAGGTTAACTTGTCCGCCATTCAAAGCGATCTTTTTTCCATCAATCCAGATATCCGTTTTCGTGAGTTCTTTCGGAAGAATTACCGCCTTTGCACCTTTCGGAATAGTTATTCTCCAATAAGCATAGTTACCTGACAATTTCGTAACAACTTGTTTTTCGTTTCGGCCACTTATTTTAGTTGTTTTTTGTAAGGAGCCACTGATAAAAGAAGATCTTGCCCATGCAGAATCATTAAAACCAGTCTTGAGTTTTTCTTCCTGTAAGGTTTGTTCGTCAGAGAACAAAACTTTTGAAGAAGTTCTATAAATGGTATCCTTTCCCGGGTAAGATATCTGCCACTTATTATGTAATATGGTTTCTGTAACAGCCGGCTTTTCATTTGCAAAATTGGCTTGTACTTTTTTCTCAAGGTTGAAAACAAGCCAGTAGCCTTCATAAGGCTGCAATGACAGATCAACTTTTTGATATCCGTTGTCAATTTTTGAACTCAGGCTTGAAATTGCCCCGGTCTCGCAATTCCAAATTTCGGCAGCTCCCTTGCCGTCTCTTAACCATGCGGAAAACACCTTTACTGTATCGGTATTATTAGCAAACCAGTAAAAATGGGTATTAGCAGATTTACGGTGTGCTGTATACAGCCGCCCTGAATCTTTCAGCCTAATTTGAGGACTTATTTTTGTGTTAAGAGCAGCAACCATCTTTGCCATCCTATCGGGTACTGCTGACAAGTCTACCACATTGGCAAACTGCTTTAATGTTTTCATCTGTTGTATAATTACCGGATCAGTTGCACCGATCTCCGGAGAACCCTCAGGCAAGTCCCCGAGTAAAATAACTGTGCCACCACGGCGGGCAAACTCAACTACTTTGTTAGAGACTTCTCGGGAAATTACTGTAGTAGGGGGAAGCACCAATGCAGAAAAGTTATGATCGTTGATGGAGAGCCTGACGGCCTTTTCTTCTAACCCCAGGGAACTTTTATTAAAATAATATTTAACGGAAATTAAAAAGACAATATAATTCTT
>NZ_LGEK01000145.1 GCF_001636615.1 Mucilaginibacter sp. L294 | reverse complement strand
AGATGTGTATAAGAGACAGTCTGTGGCCTGCCTGTAGAACAATCATACAACCTGCTGACCAACACCCCTTTACGATTAATAGGGTATGACAAAGACGAAGAATTATGCAGAAAGCTTGAAGAAAAACTACGCATGGTTGCAGAGGAGTACCAAACAGGAAAACAAGTTGCGAAAGGGGATGTATCAAAAAACTTAACCGTACGCCAATGTATTCAGTTAGTTATTGCTTAACAAAAACAAACAACAAAAACAGCAGTATAATAATCGTCATATATGACTACATTATTACCTCAATACTACGAAATACTAAAAACTACAGTGTTAGCAGCAGCAAACTTAGCTACTGTAACCCCCTGTGATTGTAAAGCCATCTCGGCCAAAATATTCAACAAAACCAAACAAAGTATAAGCGAAACCACATTAAAGCGTGTTTACGGTTTTGCCTATAGTAAGTTTAAGCCATCATTATTTACCATAGATGTTATGGCTAAATATTGTGGCTACCAAAACTGGGAAGATTTTTGCCTTGAGCAGGACCAAAACGCTGTTAAACCACAGGATACAAGCCCCAGTTGGGAAACCCTTAAACTAAATGCCGATAAAATTACCAGTTTTACGCTACAGGTATTGCGCAACAAATCGGGCATACCATATAACCAAACCATCAAAAGGCAATTTATTGATGAGCATTTCAACGAATTTTTAAGCGGCGACTACACAGCAACAATAATTGCCGCACCGGCAGGTTATGGCAAAACCATAGCACTATGCCGCTGGATAGAAGAACGGCTTTTGTTAAATGCCCAAGGCAAAACAAACGATACCATTTTATTTTTCAGTACAAGCGCTTTAATGAATGCTTTTTTAAGCGGTCGCGATCTAAACCACTGGCTTTTGGCTTTGCTTGGCTACTCTGCAGATAGCGATATAGCTGCGCTGTTTGACAAAGAGCAAAAAAAGGGTGGTAATTTTTTCCTGGTAATTGATGATCTGGACGAATACATTTATAAACCCGAGCAATTCAAGCTGCTGCTTAATCAACTGCTCGATATTTTTTCGTTATACCAGTCGGCCCCGTGGTTTAAGATGATCTTAACCATGCGCTCGGCCACCTGGATAAACAACAAGCATGATATTACTAACGGAGATAACAAATGGTTTAAAGGTTTTATAGGAAATGAACAATGGGCCACCAATGTGCCTCTGTACAACCTGCACGAAATAAAAGAGCTTTGCTTAAACATAAACCCTGCTGCTAAAGATTTTGTAGCGCTTGACCTGGCAGACAACTTTAACCATCCCTTATACTTTCAGTTTTATTATAAAGAGCATAAAGAAAATTTCACACTTACCGATGTAGACCATGTTTGTATATATGAGCTGATCTCTACATTTATTCTTAACAAGATTTATCTTGGCCATCACTCGGCAGAGAAGGTTTTGCTCCTGAAAGGCTTAATAGAGCAAATGGACATTGCCGGGCAGGTGTATGATGTGCCAAAAACCAAAGTAAATGCCCTCATAAAGCAATATTATAATGCTTATAATGAATTGATAAGCATCGGTTTTATACGCGAACTCAATACCAGCTCTGACCTGCATTACCGCACCAGCATACAATTTAGCAATAGTGATTTTTTAGAGTATACTATAGCCAAAACACTGCTCAACAACAATAATTTTATATTTGATGCAGCGCTTATTAAAAACATAAACACACAGTTTGCCAATAACCCACATAAGCTTTCTGTTTTAAAATGGTGTGTTATTTATGCTATTAAAACAGGGCAGCAAAAAAGTTTCGACCTGTTAGCCCAAACGCAGCTAACATTTACCGAAAAATCAAACCTGATTATTTTTTTGGGCGATCTGCTTGAGAAAGAATGTGCCGCTGCAAATAAATCAGAATCGCTTGTGCTGTACTTTAAGCAAGATTGCAGTAAAGAACTCTTCAATTATTTTTTTGGGCTCGAATTTATTAACATCGGTTATAAAAAGACCTTGCATTGCTTATTAAAATTTGGCCTGGCTAACCGTAAACGGATCCTCATTTATACGGCGCTTGCGGCTTCCGCTGTTATGCGCATGGATCTGGACGACCTGCACGAAAACCTGCTGAAACTTCAAAGTTTCCCGGCAGAAGATTACAATAAGTTTTCGGTAAACCCGCTTCATTGTATAGATACCCTTTACAGTTATTTTAAACATGGCATCATAAAAAAAGAGGCTTTTGTAGAATTAACCCGTTTTTACTTTAACCCGCCTTGCGAAGGAAATTATTTAGAGAACAATGCAGCCAACGATATGCTATACCTGCTGGGCACATATACCATGTTGCTTACCAAAAACCCTATTAAAACATTGCGTTACATTAATGTTTTAGAAAGGCATTATAAAAAACGAGATTTCGGAACCAATGATAGTTATGGCTTTTTTTTAGATATGGCGGCCGCTGATTGTTATTTCCGTTTAGGTAAAACCGATCGGCTTGCAGAAATTTATACGGCATACTCGGCATTGTATAAGCAAGATGCCAGTGCTTTTACAGATTATATGAAGAATTTGTTTTATGCATTACGGGTAAAAACAAATATCAGCCTTCATAAACACACACATACTATTGAAGATATTAAATCGCATGCCCAAATAGCACACGAACATAAGCTATCAAAGATATTTTTATTGCTGATTGTACTCAACACCCCCGAAATAGCCAATCTGTACCCGCAGTTTTATAAACAATGCCATTACGAGCATACTAAACTATTTCGTGAGTGTGGGCTTACAGCCGATCTATATTTTAAAGCTGTCCCTTTATACAATACTTAACCTTCCACCTAATCACAATTGCAAAAGGCGTTTACATTGTAAACGCCTTTGCTTTTTAATACTTAAAACTTCACTACAACCTTTCCACGCGTTCTGCCGGTTTCTACCGCGGTATGGGCGTCCCTTAGTTGCCCAAACGTAAACACTTGCGACACCTCTGCTTTCAGCTTCCCGGTTTCCAGCCAATCGGCAATTTGCTGCATATCTTCGCCGTTACTCACCACCATCTGAAAAATGGCTTCAACATTTCTACTCTTTGCCAACTCATTTATTTCATCTATTATAGCGCCTGACGGAAGCGATACAATTTTGCCGCTTTCTTTTACAATTTGCACCGATCGCTTAAGCGTATCCCCGCCTAAAGCATCCAAAACAAAATCAAGGTTGCTCACTACATCTTCAAATGGTTGCCGGGTGTAATCTATAACTTCATCAGCACCCAACCCTTTAACAAACACCGTATTTTTTGCCGATGCGGTTGCCCTTACATGCGCGCCCATAATTTTTGCTATTTGTATGGCAAAGTGCCCTACCCCGCCTGCACCGGCTTGTATTAATATATCATCACCTGTTTTTATATAATTACGCAAAATTTGGTAGGCCGTTAAGGCCGCTAATGTGGCAGCTGCCGCTTCCTCGTGCGAGATATTTGTAGGTTTTTTTGCTATTTGGCTGGCTGGTGCACTTACGTATTCTGCGTACGCTTTTCCATGCCCCGGGAAGTTTATCATCCCAAATACTTCATCCCCTGGTTTAAATTGGGTTACGCTTTCCCCTACTGATTCTATAACCCCCGATACATCCCAACCAATAATAATGGGCGAGTAGTTTTGTTTAAACTCGTTATACAGGCTTTTACCCATCCGGGTTTTTATATCAACAGGGTTAATGGATATTGCTTTGCTTTTTATTACCACCTCATTGGCTGTGGCAACCGGTTTAGCTATTTCAATAATTTGAAGCTGATCTACAGATCCGGCTTCTTTTAATTCATATGCTTTCATAATTGTACTATAAATTTTATAGTTGCAAAACTATTTATAGTACAATAACTTTGCAATAACTATCCAAATGGATAGCATATGTTTATGACAATTGATACAGAAACCGAGCTTTATAAGATTGATGATAAGCTTTACCCCTGCAACACCAGTATCACAATGGATTTTGTAGGCGGCAAGTGGAAAATGGTTATATTATACTATTTACGGAATGGTAAAAAACGCTATAACGAACTCAGAAAATTAATGCCCATGGTCACCGAACGTACCCTTAGCCTGCAGTTAAAACAACTGGAAGACGACGGCCTTATTAACAGGGTAGTATTTACAACCAAACCACCATTAAAAGTAGAATATTCGTTAACCAAATTTGGAGAAACCCTAATTCCATTACTACATGCTGTAGCCGATTGGGGCCGAAACCTGGCCTCCGAACGGGCCGAAGTAGTTAAAATAGCACAAAAGTAATTTCAAGGGCATTGATTGTGCACTCTTTATAATGATTCTAAATAATTTGTTTAGAATCATTATAAATAATACATTTGCGGTATTAAATCAATCCCTATGTTTAAAAACTTTACCTTATCTACTCTTCTTTTATTACTGTCGTCCCCGTTACTGTTTGCCCAAACTGGCATCATTAAAGGAACGGTTAAAACCATTGACGGCACCCCGGCAGAATATGTAACTCTTGCCATTAAAGGCACAACAAAAGGCACCTATACCGATAAAAACGGTGCGTTTCAACTTAAAAACGTTGAATTAGGAACCTATACAGTTATTGCATCATTTGTAGGGCTCCAAACTCAGGAGCAGGTTATAACATTAAAACGTAACCAGATCATCACTATCAGTTTTGTATTGAAAGAAAATTCAGCAAAATTAAATGAAGTGGTTATCTCTGCCCGTAAATCAAAAAACAAAACCAACACCGTTGTGGCTAAAATGCCGCTTAAAAACCTGGAGAACCCACAAGTATATAATACCGTCTCGTCAGAGATAATTAAACAACAAGCCATCACCTCTTATGACGATGTAATGCGCAATGTACCCGGTATTAGCCAAACATGGCAGTCAACCGGCCGTGCGGGTGATGGGGGCTCCTATTTTGCCTTACGCGGTTTTGATGCGCAGCCCTCGCTAACTAATGGCCTGCCCGGTTTAACAGGCGGCAACCTTGATCTGGCTGATGTAGAAGAAGTACAAGTGATAAAAGGCCCGTCGGCTACTTTATTTGGTGCCAGCTTTTATGGGTATGGTGGTGTAATTAATACCGTTACCAAAAAGCCTTATTTTGATTTTGGTGGCGAAGTAGCCTACAATATTGGCAGTTTTGGTTTAAACCGCGTAACGCTTGATATTAATACCCCATTAAGTAAAACCGAGAAAATAGCGCTTCGTTTAAACACCGCTTACCATACCGAAAATAGCTTTCAGAACGCCGGTTTTAAAAAATCGTTTTTTATAGCACCGGCACTTACCTGGGAGGTTAACCCAAGGCTTAAAATTGATGTACTGGCCGAAATATTACAGGAAAAACGCGCTGTTGCCCCTGTATTTTTCCAATCAGACAGGTTGATGCCGCTACCATTTAAAACAGTGGCCGACCTGAACCTGAATGTGAAGGAATCTTTTACAAATAACGACCTGTATATTAAAAACCCGCGTACCAATATCCAAACGCAGGTAAACTACAAACTGTCTGATCAGTGGAACTCGCAAACCTTACTGTCTTACGGCCGCGCAACGTCCGACGGTTACTACACCTACATTTTTGATGATGAAACAGTGGACAATCTTTTCCCACAATATTATCATATCGAAAATAATGTAACCAATACCTTTAACATTCAGCAAAACTTTAACGGCGATTTTAAAATAGGCGGCATGCGCAACAGGTTATTGGTTGGGTTAGATTTTCTGAGCCGTACCGTAACCGATAAAGGATCGGGCTGGGCAACTGTAAGGTACGTAACCCCGCAAAGTCCATCGGCAATATTTACTGATCCTAACGACCCTACAATTACTTATCCGGCAGTTTCAAACGCACAGCTAACGCGCCAGTTTGTTAACAACCTGCTGCCTGCCGAAGATTATGGCAATACAAAAACAGTTAACCGTATTTACGGCGCTTATGCATCAGACGTTATAAATCTTACCCAAAAGCTATCTGCAATGCTTAGCCTGCGTGTTGATCAGTTTGAGGCCCCCGGAGATAATTTCAGCCAGTTTGCATTATCGCACAAATTTGGCCTGGTGTATCAGCCAGTGTTAGATAAGGTATCCATATTTGCCAATTACATGAATGCCTTTATCAACGTACCACCAACAGTAGTATACGATGATGTGACCGGCGATCCTACAAACCAAACCCGGTCGTTTAAACCCGAGCATGCTAACCAATGGGAAGTAGGTGCTAAAACCAACCTGTTTAATGATAAACTGGCCGCAACAGTATCTTACTATGATATTAAGGTAAGTAACAGGGTATACTCAACAGGCTTTAACTCGGTACAGGGCGGCAGTGTAAGAAGCAAAGGCTTTGAGGTTGATTTAAATGCCAGCGTAGCTTCGGGCATGAATGTTATAGCAGGTTACAGCCATAACTCAAACAAAGTGCTTGCAGGCAATACATCAGACTTTTACAACGAACCCGGCCGCGCAGCCGGTGGCCAGGGCCCATCAAACCAAGCAAACCTTTGGGCAACCTATAAATTCATGAAAGGCACCCTTAAAAACTTTGGCCTTGGCGTAGGCGGTAATTATGCCGGCGAATATATAGTGATAGATAATAGTGCAACCGGCCAATTCATTTTACCGAGCTATACTTTGCTTAATGGCAGTTTGTTTTATAACAGCAACCATTACAGGGTTAATTTTAATATGAATAACATTACCAACAAGCAGTATTACATTGGTTATTGGTCTATCAACCCACAAAAATTAAGGAATTTCACCGTGAGCCTGGCTTACAAATTTTAAAATTCCCCTACAACAACCTATGAAAAAAGCCGTTTACTAATCGTAAACGGCTTTAATAAAACCTTATTAACGGCTTATTGAGAGAAAAACAAGGGTACCAAGCCATGAAGTCATAATTGAAAAAGTTGCCTATCTAAATGAATATTAGTGGGTTTGCAAAATATTTAGCTGTCAACCAAACATTTGTTTAATATATTAACATTCAATTAAACATTTGTTAACAGAAATAACGTAACATTACAAATACAATAATTTAAATCTGTATCATATACACAACTCCGAGCCCACGATAAGTACTACTATCT
>NZ_LGEK01000144.1 GCF_001636615.1 Mucilaginibacter sp. L294 | reverse complement strand
AGATGTGTATAAGAGACAGGCTTTAATAAGCTTAACAGTTTATAAATTGTAATATTTGAGGATGATAAGTGAATTCATCATTGAACCTTGTGAAAAGGAAAACATACCAAAAATTATTGACGGAATTAATGAGTATAACTTAGGTAAAGTGCCTGCCTTGTGTGAAACCTGGACGGCTTTAGATTATGTAATAAAAAATGAAAGCGGGAATGAAATAGCAGGGATATTATCTGGAATTGGTTATTGGCAAGGGCTTGAGATAAAAATTATTTGGGTAGCAGAATCTTATAGAAACAAGGGAATTGGGACACTGATTTTAAAACACGTAGAAAAAATTGCGAGAGATAAAGGAGCAACAGTTTCCATGCTGGACACGTTTGATTTTCAGGCAGAGGGTTTTTATTTAAAAAACGGATACGAACCAATTGGAGAAATAAAGAATTTCCCGAATGGCCATAAACGGATATATTTTTCAAAAAGGCTAATTGGATAAACCATAAAATGGCATAAGCTTTCAGCTTAATAAAGCGGTTAGGGGATTGAATACAAAACATAACCGACTACTCGCATTAATAAGTAACTGCGTTAATTAAGAAATACAATTTGCCAAACCTTATACGCGGTTTTTGGTCTGAGATTATGCAATAGGTAAATTTACGCTATCAAGCTGAACTTACCTACGGTATTCCTGCCAGTTAATTTTACTCATTAAATAAAACCCATTGAGCATAAATCCAATAATAAGTGCTACAAATACAAAGACAATAATCCCTCCAATTAAATTTTTTTTCCTGGGCCATTCATTAAACTCATTAGCGTAATCCATCCACGTATCATCATGGGAAAACGCGAAATAGTTTACGACGAAAATTGCAAAAAACGGTATACATACCTCAGGCGAAGTTAAACTTGCGTTATAAAATCTATTTCCATAAATCGTATAGTAAATTATTGCGTCTGTGATGATTAAATTCTCGATAATGCATATCATTAAATTCGCTTTCCAAACAGTGCCCCATTTCGTGGGAGAGCCCTCAAATACGGCCCAAAACTGATAAAATATGTAATAGTATATTTTTTTGAACCCCATTATTATTTCTTTTTTTCGTAATCATAATGCATTGGATAACTTATACCCTTTGGCCATAACCATGTCAACCACAGGGGCAATCACGTTAGCTATATTGTAGGCAATTGCTACAGGCTGAACAAATTCTCCAAGGCTAACTAAATTTGGGTGATTTGGCCCTAATTTATAAAAAATAATTACGCCATATAGATCTGCTGTAATACTTAGATCAGGAGATAGATTTTCATAGTCCAAATTTACGGCCTGGCATTGCACGGCTGGGCACCACGCATTTTTTTTATAATTTGCGCCAGTTTAATTTTATCGCCTGTATATCCAATTTTATTAATGAACAATAATGAACTGGCCACCAAGCCACATTATCCCATATTAGACGGCCTTCGCGGTGTAGCAGCCATCATCGTTGTAACCTTTCACCTGTGCGAGCCATTATCTACCAGCAATTTAGACAAACTTGTTAATCACGGTTACCTCGCTGTCGACCTTTTCTTTTTACTATCAGGTTTCGTGATTGGCTATGCTTATGACGACCGCTGGCAAAAAATGACCGTTGGCAGTTTTTTTAAACGTCGTATCGAACGCCTTCAACCAATGGTGGTTTTGGGGATGACCCTCGGCGCTATCGGGTTCTACTTTACTGATTCTACGCTATGGCCGCTCATTCATACTATTCCTGTATGGAAGATGCTGCTGGTGATGCTGATTGGTTATACTATCTTGCCCGTACCGTTATCGCTTGATATACGTGGCTGGGAAGAGATGCATCCACTGAACAGCGTGGGGTGGTCATTGTTCTTTGAGTACATTGCCAACATTCTTTACGCTGTATGGATCAGGAAATTCTCCAAAACGGCATTAAGCATCTTAGTAGGCATCGCTGCTATCGCACTCGCACACCTTGCCATCACAAATGGCGACGTTAGTGGTGGCTGGACACTGAATGTAGAACAGGTAAGTATTGGACTAACCCGTACCATGTACCCTTTCTTTGCCGGTTTGTTACTTTCACGCGTAGCGAAGCCCACTCGAATTAAAAATGCCTTTTTGTGGTGCAGTCTTTTAGTAGCTATCGTACTTTATATGCCGCGCATTGGCGGCGCCGGGCATGTTTGGATGAACGGGATCTATGAATCTGTTTGTATCATCATCGTTTTCCCGCTCATCGTATACCTTGGTGCCAGCGGCGTTATACAAACTCAAAGAGAGAGCAGAATATGCAAATTTTTAGGGGATATATCTTATCCGCTTTACCTGGTACATTACCCACTGGTTTATTTTTACGTTGCCTGGATCAGCAACCATAAAGGCGTAACCATTGTACAGGTGTGGCCTTATGCATTACTTATTTTAATAGGTGGTATCGTTTTGGCCTATGCCGCATTGAAATGGTATGATGAGCCGGTTCGCAAATGGTTGCGGAAAAAGCTTGCGTAGGATCTCAGATCCATTCAGGCATAGAACCTTATTTTGACGCAATAGCAGGATAACACCCAACAAAGAACGAACATTATTTCCCGACAATTTTCTTTCGGTGTATAATTCCCCAATCTGTAAGATTGCTGATGATGGTTTGTAGCGTATCGCCGTGTTCCGTAAGTTCATATTGAACCTTTATAGGTTGTGTATCTAAAACGGTTCGTTTTACCAACTGGTTTATCTCTAATTCCTTTAATTCTTTGCTCAACATCCTGTTGGAAATTCCTTCTATATCATTCAAAATATCGGAAAATCGCCTTTTACCGTAACAGCAAATAGATGAGATAATAGAAATCTTCCATTTCCCGTTCAGAACGTCCATTGAATCTTGAACGGCTCTCATTCTTTTTTTTTGTTCCTGTTGGAACTCTTCTATTTTACATCCCATTGTTACTTAGTTACACCGATGATACTGTTATTTTTCAGCACAAAGTTACTAAAAGTAACTTATCAATTTTACCTTCGTTGCTCAAATATTAAATAATTGAAAAAATGAATAAACTGAAAAATAAGGTTGCCGTGATTACAGGTGGCAACAGTGGCATTGGGTTTGGCATTGCCCAGGAATTTAAAAATGAAGGTGCTAAAGGTGTCATTGTCGGCAGAAATCAGGAAACTTTAGATAGTGCTGTGGCACAGCTTGGCGATAATTTTATAGGCATGAGTGCCGATGTGACCAACCTTGCCGACCTGGAAAGAGTGTTTAAAGAAACATCTGAAAAATTTGGTAAAGTAGACGTGATCGTAGCCAATGCGGGCGGTGGAGCTGTAGGAACGGTGGCAACTCTCGGCGAAGCCGAATATGACAAGACAATGGATCTGAACCTAAAAAGTGTTTACTTCACCGTTCAGAAAGCACTTCCCTATATAAATGATGGTGGCTCTATTGTTCTTATCGGGTCAAATGCCGCACATCGGGCATATACGAACTTTACGCTTTATGGTGCTGCAAAAGCGGCTGTGATCTTTTTTGCAAAAGCATTTTCAAGCGACCTTTTAGAGAGAAAAATCAGAGTAAATGTTATTACACCAGGTACAACAGATACACCGGCATTTGAAAAATTTGTTCCCTTAGAACAAATTGAAGCTATAAAAACCCACTTTGCAAGTGAAATGCCGATTGGAAGGATCGGGCAACCATCTGATATTGGTAAAACAGCAGTTTTCCTGGCATCCGATGATTCTTCGTTTATGCTTGGTGCTGAACTCCTTGTTGATGGTGGTATGACCTATTTGTCTAAATAATTAACCTCACACTGGCGCGGGTTTATCACCCGTGCCAGTAAGTATTAATAATTTTCAATATGAATAATTCAGAAAATAAAGCAGCGAACTACGCAATTATCGGCTTCGGCAAGATCGGCCAGGCCCTGGCTAAGGCGTTTGCCCGCAATGGCATCAAAGTATCTGTTGCAACTACGCGCAACCCGCAAAGCTTTGCGTCCGCTTCGGCCGCGATTGGCCCCGAGATCATCGCCACAACATTGGCAGAGGCTATCAAGGCGAACGTCATCTTTTTGGCTGTGCGTTTTGAATCGCACCCGGATGTGGCAAAGGCGCTGCCTACCTGGCAAGGGAAGACTATCGTTGATGTGACCAATGCATACGGCGTGCCCCCTGAAAAAATGGGAGGATTGCCTTCTGCAAAGTTCGTAGCGCAGGCCTTTTCAGGTGGAAAACTGGTCAAGGGCTTTAACCATTTGGGAGCTGCCATTCTTGAGCAGGATCCGGCCGTAAATGGTGGCAGGAGAGTTGTGTTCCTGGCGAGCGACGATGACGTCGCAGCAGCAGAGATCGGTAAGCTTGCGGAAAATCTCGGTTTTGCGCCAGTCAAACTTGGCGGGCTTGCGGAAGGCGGACTGCTGGTGCAGGCGCACGGAAATACCTGGGGCAAACTCATCTTTCAGGACTTAATTAAGTTTGCCTAATGAATAGTAATCGTAAATTCCGATGCGATGCTGTAACATCAACAGAGGGAACACAATTTGATTATAGGTTCCTTTTAAATCCCTGTTTTATGAAAAAACAGGGATTTTTTGTTGCTTTAATTAACTTTGGCAAAAGAGAGTTAAAGCTGCCCCGTTAAGCGTACTGAGTGATTTACCGTGTTTGTTTTTTTGTCATTTATCAGGCAACTTGAGTAAATTGCGAATTATTATACACTTGAACGATGTCCAATTTTGAAGCGTTTTTCGATTATATCCAAGAAATATCAGGCAAACTGCTTTCAAACGATGATAAGCATTTGTTGATGGAACATTTCAAACCCAAAAAACTTCGGAAAAGGCAATACTTTTTACAAGAGGGGGACATATGTAAATATATTGGGTTTATTGTAAAAGGCTCTGCCAGGACCTTTACGGTAGATGAAAAAGGACATGAACATACACTGAAATTATCTTTAGAAAATTGGTGGCTGGCTGATTTTGAAAGCTTTTACCTGTTAACGCCAAGTCGCTTTAATATTGAAGCGCTGGAGAATCTGGAGGTGTTGCAATCAACCAATGCTCAAATTGAGGAGTATCTTAAGCACATACCTGCCTTTTCAGCGATGTCAAACGTGATCAGTCAAAATTACACCATTGCAAACCAAAAAAGAGTGCAGGCCGCTATGAGTTATACGGCTGAAGAACGTTACGAAGACTTGATCAGCAATTATCCGCATTTTTTAAAGCGCTTCCCTCAAAACATAATCGCTTCTTATTTGGGTTTATCCCGGGAAACTTTAAGCAGGATAAGGAAAAACTCTATCAAATAGATCTTTATTCAGGGACGATATCGGTATCCAAATGATAATATCAAGTTAGTTAAATACCTGAATAGAACGTCCCATAACCTTCCCGCAAACAACACGCTTATATACCTTCCGCAAAGCTTCGGGCTTACCAATTGCTGCTTTAAAAATCCTTACCAATATGGATTTCTTTATGCAAAAAAAGGGTTCTATCAACGCAAAATATGCCGTTATAATCTTTCTCAACCTTCTGCCCCCTTGCTTTTCCAATATACATTAAGTTGTTTTTTATCAATTAGTTATACAATTAATGTGACATAGATCACAACTTTGAAATGCCTTAAATCACAGGTACTTAATGATACATGTCAATAAATAGTCCGTCAAGAGATTGCATTTTTGGATATACTTCAGAACGGAAAATACACCTGAAGAATTGGAATATTTAAACATATAGAAATCATGAGTAAATTAAAAAACAAAGTAGCCGTAGTTACGGGTGCTTCAAAAGGAATAGGCGCATCTATCGCCAAACATTTCGCAGCAGAAGGCGCAAAGGTTGTTGTAAATTATGCGTCAAGCAAAGAAGGTGCAGATAGCGTGGTTAAGGAGATAACCGACAACGGAGGCATAGCCATTGCGGTACAGGCCGATGTATCCAATGAAGCGGATGTAACCAGGCTGTTTGAAGAAACAAAGAGAGCTTTCGGAAGTCTGGATATTTTAGTTAACAACGCGGTTTCGCAGGGATACGCACCTATTGAACAAATATCAGTAGCAGATTTCCATCAGAGCTTCAACGTCAATGTGTTAGGGTCTATACTTACAATACAAGCAGCTTTGAAATTATTTGGCGATAAGGGCGGCAATATCATCAATATCAGTTCGGGTGCAAGCAAATACCCTCTTCCTAATGCCTCGTTGTATTCAGCTACTAAGGCGGCGTTAGATGCCTTTACCATTGCGTTATCAAAAGAACTGGGTGCAAAAAACGTTCGCATCAATTCTATTTTACCGGGCGCTACAGAAACAGAAGGTGCAGCCAGTGCAGGCGTCACTACCGGTAGTGAGTATGAAAAAATGTTTGTTGACAAAACACCGCTTGGCCGCAGAGGCCAGCCCGCAGATATTGCGAAAGCTGTCGTATTTCTTGCTTCCGATGATGCAGCGTGGATTACGGGAGAGCAAATTTCCGTTTCGGGTGGCATGTATGGTTTTTAAATTCATAAACCTCCAAAAGTGAAGGGCAATGAGACGGCATTATTGGTTGACGGTGGTTTTACCAACTACGAACTAAAATAATTTTTCCAAAAGTATAAGTTTCTTTCAGATCAATATTTGAGGCGGGGCTAAAGTTCCGATGAAGTAATATTATGCATTCAAACCAATAATAAACTTAAAATCAGAAAGTTAACTCTTGTTTAATATTCCTGAAAATAACCCGAACCACAAAAGCCTTCAAAATCAATGATTTTGAAGGCTTTTGTTTTTTTGTGATCCCAATAGGATTCGAACCTATGACCTACAGATTAGAAATCTGTTGCTCTATCCAGCTGAGCTATGGGACCATCGCGATTTTTTCGCGGTGCAAATATGCTAAAAATGGTTGAAACAGGCAATAGCAGTCGCGTTAAAATTACACACCCTTATTTGGCTGTAAAATAAGCCCCATAATATATTTAACGCTACAAAAAACAGCGCCATCAATTTTTTGTTAAAATATTACATATAATTGCATTCTGTTATAAACCGGCACTATCAATTAAGGTGGTGTTTTATATGTAAAACTGACAAATATAATTTTCATGATATAACTTATTAATCAGGCTGTTTATTAAAATTTATTTTTTGGTAAAAAGGTGCGTTATCACACACTAATAAGAAGTTTTAACCACTGAGTATCAAAA
>NZ_LGEK01000143.1 GCF_001636615.1 Mucilaginibacter sp. L294 | reverse complement strand
AGATGTGTATAAGATAGATACACTGCATCTACACCAAAGTAATAACTAAAATATTAGTTTTGTATTATGAAACGTATCACGCTTATTGCTATTTTTATTTTTGTATGCAAATGTTTAATAGCACAAACGGCTAAACCAAATCCATTTGCCATCGCCAGTAAAGCCAGTGAAAAAGCGCCAGAAAATTACCTGGCGCCCGTGATAGCCCTGCAGGCAATTAATTTAAAAGATGCAGATAGGGGAGCGTTAGATACGTGGTACCAGGCACTTATAACATACCAGTCTTTTTTAGGCGATTATAAAAATGTTTTATTTTATAATGATAAACGATACGAGTATGAACTTGCGCATCAGAAAACACAAATAGACACGGCATTTATTAAAGGGCATGAATTTATTAAAGCGGCAGATTATCTGATACTTAAAGCTAAAACCGAACAAGTGATGATGATTAATGAAGCGCATCATATTGCCTACCACCGTGCCTTCGTAATATCTTTGTTAAAAGGATTTTACAATGCCGGCTACCGTTATTTGGCCATCGAAACTTTAGAGGATTCGCTTATAAACCAAAAAAAATATCCAGACGGGGAAACGGGGTTTTACACGCGCGAACCACTTTTTGGTGAGTTGATCCGCGAAGCTTTAAAAATAGGTTTAAAGCTTATTGTTTATGAACCCGAACAGGAGTGCGATAATAAAAGTAGTGACCCAAACTATTGCAGCAATTTCAGGGATTCATTAATGGCCGTAAACCTTAAAAATATTTTACAGAAAGACCCTAATGCAAAAATACTTGTTTACGCAGGTTATGATCATATTTATGAGGACAATGATGACGGGTGGATAAAAATGGCTCAGAATTTTAAACGACTTACCGGCATTGACCCGTTTACGGTAGACCTGGTGAAACAAACCGAACATTTACTTGCACAGCTAAACACCAAGGAGTTTAATGCGGTAAATAGGATAGCGCATATTAAAGAACCGGTTGTAGCATTGCAAAACAGCAAACCGTGGCACGGCGACTTTGTAGACGCCACGGTGTTCTTCCCGGAGTACTTAAAGGAAACGGCTCGCCCGTCATTTTATAGTTTAGGTGGCTTACGTAAACCTTATAACTTAACAATTATTGGCGTTAAACCCGGTCAGTTTGTACAGGCATACTACAGCGCCGAGAAACCCGGTAAGCGTATCCCAGCCGATCAAATGATTACCAGCAATACCGGCAGCCAGTTGCTTTACATGTTTAACGGCGGGTATGAAATTGAGGTAAAAGATAAGAATGGTACCCTGCTAAAGAAAAAGACGGTATTTATAAAATAACGTATCTGCGGCCGTTGTTTAAATTAAACCCTTCTTTTTCGTTTTATGAGCAGTACTACCAATATTAAAGCAAGCGTAAAGGCAATTGCAATAACATAAAGCCTTTGCTTGCTTTCATAAGCGGCCTTTTGTTTATCTAACTGTGTCTTTAGATCCTCGTTTTGCTCCCTGAACCGGTTAATGGTGCTCATGTAACTGAGGCGGGTTTTCTCAACTTCTTTCGCGTTGCTTTCAACCTGTTTCTTTTGGTAAGCTGTGTAGTTAAGCTGGTTGGTGCGGTAATCAAAAAGTTTTTTCAGTTCGATGAAGATCTCGTCGTCGGTATCCACAATATCCATCAGTATATCGTTTGATTTACGGATATCGCCTTTGGTTTGCATGTGGAAGATGCCGCTGCGTTTGGTAAGGCTGGTATCGTACTGGCCAAATTTTACTTTACGCGCGGCAAGCATAGCGTTGATCTTTGCCCGCTGCACGCTATACGCCGCCGAATCTGTTTTTACCTGCGCAAAAACGCCTGTGGCAAAAAACAGCAATGCTGTTAAAATAAATAAACGTTTCATGGCCTTAAGGGGTTATTGAAAATCAATAATTACACTATCGCCAAGGTTTAGGCCAAGCAGGCCACTGGCGTTGCCCTTGTTTATGGCAATCTCCAAATGGTCGCTTATACCAAAAAGGCAAAGTTTTTCGCCCTCGGGTACTTCGTTATAATGCCAGCTAAGCTGGTTGATGGTTTCATTACGTTTAAAGTAGAGTACAAACTTACGGCCCTGCTGCACGCGGTTAAAAAACTCTTTGGTAACGTTGGTTATCACGTTCTGGAACGAGTCGATATAGATCACGGCGCCTTTGATCAGGTTCTTTTCTATAACGGGCTGCAGGGTCATTTTGTTCTCAACACTGGTTACCGGCAGGCCTATCTCGGTAAGGGCACCACCACTGGCCAGATGGCACGCCGCCTTCACAAAAATATCTGCCAGCGGGAAGTGCAGAAACTTCAGGTCCTGCATAATATTTATTTCCACAATCTCGTCCGGCTCATCGTTAAACATCAGCGAAAATATACCGTTATCGGCACCAACAAAGTAGTGGTTTTTATACCTTACGGCCAGGTAGCGGGTGTACGTATTGTACACAGTATCAATACCTATAAGGTGTACGGTATGGTCAGGGAAATAGTAAAAACTATTCTTTAAAATAAAGGCTGCCTGCTGCACATTAAAGGCTGCAACATTGTTAGTAATATCAACAATATTTACTGCTGGGAGCAATTTATAAATACTACCTTTAAGGGCAGCCTGATAAATATCTTTATCGCCCAGATCAGTAGTTAAAGTTATAATTGCCATTAATTTTATAAATATTTATTGCTAATCTTGTAAAGCATTTAAAGGTGCAAATATTCAATTTTTAATTCATAAAAATTCGCAAACTGACAAAAATCAATCACTATTGAACGAGCTAAAGTTATCAATTGAGCAAATAGACCCCGCCGTTTTATGGGGACCGAATAATGATCATTTCGAGATCATCAAAAAGCAATATCCTAAGCTTAAATTAGTTGCACGTGGTAGCGAAGTTAAAGTTTTAGGAGATGAGCATGAACTCGCCATCTTCCAGGAGAAATTTGATCACCTTGTACAGCATGTAGAAAAATTTGAAAGCCTTAATGTAAACGACGTTGAACGCATACTCGGCGCCAAGGTTACCGCCCCGAAAGAAGGCGAAACCGCACCCGATAAGTTTGCCAGCAGCGAAGTTTTGGTTTTTGGCCCCAACGGTATTATGGTTAGGGCGCGTACGCCAAACCAGCACCGCATGGTTGATAGCCTGAGCAAAAACGATATCCTTTTTGCTATTGGCCCTGCAGGTACAGGTAAAACCTATACCGCGGTAGCATTAGCGGTAAGGGCATTAAAAAATAAAGAGATCAAACGGATCATCCTTACCCGCCCGGCGGTTGAGGCAGGGGAGAACCTGGGCTTTTTACCGGGCGACCTGAAAGAAAAGATTGACCCGTACCTGCGCCCTTTATATGATGCGCTGGATGATATGATACCTGCCGAAAAACTAAAGCTTTACCTGGAGAACCGTACCATTGAGATAGCCCCGCTGGCATTTATGCGCGGCCGTACGCTTGATAATTGCTTTGTGATTTTGGATGAGGCGCAAAATGCTACAGATATGCAGCTAAAGATGTTCCTGACACGTATGGGGCCATCTGCCAAGTTTATTGTTACGGGTGATGTTACACAGATTGACTTACCGAAGAAACAGCAGTCGGGCTTATACACCGCGCTGCGTATATTGACCGATATAAAAGGAATTGATATTGTTTACCTGAGCGGGGAAGATGTTGTACGCCACAAACTGGTGAAACGCATTTTGGAAGCTTACGGGGATATACAATAGCAGATTTGAGATGTTAGATTTGAGATTTGAGATTTTTCTCCTGTCCGGATCTGATTTTTAATAGATTATAAGAGTTTGGATGTGAGTATTGAGATAGACTATTAATTAGTCTCCTATCTCAAATCTCACATCTCATATCTAATCCACAATGGACGCAATAAAAGAAACACATTTTAATTTTAATGGGCAAACCAGCTATTACAAGGGTAAAGTTAGGGATGTTTATACCATAGATAATAAATACCTGGCCATGGTAGTTACCGACCGCATCTCGGCATTTGATGTGGTACTGCCCGAGCCTATCCCGTACAAGGGGCAGGTGCTAAACCAGATAGCTGCCAAGTTTTTAAAGGCCACTGCCGATATTGTACCCAACTGGGTAGTTACCGTGCCCGACCCATCGGTTACCATTGGCCGTATCTGCGAGCCGTTTAAGGTAGAAATGGTGATCCGCGGTTACCTTGCAGGCCATGCCGCCCGCGAATATGCTTTGGGTAAACGCCAGGTTTGCGGTGTTACCCTGCCCGAAGGTTTAAAAGAGAACGATATACTGCCCGAGCCCATCATCACCCCAACCACAAAAGCATCGGTAGGGCATGATGAGGATATATCACGCGAGGAAATACTGAAACAAGGTATTGTTACCGAAGCAGATTATGTGCAGCTGGAAAACTATACCCGCCAGTTATTTAAACGCGGTACCGAAATTGCCGCCAAACAAGGCCTGATACTGGTTGATACCAAGTACGAATTTGGCAAGGTAGGCGATACCATTTACCTGATAGACGAGATCCACACGCCCGATTCATCCAGGTACTTTTACAGCGAGGGATACGCCGAACGCCAAAAAAGCGGTGAAGCGCAAAAACAACTATCAAAAGAGTTTGTTAGAAAGTGGCTTATCGAGAACGGTTTTCAGGGTAAGGACGGGCAGCAGGTGCCCGAAATGACAAAGGAAATTGTACAATCGATATCTGATAGATATATCGAGCTATATGAGCAAATTACAGGCGAAGCTTTTGTTAAGCCCGAAGCTACTGATGTGGTAAACAGGGTTGAAAGCGCTATCAACAAGGCGCTGGCCGCTTTGTAATTTTTTATTTAAAGGTAAATTAATTATATCTTAGCTTTTTAATTAGAACAAAATGAAATTTACGGTTGACAAGCACGAGAAATATATTCTTATTAAGCTTAACGAATCAAAGCTAAATTCACTGGTTACCCCTCAGTTAAAATCAGAACTTATCCTGATTAATACCGAAGGCCAGCGAAACATCATCCTTGATCTTTCGCAAGTGAAGTTTGCAGATTCATCGGGCTTAAGCAGTTTATTGGTGGGGCATCGCTTATGTAAAAACTCATCCGGCTCATTTATACTGTGTGGATTAAACGATGCGGTATCGCGTTTGGTAACCATATCACAGCTGGATAATGTACTTTCTATTGTACCAACCTGCGAAGAAGGCATCGACCTTATCTTCATGGAAGAAATAGAAAAAGAACTGAAGAAAGAAGTTAGATAATAAGTTGCTCCCCCCGGTATGAAATTCGAAGTCACTATACTGGGCAGCAGTTCTGCAACTCCCATTTTTAACAGGAACCCCACAGCGCAGGTACTCAATATAAATGAAAAACTTTATTTGGTTGATTGCGCTGAGGGCACCCAGCAGCAAATGCTGCGGTTTGATGTTAAAGCCAGCCGCATAGATTATATTTTCATCAGCCACCTGCACGGCGATCATTACCTGGGTTTGGTTGGGCTGCTATCATCCATGCACCTTAACGGGCGCAAAAAAGCACTTAAAATTTTTGGCCCTCCGCCATTAAAAGAAATAGTTGACCTGCAACTTAAATATTCTGAAACCACCTTACATTACCCCTTAGAATGGGTGTTTACCGATGCTACAACAAAGGGCATCATATTAGAGAATCAGGATATTTTTGTGGAAACCATTCCGCTTGATCACCGCATACCCTGTACGGGGTTTTTATTCAGGCAAAAGAAACGTTTACGCAAGCTTATTAAAGAGCAGATAGAAGAGCTGGAGATACCGGTTGCTTATTACTCTGCCATAAAAAAAGGTAATGACTATACAGCGCCCGATGGTACTGTTTATAAGAATAGCACACTCACCATTGAACCTGCCGAGCCAAAATCATACGCGTACGTGTCTGATACACTTTATGTAGAAAAATACCTGGCGCAGATAAACTCGGCCACGCTGCTTTACCACGAGGCTACCTTTTTAAACGATATGCTGGATAGGGCTAACCAAACACACCACACCACAGCTTTACAAGCAGGGGAGGTGGCCGTAAGGGTGAATGCAGAAAAGCTGGTTATCGGCCATTTCTCGGCCCGTTACAAAACGCTTAATGAGCTTTTAGAAGAAGCGCAAAGCGTTTTCCCTAATACAGAACTTGCTGTAGAAGGAAAAACGTTTGTTATAAGTGAGTAACGAACGTTTAGCACAAAAAAAGAGATTAGCTTTTCAACTAATCTCCAATCTCTTGTCTCTAACCTCTAAAAATTCAATCACCCTTTTTGCCAAATACTGAGAAGTGTACATAACGGCTTGGATGTGCTTTAATATCCAGGAACAAGTTGTTAAGGTTGCTTGATGCCTGGTTAAGGTTGTTGTACATCTTATCATCATTCATCAGCAAGCCGAGCGATCCCTGCCCGCTGTTAATTTTGTTGATGGTAGCCTGCAGGTCGGCCATGGCTTTGTTGGCATTATCTAAAGTGCCCTTAACATTTGAGTTAGCCAGGTCTGTGCTAAACCTTTCAAAATTGCTTGATATACCGGTTAAATGCGCGCTGCTGTTTTTAAGATTTGCAGATGCTTCATCCGCATTGGCCATAATGCCATTAATGTGCGCGCTTTGAGCGCCTACTATGGCATCAATTTTTTTAGTGGTACCTTCTAATGTTTGTAAAGAGTTGGCAATGCTGGTAAAGCTTTTATCAACGTTAGCCTGAAACTTGGGGTTCATAATTTTATTGATAGCGCCCAGGGCCGAGTCTACCTTGGTTATTAAAACCTCGGCTTTCTTTTGAATAGGCTGCAGGCTTTCGGCAAGGCTACCCTGTATATCGGCACGCAGGGTGTCCTGGTCGCCGGCATATTTCATGCTGTTGCCCAGTTCAAATACAATGGCTTTGCTACCCAACAGGTCGGTGCTTTGTAGTTTGGCTAAAGTATTATCGGGTATGTTGTATTGTTTATCAACCTTAAATTCAACAGTGGTGCGGCCATCGGCATGCAATTGCATTTTTGATACACGGCCAATTTGGAAACCATTTACCAAAACAGGTTTTGATATTGTTAAACCCTCAACACTGCGATAAATAGCGTAAAATTTATTTGATGATGAGAAAACGTCGTTTCCGCGCAAAAAGCTGTATCCTAATATAAGTACCGTTATGGCTACTGCAGTAAGCGCCCCGATTTTTGTTTCGTTAGATATTTTCATGTATAGTATAGGTAGCTGTCTCTTATACACATCT
>NZ_LGEK01000142.1 GCF_001636615.1 Mucilaginibacter sp. L294 | reverse complement strand
TATGGAAGAACTATTATCATAAAAATAGTAACATTGTAAACCTATCTCAGGACACTATTAACCTGTAAATAAATAACAGGACTATCTTAAAACCTGTAAACTTTTTTTAGGACGAGACAATTTTTCATGCCGAACTTGCCCATATATTTTGAATAGGGTATAAAAAGGGATGCTAAAAGGCTAAAAACAACTTGTGTTTAACAAGGAAAGCTAATTAACTTCCCTAATATTTAAACCTATCACATTTATGCAACCCTTTGTAGAATTACTTCCTGCTTCAAAATTCCCTACACCGCCTGCAGGCACAAGGCCCGGTTGGGTGTCAGGCCCCGATACGTTTAATCAGCGTGAGCAAATCCCGGTGTTGATATGGGGAGGGTACCTCTATTGGACGTTTGAATATCTTGATAATCGCTTTGCTTTCGCTATTGTAGCGTGCGATCATGGCGGCAACATCGTAAAACAATGGGAAAAACAAGGCCCGCGTTATATATGGGACGTTACTTTACAACGTGCGGAAAAAACCTTAACTTTTTGGGGCCAGGACAATGAAAAGCTGGATGTTAAACTGGATGAATTATGCATAACCGATATGCAATATTACAGCCTTTACCCACCCCCTGCTGTAAGTATGATCCCGGTTTCGCAAGACCCGGCCATCCCTGCAGGTTTATACAGCACCTGGCAGCTCGAATCGAACACAAGTGCCATACAATCGGGAATCCCGGTGTTGGCCTGGGGAGATTATACTTACCGGGTTTACGAGCACCCGGATAACCGCCTTGCTTTTGCTCTTATCGCTTTTAATAAAGATGGAAAAATTGTAACAGACTGGGAGATACAGGGTGTACGCTATATCAATGATATCACTGTAGACCTGGCAAACAAACGTGTTAGCTTTACGGGCCAGGGGCCAAAAACAGTAACATACACCTGGGATGACCTGAAAGTTGGAGAACCTGATCTGAATGGTGCCGGCTTCGATAAATTTGCGAACATGGAAGTAAAGGAAATGCCTGTATCGGCCGCCCCAACCTTACCAGCCGAACTAAGAGCCGGATGGACAACAGGGCCTAATTCGCATACCGACAATAAGCAATGTTTAGTCCTGCTTTTTCATGGTTATACTTATTGGGCTTTCGATTACAAGCATAACGAAAATAGCATAGGCATTGTAGCTTATGATAGTAACGGTAACCTTGTTAAACATTGGAAAAAACCTGGCACACGTTATTTGTGGTCAATAACTTTAGACCCAAGGCGAAAAACGGTTACCTTTTGGGGCCAGGCCAACCAAACAGTAGTAATGAGTTGGGATGAACTGAAGGTAAACTGATTGATGGAATGTATCGCAGGGTTCTTTAAAGAATACCCTGCGATGCCCTTAAATACAATTATTTACTTTAAAAAGCCATCCAGATAGCCTAAAATTGTTTTCGTCTGCATCATTAGGCTAACGTGCCCCTGCGAAGGAACAACGGCCAATTGTGATTTTGGCATCGGCCCCATATCGGCAGATATGCCACCTCCCAGTGATTGGTATGTTTTTGCCAGTTCAATTTTGTCAAGGCCATCATTGTCGCCTGATATAATGAGTACGGGCGAAGTAATTTTCGCAATATTGGCATCCCCCATATCAAATGGCGTTGCCATAAAAACAAGCATCTGGTCTATAAACTTTGTCCATTTTGTTTTATCGGGTGCTACCGCATCATACGCCGTTTTCATAGGGCTATTCGCAAACATTTCAGGCTTCATGTTTTTAAACGCATTAGCTATTACGGGCACCCAGCCGCTACTTTTATAAGTAGAAGAAATGATCACCAATTTTTTTACCCGTTTAGGGTGTTGTATAATTAACTGGTAAGCCACGGAGCCACCCATGCTGTAGCCCGCAACATCGGCACTGTCTACCTTTAAATAATTCATTACGCCATCCACATCATTTGCCAGGGTAGCAATATCTAATTTCCTGTCCGAGTACGGTGTGTGCCCATGTCCCTGCAATTCAACAGCAATTACTTTCCTTGTTTTTGATAGTTCGGGAATCAGTTGCCCCCAATTCCCCTCAATGGTCATAAAAGCACCATGTAATAAAACCAGGGGTTTGCCTTCGCCATATACCTCGTAATAAACTTTTAGGCCATTAACAGGTGCGTAGCCACTGGCGGCGGGTTTTAGTTGCTGGCCGTTTGACCGGGATGCTACAAACATTATTACAATGAGTAGTATTGATTTAAGAAGCTTGCGTGTTTTAGGTGAATTTTTCATATCGCTATTTGATTGTTATTGACAATACAAATATCTAAGGCTTTTCAGTATCCTACACTGTATAAAAGCGACAAAATAAGGGTAAATAGCGACAAGGGCGATGTTCAATCTATAGGATTTGTCAAACGTTTAAGCCGGCGTTCGTTATTGTTCCAGATTAGTAAATTGATAAGTACGCCGGATAAAAATCCTATTATGTAACATTTCAACATAAAATATAACATATCAGAAAATTCTTCGAACTGCCTGCCTTCCGGTTTTGCTTTAGGGAACATGAAGAATGATACTAAAATAAATAAGCCCGAACCTAAAATTAAACCACCGTTAAAGAAGATATATTTGGCAAACCCGTTCGCTTTCATTTCCTCCCATTTCTTCACAAATTCAATATTCAGTATATCCAGGTGGGTCAGCCCTTTTCTTTTAAGTTCTTCGGCATATTTTATTTCAGCAATAGCTTCGTCATAAAACCTTAGGGAGTTAAGCGATGCTACCACTACTCCGAACAGTATAAAACCTTTGTTAGCTATAAACGAGCCATAAAAATTATGGTAGATAATCAAACTGTGAACTGCAAGAAGCACAGTCATTAATATAATTAAATATGCGATATACAGCATAGTAGCTTTGGTTTTGCCAAAGCTTATCAACCATTCTTTAAAGTTTTTACTTTTTATAAGGCTCATGGTGTTTGCCCGGCCAATAGATACAGCACCGCCATACGTATGGCCACGCCATTCTCTACCTGGTCAAGAATGATGGACTGCTTGCTGTCGGCTACGTCGCTGGTTATTTCAACGCCGCGGTTTATGGGGCCGGGGTGCATAACCGTGATCTCTTTATCCAGCGAGTCCAGTATCTGTTTGTTCAGGCCGAACATCATGGTGTATTCGCGCAGGGATGGGAAATATTTGATATCCTGGCGCTCCAACTGGATGCGCAGCATATTGGCTACATCGCACCAGTTAAGGGCTTTTACCAGGTTGTGCTCCACCTTAACACCTAATGAGCCAATATATTTGGGGATAAGTGTTGTAGGCCCGCAAACCATTACTTCGGCACCTAATTGTTTAAGGCAAAGAATGTTTGATAAGGCCACACGCGAATGCAGGATATCCCCTACTATTACCACTTTTTTACCGGCTACATCGCCATAGCGTTCGCGGATGGAGAAAGCATCCAACAGGGCTTGTGTAGGATGTTCGTGCGCACCGTCGCCGGCGTTCACTATCTGGGCCTTTACGTGTTTACTCAGGAAGATGCCCGCACCCGCGTAAGGGTGGCGCATTACAACCATATCAACTTTCATGGCCAGTATGTTATTTACGGTATCTATCAGGGTTTCGCCTTTGCTAACTGATGAGGATGAGGCAGAAAAGTTCACAACATCGGCAGAAAGTCTTTTTTCGGCCAGTTCAAATGAAAGGCGTGTACGGGTAGAGTTCTCAAAAAAGATATTGGCAATGGTTACATCGCGAAGCGATGGCACCTTTTTGATCGGCCTGTTCAGCACCGTTTTAAAATTATCGGCGGTTTCAAATATCAGTTCGATATCTGAGCGGTTCAAATCTTTAATTCCTAATAGGTGCCTTGTACTTAATGCCATGCTTTATTTCGAATTTCGAATGTTCAATTTCGAATTTATTTTATTGTTTACTTTATTACTTAGCCTCTTCTAACACATTCGAAATTCGAAATTCGAAATTCGAAATCTTCAATTACTTCGCATCCGATACCAGTACAATCCTGTCTTCGCCGTCGGTTTCCTTCCAGCTTACTACTACCTTTTGCGATGCGATAGAATCAACCTCTATCCCCACATAATCTGCCGATACCGGGATATGCCTTGAATAGCGGCGGTCTACCAGTGCCAATAGCTCCACTTTCTCCGGCCTGCCAAATGCCTGCATGGCATCCATAGCGGCGCGGATGGTGCGGCCTGTCCACAGTACATCGTCCATCATAATCACCTTTTTGCCCTCTATAATAAAATCTATTTTAGTTTGATTTGGCACCAGCGGCGAACCCTGGCGGCGAAAATCGTCGCGGTAAAAGGTGATGTCAAGGTCGCCCTGCTCTATTTTGCTTTCGGGTAATATCTTTCTTAATTCTTCGGCTACGCGTTTAGCCAGGTAAATGCCGCGTGGTTGTATGCCAATTAAAACAGAGCCTGAAAAATCGTTGTGATTTTCAATTAATTGACGACATAAACGCTGAATTGTTATTTGAAATTTTTGACCGTCGAGCAGCGTTAAGTTTTGCATCGTAAGGGTGGATTTGGGCAAAGGTAATTTTTTTTGGTGATTTGTAGAAGAATGAATAGCAGTTATTGCAAATTATGGTTTAGCCCGGCTATCCAAAATCTAAGTATGCCGTTGGGATTTCTTTTGTTAACCATACATTATCACTTGTTTTATAAAACACATGGCCAGCATTATGTAATAGCTGTGCGTTAACTTTTATAACAACTGCTTTACCGTGCCTGCTGCCTACCTGTAGGGCAACATCCTTTTCGGAAGATAAATGCACAAACTGCCTGGTCATCGTTTTCAAACCTGCGGCTGTTATACTTTCCAAAAATTTAAGCGCTGTGCCGTGGTAAAGCACGGCGGGTGGTGCAGTAATTTTATCTTCAATAACCACATTTATAGAATGGCCATGTGTGGCACGGATTTTATTTTCTACGACGTTAATCTCCCAGCGTACCTTGTCAAACGATGTACTTATTTTAATAAGATCATCAGGTACTACATCATGCCCTCTTATTTTTAACGCATTAATCAGATCTGGTATGTTAGTCCAGCCAAAATCGTCTATAACTAAGCCGCCATCCTCGGGGTGATGGCGCAGCCAATAACTTATTTGCTTGCTTATCCTTTTCTCGTCTGTGATCATTAGGCCTAAGGTAAAAATTATCCATAAAAAAAGCCCTTCCGATTACTCGGAAGGGCTTTGTATATAAACTTTAAAAGATTAAACTTCTTCAGTCTCTTCAGCAGCAGGAGCTTCCGCTTCTGGTTCAGCTTTTTTAGCAGCAGGAGCAGCAGCTGGCTTTTTAGCCGCTTTGCTTTCTGCACCTTCCATCTGCTCTTTTAACTGAGCAAGAACGCTAAGGTCACCTAAAGTTGATTTCTCTACTGATTCTTTCACTTTCTTAACCGCGTTGTTAGCAGATTTTGCTTCTTTTTTACGATTTTCGAACTCCTGAACACGAGCGTCAGCACGAGCTTCTTCCCATATACGTGAGTGTGAAATTACAATACGTTTGTTCTCTTTGTTGAACTCGATAATTTTGAATTCGGCAGTTTCTTCAGCTTTAACTGATTTACCGTCTTCTCTTACCAGGTGTTTGGTTGGGCAGAAGCCTTCAACACCGTAAGGTAAAGCTACGATAGCACCTTTATCAGTTACTTTTAACACGGTACCTTCATGTATTGAATCAATAGTGAAGATGGTTTCAAAAGTATCCCAAGGGTTTTCTTCAAGCTGTTTGTGGCCTAAGCTTAATTTACGGTTCTCGATATCAAGCTCTAAAACTACTACGTCTAATTTTTCGCCAACCTTAGTAAATTCGTTAGGGTGGTTTACTTTTTTAGACCATGATAGGTCAGAGATGTGGATCAGGCCGTCAATACCGTCTTCCAGTTCAACAAACACACCAAAGTTGGTCATGTTTTTAACTGCAGCCAGGTGCTGAGTACCAATGGCGTATTTCTCGCCTGCATTTTGCCATGGGTCAGGAGTCAATTGTTTGATACCTAAACTCATTTTGCGCTCGTCGCGGTCTAAGGTTAATACCTGAGCTTCAACTTCGTCGCCAACTTTAAGGAATTCCTGAGGGTTACGCAGGTTTTGAGACCATGACATTTCTGACACGTGGATCAAACCTTCAACACCCGGGATAATTTCTAAGAACGCGCCGTAATCAGCAACAGTTACAATTTTACCTTTAACCTTTGAACCGATAACTAAATCAGTATCAAGCGACTGCCAAGGGTGTGGGGTAAGTTGTTTTAAGCCTAAAGCGATACGTTTTTTCTCATCATCAAAATCCAAAACAACAACGTTGATCTTCTGATCCAATGCAAGAACTTCTCTTGGATGCTCGATACGGCCCCAAGAAATATCTGTAATGTGTAGTAAACCGTCAACACCACCAAGGTCAATAAATACACCAAAGTCGGTAATGTTTTTAACGGTACCTTCCAATACCTGGCCTTTTTCAAGTTTGGCCACAATTTCGGTTTTTTGGTTTTCCAAATCGTCTTCGATAAGCACTTTGTGCGATACCACAACGTTTTTAAACTCGTGGTTTATCTTAACAACTTTGAATTCCATTGTTTTACCCACATAGATATCATAATCCCTGATAGGTTTGATATCGATCTGTGAACCTGGTAAAAAGGCTTCAACGCCCATAATATCTACAATTAAACCACCTTTAGTACGGCTTTTTACAAAACCTGTGATGATCTCATCGTTATCCAGAGCCGAATTAATGCGCTCCCATGATTTTTGAGTTTTTGCACGTTTACGTGAAAGCACTAACTGACCGTTAGCATCTTCCTGTGATTCTACAAATACTTCAACGCTATCACCAACTTTAAGGTCTGGTGTATCACGGAACTCAGAAACAGATACTAAACCGTCAGATTTAAACCCGATGTTTAATACCACATCTTTGTTATTGATGTTTACAACAATACCTGTGATGATTTCGCCTTTAGTGATAGAGCTGAATGTTCCATCATAAAGTTTCTCTAATTTCTCACGGTCGCTATCGCTGTAGTTACCAAATTTCTTGTCATCAGCATCCCAGTCAAAATCCTGATCAGGTGTTGCTGCGATTTGTGACTTGATGTCTTCAATTGATATTGAATCAGCTTCTGATTCAATTGTTTCTTTCTCAGCAGTTGCCGTAACTGTATCCAGTTCAGCTTGCTTCGCTTTTAATTCTTTTTCTGCTTCTTGTTTTTTTGCCATTAATAAATTTTACTCCTTTTTCCCAACACTTAATTGGGACTGCAAAGGTACGGATATAATTCTGTCTCTTATACACATCT
>NZ_LGEK01000141.1 GCF_001636615.1 Mucilaginibacter sp. L294 | reverse complement strand
TATATTAAAAAGAGCGCCCGGAAAGGCGCGCTTTTTTGTTAGATCTACCGCGTCAATGCGCGGTACGAAGTAATCTTCGATATAACAGACGGCAGCATACATATCGAAGATTCCACGTCGCTATCGCTTCTCGCAATGACGCTTAGGGGTATTAACTCCTAACCATTCTTATTTTATCTTAACGAATGTTAACAGATAAGCCCGGTTGCTTTTGGGCAGATTACCTTTATCTTAAGCAACCAAAATCATGAAAAGAAAACTCGTTATTGTATTATTTTTAACCGCCTTATTACTTACCGGCATTATTGCCGTGCAGGCCTACTGGAGCCTTAACGCCTATAAACTGAACAAAGAAAAGTTCGACAGCGATATTAACACCGCGATGCAGCAAGCGCTGGATAGCTGTAAAAAGGATTATTTCGATTCCATTCGTGTGGTGATGGTTAACCGCCTGAGCGATACCGGCACACACATTAAACTGGATACCGTACCCAACCAGAACAGGGGGCATGGGGCGCTTACTATACATTTATCAAATAAATACTGGGGGCCGGGAGAATTCAATACATCAACAGGGATCGTTGATTTTTACAGGCGTAAAATTAATCATAAGGCAACCGTACCCGAAGTGTTAACAGAGATGTCGTTTTATGTACCCGCTCTTTTAGACCAGATAGTAATGATGCTTGGCATGGAAGATTTTGCCCCTAAATGGAAAACAGTAGATGCTTACGCTAAAGCCCACAGTGATATTCCGCGCGATACTGTTTTTGCCCGCTCTAACATCTTCAATGCGGGTACGCTGGGCGTACCGTCAAATTACCGCCGGGCTGATAGTGTTAAGCTATACAAATATTACCGTGCCGCATTGGATAAGGTGCATCCCCGGTCAGAATTTATATTGCGGTTTTCGGACAAGCCAATACCTGCAACACCCACTATTTTGCCAAAACCGTTTTCGTCCTTATGGCGCTCCGCAAGCAAACCGATGGCTACGTCATATCAGGCTAATGAGCTTGTTTACAGCGAAACCGATCAATATAGCTATCAATATCATGGGTTTTTACCGATACAACACGCAGAAAAGAAAACGCTGTTTGTAAGGGCCGTTTTTGACAGGGCGCAGGTAGGGGTACTAAAAGAAATGATTTTGCCGCTGCTGTTATCCGGCCTGCTCATCGTGTTCACTATATTCTGCTTCAACTATATCATCCGTATCATTATCAGGCAAAAAAAACTGACCGAATTGAAGGATGATTTTATCAATAATATGACGCATGAACTAAAGACCCCCATAGCCACTATAACCGTTGCTATAGAGGGTCTGCAAAAATATAATGCCCTGAGCGATCCCGAAAAAACGCAGCGCTACCTGCAAACCTCGCGTAACGAGCTAAGCCGTTTAAACGACCTGGTAAGTAAGGTGCTTAACGTGGCCGCGTTTGAAAATAAACAGATAGGGCTCAATAAAGAGAAGATAGCCATTGATGATGTTGTGAACGACCTGATAGCATCAGAGACATTGAAGACCAACAAAAAGGTAACCATCAGCTATGATAATAAAGGTAATGTTAAATTTATAGAGGCCGATAAACTGCATTTGCGAAACGTATTGGCCAACCTGATTGATAATGCCATTAAATACTGCGATGAGCCCGTGGATATTAAAATAAACTTGTACCAACATAATACCAATGCGGTGTTCTCTGTAAAAGATAATGGCATCGGCATACCGCCTGCGCATATAAAACAAGTGTTTGATAAGTTTCACCGTGTGCCAACCGGTAATGTGCACAACGTAAAAGGCACCGGGCTTGGCTTAAATTATGTGAAGTACATTGTTAAAGCGCATGGCGGCAGCGTAACCGTAAAAAGCGAAAAAGGGCAGGGCAGCGAGTTTATAATTACTATACCTTTAAAAAATGGATAAGATCCGCATTTTACTGGCCGAAGATGAACTGGCACTGGCACATATTGTGCGCGAGAGTTTAGAGGAAAGCGGTTTTAACGTAACGCTTTGCGCTAACGGTGAGCAGGCCTTACAAACCTACCGCGACAAGAAACCCGATATTTTAGCGCTTGATGTAATGATGCCAAAAATGGATGGTTTTGAGGTGGCCCGGCACATTCGCGAAACGGACAAAGTGACGCCCATTATTTTCCTCACCGCCCGGTCGCAGCCAAAGGATGTGGTGGCCGGCTTTGAAAGCGGCGCTAACGATTACCTGAAAAAGCCCTTCAGTGTGGAGGAGCTTATTGTAAGGATAAAAGTTTTGTTAAGTACAAACCGCCTGTTAGAACGGCCAAAAACAATAAACGAAGACTACCAGATAGGCAACCTGTTGTTCAGTTCGAACAAGAACACTCTGCAACAGGGTATTAATATGTGGCAGCTTACCGCCCGCGAAAGCGATATATTAAAAATGCTTTGCAAACATCAGCACGAGGTGATACCCCGCAAGGTATTGCTTACAAACATTTGGGGCGATGACAGCTTTTTTAACGCCCGTAGCCTGGATGTATTCATTACCCGGTTACGCCGCCACCTGCATGCCGACCCCAATATCCAGATCATTAATATCAGGGGAGTAGGGTATAAGCTGGTATGGTAAACAACAAAGGGCGCTATTAGCGCCCTTTGTTGTTTATAATCCGTCATTGCGAGCGTAGCGTGGCAATCTTCTATAGAAAAGTCGGCAATAGGCATGTCGAAGATTACCACGCCGCTACGTTCCTCGTAATGACGGTGGGGTATTATTACTTATCCGCAATAAACGGTGCCTGCTTTACAAACTCATCACCGCTCAAAGCCTTTATCATAAATAAAGCCAAATTTGTAGCGCTGATATTGCTACCGGGGCAATCGGTGAGGTTTACAATTACCTCGCTGATATCGTCCGTTTGGGCGATGAGTGGTAAGCGTACCATGGTCCAGCCGATATCGCTGTCGGCTAAAAGCTGGTATTCTACCTGCCTGTCTTTTGTTGTAGCGGGGAAGTTTTCATACATCCAGTTTGTGCCAAATTGTGTTTGCGGGCTTTTCTGGTCGTACGGGGTATCCACGTTCAAGCCGGCTGTGGTAATATACCTGCTGATGTTGTGTGCTGCCATTGATTTCAAAATATTCCGGGTAGCATCACTAAAAATAGTGGGTTCGCCAACGGGCTGACTTAGGCAACTTAGCACCGCATCGCAGTCATTTAAAAGGCTGTGGATAGCATCATAATCGCGCGCATCGCCTTTAACGATCTCGATAAGCGGGTTGTCCAAAGTTAAAGTTTCCGGTTTGCGGTGTAATAGTTTAATGTGGAAGTTTTGCAGCAGTAGTTGTTTAAGCAGGTATTTGCCAGCCTTACCTGTGCCGCCAATAACGGCAACTGTATGAATAGGTTTCATTTTGTTATCTGTTTATAAAATGTAATAGAAGTTGATTGTCGTGCTTATTGATTAAGCACAAAAGGTACATTGCCTGTAAAGGCGCTGTAGTGGGTGGGATATTTTATAAAGAGATTTTAATAGTGTAAATGTAGGGAAATAAATTTATGTACCGGTACTTAATCAATGTGTCATTGCGAGGAACGAAGCAATCTCTTTAAGATAGATAATGAGGCTTATGTCTTGCTGAACCTGTTTCAGCATCTCTCATGCTTAGTGAGCCACTATCATCATCCGCCCGCTCATTGCCGCGGAGGCTACTTCTTTTCTCTTGATAGAAAAGGAAGCAAAAGATCAAGACAGAAAAAAGCTTCTGCCCACAGGCCTTTACCTTTGGCCCGCTTTTCTGTCAGGCCATCGCTCGTTCATTGCTTGTCATCCTGAGCGAGAGCGAAGGATCTATTCGCGAACTTTGCACGCCGATTTGCATGTCGGCGATCAGATGCTTCAAACGTTCAGCATGACAAGGTGGTGATTGCGTTAGGGATAAAAGCGGATACCGGCCTCGCGCGTAAGGCCTGCAGGCGTATGAGCGGATAGCCCGGGCCGCAGGTAACGCCATCATTAGTGATTGGTGATAGTTAATTAGAGAATAGTTAAAAAAATCAAAACAAACGATCCAATAAAGCATTCACCTCTAACCTCTAACCTCTAACCTCTAACCTCTAACCTCTAACCTCTAACCTCTAACCTCTAACCTCTAATATTATCAATAACAATTCTAAATAACATATATCCCTTGTAATAAACTTATTTAGCTTTGCGTTTTGTATTTTTGTAAACTGTAATACAGGTAAATATCAATTAATGAAGAAAAGCTCAATTGTAGGTATCATAGTTATTGCTATCGCGATAGCGGTTATTATTAGTACTTATTCAAACACAAGCACTTACGGTTCTTTTAACGACGCCAAAACAAGCAAGAGCGAATTGCACGTTGTTGGCCACCTTAATAAAGGCAAAGAACTGTTTTACGACGCCACCAAAGACGCCAACTACTTCTCTTTTTATATGAAAGATAATAAAGGCGAGGAATGTAAGGTTGTTTTCACCGGTACCAAGCCGCAGGATTTTGAACGCTCGGAGCAAATTGTACTTACCGGCCAGATGAAAGGCGGCGAATTTCATGCATCAAAAATATTGATGAAATGCCCGTCTAAATACACCGACGATAAGTTGAACGTTACCGAAGTTAGCGCTAAAAAAAGCGCAAGCATATAATTAAATTTTAATGGATATAGTTTTCAAAGGCGAACACCTGTTACCGGGTCAGTTGGGCCAGTTTTTTATTGTATTGGCATTTGGTGCCGCCCTTTTTTCACTTATCTGTTATTATTTTGCCGCGCAAGAAGGTGTTGCCAAAAGCGATAACTCATGGCTGCGTTTAGGCCGCATAGGTTATTGGCTAAACACCGTATCTATATTAGGGATGGGTACTTGCCTGTTCTATATACTTTACCATAACTATTTCGAGTATCATTACGCATGGTCGTACACCTCGCGCGAATTGCCTGTTTACTACATTGTATCGGGTTTTTGGAACGGGCAGGAGGGTGGCTTTTTGCTTTGGTACTTCTGGACCGCCGTATTGGGTAATATCCTGATCTGGAAGGCCAAGAGTTGGGAAAGCGCTGTAATGGTTACCATGGCGCTAACGCAAGTGGTGCTGGGTACTATGGTGCTTGGGATTAATATTGGCAGCGCGCATATTGGCAGTTCGCCATTCCTGCTGCTGCGTAATGCAATGGAAGCGCCGATATTTAAAAGTCCGAACTATCTTGATTTTATAAAAGACGGCAAGGGCATGAACCCTTCGCTGCAAAACTACTGGATGATCATCCACCCGCCAACCCTGTTTTTGGGCATGGCATCATTGGTTGTGCCATTTGCTTACGCGGTAGCCGGCCTTTGGCAAAAACGTTATAAAGATTGGGTAACCCCGGCTATCCCATACGCCTTATTTGGCTGTATGATACTGGGTACCGGCGTGGTTATGGGTGCGTTTTGGGCGTACGAATCGCTAAACTTTGGCGGTTTTTGGGCATGGGACCCGGTAGAGAATGCTTCTATCTTCCCCTGGCTGGTGCTGGTAGCCGCTGTGCACGTACTGATTGTTTTTAAAAATACCGGTCATTCCTATTTTACGGCAACGCTTTTAACCATGCTTAGCTTTGTACTGGTTTGGTATTCATCGTTCCTGTCACGCAGTGGTATCCTGGGCGAATCATCTGTGCATGCATTTACTGATATCGGCCTTTTCTGGCAGCTGGTAATAGGCATCGCAGTATTTTTGGGTATAACCATTTATTTACTGGTAGTGCGCTGGAAAGAACTCCCCATCACCAAAAAAGACGAGGATACCTACTCGCGCGAATTTTGGATGTTTGTTGGCGCCGTGTTCCTGGGCTTATCATGCCTGCAGCTGATATTAGTAACATCCGTGCCGGTTTGGAACGCCATGTTCGGTACCAAACTTGCGCCGCCTACCGACCCGGTTAAGCAATATAATATTATACAGGCATCCTTCGCGGTAGTAATAGCCCTACTAAGCGGCTTTACACAATTCCTGAAGTATAAACAGACAGATATCAGGCGCTTTTTCATTACAACGCTTGTGTATTTGGTATTTGCAGCACTTATTACCGCATTAGTAGTGTATGCTACCGGCGTTTACAAGTTAAACTTTGTGTTTAACCTGGTAATGCTTTGCGCTATATACTCTGTTGTAGCTAATGGTAAAGTACTGGCCGATGCTATTAAAGGCAAGTTTAAACTGGCAGGTTCGGCAGTGGGGCATATTGGTTTTGGTTTGCTGCTTGTTGGCGCGCTAATATCAGCAGGTACAAAAAAAGTGATATCTGAAAACCTTACCGGCGAGCAATACAGCGCCGAATTTGCCAAGGATGAGAACCCTAAGGATAACATACTGCTTTACAAGAACGAGCCCCTGAAAATGGGCGAGTATATGGTGACCTTCAGAAGCGATACCATCGAAGGCGCGCAGCATCTGTTCAATATAGATTACCAGCGCATTCAAAACGGTAAGATAACCGAAGGCTTTACCTTAAGGCCGAACGTGATCCAGGCGCAGGGCGGCATGTCGTCATCGCCGGATACCAAGCATTACCTGTTCCATGATATGTACACCCACATCACCATGACCAATGTGATCAGCGCTGAGCCTGAAGGTGGCGAAACGGCATCGCACGGCGAAGAAGGTGATGATAAGAAATATGATGCCCCTGTAACGCACGAAATTGCCGTTGGCGATACCATGACCTACCGCGACGGGATCATTGTATTAAAAGGGTTGAACAAAAACGTTAAACTGCAAAACATCCCGCTTACTGATAAGGATATCGCCGTGGGCGCACAACTGGAAGTAATAAGCCACGGCAAAACCTACCAGAGCGAGCCGGTTTACATGATAAAAGGCCGCAGCGTGTTTGATTTTGGTAAAAAAGTAGACGAGGCGGGATTAAAACTACGCTTCACCAAAATTATACCCGGGAAAAGCCTGGCCGATGGCAAGGTAGAAATAACGGTATACCAGCAGCCCGAAAGCAAAAAGAAATTTATTGTGATGAAGGCTATCGAGTTCCCTTATATCAACTTCCTGTGGGCGGGTACCATTATTATGGTTATCGGTTTCTTTATGTCGATATTAAGAAGGAACAGCGAATTAAAACCCGAGCCTGTTAAAGTAGCGGCACAACCCCGTGTGAAAATTCAAAAGAAGAAGTAATACTACTTGAAATATATGCAGAGGCCACAAAGTGAAAACTTTGTGGCCTTTGTGTTTTAGATGTTTTTTTAATCGTCTTCCGCAAGTTATTGCTAGGTACGACGACAAACGACCGAAGAAGTCATTAATGAATAAAAATTATTTTCTAAAAAATAGTATATTTACTTATATGGAAGCAAAATTTTCACCCACTGTAAAGGATATTATTCAATATTCAAGAGAAGAAGCGATTCGTTGTGGAAATAATTATATTGGTGCAGAACATTTATTATTAGGCATAATTCGTGATAGGAATAACTCAGCAATTACAGCATTGGAAGTTTTAAATGTAAATTTTGATGTTTTAAAGAAACGTCTTTATGATAAATTGGAGAAAATAGATCAAAATTCTGAGATATTTAAAGGAAGTATTCCTTTAACCAAACAGGCAGAAAAAATACTTAAAATTACGTATTTGGAAGCTAAGATATTTGCGAGTTCCACAATTACTAGTATTCATTTGCTACTATCTATATTACTGTCTCTTATACACATCT
>NZ_LGEK01000139.1 GCF_001636615.1 Mucilaginibacter sp. L294 | reverse complement strand
GCTCGGAGATGTGTATAAGAGACAGCATTTAACCCTTGTTCCATTTTGTCCCGAAATGAACAAGATGAATTTTGGGTTTTCAGATTGAAGTAAGCTAACTGGCCGAAAAAGAAGCCTGCTTGCGCAACGGCTGATCAACTACCCGGAACGGGTTGGAAAATTTGGATTTGGCCCGAAAGTCCTATTTAATCAGGTTGATATCGGGCTACGCTAAAATACGTAAGAAACATATTTTAGCATTTTTCTTAGCCGCTCAAGCGCTATACTCATGTGTCTTTCAACAGTTTTGGAAGATAGATCAAGCCTTACAGCAATATCTCTGTTTTTCAGGTCCTCGTAACGGCTCATCATAAATACCTGGCGGCATTTCTCGGGCAGGCTTTCAACAGCAACTTGTATTTGTTTAGCCAGCTCTTTATCGTTATAACACTTCTCCGTATCGTCCGCGTAAGTGTCTAACAGGTTGTTCTTTTGTAAATAGTTTATATATAAGTTCTCAACTTTTTGATGCTTTAAATAATTCAGGCACCTGTTTTTAGTCATTTTATAGAGGTATGCATCTATAGATGAAGTAATATTAAACTGCTCCCTCTTCTCCCACAACACAACAAACATCTCTCCGGTTATTTCTTCGGCTGCATCCATATCATTAACAAACCGGTTGGCAAAAAAGGTAAGTTTAGGATAATAGCGTTTAAAAAGCCATTCGTAAACCTGTATATCGCCGTCAATTAACCTGGATAATATGACCTCGTTTTCTTCTGACATTTATTAGTTTTTAAAGATGGCCCAACTTTTTAAAAAACATTAACAAGTTAAAACAAATCCTTTATCTAAGCAAGTCTTATTAAAATAATTTTACCATACTGTTAATTTACGTAACAATTGATCAATAAATAAGCTAAAAACGGATATAATTAATAAAATAAAAAAAATCATTGGGGGTATTTGAATAATTAGTTGTCTTATGGTTATTAATGAGGGAAAACGAAGATATAAAGATGTTGCTGGTAAAGTATATTACCCGGCAAGCTAATAACGAAGAGACTATTATTGTAAAAAACTGGATAAATGCTCATCCGGAGAACGAACAGTACTTCGCAGATGTATATGAGGCATGGCAAAACAGCTTATTACTAAACAATAATGTAGTTGATGATACCAAGGCGTATAAAATATTTTTAAATAAAACAGGATACACGGCGCCAGTAATTAAAAGTCATAAAAAATGGTTTGCTATGGCTGCGGCGGCTATTGCATTAATAGTGTTATTTACAGCATTGTTTAAAAACAACACTGTAAATACCCCCCACCTTAACCAACTGGCAGTAATGCAAGGTAAGATAAGCAAGCTTACATTAACAGATGGCACTGTTGTTTGGTTGAATTCGGGGTCGATGCTTAAATACGGGACTGATTTTGGCAAAACAACACGTACCGTTTACCTGGAAGGCGAAGGTTTTTTTGATATCGCACCCGGTAAAAAAGATGTTCCTTTTATAGTGCACACCAAAAATTACACCATCAGGGATATTGGTACCCGCTTTAACCTTAAAGCATACCCCAACGACCCATTTTTTGAAACATCGGTTGTAAGCGGCGAGGTATCTATAGAAGATAAAGCACAAAAGGATAACGCTACCAACCGTATCTACATTAAACAAAAACAAACCCTGCGCATCTGGAAACGCAGTAATAATACAAATGGCTTGGGAGGCTTCAATAATACACCTGCAAAAAGCTATAATGATATACAAATAACACAATTTACACCTGATAAGGAGAATAAATACATTGGGTGGAAAGACAACCTGCTGGTGTTTGACAGTAACACCCTGCAAGATATATCAAGGGTATTAGAACGCCGGTATGACGTTAAAATAAACATTAGCGATACCACGCTGCTCAACATACAATACTCGGGTAATTTTAATAATATGGCGAGCATTGACAAGGTTTTGGATATCATCAAACAAAACACGCCCATCAGTTACTCCAAAGCAGGAAACATCATAACAATAACTAAAGAGAAATAACTAAACTAATAAACTAAAAAAACACTTAAAAAATTAATATGGGATAAAACTCGACAAAACCAAAAAACCCGGATTGCGCTAACAACCCGGGCGTATTTATGAATCAATTAATAGCTAATACCCTAACGCTTGGGGAAGCATTGTATTAACTAATTAACTAACACAAATTTATGATTAAATTTTACAGAAAAGCTGTGACTGCTTCTGCTGTCTGGCAAAAAACGCTCAAAATTATGAAGCTTGTAACTGTTTTACTCCTTACCGGGATAATGCAAATACATGCTGCGGCTTATTCTCAAACAACCTTTAATTTTAACGAGAATAATATATCTGTTAAACAAATGTTTAAACAGATCGAAAAAAATAGCACGTACAGCATTTTCTACCGTCTTGACCAGGTGAACCAGGATAAAAAGATCCATGTGGTGGCAAAAAACGCCACCATTGACGACATCATGAAACTGGTGTTGCAAAACCAATTGCTCACTTACCAGATAATGGATAACGTGGTGATTGTAAAGCCTGCCGGCGACAAAACCATAGCAGTGCTGAATGTTAGCGGTGTAGTAACCGATACAAAAGGCCAGCCGCTACCCGGTGTAACAGTTAAGCTAAAAGGCAGCACACTGGGCGTAACTACCGATATTAACGGTAAATACAGCTTAACCTTACCAGACGGGACCGGCTTGCTTGAGTTTAGTTTCCTTGGTTTTGCTATGCAGGCAATACCGGTTAATGGCCGGCAAACCATCAATGTGCAACTTGCAGAAGAATCGAAAGCATTAACCGAAGTGGTTGTGGTAGGCTATACTACCCAACGCAAAAAAGACCTTACAGGCGCGGTATCTGTAGTTGATGTAAAAAACCTGAACAAAACAGCATCATCATCAGTAAACTCACAGTTACAGGGGCAGGCATCCGGTGTAACCGTTATTGGATCGGGCCAGCCGGGCGAGGAGCCCCAGGTTCGTATCAGGGGGTTTAACACTTTTGGCAATAACACTCCTTTATACGTTATTGATGGTATCCCAACACAGGATGCAAGTACTTTAAACCCAAATGATGTTGAAAGCTTTCAGATCCTGAAAGATGCAAGTTCGGCATCTATATATGGTGCAAGGGCTGCAAATGGCGTCATTATCATCACCACTAAAAGAGGCAAAGGCAAAGTAAATATTCAATACGATGCTTACTACGGTACCCAGGTACCCAAAGGTGGCAACGTATGGCACACATTAAACCCACAGGAAATGGCCGACCTGAAGCATTTGGCGCAAACAAACTCGGACATTACAGATTTTACGGATGAGCAATACAACCCGAGTGGTACTAAATCAAGCTACACCCTGCCAGATTACATTGTACCGTCAGGTACTAAAGCAGGCGATCCGTCGGTTGACCCATCGCTATACTACGTTAACCCGTTATATACGGATGGTGATGACTTTAACAGCTTTTATCGCATAACCAAAGCTAATAAAGCCGGCACAGACTGGTATCATGAGATTTTTAAAAGCGCGCCCATAACAAGCCATAACATATCCATAAGCGGTGGTAATGACCAGGGCAACTATCTGATATCGGCCAACTACTTTAACCAGCAGGGTACGCTGATAGAAACGTATCAGAAAAGATATACTTTACGTACCAACACAAATTTCAATATAAACAAACATGTTAGGGTGGGCGAAAACCTTGCCTACTCGGTAACTAAAAACCCTAAAGTTGGCGGCAACGACCCGGATGGGGTTATCGCCATGGCTATAAGGCAGCAACCTATTATACCTGTGCATGATATTAAGGGCAACTATGCCGGCAGTTATGGTGACGGTATGGGCGATGCCAATAACCCTGTGGCGATACAGGAACGCTCCAAAGTAAACGGTGATGTTGGTTACCGCCTTTTTGGTAATGTATATGCCGAAGCCGATTTTTTAAAAGATTTTAATTTCCGCACTACCTTTGGTGGCGATATAAGCACAGGCAATTCGCATTACTTTAACTACCCTACTTACGAGAGTAAAGAGAATACTCAAACCAATGGCTATGGCGAGGACACCTACAACAACTGGAATTACACCTGGACTAATGCTTTAAGCTATCATAAAAAGTTAAATAAGCATGATATTAAGGTGGTTGTAGGTACAGAGGCTTTTGAAAGCTACGTAAGCAGCCTGGGTGCCACAAGGCAAAACTACTTTACGTTTGATCCTAATTACGTTAACTTAAACACAGGCTCGGCAAATGGTTCAGGTAACTATGGCGAGCATAGTGGCTATACTATGTTTTCGGCATTTGCCCGGTTAGATTATACGTTTAACGATAAATACCTGTTTAATGCTACCATCCGCCGTGATGGCTCATCACAGTTTTCAAAAGAACACCAATACGGTTACTTCCCTGCATTTAGCGCGGGCTGGCGTATATCACAAGAAAGCTTTTTAAAAGATGTACGCTGGCTATCAGACCTTAAAATACGCGGTGGCTGGGGTATTATGGGGAACCAGATTAACCTTACCCCAGATAACGCCTACAACACCTACGGCAGCAGTATTGGCCAGTCGTACTACCCTATTGGTGGTGGTACAGTTACACAACCCGGCTTTTATCAGCAGCATATAGGTAACCCCGATGCCAGGTGGGAAAAAGACATCAACAGCAACATTGGTTTTGATGCCACATTCTTTGGCGATAAATTATCAATTACAGCCGATTACTATCGTAAAGACATTAAAGACCTGTTGTTTAACCAGGAGCATTTAGGTACCGAAGGTAACGGTGTAGTGCCTTATGTAAATGTTGCGCAAATGAAAACCGATGGTTTTGACGTATCGGTAACTGGTAATTTTAAAATAAACAAGGATTTTAACTTTAACAGTACCCTGTCTGTTACTACATTCAATAACAAAATTACCAAAGTATCAAACAGCGCAACCTACTTCTACTCGGATATTACCCGCCGTTTTGATGTAAACATGGTAAGGAATGAAGTAGGGCACCCTGTAGGCCAGTTCTATGGCTACCAAACAGCAGGTTTCTGGAATTCGCAGGAGGAGATTGATGCTGCAAACGCAAAAGTGCAAGCCGCAACAGGCAATGAGGATGCCGTGTATCAAACAGATGTAAAACCGGGCCGTTTCCGTTATAAGGACGTTAACGGAGATGGTGTTATTAACGATGCCGACCGTACCTTCATTGGCAACCCTAACCCCAATTTTACCGCGGGTTTAAACTTAGGTTTTACCTATAAACAGTTTGATTTTAACATGCTTTTGTACGGATCATTCGGTGGCAAAATATGGAACAACGTTAAATACTGGAGAGATTTTTATTCATCATTTGAAACTGCAAAAAGCTACACCGCTTTATATGATTCATGGACACCCGACAATCATAATGCTAAAGCCCCTATACAGGAGTTAGATGCATCTGTAAGCAGTGGCTCAACACCAAACTCGTACTTTGTTGAAAGTGGCACCTATTTACGTGCGCGCAACGCCCAGATAGGCTACACTTTTAACACATCGAAAAAATCGGGAATTCAAAAATTAAGGGTGTATGCATCAGCAACCAACCTGTTTACCATTACAGGCTACAGCGGGACCGACCCCGAGCTTAACGGCGGCGTGCTAAACTTTGGTATTGATGAAGGTACCTATGCAAGCCCGCGTACATTTTTGATAGGCGTAAATTTTTCATTGTAACAGTTGATTATTGTAAAAGTGTATAAGAGACAGCAAAAAAATTGATCATAATAACATTAGTAAGTGCAATAGCGCTTAGTTCATGTAAAAAATATTTAGAAAAACCACTAACGGGTGGGCTGCAAAGCCCGGACCTGGCTACAAAGGAAGGTGTTAACCAACTGCTGATAGGCGCTTATGCCGCGCTTGACGGCCAGCAGGGCGGCGATGCATCTATTGGTGGCGGCGGCGCGTGGGAAGCATCTCCCGATAATTGGATCTATGGTGGTGTTGCAGGCGGCGATGCAAATAAAGGCAGCGACCCCGGCGATCAAACGCCCATTGAGCTGATACAAAAATTTACTACCGACGCCACCAATGGCTTTTTTAACAGCAAATGGAAAGCAGATTACGAAGGCATCTCGCGTACCAATATGCTCATCAGAACCATACCCAAAGTACAAAAGCTATCTGATGCCGAAAGAGCCAACCTTTTAGGCCAGGCCAGGTTTTTACGCGCCCATTATTATTTCGACCTGAAAAAGATGTTTAATAATGTGCCTTATATTGATGAGAACACCACCGATTTTAACCAGCCAAATAATACAGATATATGGCCTAAAATTGAGGATGATTTTAAATTTGCCTATGAAAATATGGATGGCGAACAAGCCGATGCCGGCCGCGCTAATAAATGGGCTGCAGGCTCCTACCTGGCAAAGACTTATCTTTATGAGCATAAGTTTCCGGAAGCGCGCGATCTTTTCGAAACTGTAATTAACGAGGGTACAACGGCAAGCGGTGCGAAATACGCCTTAAACGACAAGTTTGAAGATAATTTCAGGGCTGCCACCAATAACAGCGCCGAATCTGTTTTTGCCGTACAAGCTGCGGCCAATGCCGACCCGAATGGCCCGTCGAACGCCAATAACGGGGATATGCTGAACTTTCCTTACGGCACAGGCAGCCCATTTGGCTGCTGCGGCTTTTATCAACCGTCTATCGACCTGGTAAACCATTTCCGTACAGACCCGAACGGCCTGCCTTATTTGGATACCTATAATGACCATCCTATCAAAAACGATATGGATATCCCTTCTCTCCAACCTTTTACTCCGGATGCAGGTACAATTGACCCACGTTTAGACTGGACAGCCGGTCGCCGTGGTATCCCATACCTTGATTGGGGTAATCACCCGGGTAACGATTGGGTTAGGAACCAGGATTACGCCGGCCCCTACTCGCCTATTAAAATGGTATTCGGCAACGCGGTGCAAGATAGTGAGGGCGATATGCTTTCATGGGCGCCGGGTTCGGGTATAAATAATAACATCATCCGGTTTTCTGATGTGTTATTGATGGCAGCAGAGGCGCAAGCACAAACCGGCGGTTTGCCAAGGGCTTTAGAACTGGTTAATATGGTGAGAGACAGGGCATCAAAACCAGAAGGTTTTGTGTACACCTACAAAAATCCGGCTAAACCAACTGCCGGGTTTTCAACCACACCTGCAGCCAATTACAAGATCAGCACTTATCCAAATGGCTATTTTGGCAGCAAAGAACTGGCTTTAAAGGTTATTTACTATGAACGCAAAATAGAACTGGCTTTAGAAGGCCACCGGTTTTTTGACCTGGTTAGATGGGGTATAGCTGCACAGGAGCTAAATACTTACTTCACTTACCAGGGCCAGTTTACCCAGGATGTAAGAGGCGGGCATTTTACCACCGGAAAAAATGATTATTACCCTATACCGCAAAGACAAATTGATTTGAGCGGCGCAGCAGGCGCTTCTGTGTTAAAACAGAACACCGGTTATTAAATAAACACATCCTCTGTCTCTTATACACATCT
>NZ_LGEK01000006.1 GCF_001636615.1 Mucilaginibacter sp. L294 | reverse complement strand
AGATGTGTATAAGAGACAGCAAAGAGAACAATGATGAAAACACAATGTACACACAGGTTTGAATTGCTAAGCTTTGTGCCTCGCCGTGAAACCTCTTTGCCCTTTGTGGTTAATTAATAAACTCTTCCTCCCAAAAAATAACTATAATTGCCATCGAACTTATATATAATACAACATGCAAGCCCTGCACATTATAAAAATTGGCGGTAACGTAATTGATAACTCCGAAAACCTGCACCGTTTTCTGAAAGATTTTACCGCGCTTGATGGTTACAAAATACTGGTGCACGGCGGCGGCAAAGTAGCCACCCAGGTATCCGAAACTATGGGCATCGAAGCTAAAATGGTGGATGGGCGCCGCATAACCGATATAGATACCCTGCGTATTGTTACTATGGTTTATGGCGGTTTGATCAACAAAAATATTGTTGCGCAATTACAGCGCTACGGCAATAATGCTATAGGGCTTACCGGTGCCGACGGCGATTTTATCCGCGCAAAAAAACGCCCGGTAAAAACTATCGACTATGGTTTTGCCGGTGACCTGTTTGATGGTTCTATCAACCCCGAAAACATCAGGAAACTATTGGATGGCGGCTTCACCCCTGTTTTTTGCGCCTTAACACACGATGGCGAGGGCCAAATGCTGAATACCAATGCCGATACAATAGCCTCGGCATTAGCGGTGGCCTTGTCAAAGCTATATGAAACCACCCTGGTGTATTGCTTTGAGAAAAAGGGTGTGTTGCAGGATATTAATGATGATGATTCACTTATCAGGGAGATAAACCCCGAACGGTACGAGCAGTTAAAAAAGGAACAGATCATCCACAGCGGGATGCTCCCCAAAATGGATAATGCTTTTACTGCTATATCATGCGGGGTTAAAGCGGTTATCATCGGGCATTCTGATGATTTGGGACAATTAAAGAATAAACAGGGTTTTGGTACACGTTTAAGCAAATAACACATGGAAACACAACAACATATTGCCATTTTAGGCAGCGGGAATATTGGCCTTGCATTGGCTAAAGGATTAGTAAAAGCCGGGATATTTACCCCGCAGCAAATTACGCTTACCCGCCGTAATATAGCTGCTTTATCTGCCCTTGCAGATGAAGGTTATAACGTAACGGCTAACAATGCCGAGGCGGTTACCAAAGCCGATATTGTTGTGCTGGCTATACTTCCGCAACAATTGAATAAGCTGTTGGATGAGATAAAACCCGCGGCCAACCAAACCAAACACCTGCTGATATCGGTAGTATCTGGCGTTAGCTGCCAGGATATCCGTACGCAGCTTGGATTAGATGTGCAGGTGATCCGCGCGATGCCAAATACCGCTATTTCTATCGGCCACAGCATGACTTGTATTGCTACCGATAACGCATCTGCCGCAAACACAAGCCTGGTATTATCATTATTTGATACCGTTGGGGTGAGCATCCAGATAAACGAAGAACTGATGACATCGGCCACGGCATTATGTGCCTGCGGTATCGCATTCTTCCTGCGTTCTATCCGTGCGGCTTCACAAGGTGGCACTGAAATAGGTTTCCACGCGCATGATGCCCTTAGAATGGCTGCCCAAACCGCTAAAGGTGCTGCCGACTTGCTTTTACAGCTTGCATCGCACCCCGAGCAAGAGATTGATAAGGTTACATCGCCAAAAGGCTGCACTATTGCCGGGCTTAACGAAATGGAACACAACGGCTTTAGCTCGGCTATGATAAAGGGTATAAAGTTATCGGCCGAAAAAGCCGGTGCACTTTATAAAAGCGAATAGTGGTGCCGGCCAAAATTATGGCATAACAAACCCAGGCCACGTATTTGCGTGGATATTAAAGTTTTAATTATTTTAAGATAACTATATAGATGCTTTACAGCACGAACGAGGGCGGCAGGATATTTTACCTGCAGCCTATCAGAAAGGCGCTGCCCGTTTAGGAGAGCTTTGGGGCAAGGCCATCTACAAGGTTTTGTATAAGTAACGGGGATTAATCTTCTTCGTTAGCTTTTTTCTCGGGTGGGGTTGATACGATCTCGCCAAACTCATTTACATAAGCCATCATGTTATCCAGATCGCTGCCGTTAGGGTTTTCTTTGCGCTCCTGTTTGCGTTGTGCTTTGTCCTCTTTCTTTTTCTGGCGGTTTTTTTCCAGTTGCTTTTTCATGAATGTTGCTTGCGATTTAGCCATATTTTAATGTGGGTTAGTGAATAAAAAAAGCACCTGCTTTTACGGGCAGATGCTCAGTATCCTCACAATATAGTCAATTTAAACCGTTTTCCTTTAAATAAAATCTTTTAAGCTTTGTTTAACCAGATAGTTGACTGTATATCAGCTGTTAAGATTTCACCTGTATTTAGCACTAATGGCAGCAATTTATTAATAATGCAAAACCTGCTGATTTTCAATAAATAAAGGTTAGCTTTAAGAAATTCCTTCTCGCATAATCAAGTATAAAAAAGGCATTGCCACTATATTTCAACTGCATTGATCGGGCTTATGCCCTATTATCAATAGTATTATTAACAATAAAACATTTACACAATGAGTAAAGACAGAAAAACGGTTAAGGAAACCAAAAAGCAGCCTACCGTAAACGTAAACAAAAAACAATCGGCATATCAATCAGGTAAAGGTTCGGCTTCTTCCGATCTATCAAGTAAGAAATAACAACATGAGCGAACAAACTATAGAGACCCAAACAAAAATGTACCTGTATGATCTGACCAATCTTGCCAAAGAGCATGGTTTTAAGGCAGATGATAACTGGGAATTTAGCATGGCCAGTAATGCCGACAGGATAAAGATCCAACGGAACTACTTCCCTACTAATGCCACCAAAATGGGCCCGGAGATATTACTACAGGTACTAAATTCGGTTAAAGCAGGGCTTAAACAATCGTACACACGCGATGACAGCCAAATTGATAAGCGTACCATCATAGCCGATGAACTGGATTACCTGGTTGCGTTTAACCCAAAAAGGCCAAGGACGTAAATATACAAAACTTCCATACTAAACATATAGAAGCATCTATCGGCGAGTAACCCCCTCTCAGGATGAGAAGAGGCATTTCTCGTTTTCCCGTTCTTGGTGGGGACACCAACAACATTTAGGACGGCTATATTGCAAGATACATATGCATGGCGGCTTGTTGGTGAGGACACCAACAAGAGGAATAAATTAGATTCTGGTGGTGAATCTATCGAACCATCAACCGAGCGTACAAGTCTTCGACAAGCTCAGACTAACATATCCTACAACAACTCCGTGGCTAAATTGGCCAGCTCGCTCCTTTCGCCCTTTTGCAGGGTGATATGGGCGTAAAGCGGGTGCCCTTTGGCCTTATCTATCAGGTATGACAAGCCGTTACTCTCCGCATCCAGGTATGGAGTATCAATTTGGTATATATCGCCTGTAAATACAAACTTGCTGTTTTCGCCCGCGCGGGATATAATGGTTTTAACCTCATGTGGTGTAAGATTCTGCGCCTCATCTACAATAAAGAAGATCTTGCTCAGCGTACGCCCGCGAATGAACGCCAGCGGTGTAATAGAAATTTTATCATTAGCCACCAGTTCATCCAGCTTAGCCTGCATCTTTTCATCTTCGGCAAACTGGTCTTTTATAAATTTCAGGTTATCCCATATCGGGGCCATGTACGGGTCTATCTTTGATTTTACATCGCCAGGTAAAAAGCCAATATCCTTATTGCTTAAAGGCACTATCGGGCGGGTCACGAAGATCTGCCTGTAATACTTTCGCTGTTCTAATGCACTGGCAAGTGCCAACAGGGTTTTACCCGTACCAGCGTTGCCTTGTATGGTTACCAGCTTAATATCCGGGTGCAGCAGGGCGTGTATGGCAAAAGCCTGTTCGGTATTGCGCGGATAAATATTTAATACGGGCTGCTCGGTCACTTTCTCCAATTGCCCGCTTTGTGCGTTATAAAACCCCGATGCAGAACCATTCTTGCTATTTAAGATGTAGAACTGGTTACCGGCTTCTACCGGGATATCTAAATTATCTGCCGGCAGGCTATCGTTCTTATTGAGTTTGGCCAGCAGTTTCTCGGTTATTTTATTGAGGGTAGTTTTACCGCTGTAAAGCTCATCAAGATTTTTTACCTTGCCGGTTTCATAATCTTCGGCAAACAGGTTGAGCGATTTTGCCTTTAAACGCAGGCATATATCCTTCGATACTAATATCACTTTCCTATCGGGATGCTCAAACTGTACGCCCAGGGCAGCGTTCAGGATGCGATGGTCTATCTTGTCAGACCCAAACACCACCTCGGCATCGGCACTGGTGTTCTTGGCATCCATGATCACTTTAAAACAGCCTTTGCTTTTACCATTCAGGGGTATCCACTGGTTAATGAGCCTGCTTTTTGACATATCGTCCATCAGCCTGATAAAACTGCGGGCCTCAAAGTTGCGGGTATCGTTACCGCTTTTCATATTATCCAGTTCTTCCAGTACCTGTATGGGTATGGCAACATCGTGCTCCTGGAAATTCTCAAAGGCGTTGTGGTCATAAAGTATAACCGAGGTATCCAGCACAAATATTTTCTTCTTTCCGTCTGTTTTTCCTGTAGATTCCTTCATCAATGCAAAATAGGCATTTTGATTGGGGACTTGCAGCAGATGTGGAAAATGTTGTGATTGTTGGGAAAGGTATGCGGCAGATTCAAAAAGTTATATTTGCGTAGGGAACTAAAAAGCAATGCATAAAAAAACAACATCCATTCCTGTAAATAATTTTGGCGGAGAGTATCACACAGGTATTTCCATTGAAAAGATGTCCCTTAATGATATACCCAATTTTGAGGGCGAGGAGCAATCTGAACGGCACGACCGCCACTCATTTCATTTACTTGAAAAAGGTACAATTACTATCGATATTGATTTTCAAAGGTATGAAATGAAGTCCCCATCTGTTATCTATATGCACCCGAACCAGGTACACCGCATAATAACATTTGAAAATGTAACAGTAAGCAGTTGGGCAATTAATAATGTAAACCTGAACCCTGAATATCTGAAGTTGCTGGAAGATATTACGCCCGTAAAACCCCTGCCTTTAAATGCGGAAACGTTTTCCATTATTGCTGAAGCGGTATCACTTTGTATCAAATTTGCTGAGCGGAAAACCGCCAAACTATATCATTCCTTACTAAAAGATAGTTGTAACGCACTGGTTGCACTTGCCGTGTCTCCATATCTGGAACAATCGAAATCAACAGATAAACTTTCGCGATTTGAAACAGTTACCAAAACCTTCCGGGAGCTATTAGAACGTAATTATACCATTGCTAAACGCCCGGCAGATTATGCAGAGAAACTCAATATATCTACGCCTTACCTAAACGAGTGTGTTAAAAACGCAACGGGTTATTCCGTTTCATATCATATACAGCAGCGTGTAATTTTAGAAGCAAAGCGCCTGCTGTATCATTCCAGCCAATCCGTTAAAGAAATTGCCGCGGCATTAGGTTATGACGACTTCCCCTATTTTTCGCGGCTCTTTACCAAAGTTGCAGGTATAACTGCATTAACTTTCCGCAACAAAAACCTCGGTTAGTCCAATATTTACTTTGTATAGGCATTTTTTGCCCCTGTTATACGATGTTCCTTTACATGGTCAATAAAATCGTATAAAAAATGGAATCATTTAAAGATAAAAAGGTACTCGTTTCGGGTGCAAGTATAGCCGGATTGTCAACCGCCTGGTGGATGAATAAAATAGGTTACCAGGTAACTGTTGTTGAAATTGCAAACGAACCACGGGTTGCCGGCGGAGCTGTCAATATAGAAGATGCCGCATTAGATGCCACTAAACGTATGGGGATTTTTGAGCAGCTAAAAGCGCAGAGATTGAACGTGGAATTGATTGAATTTAAAAATGCCGACGATATTACGGAAGGCTCAATATCCTTATTAAGCGAGAATACGGAACTCTCAGACGATGAGATTGAAATTGAAAGGGACAAGTTTATAGGTATTTTATACAACGACCTGAAAAACAATGTTGAATTTATTTTCAATAACAGTGTTACCGCGCTAACAGAAACTGAGGACAATATAAAAGTCACTTTTAAAAATGGCCCTGAACAGGTGTTTGACCTGGTGTTGGGCTGCGATGGTTCACATTCGGGAGTAAGAAAAATTTGGTTTGGCCCCGAAACAGAATACGCGCATTTCTTGGAAGCCTATTTTTCTATCACCATCGTCAATAAATTGTTGGTTAAACAAAAAGTGATGCAAATGTTTAATGTGCCCGACAAGGGTATTATGCTTAATGCTTACAACAATAAAACTGATATTATTTTCACTTTCTTTTCCGAAAAAGAAATCCCTTATGATTATCGCAACATAGAACAGCAACGAAAAATTATTTCAGATCAGTTTACGGGGCTAAATTGGCGAACCGCGGAATTACTGGAAGAAGTGCAAAATTCGAAAGATTTTTACTTCGATAAGTTTTGCCAGATCAAAATGCCGTTGTGGACAAAAGGCAGAGTGGCCCTGGTAGGCGATGCAGGTTATTGCGCTTCGCCCGCGGCTGGTAAGGGTGCATCTTTATCAATTATCGGGGCGGCGGCATTAGCCGATGCTTTAGAGAAATACAACGGGAATTTTGAATTAGCCTTTCAGCACTACAATAAGGACCTGCGCCCGTTTATTGAGGAAGTGCAAGCCACCGCCGAATTAAATATAAAAGAAAGTTTTATTCTAAGAACCGAAGAAGCTATCCGCAAAAGAAATACAGAAGCTTTTGGCTTTTAGCACACCTAACTTGGCGGAGATCAATTCCTTTCCCCAGGAAGGGATCGCTCACCTCCCTTTTTGTAAGTAAAATCCCCTTAAAATAGGAAAACGGAAGCCTCTTCTTTCGAAATGACTCCCGTTTTTCCTGCCCTCATGAATGCCGTAGCCGTCATGAAGCACCAAGTTTTGTGTAAAATTAACCGACCTGCTCTCCTCTTTGTTATGATGCGAACGCTGATGTCTCATTATTCTCTGCGAATGCTGATGTTTCAATTGTTGGCACCGATGCTGATCTTGTCTGTCTCCTTGCGGATGGCGACGCCTTCAAATCCGTTCCGTATGTGTCCTTCTTTCCTCTTGCGAGGGCTGACGGGTCATCTCGTCTGCGAATGTTGATCTTGTCACTTCTCCCTCGGGGAAGTCGACTCCTTCGTTATCCGTGCAACGCTGATACTTCTTTACTCGTTTGAATGCCGATGTCTCTTTGTTACGCTAACGCCGATTGCTTCAAGGTCATTATTTTGTTTGCTGCTTCCCGTAGGCTCTCGCAAAACCCATAATACCTTTTTAATCATTTCCGGGGTAAATTACTTTCGTATTCCATTCCCTTCAAATGATTCAGGCACTTCTCTTATCTTTAGTTCGCCCTGAGGTTCACCCGATTAAGTTTCTGTATTCCTGTAAGGCTGTCAAAGTACGTCGTTCTTGATGATTACAATATAGGGAGATTAAGTGCTTTTTGTCAAGCTTTTTTTTACTTTTCTTTTTAACACGTTATTAACAATAAACTGATGCTTATCCACATCCATTTAGTAATGTATAATAGTGATTTAGCGCATCCGGGGCAGGTTTATAAACATCGCCCTTTATCCACAAACAGCCGGCAAACCAAGGCATCCCGGTAAATAAAAAAATGCGCAAAATCGTAAAAAATCAAATTTTTTCGGTTAAATGCTTCCAGTATCTTTTGGGAATATGGCGCACATGCAGCTTGGTATTTTTCCTCGACGGGATATTTACGCTGGTAAAATAGTTCTTCCAAAGGTGCTGGTAGATGCCTTCGTCCTCGGTAAAGGCGGCAATTACATCTGCGGGTTTGCCTACATTGGCAAAGTCAAGCGAGATGTACTGTGTGTCGTGCAGATCGTAATACAGGCCATATTTACGCCGCAGATCATATATGATCCATTTTTGGTCGGCGTAACGGCTTTTAAAATGGCGAATGAGTAATGGCAGTACGTTAAAGTCGGGTTCAACACCCGCATAAAAGGTATCGTCCTTTAGTTTCTGGAAGCGGACAAATGCTTCCATCCTGTGTTTTTCGCGCCTAACCATACGCACTATTTCTGAAACCCGCATTACAAACCGGTTGCCGTAATCCTCCTCAATATTCAACACCGAATCAAACGCATACCTGATGTAGCCCAGCAAACTATTGGCATCGCTATCCATTTCGGCCAGGTGTGCAGCGTATAATCGCTGCACACCCATCGATGATATCTTTTGCTTCAATCCCTTCAACACACGGTTAGCGCGGGCTTCATTTGTAATTACCTGTAACTTATCCTCAAACAGGGCATCGGTACCCAAATCTGTCTTTTGCAGGTTCACCCTATCCAGCCGGCGGTCGTAAACCTCAAACACCGCGGTTAGCAGGCCTTCAAAAGTGCCGTCGTAAATTAATGTGGTCATCATTAAAAAAGGTTTAATTGTACCTGTGTGTTCTTTAAATACTTGCTTTGCGATGTAGCCAGTATAAATTGCTTGATGTTACTACCCGTTAGGTCGCGGCGCTCAAACTCATTGCTTTTGCAGGTGATGAAGTATTTAGCGCGGTTTAGGGCCACTCCTATTTTTTTGAGCTGATCCCAGTTAAGCTTAGCAAACTTACGCGCGCTCACAATTTTTTGTGCCGATTGCAGCCCAATACCCGGCACACGTAATATCATTTGCAGGTCGGCCTTATTTACATCTACAGGGAATGCCTGCATATTACGGATAGCCCAACCCAGTTTAGGGTCGATATCCAGATCGAGGTGCGGCTGGCTATCGTTCACTATTTCATTCACATTAAAACCGTAAAAGCGCATTAGCCAATCGGCCTGGTACAGGCGGTTCTCGCGCACCATGGGCACGCTGGTATTTAAAGCAGGCAGGCGGCTATCGGCCAGTACCGGTACATAGCCCGAATAATAAACCCGTTTTAAATTAAAGTTCTTGTAAAAGTAATTGGCCGACTGCAGTACCTCACTGTCACTCTCGGGCGTAGCGCCTATAATAACCTGTGTACTTTGGCCGGCCGGGGCAAATATGGGTGCTTTTTTAAAAAGTTTCTTTTCTTCGGCACGCTGGATGATGGCATTTTTCAGATAACCCATCGGTTTGATCATATCCGCCTGGTTTTTATCGGGCGCTAAAAGTTTCAGGCCGGCTTCGGTAGGCATTTCCAGGTTAACACTCAGGCGGTCGGCATACAGGCCGGCCTCGTTCATCAGCTCATCGCTGGCACCGGGGATAGATTTAAGGTGGATATAGCCATTAAAGTTATGCTCGGTACGCAGTTTTTTAGCGATGCGCACCAGTCGCTCCATAGTATAATCGGCATCTTTAAAAATGCCCGAGCTTAAAAATAGACCTTCGATATAATTGCGGCGATAAAAATTGATGGTTAGGTCTACAACCTCTTGCACCGTAAAGGCCGCGCGCTGGATATCGTTACTTTTACGAGATACACAATACGCGCAATCAAATATGCAATGATTGGTCAGCAGGATCTTTAATAGCGATACGCATCTCCCGTCTTCGGTATAGGAATGGCAAATACCATTGCTGGCGTTACCAAGCCCCTTGTTTTCGTTTTTACGTTTACTGCCGCTGCTTGCGCATGATACATCGTACTTGGCGGCATCTGCCAAAATATTCAACTTCTCCGTAATCCTGTCTACATTCATATCAATTCAAAAATACTAATATTATTAGCAATTTATATGCCGAGATATTTTTTATTCCACTCCTTTTAAGGGTATGGAGGATTTTTAAATAGAGTACTCTGATGATCTGCTCAAAAAAATATGAAATTATCCTTGCCATTTATAAAACCATAATGCAACTTTGTTGCAATTTAAGATCGAAGATATGCTGAATGAAAATGAAAAACCTGAATTTTGGGAAGCAAGCTTTATAAAAAATAAGGAGATGTGGGGCTTTGAGCCATCAAAATCGGCGATTTTAACCAAAGATCTTTTTGTTGCGGGAGCTATAAAAAATATGCTTATACCCGGAATTGGCTACGGGCGTAACGCGCAACTTTTTAGGGATAGCGGCATTATGGTAACGGGGATTGAGATCTCCAAAACGGCGATTGAAATGGCCCGGAAACATTACGGTACGGATATGAAGATCTACCATGGTTCGGTAACCGATATGCCATTTGATAAAGCCCGGTATGATGGGATATTTTGTTATGCCTTAATTCATTTATTGAACGCCAATGAAAGACGGAAACTGATCCGCGATTGTTACGATCAGCTTTCTGATAATGGCTATATGGTTTTTACCGCTATTTCAAAAGAAGCCCACACTTATGGCAAAGGCAAATTCATCAGCAAAGACCGTTACGAGGTGTTTGATGGGGTCAAAATGTTTTTTTACGACAGGGAATCAATCACAGCGGAATTTAAAAAAGCCGGATTAGTTGAGATCACTGAAATAGATGAAACTTACCCATTCTTTTTAATTAAGTGCAAAAAAGGCAGTAACTAAAATACGGTTGGGGATAAATAATTGCTTTGCTATATTAGCATACTCTATATTTATCAGCTATGCCAGATTTAGACCCATCATTTTGCCAGCACCTGCAAGCCATTACCGAAGTTAAATTAAGTGACGACCAAGTGTGCGAGGAGTGCATAAAACAAGGCACCGAATGGTTTCACCTGCGTACCTGCCAAACCTGTGGCGTTACCTTATGCTGCGACCAAAGCGATGAGCAACACATGACCAAACATTACCATGCCCAGCATCACCCGGTAATAGCATCGGCCCAACCCGGCGAGCGCTGGCTTTGGTGTTACCCTGATGAACAGTTTGCGGAATATTAATTATTTCTTAGTTACCTCTACGCTCCAATCGCTGCCGCTGCCAATTTTGTAGGTATCGGCAAAGCTGCCCATATTAAGCGCGAAGGACAATTGCATGAGGCTGTTCAGGTATGCCAATGGTTTACCTTCGGGTACGCTGCCAAAGGTTTCGCTGTAGGGCACATCGCTTTCATGTACTAACTTACTCTTATTAAATATCTTTAAATGCAATACATCGCCATATTTGGGGTTTAGCTGTTTAACCAGGTCTTCGTTAATATCCGTCCAGATATTCCCGTATTGCACATCGTGGATATCGATAGTGCCTTTTAATATACCAGCCTCAAAAACCGATTTTTGATATGGGATACTTACCACTTGCTTAGGCAACTCGGGCCCAACCTGCTCAAAAGTGATCACCCCTGCCGCCAGGCGCGCGGCGGTGTATGAGTAAACATCGCGGCCATGAAAGGTATATGATTTGCCCGAACCCGGGCGACGGTTCTTCACTTCATCAATCTCGCGGATACCGGCAATGCCATAGGTTTGTGCAACCAGGGTAAGCGTACCGTTATCCGGCGTTACAATAAACTGGCCTGTGTTGGTTTTTAGCACTACCGATTTACGGGATGTACCTACGCCAGGGTCGACCACCGAAACAAACACCGTTCCTTTTGGCCAGTAGCTGATGGTTTGAAAGAGGCGGTATGATGCCTCCCAGATGTTATAGTTGGGGATCTCGTGCGTGAGATCGTACAATTTCAGGTCGGGCGATACGCCGATGGCCACGCCTTTCATTTCAGAAACAGCGCCGTCCTTCAAGCCAAAATCCGACTGGTAAACGATGATCTTATTTTGCGCGAAGGTTGTGCTGATGCCAAGCAGCATCAGTGAAAGCAATAAGGGTTTCAAGGTTTTATTCATATCAGCTTGTATTAGCCATAAAGTAGCTAATACAAGCTGAATATAAAAATTATTCCGAAGCTTCTTCGCCTTTTTCGCCCAGTTCTACAATGTCGCCCTTTTTAAACAAAATAGCTTGCAGCGTTTCGCGCCATTTGGGTTTTTGGCGCAGCAGGAACTCCAGGTCCATGCCGAAGTGTTTAAATTCCTCGTGCTGGGCGTTTTGCATAATTGCCTTTGCCTGTTTGTCTTTCTCTACAGAGATACGTTGTTCGTACCAGTTAATAGCCTCGGCTTCTTCGCCAAGGGATACGATCATGCGTACAAAAGTGCGGGTTTCCTGTGATAACTCTTCAGGTGGTTCGTGGTATTGGTCAAATGCCATAGCGTTTCTTTTTTGTTATAAAAGAAACGCCATGGCATTTTTGTTTTATGATTATTTTATTTGCTCATTATAGATTAACAAACCAATCATTCTTAATTTCTACAGCCTCTATTAGTTTTGTTTCTACACCAAGTTTAAGCTCTTTTAGTTTATCGCAAAGAAGTTCACCGTCTATTAAGTCAATAGGCGGTGCACCATCTCTTGTTGCTTCTTTAATTGCTTCCCTTGTAAACGTCCCTGTAGTAATTATAAGCCCTTTATCTGCTCGCCCCTGCATTGCGCCTCTGAAATCTCTAACTTGACTTGGGGACACAGAACCTTTGTAGCGTTTACATTGAAAAATAACATGAAAACTCAATAAACCACTTACTCTTACAATTCCTTTTCCATCAATTCCACCATCTCCTACTTTACCGGTAACCTCAACTTGTGAAAAACCACTTTCTCGTAAAATTCGTTGAGCCAGTCTTTCAAATGCCGATGGAGATATTTTATATAAAATTTTAAGTAAAGTATCTTTCCATTCTTCAGTGTTCTCTACCTCATTCTCAACTTCCTTTTGAACATTGTCACTAGATATAGTTTCAGTAACTCCTTTTTCAAGTTTGTCTATAGTTGAACGCTCCCGAACATATCTTACTATTTCATTTGTATCAAGGTTAGATACATCGATATCCGCTTTTAACAGTGCCCAAATTCCTCGTGATGAATTTTCAAGAAGGCCGAACTTTTTTAGATATGTTTTACTCCATGCAAGTCTATAGTCAACTTCTTTTCGAGTGTCACTTTCACTATGGGGGATTTGGAGTACCTCTTCAGGAATTTTAGCTATTTCATACACTAGGTTATTGATTTCTTCAACCGAGCCTGAACCACCCAACTTTACTAAAGCTTTAACCGTCGGAACTAATAATTCATCAAAAGATGGAACCGTTAAGTTATACTTTTTCCTTGCCATGATATAATTTATATCACCTCGTTAATGCTCATTTCCTTAATTTCTTTGGAAACGTTAGGGCGACCGTTTTTGAATGCTTTACGCGGCGTTAAGCCTAAAAGCTGGAACATAGCCATATCTTCATCAAAAGAAGGGTTTGGCGTGGTCAGTAATTTTTCGCCCGCGAAGATGGAGTTGGCGCCTGCCATAAAACACATAGCTTGCTCAACAGTGCTCATTTCGGTACGGCCTGCTGATAATCTTACAACAGTTTTAGGCATAATGATACGCGTAGTAGCGATCATCCTTACCATATCCCAAACAGATACACGCGGCTGATCGGCCAGTGGCGTACCCTGTACCGGTACCAATGCATTGATCGGCACAGACTCCGGGTGCTTTGGCATGTTTGATAATGTCTTCAGCATCGAGATCCTGTCCTGTGCTGTTTCGCCAAGGCCAATGATACCACCGCTGCAAACAGAAATTTTTGCTTTACGCACATGGTCGAGCGTTTGTAAACGATCGTCATAAGTGCGCGTTGTGATGATACGCTTGTAATCATCCTCAGAGGTATCCAAATTATGGTTATAAGCGTACAGGCCTGCATCGGCCAAACGTTGCGCCTGGCTCTCGGTAAGCATGCCCAGTGTACAGCAAACTTCCATATCCAGTTCGTTAACGGCTTTTACCATATCAATTACCTTGTCAAAATCGCGGTTATCACGTACCTCGCGCCAGGCAGCACCCATGCAAAGCCTTGAAGCACCACCGTTTTTTGCTTTTTGCGCTACCGCGATAACTTCTTCCTTTGGCATAATGGCATGCACATCTACTCCGGTATTGTAACGTGCCGCCTGCGGGCAATAAGCGCAATCTTCGGGGCAGCCGCCTGTTTTGATGGAAATAAGCGAGCTTATCTGCACCTCGGCGTAGTCCTTATTCTCGCGGTGAATGGTAGCCGCGCGAAAGATCAGGTCAAGCAGCGGTGAGTGATATATTTTGGAAATTTCTTCCTGTGTCCAGTCGTATCTTACTTCAGTCATTAGTTCAAATTTAATTGTTAGCTATGCTAAGACGCAAATATCAAAGTTTATTTACTATTTCAATTATTTCAGCTGATTTTTTGATTGAAAATATTAAAATGCAATGTGTTAATTTTGTTTCACGCAAAGACGCTAAGGCGCAATGCATGTTTAATATATAATTCACTTTATCTTTTTTCGCGTCTCTGCGTCTTTGCGAGAGAATTTTAAGGCGCTGAGCATCAAAGATTATTTACAATTCTTGTTATCCCTGACTTAATTAAAGGCTCATTAAAATTAATCAAAAGGCCCAATTTACAACCTGATAGTTTTAAATAGGTTAATACTTGTTTAGAATGTACAGGTGAAATTTCCACTACGGACTTTAATTCGATAACAACTTTATTTTCTACAATCAAGTCCGCTCTGAAACCAACCTCCATTTTTAATCCTTTCCAAATTACAGGTACAGCTTTTTGTTTTTCAACTATCAAGCCTTTGCTCAGTAATTCAGCGTACATTATCTCTTCGTAAACAGATTCTAAAAGCCCCGGGCCAAGTTGATAATGAATTTCAAATGCAGTATCTACAATTATTTTTGAAAGTTCATTCTCTGTCATTGCTTATTTTGTTTCACGCAAGGACGCTAAGACGCAATGCATGTTTAATATATAATTCACTTTATCTTTTTTCGCGTCTCTGCGTCTTTGCGAGAGCAAAAACCTACTAATTACAAGCCTCCTTTGCGAGAGAAAACCCCTTAAATCAAAATTATAATAAAAGCTTGCTTGCCAACCATAGTGGCAGAAAAAATCCAATACAATCTGTAAATGTGGTGATGATAATAGATGATGCCACTGCCGGGTCTATGCCTACCCTTTTCAAAACCAGCGGGATAGACGCGCCTGTAATACCGGCAATAACCAGGTTACCTGTCATGGCTAAAAACAATACCAGGCCCAGCATGGGGTTGGCATCGTAAAAATAAGCCACTGCAAAAACAATCACCCCGTTTGCGGCGCCGTTTATTAATCCTACCAGAAACTCTTTTATAACGGTGTTGTAGGCTTGCCTGTCGCTCAAGTCGCTTAGCGAGATACGCCTTACGGTTACTGCCAATGCCTGTGTAGCGGTGTTACCGCCCATACCTGCAATAATGGTCATGTAAGCCGATATAATGGCCAGGTTTTTTACTGTCGAATCGAAATTACGGATAATGGATGCCGCCAAAAACGCCGTACCCAAATTGATAATGAGCCATGGTAAACGGCTTTTCACCGCGTCCTGCCAGTTACCGCTCAGTTCCTCATCTTCGGATACCCCGGAGATCTTCAGGATATCCTCTGTGTTCTCGGCTTCCATTACGTCGATAATATCATCAACGGTAATACGGCCAAGTAGCTTCATATGGTCATCCACCACGGGGATAGTGGTGAGGTTATATTGCGAGATCAGTTTGGCTACCTCTTCCTGATCGAGCTCGGCCTTTACATACACAAAATCGGGTTGTACCAGATCGCGCACTTTGGCCTCGCTGCGGGCTTTGATAATATCTTTGATGGATACGATGCCCTGCAGGGTCTTATGGTCATCTACCACGTAAATGGTGTAAAACTCTTCCATCTCCTCCGACTGGCGGATGATCTCATCGAGCGCCATTTTCTTATCCAGGTTAATGTTTACGCAAATAACCTGCGAGTTCATCAAACCACCGGCGGTATCCTCATGGTAATTTAACAGCGCACGGATACTGGTAGCATCATCCTGGTCAATATCCTGTAATATCTCGTGCTGATCCTGTTCGTCGAGCTGTGAGATAATATCCGTAGCTACGTCATAATCCATCTCCTCAACAATATCAGAGCGCTTCTCGGGATGGAGGCTGATCAACAGGTCTTCCGGGTGCGATTCCTCGGTCATTTCCGAGATCACCTCAGATGCTATCTCGGTCGACAGGGTATTGATAATCCGCTCCTTGGCTTCCTGCGGGAGTTTTTCAAACAGGATGGCAATCTCCGAAGCGTGATAGTCTTTCAGAACCTCCTGTAACCCAGCATCATCCCCCTCAAGAGCGGTTTTAATGCGGAGCAGGTCGGTTTTATCTATTTCAAAAGATTGCATATGCAGGCAAAATAAGCAATTTTACTGAAAGGTAGATGGGTGGAATTTACAAAAGAGTGTGTTTCACGCAAAGACGCTAAGACGCGAAAAAAGTTTACTATTTCTTGAATTGCGTCTTAGCGTCTTTGCGTGAGATAATAATGCAACCTTACCCGCTATAATTATAAACCGCCTTTACGCCGCTTACTTTATTCAGTTTATACATCACCTGCTCTACCTGCGTTTTGCGAACGGAGAATTTGATCTGGCAGTTCAATTCTGATACCTGCTCCAGTATCTGCAGTTGTTCGTCTTTAATAATGCGCATTACGTCGTTCATCTGCACATAGTCAAAGGTAATGGTGTAAATATCGTTTACGGTTTTTTCTATCACCTGCGTGGTATCCAGCGCCATTTCGGTAGCAGTTTTATAAGCATTAATTAAGCCGGGGACACCTAATAAAGTGCCGCCAAAATAGCGGACTACCACCACCAGCACATTGGTGATGTTACGCGACAATAAGATATTCAGGATAGGCCTGCCTGCTGTGCCCGATGGTTCACCGTCGTCATTCACCCTAAAAACGGACCGGTCTATCCCCAGCCTGATGGCCCAGCAATGGTGGTTAGCTTTTGGGTGTTCGGCCTTTAAATTAGCCACAATGGCTTTGATATCATGATCAGATGTAACCGGATAGGCAAACCCCAGGAATTTACTCCCACGATCGCGAAAGATGCTTTCTGAAGGGTGCGCGATGGTTTTGTAAGTATCGTCGAACAGCATCGGCGTTTAATGATTTGAAACGGTAATAATTATAATTGCCACAACTGCCAGGGCCACACCTATTTTGTTGAGTATGCTTAAACGTTCGTTAAAAAGCACTAAGCCTACCAGGGTGCCAAGGGCTATCACACCAATATTCATACCTGTAAATACGGTAGAGGGGCTGTTGGAGAGTGCTTTATGAGCCTTCAGGTAAAAATATATATTACCAAAATTTGCTACCCCTAATATCCAGCCGAAGATAACATGCGTAAAAGTTATTTTAGATAACTTATTTATTTTCCTGATTACAAGTATAATAAGTGATACTACAAAAGCGACAATAAAGGCTAAAAATTGCAGCGTTGTAAAGGGCATTTGCTTAAAGGCTGCCACCTGTTTAAACAGTATATCAATAAGGCCAAAGCCCAGAAAAACCAACACCAGGTATACCCATGCGTTACTGAGTACCCTGCGGTTGGCCGTTTGTTTTTGCCAGGGGATACTGCACATTATGGCTGCTAAACCCACAGCTATCCCTATAAATTTAAGGGTGTTTAAATGATCGCCGAATATTAAAAACGCCGCGCTTAATGATACAAATAACGATAACCTTTGCGCTACATCTGTACGTACAATACCCGCCACCCTTACCGAAGCTGCCAGCGCAAAAAATATAACCGGTAATAAAACACCTAAAGGGAGTAGTATGCTAAACGGTGCTTGTTTTAAGGTTTCAAATTGCAGTACCGGTTTAAAAAAGAACCAGGTAAGCAGTATGGCTATGCTATAATTCCAGGTAATGGCCTGGAAAACATCTATCTGGTAGCGCCTGGCCAGTTTCAGCAATACAGAAACAATAACGCTGCAACATATACTTAAAAAAACGTATAACATTATTATATAGGTAGATTTGTAATGATCTGTAAATTATCGCCCCCAACCGTATGTTCGTTGATAACAGTGCCTGTTACAAGGGGGGCTTTTATTCCGCTTTCCAATACAGATGCTCCGGTAAAAATACGTGCTTCATCCCATAAACCGGCATCAATAAACGCTTTTAATGTATAAGCGCCACCCTCAATAATTACCGACTGAATATCTTGCAGGTACAACTGGAACAAAATATACTGCGGTACAAAGCGGTCAAAATCCTCCAGGGCTATGTATTTATTTTTACCGTCTATATCGGTTTTTATCTCATTAAATATCAATGTTTCAACCGATTGATCAAACACATTCAACTGTTCATTTAACTCCAAACGGCGGTCTATCACCACCCTTTTGGGCGACTGCCCCTCCGCGTAGCGCACATTTAACTGCGGGTTATCAGCCAGTACGGTGTTCTTGCCAACCAGTATGGCATCTTCTTCGGCACGCCATTGGTGTACCAGTTTACGGCTTTCGGGGCCGGTTATCCAGTGCTGGCTGCCATCGGCGGGGGCAAAAAAACCATCGGCCGTTTGCGCCCATTTTAATATAATGTATGGCCGTTGTTTTTGTACCCGGGTAAAAAAACGGCGATTTAGCCATTGGCATTCTTTTTCTAACACACCAATTATTACTTCAATACCGGCAGCCTGTAATTTTTCAATCCCTTTGCCATCCACCTGAGCGAATGGATCGCGGCAGCCCACTATCACTTTACCTATCTGGTGTTTAATGATCAGATCGGCACAGGGCGGTGTTTTGCCGTAATGCGCACAGGGCTCAAGCGAAACATAAATGGTGCTTTGCTTCAGCAGGTCGGCATGGTTACTATAACTGGCAATCACCATATTAACGGCATTTACCTCGGCATGGGCTTCACCATATTTTTGGTGGTAACCCTCGCCTATTATCTGGCCATCATGCACTATCACAGCGCCAACCATCGGGTTCGGGCTAACGTTACCGGCGCCTAAAGCGGCCATTTCAAGGCAGCGCTGCATATATATTTCATGTATTGCCATTGTGCAAAAGTAGGTTTTATGTTACTTTGTTGCATGAAAACTATTAAGGATGTGTTCCTGGAATTTCAGCAAAGTTTAACCAAGGTGTATGATAGCCGTGAAACTGAGGCTATTGCCATGCTGGTGCTGGAAGAAATTACAGGCATGTCCCGTGCTAAAATAAAGGCCTTCCCCGAAGATGATGTGGACGGAGAAGCCGTTGAGAAAATACAAAGCATCCTCGAAGAGCTTAAAACCGGCAAGCCCGTGCAATACATTCTGGGCAATACGGAGTTTTACGGCCTTAACTTTTTAGTAAACCCGGCCACGCTGATACCACGGCCGGAGACGGAGGAACTGGTAGAATGGATCCTTACATCAGTTGGCAGTTTGAAGTTAGCAGTTGGTAGTAGTCTGTCTGTTTTGGATATTGGTACGGGCAGCGGGTGCATCGCCATCAGCCTTAAAAAGAACCTGCCTGTTGCCGATGTAACGGCTATTGATATATCTACAGATGCTTTACATACCGCCAGGCAAAATGCTGTAATTAATGAAGTTAAGGTTGATTTTATTTATGATGATATCTTGAATACTAAATCCGAAATTGAACATTCGAAATTCGACATCATTATAAGCAACCCTCCTTACGTTACTTTGGCAGATAAACTCCTGATGCACCAAAACGTAACCGGTTTTGAGCCGCATTCGGCGCTTTTTGTCCCCGAGAACGACCCGTTGATATTTTATAAGGCTATTGCCGATTATGCTGCCCGGAGCTTATCCCCCAATGGTTTATTGTTCTTCGAGATAAACGAGAATTTTGGCAAAGAAACAGTTGAGCTGTTAGCTGATAAAGTATTTACTAACATTGAGTTACGTAAGGACATGAGCGGCAGGGACAGGATGGTGAAGGCGGTGAAATTATTATCGTAAAGACGCGATACTTCGCGTCTTTACAACCCGTCATTGCGAGCGTAGCGTGGCAATCTTCGATAGAAAAGTAGGCGACAAGCATGTCGAAGATTGCCACGCTACGCTCGCAATGACGCGCGATGTATATATAGGAAAACCCCTAATTCCTCGGATGAAACTCAATAATGGTGCTCTTTAGATACTCCCTGTCCAGGTGGGTATAGATCTCTGTTGTGGTGATGCTTTCATGGCCCAGCATTTCCTGTACGGCGCGCAGGTCAGCGCCGCCTTCAACCAGGTGGGTAGCAAACGAATGGCGAAAAGTATGCGGACTGATGGTTTTCCGTAACCCGGTGAGTTCTGCCAGTTGTTTTACCAGCATAAAAATGTAAACGCGGCTCAGCCTGCTGCCCCGGCGGTTTAAAAACACCAGGTCTTCCTCGCCTTTTTTAATATCGATATGAACACGTACCTGCTCTATCCAAATTTTAAGCGCCTTTAAGGCTTCGCCGCCAATGGGCACCAGCCGCTCCTTGCTGCCTTTGCCGGTTACTTTTATAAATTCAATCTCGGGATGGATGTTGGATAGCTTCAGTTCTGTTAGTTCAGACACCCGCAACCCGCAACCATACATCACTTCAAGTATGGCTTTGTTACGGGTACCCTCGGGTTTTGAGAGATCGATAGCGGCTATCATTTTATCAATATCGTAGATGCTCAGCGTATCGGGCAGCTTGCGCTGTATCTTGGGCGTCTCTAATAATTCGGATGGGTCGGCAGCTATCAGGTCTTCTATCAGCAGGTATTTGTAAAATGATTTTATGCCCGATATAATGCGCGATTGTGTTGACGGGATCATGCCCAATTCGTTCACCCAGTTAATAAAATCGCGCAGATCCTGTAAAGAAAATTCTGTAGGATATTTTTTATTTATTTGTAAATCAGCGTATTGGTATAGTTTATCTAAATCTTTACTATAAGCACTGATAGAATTTGGAGCCAGCGAGCGTTCCAGTTTCAAATAAGCCTTAAATCCTTTTATTGCATTTGGCCAGTCCAATTGATTTTAGTTTTAACGTTTTATACTTAAGTTTGAACAAATGAATATACAAATTATAAACGGGCCAAATTTAAACCTGCTTGGCGTACGCGAAAAATCTATATACGGCAGCGCTGATTTTGAAAGCTACCTTGCCGAATTGCAAAACCACTTTACAAACATCACCATTAATTATTACCAAAGTAATGTTGAGGGCGAAATTATAAACAAACTGCACGAAGTTGGCTTTAGCTACGATGGCATTGTGCTTAACGCCGGCGCTTATACGCATACTTCTATTGCCATAGCCGATGCTATTGCAGCTATCAAAACACCAACTATTGAGGTGCATATTTCTAACGTGTACAAACGCGAAGAATTCAGGCACCATTCTATGCTGGCAGCAAGCTGTAAAGGTGTTATAGCAGGTTTTGGCATGCACTCGTACCGGCTGGCTATTGAAAGCCTGTTGCTGCAGTATTAAATTCTAAATACTAAAACCTAAATCCTAAATAAGGGTTTAAATTCGAAATTGAACATTCGACATTCGAAATCATCAACATGTATAAAGTATTTAAAATAGCCCCCCTACTCCTGTTCATACTTACTTTATTTATGGCCGATGGGTTTGCGCAAACCAAACGGAAACAATCGGTACGCGATTCGCTGCGCCACGCAATCCTGCGCCGCGATTCGATGATGCGCACCTTCAAAAAATCCGACACATCCATCAATAATCTGCTGCAAAAGGTTGAGTACTATACCTCATCTTTTAACCAGATAAAAACCAGCCTGTCGCGTAATGTTGATACGGTTGATATCAGCCAAAAACTTCCCTCTTTCGAGAGCCGCATCAGCCTGATCAAAAAACTGATAGATGATGACCGGTCAAGTACATTACGATACCTATATGCTATCCGCGATATCCTGACTCGCAGTGATGACCAGCTGGACCTATGGCAGGATAAACTGGCCGATATAAACACCAAACTGGTGCAAAACCAAAACGAGTTGGCATCAATGGATAAAGATTCGTCGTTAAAGATAATCCCATCCGACAGCAGCTTGCGCAATACCTATTTTGAACAAAAGTTAGCTTTAGAGAGCAAGCATCAACGGCTGGATACCACCAATAAAAAGCTTTTACTTAAAATTGGTTTATTGCAAAACCGCATCTCGTCGGTTTACATATCGCTGTTAGATCTGAAAGACCAGATAGATATCAAGATCCGCGAGTTCAGCATCCAGGCGCTGAGCGACGAGGATAACAGCATCTGGGAAATGGATAAGAATACGCAGAGCACCTTTAGCACTGCGCTTGCCAAAACCACCAGCATGAACACCAAGCTGTTCACGTTTTTTTTAACCCGCGACCCACTCATCCATTTCACCGGCCTGCTTATTTTAGTGCTGTTCTTTAGCTGGATCTATACCAACAGGCGCAAAGTAGTAAGGATAAAAGAAGACCCAAAAAGTGTATTTAGTCACGCCAAATATGTATCTCTTTACCCTATCACATCGGCTGTAATTGTGGCTTTTGCTATAGTCCCCAATTTTTATGACCATCCGCCGGTTATTGTGCTCGAGCTGTTTTTCCTTGTGTTAATATTCGCCATACTTTACCTGGTTAAAAAAACCTGCCCGCAAAAATTGTTCAATTACCTGCGTATACTGTTCGGCCTGGCATTGGTTTATAGCTTTAGCAACCTGTTTGTAGAGGTATCAAACACCGATAGGGTTATTGTATTGATACTGGCGCTTATTGCAACAATAGTAAGCTACCGTTTTTACAAAGAAGTTAAAAAAGCACCGGAGGATTACCTGCCCTATACCCGGATCATCCTTAAAGTATTTATTGGGTTGCAGGGTTTCGCTTTTATACTCAATGTTTTTGGCAGGGTTACGCTATCAAAAATAATTGGGGTTACAGCCATATACAACCTGTGGCTGGCATTGGGTATGTATTACCTGGTACAAATAATTATGCAAAGCCTGTTCCTGCAACTGGAGGCCAATAAAAATAGCACCGGTATAAGCTCGTTTATTGATTTTAAACTACTGCAAAACAAGTTCAGGAGCATTCTAACCATCATGGCAAGTGTGTTGTGGCTAATTATGCTTTTCCAAAACTTAAGCGTGGAGGATGCTGTATTTGATGGTTTAGGGAAATTCCTGACAGATAGCCGCAGCCTTGGCGGCACCAAAACCAGTTTTACATTTCAAAGCATTATCATTTTCATCGCGGTGATATGGTTATCATCGGTAGCGGCAAGGATAATCAGCTACCTGTATGAGGTGGCCGGCAAACACGCTAATGATATTGATGTACTGAAAAAGAAGAACCGCACCTCTACCCTGCTTATTAAATTAGGGGTTTTTGCTGTAGGCTTTTTGCTGGCCATTGCGGCTTCCGGTTTCCCGCTCGATAAGATCACCATTATTATAAGTGCTTTTGGTATAGGTATTGGTTTTGGCCTGCAGAATATTGTAAACAACCTGGTATCGGGTTTAATACTGGCTTTTGAGAAACCTATCCAAATAGGCGATATTATTGAGGTGGATAACCGCTCGGGCACGATCATGGAAATAGGCATCCGATCGAGCAAGATCGCTACAAGCGATGGTTCTGAAGTAATTATCCCTAACGGCGACCTGATATCGCATCACGTGATCAACTGGACACTGAGCAACAATAACCGCCGCATTGAACTGATCATCGGCGTGGCATATGGGTCTGATATCAACAGGGTGAAAACTATATTGACCAACCTGCTATCCAACCGGGAGGAGATCATGGATAACCCGGCCCCACTGGTATTTGTGCATAATTTGAATGAAAACTCGGTCGATTTCAGGCTGCTGTTCTGGGCGGATGATATCGGTACATGGTTGTCGTTAAAGAGTAATGTACTCACAGATATCTACGCCACCTTTGATAAGGAAGGTATCGAGATCCCATTCCCGCAGCGCGACCTGCATTTAAGGTTAACCAGCGAACAACAGGAACTTTTTAAAAAGAAGAAGAAAAAAGCATCTGCAGAAGAAACAGATACACCGCTTACCGATACTACCGATACCGATCTGCCCGATGCGGGCGCAGGGCCTATAGCGCCTGATCAGTAAAATATCAAATAAATTCCCTTTCTTTCTGGTGTCCTCACCAGAAAGCCGCTACGTATTGAGAACTTGCAATTTCGAACCGCATAAAAATTGTTGGTGAGGACACCAACAATGGGGGGAATATTTAATGCAGGTCCTTCTCAACCAGGTCGGTAAACTTTGTCTTCTTATCAACAAAGAAATCCCACACAATGCTGCGCGAGTAAGTACCTGTTAATGGCAACATGGGCTTAATACCTGTTGCGTTTTTATTTTTAAACTTTGGTTTAAATAACCGCCTTACAAAGTTTTGGTGCGCGCGACTGATCGCCCAGGCATCCTTACGCTTACCTTCCATCAAAAAGCGCAGCAATGCCAGCAGATCCATCCAAAAACGAAGACCGATCACCCAAACCGCCCGCCAAAACGGCAAGTTGTTTTTTAATAGCAACAGGTTATTACGGAAGTTAAGGTATGTTTTAAAAGGGTTTTCGGCGTTAAGCGTGCCGCCACCAACGTGGTACACTACCGATTGCGGGCAGTACATCACCTTGTAGCCCATATTTTTTAAGCGCCAGCACAGGTCAATCTCTTCCATGTGGGCAAAAAAGGTTTCGTCAAACCCGCCCGCTAAGTCCCAAAGATGCTTTTTAATGAACATGGCCGCACCCGATGCCCAGAACACCTCGCCCGCTTGCTCGTATTGGCCTTTATCCTCCTCTATATCGTAAAATATCCGGCCACGGCAAAAAGGGTAGCCAAATTTATCAATAAAGCCACCAGCGGCCCCTGCGTGCTCAAAGTAGGTTTGGTTATGATAGGCTTTTATCTTTGGGGCAGCGGCGGCTATCAGCTCATCGCTTTCCATTAGCGCTATAACGGGTTCAATCCAGTTGGGTTGTACTTCTACGTCTGAGTTTAGCAGGATGTAGTAATCGGCCTGCACCTGTGCCAGCACACGGTTGTAACCACCGGTAAAGCCATAATTGTCGTTATTTTCAATGATCCTTATGGATGGGTAATGCTCCCGCAAAAAAGCAACCGAACCGTCTGACGAGGCGTTATCGCCTACCACAATATCCAGGTTGGGCCAGGTAGAGGCCAGTACGTATGGCAAAAAATCGCGGAGGTATTTAACGCCGTTCCAGTTTAATATTACTACGGCTACCTTGGGTGTGTTCATCATTTGTTAAAATCCTCGGGCTTATACTTCCATCTGCGGTGGCTCCAAAGCCAGTATTGCGGGTTTTCCTGTATCATTTTTTCGAGGTAATGCACATGCGCCTCGGTTATCTCATGCCCCGTAGTTTCTTTTGGCCGTTCAATCAGCGGTACTAAGGTATAAGTATAGTACCCGCGCTTAACCCGGTCTATCCGGTAAAATATCACTGCTGCATCAATCAGTTTGGCCAGCTTCTCAATCCCCAGGAACACCGCGGTGGGCTGGTTCAAAAAATTGGTGAAATAGTTTATCTCGTGCATGTTTGGTGTTTGGTCGCTTACCAGTACACTAAACGTCAGGTCGTTTTTTAACGCTATCATGGTGCGCAATGTTTGTTTCATGGCCACCAGTATAGCACCAAAGCGTGCCCTTACCCGGTTAAACATATCGTTAAAAACCTCGTTGCTTTGGGGTTTGTAAACAATAATACGTTTTTCGGTAGTGAGTAACCCAAATGCCAGCGCTGCCATCTCCCAGTTACAATAATGCCCGGCGGCGGCAATAATGCTGCGGCCCTGTTTAAAATAATGGTCAACCAGTTCGGGGTTGGTGGGTTTCATGCGCTTACGAAGCGATTTTTCACTCACCGTTATCATCTTAATCGTTTCCACCATCAGGTCGGCCATGTAGCGGTAATAACGGCGCTCGATCTGCTTGCGTTCGGCCTCGCTCCTTTCCGGGAACGAGTTCTTCAGGTTTGTGCTCACCACATCGCGCCGGTAGCGGATAATGTAGTACAAAAACAGGAAGATAACGTCGGCTACGCCGTATAAAAACCAAAACGGCAATAGCGATACCAGGTATAAAAAAAATATACCCGTATTTAAAGCCGCTTTTCTTAACATTTTTCCCAATTTTGCCACAAACATAAAAAATATATATGATTGAGAACGGAGCTGTTTTACCTATGTTTTACCTGCCACCGGTAGATTATTTTACAAAGCTTATTGCTTTTAAGCCGGATGTGGTGTTTGAACAGGCGGAACATTTCCCAAAACAAACCTATCGTAACCGGGCAAACATCTACTCGCCCGATGGTGTGCAAACGCTTACCGTGCCTATTGTAAAGGGTTCAAAAAACCACACAAAAACAAAAGACGTTAGGATAAGCTATGATTTTAGGTGGCAGCGCGCGCACTGGATGGGTTTACAAACCTGCTACCGCCGCTCGGCTTATTTTGAGTATTACGAGGATGATTTTGCGCCGTTCTACGAAAAGCAACCAACCTTTCTGCTTGATTATAACACGCAATTGCTGGAGTTGTTGTTCCGCCTGTTAAAATTTAAGCAGGAGATCACCTTTACCGATACCTACGAGGCCGCCTACCCTAATTTAACCGACCTGCGTAACGCCTTTAGCGCTAAAAATATGCCCGATGCACAACAAAAGCCTTACTTTCAGGTTTTTGAAGAGCGCGAAGGTTTTTTAACCAACCTGAGCATCGTAGATCTGTTATTTAACCAGGGGCCGCAGGCCGTAAATTATTTGTAATGGCAACTTATAAGCGTGTAAAGTATAAAAAACATAAACACCATATAAATGTGGGTGCACGCCCCGGCTCTATCATCATTCCTGAGGATGCCCTGCCGCCGCAAATAACCATCTTTTCGTTCAACGAAACCGACCTGCAAACCAGCAAGGGTAAGGACATGAAAACCATTACCCAGCAAATTGCCAAATGTACCGACCACACCCACTGGATAAAGATAAACGGACTTGGCGACGCCCAGCTGATAGAAGACATTGGCACCTTTTTGGGTATAAATCAACTGGTTTTAGAGGATGTTGTGAACACCCATCAGCGCCCCAAGTTTGATGAGTACGAGGGTTATGTGTTTGGCACCAGCCGCGTTTTATATTTTAACAAAGAAAACGAACTGGTAAACTGCCAGTTTAGCGGCATTGTAAAAGACAACATCGTTATTAGCTTTGAGGAAAGCCATTTTGATTACTTTGAAGTAGTTATTGCGCGTTTAAAGGCCGGCAAAGGCACTATACGCACCGGCGGGCCGGGTTACATATTTTATGCCCTTACTGATACCATACTGGATAATTACTTTGTGCTGTTATCCCAACTGGGCGATATGATAGACCAGACGGAAGATAAGCTTTACCAAAGCCCCGATAAAAGTATCATGTTTGATGCGCAGCAGCTAAAGCGTACACTGATCACCATCCGCCGTGCCTGCTGGCCAGAGCGCGATAAGATAAATGACATGATTCGCAGCGAAAGCCCCGAAATAACCAAAGATACCAAGCTGTTTTTACGCGATGCTTACGACCATTGCATCCAGGCGATGGATATGGTAGAAAGCTACAAAGAGGTTACCAGCAGCATTATTGACCTGTACCTGAGCATGGTGAGCAACCGCATGAACGAGATCATGAAGGTGCTGACCATCATCTCCGTAATATTTATCCCCCTAACCTTTATTGCCGGTATTTACGGGATGAATTTTAGCAGGGAGGATATCCACGGGCACGTTATACCTGATAATATGCCCGAGCTTTATGCACGGCATGGTTACGTGTACACTCTTATCGGGATGTTCCTGGTCGGTTTTTTACTTTTGTTTACCTTCTGGAAAAAGGGTTGGTTTAATAAGTTGTAAGTTCCTATGGAAGCTATCAGATTTTCGGAAAAGACATTTACGAAAACCGCCTTGCCGGGGACACTTTCTTAAAAAGGCCGACCTGATGATCCCTGATTCTTCTCAGCTTCGCTTTCCGTTTACTCCGGCAAAAAATACGTTAACGCGGCCTCCAAAAAAATGTAAAGCAGCGGCTGGCATATTTGAAAAACTGTATGGAATCAGCATAGCTCCGCATTTTCTCTGCCGGCCATTGTTGGTATTGTTACAACTGCTATATAGTTAAAGTATAATATTATTCCTATTAAACACTATCCCCCTTTTGTTGTTGATGTTACATGCCAAACCTAAAACATTTTGTATTGCTAAGCATTTGCCTGGTAATTTTCGGTTGCAAATCACCTCAGGTAAAGCAGGACTTGCTCCGCTCCATTCCCGACCCCAAAACTTTAAATGAAAGCTATGTAAGCAACCCGGATGGGTTATTTACCGAAGCTACAGTGGCCGAACTGAATGGCAAATTAGGCCCGCTGGATCAATCAGGAGTTGCACACATCGATGTAGTGTTTGTAAACAGCATCGGCGAAAATGTACCGAAAGATATCGCTCATCAGCTCTTTAATAATTGGAAAATAGGCGATCAGCAAAAAAACAACGGCCTGCTGATACTGATGGTAAAAGACCAGAAACGCATGGAGTTTGAAACCGGATACGGGCTTGAAGGTGTGCTGCCGGATATAACTTGCTACAACATACAGCAGCAATACATGATACCTGCAGCCAAAAAAGGTGATTTTGACCTGGCCATACAAAACGGTGTTGACGCCATTATCAACGTTTTACATACCGACGGGAAAAACGCACCGGCTACAACTGCAACGCCGGATAGTACCGCTGCCAACAGTTCACCGGCACCGGTAATTGCCCGGCCTGATCCTGTTCAAACAGAACAAAGCAGTACAGATACCACCGTTTCAGGGTCGGACATTGTGGCGCCCTATGCCGAAGCCGTGCCGCAAAATACCGTTACTGCACCCGCCCCGGATAATAAGCAACCCGGGCGTATCTGGAGTTTAATAAGCCTCATTATTTTAATTATATATTATACACTGGCTAAATTTGTTTCGGCCAGGTTGGTTGTTAATGGTAAAAAGCCTGTCGCTAACCCGGTTTTTTGGTTCCTGGTTATTGTACCAACTGCAGGTGTTATTTTGCTTAATCTGTACTTCCCTATTGCCTGGATAGAGCTGAGAGAGGCTATCGTGCTGTACATATTTTTAACAATATATGTACAGGTCCATTATATGATCGTTAACCGCAGGCTTACAAGGGCGGCAAGCGGGTTAACCAATCATGAGCAATACTTGAAATGGCAGGATAATTACGCCCACATGGAGTGGGCATTATGGGTTTTTCCGTATCCATTTTTTAAATTTTACTGGATTGCGTACCAGGCCAGGCAAAAGGCATTGAGAGACGCGCCGGTTGCCTGCAGCAACTGCTCTAAAGTAATGGCGCGGCTGAATGAAGAGCAGGACGATTCTTATTTATCTAAAGGGCAAGTGGCCGAAGAGGTACTTGGTTCTGTTGATTATGATGTTTGGACCTGTAAGGCCTGTAATGAAAAAATGATACTGGATTACAGCAACCTGAAATCAAAGGCTACGGAATGCCCCGAATGCCACTTTAAAACACTGATGTATAAAAGCACCACTATAGTTAAACGGGCAACAACATTTTACGAGGGGAACGGCTACACCCTATCTGTTTGTACATATTGCAATTTCAATCAAAAGGTACCATACACTATTCCAAAAATTTCTACATCCTCAAGCAGTTCATCATCCTCAGGCAGCTCCTCATCTTCAAGTTCATCCTCTTCAAGCAGCGGCGGCTCTTCGGGTGGTGGCGGTGCAGGCAGCAGCTGGTAAGGCGAACATTGCATTATCAGCAATCTCTCGTCGCCCGCGCGACGGCGGAAACAGGGATAATAACGCGTGGGGGAACACCCGGTTACTCCTTCGTCAGTTCCCTCAATTCCAGTATCTTGTTATGCGTTTGGTCCATATTGATAATGCCGCGCCTTGGGCGGTCAAGATCAAGGATGAGGTAGATGGTGAGCGAGGTCATGAGGGCAAAGCTCAGTACAATAACCAGGTTAAAATGTTTATCCTTAGCACCGTAACCGGTAACAAAGCTGCCGGCCAGGGTAAGCAAAAACAACATCCACAAAATAGATTCGGGCACGTGGGCGTTCCTTTCGGCGTCGCGGGTGGTGGTAATATCCATCATATCGTTCAGCGCGGGTATCATTTGCTGCGAGCGCAGTGTGTTGTCCTTATCCTGCGATAACAGCATTACGCGTTTCCAGATGCGGGCAGATACGTTCCCGGCATCCTGCAGGGTTTTATTTAAAGCGGTTTCATTAATCCCGGCGTTATAATAATTGATGCGCGCCTCTACATAAGCGGCAAAATCGGCCTTAAGCGCCCGGCGCGTGCTATCGGGGTAAAGATCGCACCGCAGTATGGCCGTACCAATATTATTGGCTTCCTGCACAATTACCTGCCTGCGGCTATCGCTTTTACCTGCCGACATGCTAAACGTAAACGAAAGCAGCAGGGCCAGTAAACCCAGTAACGATCCTTCTACCGGCCCAAGGCCGTCTGTAGCCCGGTCCGGGTCCTTAAGTTTTCTTAAATAATAACCCGCATAGTTAGTGCTGATCATCAAAACAAACATAACACCGGCAATAACAATGGCCGGTACCTGGAAAAGAAAGTTGCTCATGATAGGTTGTTAAAACCTAAAATTAAACAAATTCCTGTTAATCTCCCGACAGGCAAAACCGTTTGTCATCCTGAGTGCGCGAAGAATCTATTCGCCGATAAACAGACCCATTATACTATTTGGCGAATCGGCATTTCTCATACTAAGTGTACCACTATAATAATCCGCCCACCCTGACCTTTGGCCGCGTTTTTTGAACAGTAGCGATGGGTTTAAAACCCATCGCTACCCAACCAACTCTGCCATTTCGAACGAGCTACGAGGAGAACCGACCGTAGGGAGTTCATCGCAGATAAATCTTCTACAATTAATAAGTAGCAAACAATCTATTACTGATAGTATGATGTAAAAGATTTCTCCTCACTCCCACACGCAAACCCTCCCGGTTCGTTCGAAATGACATGGCGGGTATGTGTAAGAGGCAAAAAAGAATAACGCAGCGGCCATCGTGCGATTCCTTCCCTTTGGAAAGTGCAGGAAAGCGTTTATACGCCATACTATCTTGCCCTTAAAGCGTAAAAGCGAACGCTTATTGTACGGTAACGATACAAAACAGTGGCCGCTAAGTTCTATAAGCTACTGAATTACAGAACGCTATTTAACTGGCACCCTGGTTGGCATATGTTTTGCCAAATGCAAAAGATAAACCCTATTGATGGTATAAAGAAACAACGTTTCTGGTATTTACTGGAGCGGAATATGACGGGTACCTGTACTAAAAGTGAGTTGGCTGAATTGGGTAAAATGGCCAATGCCAGCCGGGAAATATCTGATACCATAGCCCTGGTTAACCGCCTATGGCAATTTGATACTGTTGATGAGATGGAGCAAGTGATAAGGCAGGAATTAGCGGACGGCCACGAAAAAAAATATCTTTGGGCGAAGTGACCAGGTTAGCATTATCACCACCATGTATTTGCGAGGAACGAAGCAATCTCAGAACTATGCTTAAACGCTTTGCATAAACCCACAAGCGGGACGCTTGCGGTAGCGGGGCTTATTTCATTTTATATTGATATATCTTTTTCTTTACTATCGCATCGTCCGGATCGGCGTCCGCATTCATTATCTTATACATATACAAGCTATCCTTATCCCGCTCTAAGATCCATGCATCCGGTTTGCCCTTTACCGATACCATATTTACCCGCCTATCAACTGCCTTATTACATTCACAGCTCAACAAATCCTCAGACAGGATCTTATTAAGGCTGGGATGGCCGTTTTTTTTTAATGCGTTATTAATTATATGAATATTTTCCGCTTGGTAATTATAGTTATCGAGTTCATTGCTTGTGCCAATCTTAACATATTTTGTCTTAACATTATGCGCATACAGATAAAGAGAATCCTTATCAAGAAGTATGGCACCTAACTTTTTCGGCTCTTTTCCGCCGGTTAAAATGTTATATCTGTTATCATTCAATCTGCTTAATTTATAAAAAAACGGCTCCAGTTGAGGATGCCCGTACAATGTTATTCTTTCCGTATTTGGGGTAAGGGATGTATCCAGGTTAATGGAAATATATTTGTTAACGGTCTTCTCACAATCACACGGAAGTTTTTTACTCAAACAGTCCATGTATTCTACACTAAGCCAACTGGTAACGGTTTGGTTTGGCTTTAGCGGCATTGAAAAACTCATGAAAAATAAAATTTCATAAGTTAAAAAGGCAGTTAGAAATTTCATTTATATGCATGTTTGATGATATAAACCTAATTATAATTCTGGTTATTCTTTGTGCTCATTTTTATTCTTGCGCTCGTTTTTAACGAGTGCTTAATATGGTTGGGCATTTGTAATGCATCAGCGCAAGTAATTGCAAGAATTTATCGGTGAATTGTATGGTGGCGATTAGATGCTTCACGATGTTCAGCATGACAAACCGCCTATCGCTTTATTAACACCCCTAACACCTCTCAAGGGGGAAACTTATTTTCTAAATCTAAAATCGTATATCTAAAATCTAAAATTCCCACTACCCCAACCACCTGCTCAAAGTACTTAACGCTACACCTGTTTCATCACATATTTCCCTGTAGGTAAGCCCTTGGCCTTTCAATAACAGCGCTTTGGCTTTTTGCTGTGCCCGGGTTTCACGTACTTCCTTTTTCAGATGTTGGCGTTCCTGCGCGTACCCGTCGAAAACAAAGTGGAGGTCGCTCAGCTCCCTGTTGATGCGGCAAAGGCATACGTTATGCTCGTCGTACAGTTTTTTGCTGCTGCGGTGTTTTACCTGTTTCAGGTACAGGGTATCGGCCCGGGTGTGGCTTTTGCCAATGGCGAAGGCGCTGTCGCAAAAGTTCATGATCATCTTGCTGCCCTGCAGGTCGTTCACCGTAATGGGTTGGGTGGCATTGCGTTTTGGGGTATGCGCCAGCACCAGCAAGCTTAGTTTATATTTCGCTTTGATGGCTTTTAGCTTTTTCATCAGCGGCAGGGCCTCGCCCGCGCGTTCGGTACCGCTGGCCATATAAGTAAGGTTATCGATGATCAGCACCTGTGCTTTGGTTTTGATAATGGCGGCAGTAATGGCGTTCTCCAGGTAGTCGCCATAGTTTTCATACAGGGCGGGGTTCTCGGCCTCGGGGTTAAACTCGGCGCGGTAAAAGGTTTGCCCGAAAGGGAAACTCCCCCATTGCCTGTCGAAATACCGGCTCTCGAACTGTTTACTGCCCATTTCAAAATCGATATACAGCACCCGGGTTTGCGCATCCATCTGGTTGTTTAAATTACCGGTACAAACGCCCTGCGCCAGGTTATTGCCCAATTGCACCGCCAGTATAGATTTGCCCAGGTTGGTATCGGCAAACAGAATGCATAGCTCGCCCTCCAGCCAAAAATCGCCAAACAGTTTATGGGGCATGGGTTTGCCATACTCCTGCTTCATCCAGTCGCCGGCGGTTTTAACCAGCAGCAGGTCGGTTTTTTGCGGATCGAGGTAGATGGATTCATCCAGCCCGTATTTTCTTAACCGGTCGCTATTTTTGCGCACTTGCGTACGGATAGCCTCGATGACAGGCGGGCGATATGACCCCATATCGGCTTCAGTCAAAAATTCTTCAATCATAAAGTTTAATTTCTGTAAATATACAGAAATATCTTTACAAACAAAGAAATATGACAGGGTTTAATTCAGATATTTTGTTCCATTTGGGACAAAACGGGACAAGCTTAAAAGTTAACATACTGTAAATTAGTTATTTAATTAAAACAGGTCAATTGCTTTTATGGCCATTCCACACACCACAAAAGGCGTATTGAGGGCGAAAAAAGTCGAAATAAAGTCAGTTTTTTGCTATTATTTCCGCAGGGTTTCTTGTTCCATTTTTCAAAAAGTGGAACAAAACATCAAAAAACATAAGTCGCTGTAAAAAAGATGGTTAAATCAAAATTATGAAGTAAAACTTTAGATAGAGCGGAAAAAATAAAATGCTAATATGCTAATTATCAATATGTTCCACTTGTTCCGTTTGTTCCATTCAGAAATGGAACATAATATAATGTATATGCAGATTCGGAGATATGCCGATGTGCAAATTATCTTCACATCCGCACATTTGCATATCTGCACATTTAAAGCCTACCGCCTGCCGTACTTTTGCTTGATCTGCCTCAGGATCTGGTCTATCCCATTACTTTTTATTTCGAACACGGTGCTCAGCATCATACCCATTTTACCGGGCGGGAAGCCTTTATTGTGCATCCATTCCAGGTAACTGATGGGCATATCGCACAGCAGTGTGTCTTTATACTTGCCAAAAGGCATGCGGGTATTTACAATATCAATCAGTATCTGCGGGTCGGGTACAATGTTTTCCACAGGGTAAATGTAGGATAATATTGCTAAAGCCCGGGTAGTGTCAGGCTACTTTTAGCTGTGGGGCAATAACAGGTTTTAAAAAATCGTTTACATCTACCTCAAATATCTCGCAGATCTCGATAAGTTTCATCAGCGTTACCTTGGTTTGCCCTAATTCTACTTTGCAATAGGCGTTTTGGGTTTGGTTTAGTTTAAAGGCCATATACTCCTGCGAGTATTTTAGCTGTGTGCGTTTCTGGCGAATGGCCATAGCGAGCGGTTTCCCTATCTGTAACATGGCAATATTGTTTTTTTGAGGTGTTTATTTAATAAACAAACGAGGAAAAATTTGCGGCGGTTTTATTAAGGCAATTTTAAACTTAAAGCTAACAGTTGTATGCTCGTTAAAACTGTCAGTACATACTCATTATTAACAGCTGTAGGTATTATATAAAAAACACAATCCCCGTCATCTTGTTAAAATATAAACACTAACATTATGGAACAACAATTTGAAGCGGTACTTACCGGCACGGATACACCCGTAACAGGTATAGTTACATCAACAGGTAACGGGGTTTACGAATTTAAAGCGATAGATGAAAGCATGGAGCTAACCATTGCCCGTGATAGCCACGGCAACTGGGAACGCATTGCGGGTTCGGAACCCTATTTATCTGGCTGGGTAGGTGAACTTGCCGAACAGGTACAAACTTCGTTATAATTTACACACAACATGGAAAAACGCGAATTAGGAAAATCGGGCATACAGGTAATACCATTTTGCTTTGGCGGTAATGTTTTTGGCTGGACGGCTGATGAGAAAACCTCTTTCACCCTTTTGGATGCCTTTGTCGACTCAGGTTTTGATTTTGTGGATACTGCCGACGTTTATTCGAAATGGGTACCCGGCAATACCGGCGGCGATTCTGAAAAGATAATAGGCAACTGGCTTAAACAGGGCGGCAAGCGCGATAAAGTGATCCTGGCAACCAAGGTTGGCAAACCGATGAGCGATGATAAAAAGGGGCTGTCTAAAGCTTATATCACCAAAGCGGTGGAGGATTCATTAAAACGCCTGCAAACTGATTATATCGACCTGTATCAATCGCACGAGGATGATACCAATACCCCCCTGGCCGAAACCCTCGAAACTTTTGACGGACTGATAAAACAAGGGAAGGTACGTGCCATTGGCGCATCAAATTACGGTGCCGACCGGTTTAAAGAAGCATTACAGGTAAGCAAGGATAATGGCTTTGCCCGTTATGAAACCTTACAGCCCGAGTATAACCTGTATGACCGGGAGGATTACGAACATAAGTATGAATCATTATGCCACGAGAATAACATCGGTGTAATTACCTATTTCTCGTTAGCAAGCGGCTTCCTGACCGGCAAATACCGTTCTGAAGCCGACCTGGGTAAAAGCAAACGCGGCGGCGGTATAAAAAAATACCTTAACGGCCGCGGGTACAAAATTTTAGCCGCTTTAGATAAAGTAGCGGAAGAGTATAACACCACCCAGGCAAGCGTTGCGCTGGCCTGGGTAATGGCAAGGCCCGGCATAACCGCCCCTATTGCCAGCGCCACCAGCACACAGCAACTCAACGACCTGGCAAAGGCCACCCAGCTAACACTTAGCGGCGAAGCTATTGAACTGCTTACCACAGCAAGCAGTTACTAATAAAAGTCTAATAAAAGTAAAAGCCATCCGTTTGTTAACGGATGGCTTTTTATATGTTGAGGAGGTTATTTTTTAGAGCCTTCCCGGGCGGTGTGAATCGCCCCGGCCTATTTGGTTTTGAGCAAACTGTGTGTTTCCACCTCTTTGGTTGCCCCTGTCGCGCCCGCCACCATTGTTGTCATTTCTGCCTGGTTGTGAAGGTTGGTTACCCCTATCGCGACTGCCGCCGCCATTGTTATCGTTACGGTTTGGCTGACCAAAGCCACCCTTGTTCCTATCACGTCCGTCGCGGTTATCATTATTACGGTTTGGTTGTGCTGGCTGACCCCAGCTGCCATGGTTATCATTGTTGCGGTTTGGCTGGTTAAACCCGCCTTGCGGCCTGTCGTTACGGTTATTGTTCCTATTCCAGTCGTTATGGTTGTTATCAAGCCGTCTGCCTGCATAGTTATCACTCCTACGGTTCCAATCCCTGTTAAAACCGCCGCCCCATTTGTTGCGGTATTCATCATGGCGCATGTACGGCCTGCTGCCCCTTATTTCAAACCTGCGGGCGGTTCGCCAATCGTAGTTACGATAAGCGCCGGGCAGGTAAGCAGCCGAAATCCAGCGGCCGCCATCCTGGTAATAATAGCAATGGCGTGGTACACTGTAGTATGCCTCTACTTCGGGCAGGTAATAGTAATCGTCGCTGTTATCAAATTCATCATTATCATATACTTCTACCGGTTGTGGCGGCGGTGCAGGTACATATACCCTGCGTGCCGGAATATTAAAACCTATATGGACGGATATTTGCGCCTGGGCACTGTTGTAAACCAAACTACCGAATAATATTGCTGAGAGTATAACTGACTTTTTCATATCCTTAAAATTTATACATCTATGACGGTAACTGTACGGGATAGTTTAACAGCATACACAATAATATCAGGCAAAACATCGCTATAACCATATTTCTACAAAACACATTTCGGTATTTACTGTATATTAAGTTAGATTTGGTTATCCAATATAACACAGCGGTTTAAGCTATTAAGCCGACATACATCACCGTAAAAACTCACAACAATGAAAAACAGATCGTTCAACTTTGTATTGGCCGCAACGGCGCTTGCCGGGTCGATGTTATTTAATGCTTGTAAGAGCAATGAAAACAAAACCAGCGCCGACAGCACGAATGTTGCGTCAGATACCACAAAGACACCTGCCGGCCTAACATTACCAACCGGTTTTAACGCCGCTATTATTGCCGAAAGCCTTGGCGGTACACGCCACATAGCAATTTCGCCGCAGGGCGATATTTTTGTTAAACTGAATAAGGCAAAAGATGGTAAAGGTATCGTGGTTTTGCATGAGAATAATGGCAAAGCCGATATTAAAACCAGCTTTGGCGATTTTGGCGGAACAGGTATCTACCTAAAAAACGGGTATTTGTATGCTTCATCAGATGAGGACGTTTACCGTTATAAACTAAACGACAAAAACGAAGTTATTGACGGCACAAAGCCCGAAACGGTTGTTAAAGGCTTGATAAGCCGTAACGAGCACGAGGCAAAAGCTATTCTTTTGGATGATGCCGGTAACCTATACGTAAATATTGGCGCATATTCAAACTCATGCCAGGTTAAAGACCGTGAAAAAGGTTCGATGGGCCAACCCGGCTGCCCTATCCTTGATTCGGCCGGTGGTATCTGGCAATTTAAGGCCGATAAGCTGAACCAAACCTATAAAGATGGCGTACGCTATGCTACGGGCCTGCGTAACGTAGTAGGCATGGACTGGAACAAACAGAACAACCAACTTTTTGTAATGCAGCACGGCCGCGACGCCCTGCATGATATCTTCCCGGATATGTTTGACACCAAACAATCTGCTAATTTACCTGCCGAATGTATGTACGCCATTAAAAAAGGTGATAACGCCGGCTGGCCTTATATTTATTACAACCAGGATCAAAGCAAAAAGATACTGGCACCTGAATATGGCGGCGATGGTAAAAAAGATGGCGACCCAACCAACAAATACATTAATCCTGCCGCCGCATATTCCGCCCACCTTGCGCCTAACGGTTTACTGTTTTACACCGGCAACCAGTTCCCTGAAAAGTATAAGAATGGTGCTTTTATAGCTTTCCATGGTTCATGGAACCGCGCCCCCGAACCGCAAGAAGGTTATTTTGTAGTTTTCCAGCCATTTAAAGACGGAAAGCCTGATGGCAAAGCGGAAGTATTTGCCGATGGTTTTTCGGGTTCGGCAGCAAATACCGCAAAAGGCAGCGCCGAACATCGCCCATGTGGTTTAGCACAAGGGCCCGATGGTTCTATCTACGTAACCGATGATGCTAAAGGGACCATATATAAGATCAGCTACAAAAAGTAACGGATCTTTATCCAATAAAAAAGGCCTCGATATGAGGCCTTTTTTATTATCCTGTAAACTCGTTGTCATGCTGAACAGAGTGAAGCATCTATTAGCCGCCATGCAAATCGACATGCAAAGTTTGAATAGATCCTTCGCTATCGCTCCGGATGACAAATTGTAAAGGTATAGCGCGTGAAGTATTACGCCGCTATCGCCTGATTAACTTTACCTTTTTCTATCAGGTAATTGTTCATCAGCTCGTTTTCAGAAATGATAACGCTGAAGTCTTCAAAGCGTACGCCATCTTCAAAAGCGTAAAGGGTGTAGCCGCGTTTGGTGCCATCGTACTGGCCAAGCTCATAAACTTCGTCGTAATTTTTGGCTTTTATTTTTGCGCCGCTCACCAACTGGTAGGCGTCAAATATGTTTTCAAATGTTGTGTTCTTCATAGTACAAATGGCAATACAATTTCTTTGCCATTATTTATCCAAACCAACTGTAAAGCTCATTTTGTTGCAAACTGTCTTTTTCTTTGCCTGCTATGTCCTTTAAAACAGCCCCCTCGCCCATTTGTATAATGCGCGAGCCGTAGTTACCGGCGTCCTTTAAATTATGTGTCACCATAATAGCGGTTAGTTTGTACTCTTTTATCAGGTCATCTGCAATACGTAAAACATTTTCGGCCGAACGCGGGTCGAGCGCGGCGGTGGGCTCATCAAGCAATAGTATCTTGCAGGTATCCATCACACTCATTAATAATGTAAGCGCCTGGCGTTGCCCGCCGGATAGCGTGCCTATAGGCTGTTCTACCTTATCCTCCAGCCCCATACCTAAAGTGGCAATTTTATCACGAACCAGCTTTTTAAACTGCTCGTTTTTACCGATGGATAAACCTTTATTTTTTGTGCGAAGAGCCGCCAAACGGAAATTATCAATAATGCTCAGATCTGCGGCCGTACCTGATAATGGGTTTTGAAAAATGCGGGCTATCCATTTGCTGCGCTGATATTCGGGCAATCGGGTAACATTGTTACCGTCGATAGTGATGGTACCGCTATCCGGCAGGATATTACCGGCAACCAGGTTAAGCAAAGTGGTTTTACCCGACCCGTTAGAACCAACTATCACCACAAAGTCACCCTCATTTATTTGCAGGTTAACTTTGTTAATGGCTATTACCTCGTTAGGTTTACTCGTGTTAAATGTTTTATGGATGTTATTAAGCTCTATCATGCTTGCCTCCCTGTTAAACGCGGCAAGCCGACTATCAATAACACAAACACAGCAGTAACCAACTTAAGCAGATTGGCATCTACCCCAATATTCAAGGTAAGCGCCAGTACAAACTGGAAAATTACGGCACCAGCCATCACCAAAACCAGACTCAACCATACTGATGTAATGCGCAGCCAGTTAATAATGGTTTCGGCTATAATAACAGAACCCAGCCCTACAATCACAATTCCTATCCCCATACTGATGTCTGCAAAGCCTTGTAATTGTACTATCAGGTAACCGCTTAAAGCGGTTAAGGCGTTGGCTATAGCTAACCCGGTTATTTTCATGCGGTCGGTGTTTACACCAAGTGCCCGTATCATGGGTTCGCTATTACCAGTGGCACGCATGGCAATACCAAAATCGGTTTTTAGCAGATAACCAATAAGCGTGGTTAATATAAGCACAAACCCCATTAATATGATCAGTGAGTTTTGATTAACATCAGTAATTAAGTTTGCAACCGAAAATAAGGTAGGTAAGTTTAAAAGCGGCAGGTTCGAGCGTCCAAGAATGGTGAGGTTAACCGAGTAAAGCGCCGTCATCACCAAAATACCGGCAAGCAGGGCATTTATTTTTAGTTTGGTGTGGATAATACCCGTAAGTGCACCCGCCAAAGCTCCGGCCAACAATACAGCAGGCAAAATTAGATACCCCGGCTGGTTATGCGTAAGCATCGCCCCCGTTACCACCCCGCCAAGCGTATAACTACCATCGGTGGTGATGTCGGGGATATTAAATATCTTCATGGAGATATAAATACCAAACGCAATCCCTGCGAAGCATAATCCCTGCAATAAAGCGGTTAGGTAAAAATCCATTATTTTACAGCTTCAAACCCGGTGGGGATGGTTATGTTATATTTTTTAGCAACCGAGGGGTTGTACACCCGCTTCCTGATCTTCACCATTTCCAGTTTAATACCGTCGGTTTTATGCGTTTTTAAGTACTGCGCTGCTTGCAGGCCAGATTGATACCCCCATTGATAAATATCGGCACCAAAGGCTGCCACGGCGCCGCGCTGTACTAAACCAGCTTCGCTGGTAAAAATGGGCACCTTGTGCTGGTCGCAGCTTTTTTGGATGGTTTCAAACGCGGCAAACACCGTATTATCCGGGTTTGCAAAAAAAGCGTCGATACCTTTGTTTAACAATGCCTGGGTTACCAGTTGCGCATCAGCCGATGAATTTAGCGGCAGGGCAATGATCTTTATATTCAGTTTAGCTGCCAGCCCCTGTATCCGTTGTAAAGCATCGGCAGATTGCGGCTCAGATTGGTTATAGATCATCCCAACAATTAACTGTGCGCCTTTTGGCTTTAACAGTTTTGGAATAATGGCAAATGAGGTATCAATATAATTTAGCTCTTCCATTGTGCCGTAAAGGTTTGCCGGGGCTTTACCCGCGGCATCAGTTACTTTCATCCTATCGGGCGTTGGCGATACCATCTGGAAGATGGGGATGGTTTTGGTTTTTTGAATAGCGGCTACCGTAGCCAGGGTTGTTGAGGTAGCCAGGAGATCAACCTTGTCAGACACAAACTGGTTAACCATTTGTGTTAGTGTTGGGATACTCCCCTGGGCATTATTGTATTTAATAACTACTGTTTTTTGCTCTTCGCTAAAACCATTCTTTTTTAAGGCATCAATAAAACCGTTTTTGGCCTGCGATATGGTTGCATCTTCAAAGGCATCAATAAAACCTACAACAGGTACATTATTTTTGGTGGATGATGAGCAGGATGTAATTATAATAACAGCTATCAATAGCGATAAAATACGTAGATATTTCATCCTACTAAGGTAAATAATCAGCCCAAAAAGAAAAACATTAAAAAGCAACGTTTTAACAGGTAAAAACGTCTTACAAACGTTGTATAATTATATTTACATATTAATAACCTTACATGAAACTTAAATTTATACTATCCGCCGCTGTATTTTTAACTACAAACGGTTTATTCGCTCAAACTACACCGCCGGCCAATCCGTTTGAAGCATACGGCAACCAGCAAAGCCAGCTGATCCAAAAAGCTTATGAAGCACGCGATGGCGAAACCGGTATAAAATTAATGACTGAGTTTACAGCAAAATACAATCAGCTAACACCAGCTGATAAGCGCATGTATAAGGGTTTTGTCACCAATAACTATTACAATTTAAGCTGCCTTTATTCTCTTATAAACAATAAGCCGAAGGCGTTTGAATACCTGGATAGCGCTGTTAACAATGGCTATATAAACTACAGCCATTTAATGGAGGATACCGACTTTGCCAACATCAAAAACGAACCTAAATTTAAACAGGCAGCACAATCCCTGCGCGGGGTGGGCGATTATAAATACATCCTGCAAAAGGCAGAAAAATTTAACCCGGATGATCAGCGTATTGTCCCTGCTTTTACTTATCAACCGGCAACAGACCCAAACCTGGTAGCTATCCGCAAAAATTTTAAGCTGGATGAAATTGCAGGTAATGGCAATGAAGCCTCTAAAGCCATCAACATATTGAAATGGGTACACAATACCGTACAGCACGATGGGCAGCACGAAAGCGGTATCCAACTCATCAATGCAAACGAGATCATCAGCAAAGCTACATCTAAAAAAATAGGCGTATCGTGCGGTGAACTGGCTACAACCTTAAACGAATGCTACCTGGCTATGGGCTGGAAATCGCGCAAGGTGTATTGTTTCCCAAAGGATAGTTTGAATGTTGATTATGATTCGCACGTTATTAACGTAGTTTACCTGCCAAGCCTAAGCAAATGGGTTTGGATGGACCCCACCAACAATGCCTACATAATGGACGAAAACAAAAACCTGCTGGGTATTGCCGAGGTTAGGGAACGCATCATCAAAAACCAGCCTTTATTTGTAAACGACGACGCTAACTGGAACAACCGTGAAAAAATAACCAAGGAGTTTTACCTGGATAATTACATGGCCAAAAACCTATACCGGGTTTACAGTCCGCAGCGTAACGAATACAACTACGAAACACGCGATAAGAATAAAACCATCACCTACATTAGCCTTTTACCCTTAGAATATTTTAAACAAAGCCCTGATAAAAGCGAGGATACTAACAAAAACACCAACTTTACCATTGAGCGTTACCGCACCAATAATGCTGATGCCTTTTGGAAGGTTTCTACCGGGAAATAACTGTTAGTTATTCGTTCATTTTTAAACAATCTGGCTATAATTGCGTTTATTGGTTAATTTAGCCCCCTACATGATATCTGTTATTTCTAAATTACCCCAAACCGGGACAAATATATTCACCACCATGTCGGCACTGGCTGCCGAGCATGGCGCGATAAATTTATCGCAGGGCTTCCCGGATTATTCCTGTTCGCCCGAGTTGATAGAACTGGTGCATAAGGCTATGCAGAATGGGCACAATCAGTACGCGCCTATGGCCGGCGTTATGGCCCTGCGCGAGCAAATTGCCATTAAAACCGAAAAAAATTACGGAGCCCAGTATGACCCCGAAACGGAGATAACCGTTACTGCCGGTGGTACGCAGGCCATTTTTACGGCTATTAGCGCGGTTATCCATCCAAACGATGAGGTTATTATGTTTGAGCCCGCTTATGATTGCTATGCCCCTGCCATTAAGCTAATGGGTGGTGTGGTAAAATCGTTAGAGCTTGAACCGCCCGACTACCGCATTGCCTGGGATATGGTAAAAAGGCTGGTAAGCAATAAAACAAAAATGATCATCCTTAATTCGCCGCATAACCCTACCGCTACTATTTTAAGCCGCGAGGATATTGACGAATTAAGCGCACTGGTTAAAAATCAGGATATACTGATACTAAGCGATGAGGTTTATGAGCACCTGGTTTTTGACGGGCAGGAGCATCACAGCATGGCCCGGTACCCCGAATTACAGCAACGTAGTATGATTGTGGCATCGTTTGGTAAAACCTTCCACGCTACCGGCTGGAAAATGGGTTACTGCCTCGCTCCCGCTCATTTAATGCAGGAGTTCAGGAAGATCCACCAGTTTTTGGTATTCAGTGTGAATACACCTTTACAGTATGCCATTGCCGAATATTTAAAGGATGCTAACACTTACCTGAGCCTGCCGGCATTTTTCCAGGAAAAGCGCGATTATTTCCGTAACGGATTAGAACAAAGTCGTTTTAAACTGCTGCCATGTTCAGGCTCGTACTTTCAATCGGTAACGTATGACGCTATTACAGATGAAAAAGACACTGACTTTGCCATACGCCTAACAAAAGAAATTGGCGTGGCTGCCATACCGGTATCCGCGTTTTACCGCAAAGGTACCGACAGGCACGTTTTGCGATTTTGTTTCGCCAAAAGGCAAGAAACACTGGATAAAGCCGTTGATAGGTTGATAAAGGTTTAACCTTACAGCAAACATTTACGTATAATTTAATTTGCCGCTATCTTAAAAAAGCATCGTTTTATGGATAATCTGAAAATTACGGTATATCAGGGATATTTATTTTGGGAAAACACAGATAAAAACCTGCAAAACATTTCGTTGCGGTTATCCAACATACGCGAAAAAACCAACCTCATCATCCTGCCCGAAATGTTTAATACCGGGTTCACCATGAACGCCGAAGCATTGGGCGAAACCATGGACGGCAAAACCATGCAATGGATGCAAAAAACCGCACAGAAATACGAATGTGTAGTAACGGGCAGTATCATTATAAAAGAAGGTGGTAAATTTTACAACCGCCTGCTTTGGGTACGCCCCGATGGTACCCATGAGCATTACGACAAGCGCCACCTTTTTGCCCTGGGTAAAGAACACACCGTTTACACCCCCGGCACCAAAAAGCTGATCGTGGAACTAAACGGCTGGAAAATTTGTCCGGCTATATGTTACGACCTGCGTTTCCCGGTGTGGCTGCGTAATGTTGATGAAGATTACGATCTGTTGATGATAGTAGCCAACTGGCCCGAAAAACGCGCCTTGCACTGGCGTACGCTTATCCCCGCCCGTGCGGTGGAGAACCAGGCTTATGTTATCGGTGTAAACCGTGTCGGCCATGATGGCAACGAAATTTATCACTCCGGCGACTCTACCTGTATCGATCCTAACGGCAACGTAGTTTACTACAAACGTGATGAAGAGGACGTTTACACTTTCTCCATCATCGGCGATGAAGTAAAAAAAGCCCGCCGTGCGCTGCCTTTTCTGAAGGATGCAGATAAATTTACGATAGAGGATTAATTAATCCTCTCACCCTTGTCATCCGGAGCGATAGCGAAGGATCTATAATGAACTTTACTTATTCGATTTGCTTCTCGGCGATTAGATGCTTCACATGCGTTCAGCATGACAAATGCGCTCTTTCCTACCTCAATAAATCTTCCTATTTTGCACGTTCCTAAAAGTTTTTTTAAATGAGATCTATAGTTCGTGGTGTTGCAATTGTATTGGCCCTTTTTACTGCGTTTAGCGCATCGGCCCAAAAGAAAAAGAAAGATGTTACGCAATTTGTAGACCCCTTTATAGGTACAGGCGGCCACGGCCATACTTACCCCGGCGCAGTTGCTCCCTTTGGGATGGTACAGTTAAGTCCGGATACCCGTTTAGAGGGCTGGGACGGCGTTTCGGGTTATCATTATACTGATAGCGTAGTTTACGGCTTTTCGCATACCCACCTGAGCGGAACCGGCATTGCCGACCTTTGCGATGTACTGTTTATGCCAACCACAGGCGAACCTCAATTAAAAAACACCGATTACCGCTCGGGCTTTAAAAAAGCTAACGAAACAGCTTCTCCCGGTTATTACAGCACCCTGCTCGATAAATACAACATCGGTGTAGAACTTACCGCCACAACCCGTGTTGGCGTACACAAATACGATTACAAAAATGCGCCGCAAGGCAATATTATTATTGATCTGCAGCACCGTGATGAGGTGCTGGATAGCTGGATAGAAGTAGTAAATGACCATGAGATCCGAGGTTTCCGCCGCTCAAAATCATGGGCTACAGATCAGCATTTATACTTCTACGCCAAATTCTCTAAACCGTTTAAATCATACGGCATCGCCTCAGACGACCAGGTGCAACAGGGGAAGAACAAACTGCAAGGCAAAAACATAAAAATGTATATCCAGTTTGATGACCCGGGTACGATTATCTCCAAAGTTAGTATCTCATCGGTTAGTGCCGAAGGCGCTTTAAAAAACCTGGATGCCGAAATGCCCGACTTCGACTTTAAAAAAGTGGTGAAGGCAACCAAACTGGCCTGGAACGAAGAACTTTCAAAAATACAGGTTGAAGGCGGCGCACCAAATGTTACCCAACAGCGCGAGGCAAACTCTGTATACAATCCTTACGGTACAACCAGGCCTGTTGCTAAGGGTAAAAAGGAAGAAGTACCGGACTATGCCAAACAAAAACAGGTAATGTTTTACACTGCCCTATACCATTGCATGGTTGCGCCAAGCACCTACAATGATGTGGACGGGCAATACCGTGGCATGGATCAAAAGATCCACACTACTAATGGTTTTACTTACTACACCGCCTTTTCTTTGTGGGATACTTATCGCGCCGAAAATCCGCTGCTAAACCTGATAGACCGTAAACGTACGCTTGATTTTATTAAAACCTTTTTAGCCGTTTACGAACAAGGTGGTTTACTACCTATATGGCCACTGGCTACTACAGAAACCTATTGTATGGTGGGCAACCACTCCATCCCGGTTATTGTAGATGCTTATGCAAAGGGGATCCGTGGATTTGATGCTGAAGAAGCATTTACAGCCATGAAAGCAGCGGTTAACCGCAACCAGTTTGGGTTGGATAATTACAGGGCTACCGGTGCTGTAAATGCCGATGTAGAGCACGAATCGGTAGCAAAAACACTTGATTACGCTATTGACGACTGGTGTATTGCCCAAATGGCAAAAATGCTGAACAAACCGCAGGATTATGCAGTATACATTCAGCGTGCCCAATATTGGAAAAACGTACACAATAATCAAAACGGTTTTATGCAGGCCCGCGACAATGGCGGCTGGTACACTCCTTTTGAGCCTACTGAGATAAACAACAATTACACCGAGGGCAATGCCTGGCAGTATAGCTTTTTAGTACCACAGGATGTAGAAGGCCTCATAAAAAGCCTGGGCGGCAAGGCAAACTTTGAAGCTAAGCTTGATGAATTATTCAGCACCAACGCCAAACTTAGCGGCCGCCAGCAGGATGACGTTACCGGCCTTATTGGCCAGTATGCACATGGTAACGAGCCAAGCCACCATATAGCTTACCTGTATAACTTTACCAACTCGCCCGATAAAACACAGTATTATGTAAGCAAAATACTGCGCGAGCAATACAGCGCCCAGCCTGATGGCCTGTCGGGTAATGAGGATTGCGGGCAGATGTCGGCATGGTATGTAATGAGTTGTTTAGGCATCTACAATATTGCACCGGGGCAGCAGCAATACCAGGTTGGTGTGCCACAGTTCGAGAAGATCACCATCAACATGGAGAACGGTAAAAAATTCACCATCAGCAACCCTGGCGCTACGGTAAGCCGTGGTAATTTTTACCTGCAGGGTATGAACCTTGATAAAAAGCCTTACAACAAGCTGTATATAACCTATGAAGATGTTACAAAAGGTGGCGAATTTGAGGTATACACCGGCAGGCTGGCCAATAAACTGTTTATACAAGATCTGGAAAAACCAACATCGGCTATAACTGATGAATTGATAGTACCCAACCCCTACATCACATCGGGCACTAAAACCTTTAAACAATCCATCAGTGTAGAGATAGCTTGCGCTGATAGCACCGCCAAATTATATTATACTTTAGATGGCAGCACCCCTACAGCAGCATCAACAGAATACAGCAAGCCTATCAACATCATGGTGAACACCACCGTTAAGGCTATTGCCGTAAGAGGTGGTAAGAGCAGCTTTGTTGACGAGGCTACGTTCACTAAAATACGTGGAGATATAAAGCTTACATTGATCAACAAATACCTGCCCAACTATTCTGCGCAGGGTGATGAAACACTAATAAACGGCATACACGGAACGGCTAACTGGCGTTTGGGTAACTGGCAAGGTTATCAGAACAACGATTTGATAGCGATACTTGACCTGGAGCAGGTAAAACCCGTTAAGCAAGTAAGCATAGGCACCTTACAGGATACCCGCGCATGGATAGTTTTCCCACGCTCGGTTGAATACTGGCTATCTGACGATGGCAAAAACTACAAGCTGGCTGCGACAGTAAACAGTAAGATTGATGTGAAAGAACTTGACCCGCAAACACAGGAATACACCGCGCCAATTAATAAAAAGGCAAGGTATATTAAAGTAGTTGCCAAACAATTTGGCGCGCTGCCCGAATGGCATGAGGGTAAAGGTAATCCATCGTATATTTTTGCAGATGAGATAACCGTAGAATAATTAACAATGGGGTACGACGAGAAACAGGCAAACCGGGTACGTGAAGCATTAATTGATGCCACAAACGTTACCGAAAAACCTATGTTTGGCGGTTTGTGCTTTATGGTTGATGATAAGCTATGTATTTGTGTACGCAATGCTGACCTGCTTTGCCGCGTAGGACCGGATGAGTTTGAAACAGCGTTAGAAAAAAACGGCGCCAGCATGATGTGGAGCGGCAGCCGCACCATGAAGGGCTATGTTTATGTTGAAGACAATGCCCTGCGAAACGGTAAAGATTTTGATTACTGGATAAACACTTCGCTTGCTTATAATAAAATTGCCAACCCGGCTAAAAAGCGTAAAAAATAGGTATTTAAGTCCTCTGCTTTAAACAGTCCGCATTTTCACCAAACGTTACGATGGAACGATAAAAATTCTTTTTAATATTGCTACCAACCAGTCGTTCCCATGGAACGATGTCTTCGTTTTACATCCCATAGGGATGTATAGTTGGTAGAAAAACAAATAACAAACCGGCACATTCCATAGGAATGTTTGGTGCAAAATAATCTGTGTCTACTTCTGGGTTATTAATCTTTTGAAGGCTTAATATCGGCCCCTACTTCTCCCACCCGGTTTCTTTCAAAGCCGGGTCGTTCTCTTTGGCCAGGAAATCATTGTTAGAGAGTGAGCCTGCATCCCAGTGTAGTATAGCTTCATCTGGCACAACCGCTACAGGCGTTTTCCACGAGGTTGATGTTTCGTTATAGGCCAGGTTGCTTTGCCGCGAATAGCAGGATATAACAGACCAGCGCGGCCCGTCAGATAAATTAGCTTCCGACCGGTGCAACAGATTACTGTGAAACAGCAGGGCGTCGCCGGGCTCCAGCTCGCAATATACCAATTCCATAGTTTGCAGGGCGTTGTTTACCATGGTCATATCCGCACCCACCTGCTCGCCAGAGAAGCCATGGTTCACCCTACCGAGTTTATGTGAACCTTTGATCACCTGCAGGCAGCCATTTTCTTTATTGGCTTTGGTAAGCGCTACCATTACACTCATCAACTGATCCGGGAACATAAACTGATTTTTATACCAGTAACCATAATCCTGGTGCCACTCCCAGGCGCCGCCAACTTTTGGTTCCTTTTGCATCAGCTTAGAATGAAAGTGGCAAACAGGTGCATCGCCATCCATTAACTGATGAACAGGCGTTATCATTCTTTGGCTGCGGGTTAAATAACCAAACACATCACTACCGGGGGTAAACCATAACGACAGCCGCGTTTTTTTGCCGCTTTGGTCGTTCAGGTCAAGGGCGTTTTTACGCATGGCATCATCATTCAGTGCGGTTGTGTACAGCCTGTCGATCTCCGCTGCCGAACAAAAGTCTTTGATTACGATATAGCCATCATGATGATAAGCCGCTATCTGATCTGCCGATAATACTTGAGTTGCCATAATTGGTTTACTTGGTTAAGTAAATTTACGCAAGTATTTGTCAAAATACTATGCCTTACCGTTAGTTAAATCTGTTATCGCTAAATTAGGGGGATGAAATTCTACATTAAAAATATGGTTTGCAGCCGCTGCAAAATGGTGGTTAAAGCCGAGCTTGAAAAAGTGGGCATGCACCCCGTATCAGTAGAACTGGGCGAAGTTGAAATAAGCGACGAGCCGGATAAAAACGCGGTACAACAGTTAAATGATAACCTCAAACTATTGGGTTTCGAGATTATTGACGACCGTAAAGGCCGCATTATTGAACAAATAAAAACGGCTATAGTTAATCTTATCCACTATAGCGAAGAACAAACTAATCTCAACCTGTCCGATTATCTCTCCGGCCAACTCAATTATGATTATGGCTACCTCAGCAACCTGTTTTCGGAAGTTGAGGGCAGCACTATTGAGAAATACCTCATCGCCCAAAAAATAGAGAAGGTAAAAGAACTGATGATGTACGATGAGCTTACCTTATCGCAAATTGCCAACCAGCTTGGTTATAGCAGTGTCGCCTATCTATCGTCGCAATTTAAAAAACAAACAGGCTTAACCCCCACTTTCTACAGGTCATTAAAAGAGAACAAGCGCCGCAATATAGAAGACCTGTAAATGTTATAAACCATTCCCGTAATTACGTAACATCCGGCCTGCAGTGCACCCGTACATTTGTGTTATAAAAATTCAAACACAATGACACATTCCTATAACATTACCGGCATGACCTGTACCGGCTGCCAGGCAAAAGTAAATAGCTTATTATCAAACATACCGGGTATAACCGGAGTGGACATAGACCTGGCCAATAGCAAAGCCTATATCACGATGAGCCACCATGTAGATACGCAAACGCTACAAGCCGCCTTAGCGCCATATCCAAAATATGCACTTTCAGAAATGCACCAACATCATGCACCTACCCCGGCTTTTAGTATGGACGAGGAGGATAAACGCTCGTTTTGGGAAACCTACAAACCCGTATTACTGATATTTGGATATGTATCGCTGGTATCTGTTTTAATCTCGGTTACAGGCGGTTTTGGCTGGATGACGGGCATGCGCATATTTATGAGCGGCTTTTTCCTGGTGTTCTCCTTCTTTAAGATGCTTGATATCACTGGCTTCGCCGATAGCTATAGCATGTATGATATTGTAGCTAAAAAATTTAAAGCCTGGGGATACATCTATGTTTTTGTGGAACTGGCTTTAGGGCTGGCGTTCGCGGTGGGTTTTAACCCAGTACTAACCAATGTGGTAACGCTTGTAGTAATGAGCATCAGCATCATAGGTGTGCTGCAAAGCGTATTAAACAAACGTAAGATAAAATGTGCCTGCCTTGGCGCGGTTTTTAACCTGCCCATGAGCACCGTTACCATTATTGAAGACGCTTTGATGATAGCCATGAGCATTGTGATGCTTGTGGCTATGCGTTAAAAACTGATGGTAAAAACGGTTTGCTTTTCTCCTATGGTTTTAAGCGAAAACTCGTAGCCGTGGTTCAGCATTATCTCTCGCACTAAAGTAAGGCCTATACCCTGCCCATCCTTTTTGGTACTGTAAAACGGGGTAAAAAGCTGCAAACTTTGCTCGGCGCTGATACCTTTACCATCATCTAAAATTATCAACTGCCGGGTTTTAACATCTACCTTAAATTCAACAACGCCATTGTTTCCAATAGATTCGATGGCGTTTTTTACAATATTGATCAACGCCTGTTCCATCTGCTGTACATCGGCGGTAATATAAAATGGCTGTGGCAGCGGTTGGTAAACCAAACTGATCTTATTCTCTTGCGCCTTTACCCGCATTAATTGAATAATAGCATGCAGTAATTGATTCAGGTCGGTCTGTTTTTTATTGGCTTCGGGCAGTTTCACCAGGTCGGCAAAGTTGCGCATAAAGTAGTTCAGGTTCTGGTTGCGGTCGAAAGCTACCTGCAGGGCATTATTTAACTGATTATCGGTTTGATTGTGCCACAATTCGTCATTTTTAAGGGTTGACTGGATGATGGAGTTTACCGGCCCCACGGTGTTATTCACCTCGTGCGCCATCATACGGATCACCTTACCATAAGTGTTTTTTTCGGCAGCCAGTATCTCGGCGGTAAGTTCCTCTATCATAATAAAATCGCGCTGAAAGCCCCTGTCAATAAAATGCGATTTTTGTAGCTTGTAGGTAGTAATACCGCTAAGCTTAACAGTAATGGTTTCGCCGGCTTTTAACGCCCTGGCCTGTTCAAAAAGCGGGTGTTGTAACTCTTTAATATTGTTGCCAACGAGTTCCTTTTCATCCATCCCAAGGATCTGTAAAGCCTTCGGGTTTATTTGCTGTACCAGCTCATTATAATCCAAAATGATAATACCTGTTGGCGAAGTATAGATAAGCTTCTCCAGGAAAAAATGCTGTTCTTCCTGCTGGGTACGCTCGGTTCTTAACTGGTCTATCATTTGGTTGTATACGTTTATGAGTTGGTCTACCTCGTGCTTACCTGTAGGCAAAAATTTAACATTAAAATCGCGGTCCTTCAGGGCATCAATCCCTTGTAAAAGCAGCTTTATGGGTCGTATAAGCTGACCGTAAAGCCTTATGGCAATAACCAGGGATATGATGATGAATACCTCGGATGCGATAAAGTAAACCCTTTTCTCATTAAAAATAAAGAAAGTAAGCCCAAGGGTGAGCAGGTGCAGAATGGTTACAAAAAGGATGTATTTAGTCCTCAGTTTCATCGTAGGGAATCTCAAACTTATCTAATCGCCGGTATAGGGCGCTACGGGTAAGCCCCAGTGCCGTTGCAGCTTTGGCCACCTTATTTTTATGATAAAGCATCGCCTTTTTTATCATTTCAATTTCCATCTCCTCCAGCGTTATACTGCCAACGGCAGGCACCTTAGCGTTACCTTGCTTTACAGGCGATTGCTCTAACTGCGATTTAAAATCATCAATGCCCAGTTCGTTGCCCTTGCTTACCAATATAGAGCGTTCTACCAGGTTTTTCAACTGCCTGATATTGCCCGGAAGCGGCAGTTGCTGCAGCCATTTCATAGCCGCTTTTGATACGTTAAGCTGCGGCCGGTTGTAGATCTGTTTGAGGTTATTGATGAAGAAGTTTACCAATAAAGGTATATCACCAGGCCTATCACGCAGGGCAGGCAGGGTGATAGTTATCAGGTTGATGCGATACAACAGATCCTCGCGGAAAGTGCTGCTGCTCACCATTTGGTTCAGGTTTTTATTGGTGGCGCAAACTATGCGTACATCAACTGTTTTGGTACGGCTGCTGCCAAGCACCTCGTAAGTCCTGTCCTGCAATACCCGCAGCAGTTTTACCTGGCTGCCAGCATCCAGGTCGCCAATTTCATCTAAAAATATGGTACCCTTGTTAGCCAGTTCAAAGCGCCCTGCCCTGTCAAACCGCGCATCGGTAAATGCCCCGCGGATATGCCCAAACATCTCGCTCTCAAACAACGAGGTAGAGATACCGCCCAAATTCACCTTAATAAAAGGCTTGTTAGCCCGAAGGCTGTTCTGGTGCACAGCCTCGGCTATCAGTTCCTTACCGGTACCGCTCTCGCCCATGATTAGTATGGAGGCATCGGTAGCGGCAACCCGGCCAATGGTTTCCAGTATTTGCAGCATCTGCGGGTCCTCGCCAATAATATGCCGAAAGTTATACTCTTTATCTAATTGTTTGCGGGTAAGGCTTACTTCCTTTTGCTCCTGCAGGTCTATTAATGTTTTTACTGATTGCAGCAGGTGCCCGTTGTCCCAGGGTTTATTAATAAAATCGTTAGCACCCAATTTCATGCCTTGTACGGCCAGGTTAATACTACCCCAGCCTGTTATCAGGATAATGGGGATATTGGATTCCAGCTTTTTTATCTGCGCAAGCAAAACCATACCCTCTTCGCCCGATGTACTGATAGAAAAATTCAGGTCGAGGATAATAAGCTGCGGCACGTTGCTTTTTATGATCTTTAAAGCCTCGGCCGGTGTTTCGGCACCCGTAACCTCATACTTTTGGCTTTTCAGCAACAGTAGCAGTGAGGTGCGTACAGCAATATCATCATCAATAACCAGTATCATATAGCCAAATCTAAAGTATTATTCTTCATGTAAAGCAACTGCCGGTAAAATTGCCGAAGCCTGTTTGCCGGGATATAACGAGCACACCAGCACCAGCAGGTAAATAAATATTACCGACAAAAGTATTGCCACCAGATAAACACTTGCAGGCAAGTCAAATACATTCAACAGCGGGAACTGCACCGCGAAAAATGCCCCTATAATAAGCGACAATGTAGCCAGTATCATAGATTCTGTTACCAATTGCCATGATACAGAATTACCGCTTGCGCCAATTGCCCTGCGTAAGCCTATTTCGCCTTTGCGCTTGTTTATATTATACCAAAGCACACCAAACAAGCCTAAAGCCACATTAATGATGAGAAAACAGGCTACAATAAGTAAAATTATCATTGGTATAAGTGTAGTACTATTGATGGTTTTACGCTTATCTGTAAGGTGCTCTATCTCAATGCCCGAATTGTTAGCGTTACTTGCCATTAGTTTATACAAACGGCTTTCAAAAGCGGCATCGGCATTAGTATTCACTTTTACTAATATCCTGCCCCTGCCATCGTTTGATGAAGTATCAATACGTTTATACATGGCAAACCCGCCCTCCTGATAATCACCTTTGGCTTTTACATCTTCTACAACACCTATAATAACCATTTTGTTACTGTTATCATCGCCAACTTTTTCGCCAAGGGCCTTGCCGCTACCAAACAGTTGCTGCCTTAAAGTGCGGTTTATAATCATTGGCCTAACTGTTGCGGCATCATCTTGTTTACCAAACCAGCGGCCTTCGGTCACTTTCATACCTAATACCTTATCGTAGGTATCACCGGCGGTATAATAGTTAACACGGTTAACATGCGTTTTCTTATAATCTACATTGTTCATATGCGTATTGGCCGAAAACGGCACGTTCGAGCTGGCGAAACTTGCTTCCTGCACCTGCGGCATAGCCTTTATATTGCCCAATATGGTTTTATAGTATACATCTAATGAATCTTTATCCTTGATGTTAACGTCGCTCTGATAATTGATAACCCATACACGGTCAGATTCAAACCCCATGGGTTGTTTATAATGCTGATAGTAATTCACCACCAGGGTAAACACCGCAAATATTACCATGAAGGATACCAATATCTCGGTAATGAGTAAAAAGTTTTGCTTCTTTTTATTCCAGATCAGCTTAAACAAATGCTTAATCATAATATTTTATTTAAATGTTAATTAATGTACTATGCCTTTAAGGCGTTAACTACGTTTAACCGCGACATACGCCACGCCGGGTACACGCCGGATAATAACCCAAATACCAAACAAGCCAGCAAACTGCAAAAAAGCACCATATAATTAAGGCTGAGATTAAGGTTGGCTATAAGCCCCGAGCTATTAATGATCTGCATAACTATTACAGAAAGCACCACTCCTATCAGCCCGCCCAGCAGGGTTAAAATTATATTCTCCACAATAAACTGGTAAACCAATGTTTGCGACGATGCGCCAAAGGCCTTGCGTACACCAATCTCTGACGAGCGTTCCATAATGCGGGTAATATTTATATTAACCAAGTTAATTGTTGGCAGCAGCATAAAAAGGAATACAAATATGCTAAGGCCGATAATCATTTTTGAGATACCGGAGTCGGGGCCATTGCCAAGAATTATTCTTATTAAACTTGTAAAGTAAGTATCGGCAAAGCTATACAGGTGGTCAAATTCCTTATCGGTAATTTTTATCCGCGATACCATATTCAAATATTCCTTTTGCATTTTGGGCAGGTCGTCTGCAGATTTTGCCAGCAGTATGCCCGAGAAATTTCCGTTAAGCTCCCTGTCTTTTGCGTAATTATTTTTTGATACGGTATATGGCAGATACATATCGCCATACATGGTTAATTGCGTGATAGGCACATTTTTTACCACTCCGCTTACCCGGTATTTAATATTATCAACCTCTATATATTTACCTACTACAGATGGCGCTTCGCCAAAGTAGGCGTTTTTGGTATCCTCAGATATCACAGCAACTTTTTCGGCATTATCTACCTGCTGCTTACCAAATGGTTTGCCTTCCAAAAAATCGTAATCTAAAACATTCCAGTAATCGGCATTAGTAAATTTTAGGCTGATAGGTACTTTTTTATTATTTACATAAGCGCTCGAAAAATCAAACATTGATGATATGGCTATTTTTACCGGCGTTTTTAAACCTTTAGTGTAATGATCTAAAAAGTAAAAAGAGTGTGGCCCCTTGGTCATCGCGTGAGTTTTAGAACCCGTCATTTCCATATTAAGGATATATAATGATCGGTCACGTTTTTTATCAGGATAGTTTGAATTGCCCACCCTATCAATAAAAGCGGTTAATACCATTAATACGGTAAGGGTAAAGCTGATGCCAAATAAGCTGATGAAAGTGAAAAACTTTCTGCGCTTTAGCACCGCTATGGCTATTTTGAAGTAATTTTTTAACATGATCTTTTTTGTTTAGGCTAATGAATTATTGAACCTGCGAGCCATCAAACAACCTTACCAAACTGTGGGTTTTTTGCGCCATATTTTCATCGTGTGTAACCATTACTATGGTAGTGCCATCATTACGGTTAAGCTGCAATAGTATTTCCATTATCTCGTTACCCATGGCGCTATCCAGGTTACCGGTAGGCTCATCGGCCAGTATAATTTGGGGGTTACCTACAATAGCACGCGCTATGGCTACCCGCTGGCGCTGCCCGCCAGATAATTGCTTGGGGAAGTGTTTCAAGCGATTGCTCAACCCTACCTTTTCCAATGCTTCGGTTGCCAAACGCCTGCGCTCCTTCGCAGTAGTATCACGGTATAGTAAAGGCAGTTCTACATTATCTATTACCTGCAAATCGCCTATCAGGTGGTAACTCTGGAATATAAACCCCAGCTTTTGGTTACGGAATTTGGCCAGTTGCTTATCGTTAAAGCGATCGGTAGTTTGCCCGGCAATGCTGATATCGCCCTTAGATGGTTCATCAAGCAGGCCCATAATGTTTAGCAGCGTACTTTTGCCGCAACCCGATGGGCCCATGATAGATAAAAATTCGCCTTCGGCAATTTCAAGGTTAATGCCATTAAGTGCCAGTGTTTCAATAGTATCTGTACGATATACTTTTTGAATATTGTTTAATTTTATCATGTGATTAATTTAGAGTTTTTATTTATAAGTTATTTTTTGATTTTTTTCAAAGTCGTAAAGCGACAGGTACCGCAGCTGGTAGTAAGCGCCCCAGAAATCGCGCAGGGCGGCAACATAATCGCGCTTTGCCCGGTCATTCTCTTCAAAAGCGATACTCAGGTCGGTGATACTTAGGTCGCCTAAAACATAGCGTTCGCGGGCTATCTGGTACTTTTCTGACGCGATACTGTCAGCCTGCGCGGTAAACACCAATTGGTCTTTCATCATATTAAAAAGCGTTACCTGGGTTACTATTTGCTGCTTAAAGGTCTGTTTGTCCTGCTCAACCGCATACTGGGTAAACTGCTCATTGGCCAGCGCCGTTTTTACGCGCGATTTAGAGCGCCCCCAATCCATTACCGGTATGGAGAATTGCAATTGCAGCAACTGCTGGTTTTGCGGTGATTTATAAACATCCAAAATTTTAGGAGAGCTGTTAGAGAACCCCAGGTTTGCAGTAAGTGTAGCCACCAGCCCGCTTTGCCCCTTTGCCTTGGCAACATCCCTTTTGGCTTCGGCAATACGGCGTACAAAGGCAATCGCGTCCGACCGGTTATCAAACGCTTCGGCCAGCACCTTATCGGCAGATACCGTCATGTTGATAGACGAGCCGGGCAGCATTAAAGCTATCTTATCATCGCTTTCAATACCCGTGTAACTGCGCAGGGTAAGCGTGGCTATCTCCATATCACGTTTGGCGGTACCTACTGCCTTTTGGGCATTCAATTGCTCCAGTTGCAGCTGTAATATTTCGTTCTTTGATACCTTCCCCAGGTCGAACTTTAGCTTCGCTATCTTCAGGATTTTTTGGGTGTTGGTGTAGTTGGTTTCCGCTATCTGTAAGTTCACCTGCGCCAAAAGCAGATCAAAGAAATAACCGCTTACCGTATAAGCTATCTGTTCCTGCGATTCGATGTATGCCTGCTTGCTTTCATTAAACTTTAACGGCTCTATCTTTTTATCCCATCGCAAGGCATTAAACTGAAACAGTGGCTGGCTGTACCCTAATGCGTAAGGCACCCCATTATAAAGCACGTTATTTCTGTCGAAATCATAAAAACGCTGCATTTGGGTTGTACCATAAATGGTACCGCCTGTTGCCGTGATGCCCTGACTAAAATCCAACTGTAACGACGAGTTATCATTATGTATAGGCTGAAACAATATGGTACCGTTTGGCTGTAACACCTGTGTGTAGGTTTTGCTGTAGCCCGGCAAAATGCCTGTTAATGACAACTGCGGCTGATAGTTTGATTTAAAAGTACGCCACTGCCAGTATTTGGTTTCGCGCACAGTAGTGGCTTGTTTAGCGGCTATCGAGTTTTTCTTGGCCATTTCAACCACCTCCTGCAAGCTAAGCCGCAGGGTATCGGCGCCACTGCTGCAAAAAGCGGTGGTGCCGATGGATAGTAATATGATAAGGTATAGGTATTTCATTGTATTAGTTTTTAATAGTGAGCTCGGTTGAATTTTTAAACTCGCTCATGTCTGATGTTATCACAACATCGCCCGGTTTTATGCCATCTTTTATTTCCACAAAATCAAAATTGGTTAAGCCGATGTGTACCTTTCTTTTTTCGGCCTTGCCGCCGTTTATCACAAATATGTCCTGCACATCTGCGCCCTTAAATGCCGGGCCATTGGCTACACGCATTACATTGTTGTGCAGGTCGGTCACCAAAAACACATCCACCTTCATATTTGGGCGTAGTTGTTTGTTGTTACGCTCATCAAGCTGCACATCAAAGGTTACAATGCTGTTTTGTACTGATGGATACACGTTGGCCACATGCCCCTTCATCTGCTGCTCGTTTATGCGGACGATAACCGGCATACCATTGCGCAACTGATCCATGTAGTTATCAGATATACTGCCGTTCACCTTAAAGCTGCTCAGGTCGGCAATGCGGGCAAGCGATTCGCCTTCGCGTACGGTGGCGCCTATATTTTTGTTTATCCAGGTAACCACCCCGCCGCGTGTGGCAATAATGTTGGCCAGGTTTAACTTACGTTGCAGTTCGCTCTGGTCATTCTGTTGTATGGCAAGGGCAATCTCGGCTTCCTTTATCTCTATCTGCATGGTTTGCTGCTTGCTTTTTATCTCGTTCTCTAATTGTTTCTTCTCCAGCTGGGCAACTTTCAGGTTCAGTTCGGCCTGTTCAATACCTTCGCGGGTACCGCCGCCTGCCTTAAAAAGGCGTTTGGCGTTCTCAACCGCATCGGCCAGGTTGCTGATGCGCAGTTGTTTGATATCATTATTAGAGCGGATATCGAAAAAGCTTTTATTCAGGTCGAGTTTAAGCTTGCCTATCTCATTACGCTTGCTTTGCAACTGAAAGTTCAATTTTTCGAACTCGGTTTGCGTGGCCGATTTATCAAGCGTAAGTATAGATTGCCCTTCTTTTACTTTATTGCCGGCATCCATCAGTACTTTTTTGATAGATGCATTAATGGGGCTGGTTAGGATCTCTTCAAACTCGGGCAAAACCTCGCCGGTGGCGTTTAGCGTATTTTCAACACTGCCTTTTTCAACCACGGCTGTAGTTACATCAGCCTTGCGAATGGTTGATTTTAATGAGTTGCGCAGCAACCATATAGCAGCTGCCAGTACAACAATTACAACTATTGCTATGATAATGGCATTCTTCTTTTTACGTGCCGTTACTTCTTCTTCAATTACCTTGTCCATTTTATTATTGTGCTCAAATTTTGACAAGGGATTTACAAGAGCTATACCAAATTTAAAATATTGATATATAGGTTATTATGAATTTTAATTAAATGAAATTTGTTCGATATCGGACAAAGCATTTCACTTGCGGGCAAGGCAGTTTTATTAATAACCAGGCATAATAATCATGTGAAAATTTTCTGTAACAAATGGGCATTATACCAGTCTAATATCAACGCACAGTTAAACATAAACCACAATTAACCATGAACTGGAAGTTTTTATCACGCAAAAAAAAGGACGTTAACAAACCTAAAAAGAGTGTTATGCGCGAATGGGTGGACGCTATTTTATTCGCAGTAATTGCATCAACTATTATCCGTGGTTTGTTGTTCTCGGCATACGCCATTCCTTCCGCATCAATGGAAGGCAGCCTGCTAACGGGCGATTACCTTTTTGTGAGTAAAATGGCTTACGGTGCACGTATGCCCATGACACCTATTTCTGTACCTTTCCTTGAATCGACCGTTTTTGGTGGAAAGTTAAAACATACTGGGAGGCCGTACAACTACCTTATTTCAGGCTGCCCGGTTTTGGCGAAGTAAAAAAAGGCGACCCGGTTGTATTTAACTACCCTGCCGAAGTTGTTGCCCGCCCGGTTGATATGCGCACGCACTTTATTAAACGCTGTGTAGGTACCCCTGGTGATATCCTGGAGATAAAAGACGGTAAGGTTTATGCAAACGGCAAATACTATGCAAACGCGCCAAAAGGCCAAACTTCATACGTTGTAATCACCGATGGCAGCAACCTCAATTCTGAGATGATCCACGATCTTAAAATTGATGTGCGTTACCAGTATAACCCAACCACCTATGAAATGATCATCCCGCCGGATAGCTATAATGAGTTTAAAGGCTATTCAAATATTAAATCGATAAAGGAAGTTATTGAGCCAAAAGGCGAATATAGCCCGCAGATCTTCCCACATAACGAAAAAATTAAATGGAACGAAGATAACTTTGGCCCGCTGCTGATCCCCAAAAGAGGCACTACCATTCAACTAAATGATTCTACTATGGCCTTATATGGCCGCTCGATAGAAGTTTATGAGCACAATAAGGTTACCCGCGATGGCGCTGCTGTTATGATCAATGGTAAAAAAACAGACACCTATACCTTTAAAATGAACTACTACTGGATGATGGGCGATAACCGCCATAACTCGGAAGACTCGCGCTTTTGGGGCTTTGTACCTGAAGACCATATTGTAGGTAAAGCGATGATCACCTGGATGAGTATAGACAGTACCCAAAGCACGCTTAACCAGGTTAGGTGGAACAGAATAATAAGAGCTATACACTAAAGATATACTAAACAAAAAAGCCGGAAGCAAAACTTCCGGTTTTTTTGTTAACAACTGCACGCATCCGCACACTTATTGTAATAAAACCGACCAACCTGCTTTCAAATAGTTTCATAAAACATTGTTAATAAGGTAATTATATACATGGCATCTGATTTGATGTACGGTAGACTTAATAGCATTGTCATGAGTAAAGGCAACCGGTATATTATCAGGCGCACCCTCTCCCAGGAAAGGTTTGAGGTGCTTTGGAAAAAACGCAGTAACGGACAGGCAACTTTAAAAGACCTTACCGAAATGGATGAGATCATCAACCGGGATGCCGGTGTCCGCCAGTTTGTGCTGGAGGAAATGGAAGGCAAAGACAACCTGAATGATAATAACGACATGCAGGATATATTGCAACAACCTGTTGTATCCCATCAATCTATAACGGATAAGATCAAAGCATTTTTTAACCGTATATTTAATAGTATAACGGCCAACACCAAACTATTGCCTGTAAACTAACATTTATACCGCTTGGCCCCCAACCGGCAGGCCTGCATATATCAGGTAATTTACATAAATATTTTTGGGGCGGGGTTCTTCGCCGCTTAAGTTACTATTACCATCAGATAAGCCAGTAGTGGTGGCATTTTGCTGATGAGATATGGTAGCACCTGCGGAATATTGGCCCCCTTGGCCCTGCTGAACGGGGAATGCATTATACTGGTGCCCATGCTGCTGCACCATTCCTCGCTGTGTTGAGCCAACACCATAGTTCATACCGCTTACCGCCGCTGTGCGGTTGTTAAGCCCCGGGTCCTGGGTGCTATTAACTGCAAGCCCTCTTAAAAAGTATCCCCTGTAATCAGGCAGGTTAAAAGAGTCGTTATAACCGCCATATAAATAACCAATACAGCTAAATAGTTCCGGGAAAATGGATGCGGTCAACGCAGAGCCATCGCACAGTATCCAACCGGTATTATTCGATAGTGTTGGGCTATAATTATCTGCGCCGCATAAATAGGTTTGTTGGTTTATTTGCCCGGCAAAGGCAATTACAGTTCCGGGTGGGAAAAAAGGTTGCATTTGGTTATGTTTTAAGGTTTGGTGTTTAAAGTTACAAAACATCTGTTGTAACTTTTTCATTTCAATACCTGTCAATGGTTTAAATTTTAAGATATTAGGGCTGGTTACATTCAGCCTTGCTATGAAAAAATTTTTACTACCCGCATTTTTATTAATCTGCGTTTACGCATCCGCACAAAAAACATCCAAAAAACCGCTTGATCAAACTGTTTATGACGGATGGCAAAACATAGCTGGCGAGCGCATCAGTAATGACGGCAAATGGATAGTTTATGCCGTAAAACCACAAGAAGGCGATGCCAATTTGGTAATAACCGGCGCTAACGGCAAAAACCAGGTTAACATTCCGCGGGCAGATACTGCACGCTTTACAGCCGACTCTAAATACGCTGTAGTGTTGATCAGGCCGTTTTATAAGGATGTGCGCCAGGCTAAGATCAAAAAGAAAAAACAATCCGAATTCCCGAAAGACACATTGGGTATTATCACCTTAGGTAACCATACCGTAACCAAAATACCGGCTATACGCTCGTTTAAAATAGCCGACAAAGCAACTGTTGTTGCTTACCTCTCTCCTGCCGATACCGTTAAGAAGCCCGAAGCGGCTGATACCTCCAAAAAAGCCATTGCAACAACTATTGCCCCACCCGTTAAAGATGGCGCTGAGTTAACGGTAAACCAGTTATTAAAAGGCAAAACCCGCAGTTTCAGGTACGTAAGCGATTATCAGCTTACTAAAAATGGCAAATGGCTGGCCTTTTCGGTTACGGCCCCAAAGAAAAATAAAACGGTGGTATCGGGTCTGTTCATTTACGATATAGAGAAAGATACGCTTAAAGCGATAAGCACAGGCCGTGGTAATTATAAGAACTTAACTTTTGATGATGCCGGTAAACAGCTGGCATTTACCGCCGAGAAGAACCCCGAAAAGGCATTGGTAAAACCTTTTAAACTCTACTACTACACCGCTACCAATGATAGCGCAACCGTTATTGCCGAACCAACATCGGCTGGTATGCCCGTAAATTGGGCTGTTAGTGGCGATGGTAAGGTGTTTTTTAGCAAAAGCGGTAATAACCTATTTTTTGGCACTGCACCTATCCCAAAACCTGCCGATACTACATTAGTAGATTTTGAGAACGCCCGTGTTGATATCTGGAACTATAAAGACGATTACCTGCAGCCGCAACAGCTAAAAAACCTGCAGCGCGAGTTAAAGCGCAGTTACCAAGCGGTTATCCGCCCGGCTGATGGCACCCACAAACTGGTTCAGCTGGGTGACAAAGGCATCCGCGAGATAATGGTGTCTGATAATAACGATGCGCCCTTTGCTTTAGGGCTAACCGATACAGGCGCGCGTGTACAGTCGCAATGGGAAGGCGGTTCGCAACAAGCCGCTTACCTCATTAATACCAAAACCGGCGAGCGTATGCTGATCAACAACCGGTTAAAAGCCCGTTACAGTATATCACCGGGTGGCAATTATGTGGTTTGGTTCGATTCTAAAAACCAGAACTGGTACAGCTACAGCATTGCCTCAGGCAAAAAAATAAATATCACCAGCACGCTTGGTGTTAAATTAGGTGCCGAAGATAACGATGTACCGGATGATCCATCGCCCTACGGCCTGAGTGCCTGGGAAGAGAATGATAAACGCGTACTGATCTATGACAGGTATGATATATGGGCGATTGACCCGGCAACGGGCAAAGCCACCAGTTTTACCAATGGCATGGGCCGCAGGTATAAAATTGAGTTCCGTTATGACAGTAACGACCCTGAAGAAAAATTCATCCCATCTAAAAAAACCTTGTGGATGATTGCCCAAAACGACGAAAACAAGCAATGGGGCTATTATAAAAAAGAATTAAACAGCGATTACGCCCCTAAAAAAGTGGTAATGGTACCCATGGGCTACAGTGGTTTGCAAAAGGCTAAAAATGCCAATGAGTTTATTTATACCAAGTACAGCTATACCCAATCGCCGGACCTGTATGTATCTGCCGATCTGTTACAGGAAACAAAATTGAGCGCCATCAATCCGCAGCAAGCACAATACAATTGGGGCACAGCAGAACTGGTACAGTGGACAACGCCGAAAGGCTACAAATCAAAAGGAATTTTATACAAACCTGAAGATTTTGACCCGGCCAAAAAATACCCGATGATAGCCTACTTCTATGAAAAACTATCAGATGGTTTATACAATTACCTTCCACCTTCGCCAACACCATCACGTTTGCCTATATCGTGGTTTGTAAGTAATGGTTATCTGGTTTTCGCGCCGGATATCAGCTATGAAACAGGCCATCCGGGCGCATCAGCGGTTGAGTTTGTAAACTCGGGCGTTGAAGCTTTAAAGAAAAACCCCTGGGTTGACGGGCAGCATATAGGGATACAGGGCCAAAGCTGGGGCGGTTACCAGGTGGCGTATCTTATTACCCAAACCAACATGTACGCCGCCGCATGGGCCGGCGCACCAGTAGCCAACATGACCTCGGCCTACGGTGGTATCCGTTGGGAAAGCGGCATCAACCGCCAGTCGCAGTACGAAAAAACACAAAGCCGTATTGGTGCCAGTTTATGGGACAAACCTAATTTATATATCGAAAACTCGCCATTGTTTCAACTGCCAAAGGTAAAAACACCTGTGGTTATTATGAGTAATGATGCAGACGGCGCCGTACCATGGTACCAGGGTATTGAAATGTTTACCGCTCTGCGCAGGCTGGGCAAACCCGTTTGGTTGCTGCAATACAATGACGAAGCCCATAACCTTGTAAAACGCCAAAACCGTAAGGATATCAGCATCCGCGAAGCGCAATTCTTTAACCATTTCCTGAAAGGCGCACCAATGCCTGTATGGCTTGATAAAGGTGTACCCGCTATTGATAAAGGTAAAGACTGGGGATTTGAAATCAGTTCGCAGTAAGAAGTTTGCAGTTTGCATTCTTAAACGCGTCATTGCGAGGAGCGTAGCGACGTGGCAATCTTCGACATGCTTTTCGCCGACTTGCCTATCGAAGATTGCCACGCTACGCTCGCAATGACGCGCGGGTAATGCCTACTGTAAATAATAATGCTTTATACAATTCAACCGGTCATCAAGCTCATAAACCCAGGGGGTTGCGGTGGGGATATCCAGTTTGGCTACATCCTCGTCGCTTAGGTTCTCTATATATTGTATAAGGGCACGCAAACTATTGCCGTGTGCACAAATAATAACCTTCTTATTCTCGCGAATGGCCGGCACAATGCTTTCGTGCCAAAAAGGCAATGCCCTGTCCATGGTTTCGCTCAGGTTTTCGGTAAGGGGAAGCTCACGATAAGTCAGGTCATTATAGCGCAGGTAATGGCCCGGGAAACGGTCGTCCTGCTCGGTAATGGCAGGTGGGTGTTCATGAGGGTCGCGGCGCCACTTGTGCACCTGCTCTTCGCCATACTTTTCAATGGTTTCGGCTTTATTAAGCCCCTGCAATGCGCCATAAAAGCGCTCATTTAACCGCCACGATTTATGTACCGGTATCCACAACGCATCCATCTGCTCCAGCGCAAAATGCATGGTTTTTATGCTGCGTTTTAGTACCGATGTAAAACCTACATCAAAGGTGTACCCATTTTGTGCAAGTAGTTTACCCGCGCGTATGGCTTGTTGCAGGCCTTCTTCAGACAGATCTACGTCCGTCCATCCCGTAAAGCGGTTTTCCTGGTTCCAAATACTTTCGCCGTGGCGTATCAATACTAATTTCTGCATGGTCAATAAGTAACGTTTAACAGCGCATTGGGTTTAAAAAACTATTGCTAATTCGATTTATTTCAATTAGATTGCATCTATAAACCAAAATTAAACTTTATTATGATACCTACCACTCCTGCTCCGGTAGTTGTAAAGGATGGCATTGCCAACCCTGCACCGCTTGGCCTTTGTGCCTTTGGCATGACCACCGTTCTACTAAACATCCATAACGCCGGTTTTTTCGAACTAAATGCCATGATACTGGCCATGGGCATATTTTATGGGGGGCTGGCACAGGTTATTGCAGGCATTATCGAAGCTAAGAAAAATAACACATTCGGGTTAACCGCATTTACATCATATGGCTTTTTCTGGCTATCGCTGGTGGCACTTATTGTTATGCCTAAACTGGGTTGGGGCACAAAACCAACCGATGGCGCTATGTGCGCTTATTTAGGCATCTGGGGCTTTTTTACTTTCTGCCTGTTTTTTGGCACTTTAAAACTAAACCGTGCGCTGCAATTTGTATTCGGCTCGCTTACCATTTTGTTCGCGCTGCTGGTTTGGGGCGATGCTACAGGCGATGAAACAATTAAACACCTTGCAGGTTACGAAGGCATTATCTGCGGCTTATCTGCCATATATACAGGCATTGCCGGTGTATTAAATGAAGTTTACGGGCGTACCGTTTTACCTATCGGGACCGTTAGTTAACCCATACTATCCTATGCTGCCGCAAGCGTCCCGCTTGTGGGTTTAGGACGGTAATGAACAATTAAACTTTGCAGAATGGTAACGTGTTTACCAAGCATGTGGCCACAAGCGGTACGCTTGCAGTAGCGGTGAGTAAAAGGTGAGTAAATCGCCGCCTACCTCTCAAATATTTCTGCTAAATTGCACGGGTGAAAGATCTTAAAAAATATTACCTGTTACCGGCCACCCCCGAAGAGGTGTATACAGCGCTTACAAACCCTATAACTTTAGAGTTGTGGACAGGCGAACCCGCGCAAATGTCTACCGAGCCAGGTTCTGAGTTTTCCTTGTGGGAAGGCAGCATTGTGGGTAAAAACCTGGAGTTTGAAGAAGGTAAGAAAATTGTACAGCAATGGTATTTTGATGGGCAAACAGACGAATCTATCGTAACCATAAAGATCCACCCCGATAAGCATGGTTCATCGGTGGAGTTAAGGCATGTTAATATCCCCGATAATGACTTTAACGATATAGCCGAAGGCTGGAATGATAGCTACTTTGGCAACCTTGCCGACTTTTTTGAAGTTGGGTAAAGTATCAGGAAGTTAGTGCGAAATTTTAAAAGGATTACTTTAAGGAATATAGCGATGGGTTTAAATCCGTCGCTATATTCAATATCTAAACTATCAATTAGTTTGCTCCGTTATCTTACTCGTCCTTTGGTTCCCAAAGTTCAATCATGTTTCCTTCCGGATCGAATATATGCACAAATTTGCCATAGTCATATTCCGCAATCTCATCAACAATGGTTACGTTGTCCTTTTTTAGTTCATCTACCAACTCAACCAGATTTTCCACCCGGTAATTGATCATAAATGGCTTGGTTGATGGATTGAAATACTTGGTATCCTGCGGAAACGTACTCCAGGTGGTAGACCCTGTTTTCGACGGATCATCGGCCTGCCGCCACTCAAACGTTGTTCCGTATTCACTGGTCGGTAATCCAAGATTTTTGGCATACCATTCGTTCATACCTTTTGGGTTATCGCATTTAAAAAAAACGCCGCCAAGGCCTGTTACCTTTTTCATATTTAAAATTTGTGTAATTAAAAGAGTGATTTAAAAACAAAAGAGAAAGCCCTCGTTATTAAGAACCTTCTGAGCAATTTCCATCTATTTTAGGACATTAGCAAATATGTTTCAAACCTTTTATTTATGCTGATAGCAATTTTAATTGCCGGCAATTAAAAGTATAAACAACAAAAAAGCCGCCCAAAATTGGAGCGGCCTTTTTTATTTAAGAATCTTGATTTCTGACACTAATGGTCTTGAAATCTAATCCCTTAGTATAAAGTAAACTCTACACGACGGTTTTGCTGACGGCCTGCTGCTGTTTTGTTAGTAGCAATTGGTTGGCTTTCACCGTAACCGGTAGCTTCTATACGTGAAGCATTTGCGCCTTTGCTAACC
>NZ_LGEK01000140.1 GCF_001636615.1 Mucilaginibacter sp. L294 | reverse complement strand
AGATGTGTATAAGAGACAGCAGTTCAATAAATCTGTTTACTCGTCAGAGGAATACCAGTATTTAAAAGAACTGTATAACAAGATAATTGCTTCAGAAAAAGCAGATATCGTATTCAGTAAAAAGAAATGAAGCGATTTTTTTTCCTGTTATTTATACTCACAACGGGTATAAAAGTTAAGGGGCAAACCAACTACAGTGCAAGCCTTATAGATAAAGCACTGTTGCCCTATGCCAGCGCAGTAATACGCAACCAGGATGTTTATACCGAGGTGAAAGACGGTTATACCTTTTACCGTATTAAAAGGGCTATTACTGTACTTAACAACAATGGCGACAATATTGCGCACATTGTTGTTTGGTATAACAAAAGCAATGTTATTAAAGATATTAAAGGAAGCGTATATGATGAATTTGGTAAACTAATAAAGAAATTTAGCGAAAAGAATTTTGAAGATGAGAATGCCGCGAATGATTTTTCTTTATTTGAAGATTCGCGTGTAAAGCATTACATCCCGTCAATCGGCGCTTACCCCTATACTATTGAATACGAGTACGAACTAAAATCAAAGCAAACTTTAAATTTTAACGATTGGAGACCCAACCCATATACCGGGCTTGCGATAGAGAAAAGCTCCTATACGTTTGCCTGTCGTCCTGATTTTAGCATCAGGTATAAAGAGATCAATATGCCCGCAAAAGTTAGTACAGGTACTACTAAAGATGGCCTTAAAACTTATACCTGGCAGGTAGATAACCTGAAGGCTGTGCGTAACGAACCTTACAGCCCCATCAGCGAAACATATTTAAGTGATGTAAAGATAGCCCCTAAAAACTTTGTTTATGCCGGTATAAGCGGTTCGTTTACCAACTGGGAAGAACTTGGCAAATGGAATTACGACAAACTACTGGCCAACCGCCAGGCTTTACCGCCCCAAACTATACAACAGGTACAAAGTTTAACGGCCGGTATAACCGATGTTAAACAAAAAGCCAAAAAATTGTATGAATACATGCAGGGTAAAACCAGTTATATAAGCATACAGGTTGGCATTGGTGGCTACCAGCCATCTTTGGCCAGCGATGTAGACAGGCTTAATTATGGTGATTGCAAAGCATTGGTAAATTATACACAGGCTTTATTTAAAGCAGCGGGGATAGATTCGTGGTATTGTGTAGTAGATGGAGGCAGCGACAAAATAAGTATGCTACCCGATTTTGCCAGCATGGGCCAGGGAAATCATATTATACTGTGCCTCCCTATTAAAAACGATACTACATTTTTAGAATGCACGAGTCAAAAAAAACCCTTTGGCTTTTTAGGTGATTTTACTGATGACCGCACCGTACTGGCCTGCACACCCAATGGCGGCAAGTTGTTGCACACACCAAAATATACTGCAACCCAAAATATACAAAGCCGTAAAGCTGAATTTACCATAGCACCCGACGGGGAACTGAGCGGTAACATGACCACCATTTATAAAGGCGCGCAATATGAGAACCGCGAGGTATTAGTAGGCGAATCCATAACTGAACAGGTTAAGACCTTACAAAGGATGTATGCCAACATTAGTAACCTAACTATAGAAAAATTTGAGCTTAAACAGTATAAAAAAGAAATGCCGGTGGCGACAGAAGCTGTTATTTTGAACGCGTATGATTTTGCATCAAAGGATAATAATAAACTATACTTTGCCCTAAACCCGTTAAACAGGCAGCGCAGTATAAAAGATGTGCGCAATCGCACCAACCCGGTATATATTAACCGGGGCTACACCGATGAAGACGAAATAACCTATACCCTGCCTGCGGGTTATCGCCCGGATATGGCCCCGCTAAACATTAACCTGAAAAATCCTTTTGGCAGCTTTAAGGTAACAACTGTAATAAGTGATAACAAATTGATTTATAAACGACGGATAGAAATTATTGACGGCACGTACAACAAAGAAAGTTACACAGATCTGGTTGATTTTTACCAGGCCGTAGCCGATGCCGATAGCTATAATGTAATGCTGGTAAAAAACTGATCAACTAAAAATGATGATGCCGAGGATAATGCCTACGATCATGATCACGTACAACAATATCTCGTTGCCCGCGTAACGCTTATATTTAGTCCAGAAAGAGTAATCGTCTTTTTGCTTTTGCATTGAGGCACAAAATTAACAATTATATTAGTCAATGAATATAAAAGAGGAAGAGGAAATAAAAAAGGAGTTTCAACTGGAGCGGGTGGTACTGTTCAGCGATGCAGTTTTCGCTATCATCATTACTATAATGGTGTTAGAAATAAAATTGCCGGCAGGGATGCGCCACGCCAGCCACGAAAAAGTTGAAGAAGCGTTTAAAGAATTGATCCCAAAGTTGCTTGGGTATATTCTTGCCTTTTTTATTACCGGTATGTTTTGGGCCAAACACCTTAAAATTTTCAGTTTTTTAAAAGATTACACCAAGCAACTCATTGTTTACAATCTTATCTTCCTGTTTTTCATCTCCCTGTTCCCATTTTCTGTTTCGGTAATGACAGAGGTTGTGTCTCCGAATAATTATGAAGGGTTTTATATATACCTAACGGTAGTTATGTTTGCCTTGTTTGCACAAACTTTACTAACAGGTTACCTGGTGCGTAATGCACAGGTTTTATGTATAAACCCGGGCCAAATAAAAATAAACCTGGAATGGAAAGCACAAAAATTTAATTTAGTAGCGATACCCGTATTAGTTTGCTATACGCTTTTGGGCTTTTACTTTAAATTTGATCATAAAGTATTTTCGTACGGTTTTGCAATTTGGGCGTTAGGGTTTACCTTTATCCGTAAAAGGCTTAATCCATCTCCTCAAAAAAACGGCCCGTTGTTAGCGCGTTTATTTAAATCAAGAAAACGAAAACCGGCAAAAGCAGAGGCAGCAACCGAAGCCGATTAATTGGCCTGCGATGAATAGGTAGAATCTGTAACAGAACCACCGCGCGAAAAGAATTTGTAGATGCCGTTATCATGCAGCCTGGCTATCATTACGCCTTTGCGTGTACTGGCATGTACAAAATAACCATTTTGCAGGTACACCCCTACGTGGCTAAACTGCTTGCCGTCAAAATCAAAAAACACCAGGTCGCCTTCCTGTAGTTCTTCCTCGTATTTACGTTTAATTACTAATACCTGTTTACTCGTCATCCGTGGCAGGGTAATACCGTAAACCTGCTGCTCCAGTAACAAGGTAAGCCCCGAACAATCTACGCCGTTTTTATCCAGCCCTCCAAAACGGTACGTGGTACCATACCATTCATCAATAAAGCTGTAAAGCCGGCCATTCTGGATATTGCTGCGGTCTACCCCCATTAGGGTTGCGTATTTATCAGCCATATCCCTATCCGGCTTAACCATGTTGCGCGGGTCGCCGTTCCTAACCGTTAGTTTTTTGGAATGACAGGCGGATAACAGGATGGCTGCGGCAAAAACAAATATCAGGCGGGTGTAGCGGGTAGATATCATGGCCTAAAGGTATCCGGAAAGCATTAAACGTTTCAACGGATGTTTTAAACATTTCAACATATGCCCGGATGTGCAGATTTGAAAATATGCAGATGTGCAAATGAGCTTCATCATCTGCACATCTGAAATCCGCATATCTGCACATCTAATTATCCCTTTATTACCCTTTGTATCTCATCAAGCTTCATTAAAGCCTCTACCGGGGTTAGGGTATTTACATCAAGGTTGTTAAGCGTATCACGAATTTTCACTAATACCGGGTCATCTATCGAGAACATCTGCATCTGCACAGCCTGTTTCTGCACCTTGCGGATACTTTCTTTAATATGCTCACCGCCGGTACGCTCGTTCTCCAGCTTCTTTAGTATCTCGTTGGCGCGCGTCAATACCTTTGTTGGCATCCCGGCCAGTTTTGCTACGTGGATACCGAAGCTGTGTTCGCTTCCGCCCGGCACCAGCTTGCGCAGGAAGATGATCTGCTGGCCAACCTCCTTAACCGATACATTATAGTTTTTGATACGGTTAAAGCTATTGCTTAATTCATTTAACTCATGATAGTGCGTAGCGAACAGTGTTTTCGCCTTTGCGGTTGGGTGATTATGCAGGTACTCGCCTATTGACCAGGCGATAGAGATCCCATCATAAGTTGATGTACCACGGCCAATTTCATCAAGCAGTATCAAACTACGATCGCTCAGGTTGTTGAGGATGCTGGCCGTTTCGTTCATCTCCACCATAAAGGTTGATTCGCCTGATGATACGTTATCTGATGCGCCTACCCTGGTAAATATCTTATCTACCAAACCTACTGAAGCAGCCTTGGCAGGCACAAAACACCCCATCTGCGCCATTAGTACGATCAGGCCGGTTTGCCTCAGCAGGGCCGACTTACCCGCCATGTTGGGCCCGGTAATGATAATGATCTGCTGCGAATCCGAATCGAGGTAAACATCATTGGTGATGTACTCTTCGCCAAGTGGCAGGTTCTTTTCTATCACGGGGTGGCGGCCGCCTTTTATATCCAGCGTGCGGCTATCGTTCACATCGGGCTTAACGTAATAGTTTTTGATGGATATGGTTGCAAAGTTAAGCAGAACATCCAAACGGGCTATCAGTATAGCGTTAAGTTGGATAGGTTTTATATATTCTGCAAGGGCGTACAGCAGGTCATTGTAAAGCTTGGTTTCCAGCACCAGTATCTTTTCTTCGGCGCCTAATATCTGCTCTTCGTATTCTTTCAGTTCGGGGGTGATGTAACGCTCGGCGTTTACCAGCGTTTGCTTGCGGATCCATTCCGTTGGCACCTTTTCGCGGTGACTGTGCGTTACTTCCAGGTAATACCCAAAAACATTATTGAACGATACTTTCAACGATGGTATCCCCGTTGCTTCGGCCTCGCGTTTCTGGATCTCCAGCAGGTAACCTTTACCGCCGAAGGCAATTTTGCGCAGCCTGTCCAGTTCCTCGTTAATCCCCTCGTTCATTACCGAACCTTTCACCATCATTACCGGTGGCTCGGGGTGCAGTTCGCGGGCAATTTTTTCGGATATCGAGGTACATGGGTTCAGTTGTTCGCCAATAGCCCTCATCGGTTCACTGGCCGATTCCATGGTGAGTTTTTTGATGCTCTCTATCGCTATCAAAGCTTTTTTAAGCTGGCAAACCTCGCGCGGATTGGCTTTTTGCAAACCTATTTTCGAGATCAGCCTTTCCAGGTCACCTATCTGGCGGATCTGGTTCTGAAGGCTCTCGCGCAGGTCTTCCTGCTCTATCAGGTATTCAACAACGCCAAGGCGGTCGTTTATGGGTTTAATTTCTTTCAGCGGCATTACTATCCACCGGCGCAGCATCCTTGCGCCCATGGGCGAGCAGGTATGATCCAGTACATCAACCAGTGTCAGCGCGTTCTCGTTTGATGAGCCAACCAACTCCAGGTTACGGATGCTGAACCTATCCAGCCACAGGTACCTGTCTTCCTCTATCCTGCCAATGGCCGAGATATGTTGCAGTTTGCGGTGTTCGGTCTCATTCAAATAATGCAGTGCCACACCGGCCGCCACAATACCCAAATTCAACTTATCAATCCCAAAACCCTTAAGCGATTTTACCCCAAAGTGCTTTAGTAAAGTCTCTTCCGCATAATCGCCGCTGTAGGGCCACTCATCAAGGGTGTAGGTATAAAACCGGTCGCCATAAGTATCTTTAAAATCCTGTTGGCGGCTTTTAGGGAAGATGATCTCGCTGGGTGCATAGCTTTGCAGCAGCTTATCAATATAGCCCGTATTGCCCTGTGCAGCCAGGAACTCGCCCGTAGAGATATCCAGCAGGGCGATGCCGATGCTATTCTTCTCAAAATAAAGCGATGCCAGGTAGTTATTACTTTTTTGCTGCAGTATGTTATCGCTGGTAGCCACACCTGGTGTAACAAGTTCGGTAACGCCACGCTTTACAATGGTTTTGGTGGTTTTAGGGTCTTCCAGCTGGTCGCAAATAGCTACGCGCTGCCCGGCACGTACAAGCTTGGACAGGTAAGTATCCAGCGAATGGTGCGGAAAACCCGCCAGTTCGATATGCGAGGCGGCGCCATTGGCGCGGCGGGTTAGCGTAATGCCTAATATGCCTGCCGCCTTGATGGCGTCGGCCCCAAAGATTTCGTAAAAATCGCCCACGCGGAACAGCAGCAAAGCACCTGGGTACTTAGCCTTTATGGCGTTATATTGCTGCATTAAGGGGGTTTCTTTGGTTTCGCTCTTAGCCAAGGGTGTGTCCTGTTTTAATAATCTGCTAATTTAATTCATTGCCTGCGTAATACCGGGATTGTGGAAAAGTTAAAGGGATGTGGAGAGTTGGTGGGTTGGTGAGTGGTTGAATCTCGGCTACAAACACGCAAGAACCATTCACCACTTAACTTAATCAACCACAAACTAACAATGGCGTTGCCTGCGGCCCTGGCTTTTCGCTCATACTGCGCAGGCATTAGCCACGGGCCGGTATCCGCTGCAATCCCTAACGCGGGTTGACTCACCCCGACTACGCTACGCTGGTCTCCGCAGGGTCTCTTGAAAAGGACCCTGCGCTGCATTAACCTCCTCATTTATTTGTCAAAACCTTATTTATCACTACCTTGAACCATCATGAACGCTTTTGACCTAACCGCCCTGCGCCTGCAAAACCAGCATTTAGCCAAGCCGGAATTCACCAATCCATCCGATGTGGTTAAATACCTCGGCGCAGTACAATCGCAGGATTATACCGGCGCCAAATGGGCTTTAGGTATGCGGTTAAAAAATAGCACCGACCAATTAATAGAACAGGCTTTTACCGATGGCGATATCATTCGTACACATGTGATGCGCCCTACCTGGCACTTTGTGCACCCGGACGACGCCCGCTAGATGCTCGACCTTACCGCCCGCCGTATACAGGCCCTTGCCAAAGGCCGCCATAAACAGTTAGAGATAGACGAGGCCGTACTCACCAAAAGCGAAAAGATCATCAGCAAGGCCCTGCAAGGAGGCAAGCAGGTAGCGCGTGATGAACTATCGGCCCTGCTTAAACAAAACGGCATAGCTACCAACGAGCAGCGGTACGTACACATTATGATGCACCTGGAATTGGAACAGGTAATATGCAGTGGCGGTCGCGCTGGCAAACAATTTACCTACGCCCTGTTTGATGAGCGTGTACCCAAAAGCAAAAAGCTTAACCACGACGAGGCTGTCATCAAATTGATGGAACGCTACTTTACATCGCACGGACCTGCAACACTGGCCGATTTTGTTTGGTGGAGCGGCTTGACCATTACCGATGCCCGGGCAGGTATAGAAACCCTGAAAAACAAGCTGGAAAGTTATGATTTTGAAGGCAGCACCTATTGGTTTGCAGGTAACCCAACCCCTGCAAAAAGCACCACTGCCTACCTCCTGCCCAATTACGATGAATATATTGTGAGCTATAAAGATCGCAGCTTTGCCATTAATGTAAAAGACATTAGCAAAGCCGACCCACGCGGCACCATTTTTAACCATACCATCATCCTCAACGGTAAAATTGAAGGTATCTGGAAAAAGGTGATCAAAAAAGACACATTGGAAGTGGAATTAACGCCTTTTAAAAAAACAAGTGATGCCAACTTAAAATTGATTGAAATAGCTGCGAAAAAGTATGCGGATTTTTTGGGGTTGAAGGGTATGGTGAAATAAAAGCTTTTTGGAGATAAATTATTAAATATACAAAGATTATATCTTTTCAATTCTACTATCCTGTATAATAAATGATAAGTCTTCAATATTTTTTGTAAACGCTAGCAACTCTGGATCTTTAGAAGACGAAGCAATGATTTTTGCAGCTCCTATAGCAATTTTGAGTTTGGTCATCATATTATTAAGCTCTATTTGTTCGGCTTCTGCATTCAACTTTCTAGCTTCTGCTAATTCTTTTCCTTTATTTGCTAAAATATTTTCTATCTCAGACAAAAGCTTTTGATTTTCTATTGAAGCTTTTTCTAATTTTGCGTTTGCAAACTCTATAACATTTGAAGAAATTCTAGCAAACTCATCTTTAACAGAACCATCTGTCTTAGTATTGATTTGGAAATCCATTATATTCATAATCATTGAAGTCAATTTGGACTTCATTTCAGACCATAATACTGGATTCGCACCTTCTAAATCTATTTTTAAGTAGCTTTTGGTTTCGCCACATGCTTCCTCTTCTCCAAACATTACGCTAAGTTTAAATTATGTTCGAATTGAGAAAACCCCGTAACTTTCAAATAATCTCCACCAACGCCAGAATCTGTCTCTTATACACATCTCC
>NZ_LGEK01000138.1 GCF_001636615.1 Mucilaginibacter sp. L294 | reverse complement strand
CTACCTGATTATTTGGTTTGTGTTTTTTATTTCTTATAATTGTATTATGTATGACTTAATGTAATGATGTTCAACCATATATCTCGTATTAGCTATGCTACTAAACAAAAGTTTGCACGCTGTTTTTTTGTGATATATTAAATTATTATACTAATTCTGTAAAATTTATTAGGTACATGTTTTTACAACTGATCTTATTAGTAACTAATAATTAAAATTGTTTTTTTAAGAATTTAAACTTTGATGATATCTTACCATACCTTTTCCTGTAGCGAACCGATCGATTTGGGACCCCCTTTGTTATTTCAGTTCAAACGTTCGGGCATTGATATGATCATTTTGATGACTCTATTTAGATATCAGTAAGCCTGAAACAGAATTTGAAGAACGCCTTTATACCCCTATAGCAAACATGTTTAGTAAAAACGACGACGATATTATTTGTGTTTCAAAACCAGAACAGCTTTTTAAAAAGCTTTACCCCAGGTTATGTGATTTTGCAAACTATATGTTAAAAGATAAAGAACTTGCTGAAGATATGGTTCAGGATGCTTTTATGGTCTATCTGGAACATCGCGAAAAAATTTCTTCTAATTTTAACTCTGTAAAATCTTTTTTATATTCTGCCGTAAAAAATGCTTGTCTAAATAAAATACGACATAATAATGTGATTGATGTTTACAACAAAAAAAATCCATTTGATATTTATACAGATACTAAAATATTAGAAGGGATAATCCATGCCGAAGTAATAGCAGAAATTTACGAAAAAATTAATGCATTACCACCAGGATGTGCCATGGTGATCAGGTATGGTTATTTAGAGGGGTTAAGCAACAGCGAAATTGCTGCATTGATGAATGTCAGTATCAATACTGTTAAAAGCCAAAAGAAAAGAGCTTTGGCTTTAATGAAAATACATTTTGGAAAAGCTGCTATGACGCTTTTTATATTGATGTATGTAAATAATTAGTTTTCTTAAAAAACTTCCATCCCTTTTTCAGCTTCCTTAGTGATATAACCGATATTAAACGATGCAGGACGCAGCTTTGAATTGGCCGAAACCAAATCAGCTTACCATTAAAACAAAGGGCTTAAAGGATTGGGCCGCTAAATATTATGACTTAGCTTCTTTAGCAAAATGTGTGGACTGGTTTTCGCCCATGACCTATGAATATGGTTCTGATACGCAAGCAATTATCAATGCCCCTTTATATGAAAATTCGGCAATCGGAAATACAAACGCTGTTGATGATGCTATTACCTATTATTTAAGCGCACGTGGTGTAAATCCGCTCCAATTGGCCATGGGTGTGCCGTTTTACGGTTGGCAATACAAAAATTATTCAGCTTTGGGCGTTGCAGCAAGCGGTGGAGCAAGGGCTACAAAGGATTTGTACAATGACAATATAAAAGGCGGAACATTTACGCAAATGTGGGATGCCACAAGCCAGCATACTTATTATGTTAACAATAGCACCGGCATGATGGTGGTATATGATGATACAAAAGATTTTGTAACCAAATCAGCTTATATTAAAGCAAAGGGCTTAAAAGGCGCTATGATATGGGAACTATCAAGAGGCTTTGTTTCTGGTGCCACCGATCCTAACCCCTGGCTTACGGCACTTGGAACAGGTGTCTTAAAATAAATCCTTTTGATGACAATTTATTGGGACATGAATGAGGTACAGGCAAAGATGCCCCTGCAGTATTTAATCCCACAGCACTTGATGCCCGTTATGGGTTCGCACCGCTAAAGATGCAGGGATTAAGCAGGAGCCTGTTTAAAAAACAACCAGTGAGATTGGTTGGTTAATTGGTTAGTTGGTTAATAGGGCCGGCTTCTGCCGGTCCTATTTTATACGCAACGCTACTGATGCAATATATAGATAGAAAAAACAATTTGAATTAAATATAATACATGGACAGAATAACTTCTGCTTTTTGCAATCCTGATCTTCCCAATTGGTTTATTAAGAAATGAATATTATTAATGTAACAGTAAACAGAATGTACAAAAGGTTATTTATAACTACCATGGCAGCTTTAAATAGCTCATATAGACTAATCGCAACGGCTATATTGGTTTTCATGCTGGGCAACCAATGTTATGCTCAGGAAAGGCCTAACATCGTTATTATCGTTTCAGACGATCATGCTTACCAGGCAATCAGCGCGTATGGAAGCAAATTGATGCAAACACCTAATATTGACAGGATAGCCAAAGAAGGAGTAATTTTTAATAAAGCCTATGTAACAAATTCTATCTGTGGGCCAAGCAGGGCAACCATCTTAACAGGAAAGTACAGTAATAAGAACGGCTTTAAGGATAATGAGCATTCAAAGTTTGACGGTTCGCAGGATTCGTTTATAAAGCAATTGCGGGCATCTGGTTATTTAACAGCCTGGATTGGTAAATGGCACCTGGAAAGTCAGCCCCAGGGTTTTGACTACTGGCAAATTCTGCCGGCCCAGGGGCAATATTACAACCCTGACTTTTTGATGATGGATGGCTCAAAAAAACAGATAGATGGTTATGCCAGTAATGTTATTGAAGATGTTACCGAAAACTGGCTGGATACCCGTGATACCACCAAGCCGTTTTGCCTGGTGATAGGCCATAAGGCAACCCATCGTACCTGGTTACCGGACACCACCGATCTGGGCCGTTTTGAGAAGGTGACATTCCCCTTGCCGCATGATTTTTATGATAAATATGAAAACCGCGAGGCTGCAAAGATACAGGACATGACGATTGCCAAAACAATGATCATGGGGTACGATCTAAAAATGTTCCCCGATGCCGGTTCGGAGGAGAAGGAGGGTAGCATCAAACGGATGAATGCCGCGCAAAGAAACAGAATGGATGCTTACTACAAACCTATATTTGAAGACCTGAAGACGAAAAATCTGAGCGGAAATGCTTTAACCGAATGGAAATATCAACGTTATATGCGCGACTATCTAAGCACGGCGACATCCCTTGATAGAAATATAGGCCGTACGTTAGATTACCTGGACAAGCATCACCTCACCAAAAACACCATAGTGATCTATCTTTCAGACCAGGGTTTTTACCTGGGGGAACATGGCTGGTTTGATAAGCGCTGGATCTACGAAGAATCATTCCGTACGCCAATGGTAATGCGCTATCCGGGTAAAATAAAACCCGGAACAAAGTCAAGTGATTTTGTTTTGAACCTGGATATTGCGCCTACAGTTTTAGATGCCGCCCGTGTAGCAATACCCAAAGATATGCAGGGCGAATCCATGCTGCCTTTATTTGCCAAAAAGAAAGGCAAAAGCCGCGATGTGATCTATTATCATTATTATGAAAATGGCGAACATTCCGTATCACCCCATTTTGGCATCAAAACCAAACGCTATAAACTCATTCGCTTTTATACCCGTGTAAATAACTGGGAATTATATGATCTGCAAAAAGATAAAAACGAGATGGATAATTTATATGGCAAGAAAGGCTTTGAAAAAATCACCAGGATATTAAAGGCAGAGTTAAATCAACAGATAAATAAGTTTGATGATACCGACGCAAGACAAGTATTAACAAACGGCAAATAGTGCTATTATGAAGTTTCTACAGGCTCTTTTTTTTATACTGCTTTTATGTGTGGCGCCAAATGAGCTATGCGCCCAAAAAAATGAAAGGGAGCAACCATATGCGGCCAAATCAACAGTTAATTTAGAACCAGGTTCAAAAGCCTGGGAACTCATTTTTTCCGACGAATTTGATACTGCCGGAGGCTTTAATAATAACAAATGGACTTATTGCCAAAGATCGGGCTCCGCTTGGGCAAAGTTTTTAACGGCTACTCCAAACTACGTCTTCGTAAATGGAGGTAACCTGGTCTTAAAAATGGATAACAACATCATAAATGGAGATGATGTTCCCTATCACTCAGGCGGTATTCAAACTTCTGCAAAGTTTAGCTTTGCTTATGGAAAGGTAGAAGTTAGGGCCAAGTTCAATCAAGGGCAGGGATCATGGCCTGCAATTTGGATGATGCCAGAGAAACCCGTTGCCTACGGAAGTTGGCCAAACAGCGGCGAGATTGATATAATGGAACATTTGAATCATGAAAGGATTATTCACCAAACAATTCATAATGAAAAAGTAACAGGTTCAGACGGCGGAAGTTCAGCTACACATAGCAGCGCTTTCAACAGCACGGGTTTTAACATCTATGGGATTATATGGACCCCGGCATCTATCCAATTTTATGTTAACGGGGTATTGGAATATACTTATACAAGGGCCGAAAACGCTACTTTTCGTGATTGGCCATTTGATAAGCCATTTTACCTGATCTTAAATCAATCGGGCGGTGCGGGATGGCCAGGGCCTATAACCAGTGCAGATCTGCCTTTTGTTATGGAGGTAGATTGGGTTAGGGTATATAAGCATACCAAACCGAACACTTTTTTTAAATAGTATACATTTATGAAGATCAAAATTTACAGCATTTACCTTCAACTGTCCATTTTCGCGATTGCCTCCGGCGCCTGTTTTGCGCAAAAAACAGAGAAGAATCATCTCATTATAAAGCCAACTGATACGCCCAAAGATATTGTTCACAAAGCGGCAATGCTTAAGCCCTCAGCTCGTCAGTTAAGATGGCAGCAACTGGAGCTGACCTGCTTTTTTCACTATGGCATGAATACATTTACCGGTAAGGAATGGGGCGATGGAAGCGAAAACCCGCAGCTGTTTAACCCAACTGCGCTTGATGCCGAACAATGGGTGCACACGGCTAAAGATGCCGGCATTAAACAGGTGATAATTACCGCCAAACATCATGATGGCTTTTGTTTATGGCCAAGCAAATATACCGAGCATAGTGTAAAAAACAGCCCCTGGAAAGGTGGCAAGGGCGATGTGGTTAAAGAAGTTGCGGATGCTTGTAAAAAATATAAAATGGGTTTTGGGATCTATTTGTCCCCATGGGATAGAAATTCGCCGCTTTACGGCACCGATGCCTATAACGATTATTTTGTAAATCAGCTTACCGAATTGCTTACCCAGTATGGCCGCGTTGATGAGGTGTGGTTTGATGGGGCTAACGGCGAAGGGCCAAACGGCAAAAAGCAGGTTTATGATTTCAACAAGTGGTATGCCCTGATCCGGAAGTTACAGCCAGGTGCCGTTATAGCGGTTATGGGGCCTGATGTACGCTGGGTGGGTACTGAAAGTGGGCACGGGCGCGAAACAGAATGGAGCGTTGTGCCTGCCAATAATTTAGATCAGAACGTTATCACAAAGGACTCGCAGCACGATAAAATTTTTAAGCCGGAAGGCGATATGCGCGGAAGTGATCTGGGTGGGCGCGATAAAATTAAAAATGCCACGGGATTGGTTTGGTTTCCGGCAGAAACAGATGTGTCTATCAGGCCCGGATGGTTTTATCACGCTGCAGAGGATGACAAAGTGAAATCGCCCGAAAAGCTGCTCGATATCTATTATAATTCTGTGGGGATGAACAGCGTGCTGTTGCTGAATATACCACCGGATAAAAAAGGATTAGTTAGTGGGGCTGATATAAAGGCGCTACAAGGCTGGAAAAAGCTACGTGATGAAACGTTTAAAACAAACCTGGCCAGGAATGCAACGGTTCAATGCGTAAATGGGCTGCGCTTAAATACCATGTTAGATGATGACTATCAAACTTATTTTACTACCAGCGGCAAGGATACATCAACAACAATTACATTAAATTTAAAAGGCAAAAAATCTTTCGACGTATTGCTATTGCAGGAAAACATCAGCATAGGGCAGCGGGTAGAAAAATTTACGTTGGAATGCTGGGATGGTAAAGCATGGGTTAAAATAACCGAAGGCACCACTATAGGGTACAAAAGGCTGCTGCGCTTCCCGGCAATTGCAACCACTAAGGTAAGGTTAAGTCTGTCCGCACGTTTAAACCCAACAATTGCTGCGTTTGGGTTATATAAGCAACCATAAATACCAGTGATCTACCGCCTTAATGGCACAGGAAAAACCTAACATGGTACTGTAAGAGGTATGCTCCATATCCGATAAGGGCATAGCGTTTTTGGAAACACGTTTTTAATTTATTAATCATTAAATAAGGATGAAGTATTTTTACATCGTTATCATATTATTGTCAGCCATCCATGCTTCCGCTCAACGTGATACGATTGGTTTGAATGATGGCTGGAAATTCTGTATAGATAAAAAAGCCGAAGGGTTATCGCAGCAATGGTACCGAAAAAATCTTGCTAATAGCCGCGATGTCCGGTTACCCCATACCTGGAATGTAGAACCTGAAAATCAGAACCACTACGGGTGGGGCTGGTATCAGAAAAGAATAATGATACCCCAAAAGTGGCGGAATAAACGCCTTATTCTGCAATTTGGCGCTATCAATCATACGGCTTATATTTATATCAACGGAAAAAAAATTGCCGAAAATATTGGTGACGGATTTAATAAGATATCACTCCATATTGATGAAAATGTTATATATGGAGCAGAAAATGTAATTACGGTAGCTTGCAATAACGACTATGGAAAAAATAAGGTACCGTATGCCGATTCTTTTGATTGGCCTAATGATGGCGGGTTGATCCGTACAGTATCCCTTATCTTATCAGATAAGCCCGCAGCCAACTACCTGCAGATTGAACCGGTGTTAAATGTATCCAATCAATCCGGAGAGTTAAAGATGAAACTGGGGTTTGATCAATACAGCACTGATTTGATGTTTAAGGTTACTGTTACAGAAGCAAACCAGCCAACACACCGGGTTATTATTCAGGCAACTACAAAACCAGTATGGCAAAACAATACCGTGCTGCTTAATTATTCTTTAAAGCAGGTACATCCATGGCATTTTGATTTCCCCAACCTATACCAGGTTAGTGTTGTGATTGAAAAGAACGGCCATCCTGTAGATAAGATCAGTTCAAACGTAGGTTTCAGGCAATTGAAGTTTATAAACAACCAAACCTATTTAAATGGCGAACGGATTAAACTAATGGGCGTAGAATGGACAGCCGGGTCAAACCCCGAGTTTGGCTTTGCCGAAAGTGATAACGAAATTGTAAAGAATGGGAAGTTGATGAAAGATGTAAACGCCATATTCAGCCGCCAGCATTTTCAACAAAGCGATACCTTCTATGATTTTTGTGATAAAAATGGCATACTGATCCAGGAAGAAGTGCCTTTATGGGGAGCAGAAACCCCATCAACAGATATGATCAGGACTATTGCCAGTAAGCAATTAGATCGTATGATCCAGGATCATTATAATCACCCCTCCATTATTTCCTGGGGGGTGGGTAATGAACTTAATGGCAGGGACGTAAGCATGAAAAAGATGATAACAGACTTGGTTATTAAGGTAAAAGCGTTGGATACGACAAGAAAAGTGGCCTATGTGAGCAACACACTAAAAGATGGTTTTATTACGGACCCTAAGTTTACACCAGATGCTGGAAGCTTAGGCGATTACCTGATGATGAATGAATATGGCGGCAGTTGGTGGCAAATACCGGTTGGTAAGATCAGCACTTATTTGGATAGTATCCATATGAGTTACCCCGATAAGCCTTTCTTTATATCAGAATTTGGATTGTGCGAACCTAATTTTAAAGGCGGTGATGAGCGCCGGGTAAATGACTTAATTTATCACATGGCCGTATATGAGAGTAAACCCTATATAGAAGGCGCCATCTATTTTGATTTAACAGACTACCGTACGCACTATCCGGGCACTTCGGATACCACTAAGTTTAGAAGGCGTATACATGGCGTATATGACATGTATGGTAACCCCAAACCATCAATGAAAGTATTAAGAGAATTATCCTCACCAATAGAAGTGCAAGGTATTTCCAGGAGCAGGGGTGGTAAGGTGGCCATAACTATTTTGGGGAGCGTTGGCTTGCCGCAATATACGGCAAAAGAGTACCGGCTTTATTTGTCAGACAATGAAGCCAATTATCAAAGTACCAAAGGCTACGTGCTACCGGAAATTAAACCGGGAGCGCGAATTGTATTCGAGATTGACGACCCATACCAGGGTAAGGGCGCGATCACCATTGTGAGGCCTACCGGTTATGTTGTTTTACAAAAGAACGTTCAATAAGGATGTGCAGATAGCAATAAGAAAATTAAAGCGATCAGCTGATTTAGAAAATATGATAAATGAAAAGCACCTAAAAGGAGCTTCTTTTGGTGATTACCGGCATCCTAAAAACGACTAACGACCCCAATTAAAGATGAAGTACCGTATAGTTTATATCGCGTTGTTGTTGTTGGCGATAGCTTGCAAAGAAAAAAACAAGCCTGTTGCCGCCGTTGTTCAGGCAGCGGGGCCTCCAAAAACGGCCGTCTGCTGTGAATCAAATATTCCTGCCCGTTTTCCTTCGCTGGGCGGCAATAAGGCAGC
>NZ_LGEK01000137.1 GCF_001636615.1 Mucilaginibacter sp. L294 | reverse complement strand
GCTGCCTTATTGCCGCCCAGCGAAGGAAAACGGGCAGGAATATTTGATTCACAGCAGACGGCCGTTTTTGGAGGCCCCGCTGCCTGAACAACGGCGGCAACAGGCTTGTTTTTTTCTTTGCAAGCTACCGCCGACAACAACAACGCGATATAAACTATTCGGTACTTCATCTTTAATTTTTGTTCGTTAGTCGTTTTTAGGATGCCGGTAATCACCAAAAGGATGTTTAACCGTACGTTTGATGGGAATTTGCATACCGCCTGTCTGCTCCAGCCAGTCATACAGTTCATTGGCCAGCTTTTTTACTGTGTCTGTGTATTCCGGTTTATCGATCAGGTTAATGCTTTCCGCAGGGTCTTTTTCCAGGTCATAAAGTTCATTGGTATCCCATACGCCCTGGTTCCGGATGTATTTGAACTTATCTGTTCGCACACCGTAAATAACCGGTGTCATCGGAAAATCGTATTCCCAATAATACTCGTAAAAGATCTTGTCACGCCATTTGGTCGAATATCCTTTTAACAGGGGAATAATTGAATTACCTGGCATACTTGCCGGCTTCTGCAAGCCTGCTTGCTGTAAAATGGTAGGCGCTACATCAACATTCTGAATCATTTTGCTGACTGTCTGGCCACCTTTAAAAAGCGCCGGGCAGCGAACCAAAAATGGGACCTTAGCAGATTCCTCATAAAAATGACGCTTATCAATCAGGCCATGTTCTCCAAAACTGAAGCCGTTATCACCCATATAGATCACCAGGGTATTCTCGTCAAGCCCTTCTTGTTTTAGGTAATCCATCACCGAGCCGATACTTTCATCAACCGCCAGCAAAGTTTCACAATAGTCCTGCACTAATTCTTCAACCGATTGATGAGTATGGTAAATATAATCCACCCCGTGCCAGCTGTAACGCTGTTGCTTAACCCACTCCGGCCAGCCCAGTTTTTTGTAAGCGTCGGTTTGGGTCTGGTAGTAGGTAGAAGGCAGCGTGTACTTCAGGTTTTTGTACAATCCTCGGTGTCTTTTAGCCGGCTGCATGGGGGCGTGAACCGCTTTGTGCGACAAGTATAAAAAGAATGGTTTAGACTTGTCTCTTTTTTTCAGCCAGCTCAGCGCATGCTCAGTAAGCAGATCGGTGATATAGGTAGAATCACCGTAAGTAACCCGTTTTCCATTAATATTAAGCGTCGGGTTGTAGTACACACCCTGCCCCCGAAAACTTTCCCATTGATTAAAGCCAGGGCGTGGATGGTCGTCGTCATCGCCCATATGCCACTTGCCAAAAAAACCGGTCTGATAACCCGCTTTTTGCAGGTATTCTGGGAAGTAGGTTAGGTTAGGCGGCTCCGGTGCGTTATTATCCACGATGGTGTGAACGTGAGAATAAGCGCCGGTTAGTATAGAAGCACGGCTGGGCGAACATAAAGACGTGGTTACAAAAGCATTTTTAAACCAAGCGCCTTCTGCATACAACTTATCCATATTCGGGGTCTTTAGCCAGGGCACTCTTCCTGTAAAGCCCATAAAATCATAGCGATGGTCATCCGATAAAATAAAGATCACATTCCTCGGCTTTTCACCCTTGATCCTGGGTAAAGCACGCACTTGTTTTTTGATCTGCCCGTTTACATTAAAACCTTGTAACGACAGAACTAATGCCAGTATAAACGTTTGGGCTATTGCCAACCACGTCTTAATCTTAGGATTCAATATACTCATCTTTTTCCCAGTAAATTACCTTATTTCTTTTGTTTGGCAGCATCCAGCAGCCCGGCCAGTTCTTTTATCTTTTCAGGGTATTTAGTTGCAAGGTTGTTCTTTTCAGCAGCATCCACATTTAAATTATACAATTGTGGTTCGGGCAGGTTACCTGTTTCAATACCAACCAGCGGCATATAGGATTCACCATTACTGAGAACTATATATTTCCAGCCATCTTTAACGATAGCTAAAGTAGCCACCCCCTGCTCAATCAGTACAGAACGGCCTTTTTGTGACTTACCCAGCAAAGCGGCAAGTACGTTTTCGCTGTCCGAGGCATCTCCCTGCGGAATAGGATGATCCAGTAATTTAGAAAACGAGGATATTAGGTCGATCTGGCTAACTACGGCGGGTGATACCTGCGGTTTGATGGTACCGGGCCAGCTCACGATGAACGGCACCCGCGTTCCCCCTTCCAGCACACTGTATTTTCCGCCGCGTAAAACACCTGTAGGTGTATGTCCCTTAAATTTTTCCACCGCTTCATCCTGGTAACCATCATCCAGTACAGGGCCGTTATCACTACTAAAAATCACCAAAGTGTTTTTTTCAATTCCAAGCGACTTTACCTGGTTCAGTATTTCGCCAACAGCCCAATCCAATTGCAGGATAGCGTCTCCACGCAAACCTAAACCACTTTTGCCTTTAAACCGGGTAGCCGGCATACGCGGAACATGGGGTTCTGTTAAAGCATAATATAAAAAGAAAGGGTGGTGCTGGTTTTCCCTGATAAAACCTTGGGCTTTAGCTAAAAAGGTAGGCGACAATTCTTCGTCCGTCCAGCGGGCCAGCTTTCCGCCGCTCATGTAACCGATCCGGCCAATTCCATTGACAATGGTTTGGTTATGCCCCTGCCCCGGTGAAGACTGTAATTTAAGCAGTTCAGGATGATCTTTACCTGTTGGATCGTCCCCTACTTTGTTCTTGTAATCAACCGAGATTGGGTCTTTTGCTTCCAGCGCCACCACCTGATGATCTTCCAGAAATACAGTTGGTACACGATCGGCTGTTGCCGGGAAGATAAATGAGTAATCAAACCCTACCTCGTTGGGCCCGGGCTTCACTTCGCCGTTCCAGTCTTTGGCCACGGCATCACCAAGGCCGAGGTGCCATTTCCCGACAATAGCCGTGTGATAGCCGGATTGTTTAAACAATTTAGGTAGGGTAGTTTTGTCTGTAGGAATAATTAACGCAGCATCACCCGGTAATATACCTGTGCCTTTTTTACGCCATGGGTACTTACCTGTCATGAGTGCATAACGGGATGGCGTACAGGTTGCCGATGTACAATGACCATTGGTAAACCGGATACCTGATGCGGCAAGTTTATCCAGATTAGGTGTATGAACACCGGTTGCGCTATAACTGCTGAGATCCCCATAACCCAGGTCATCTGCATAAATATAAATGACATTGGGAGGTTTTTGCGTTCCTTTTTTTACAGACTGGGCACTCACCGCGTATGATAGCGCAACAAGCGCAAAAGCTAATAATCCTTTGTTCATTACCAGGTATTTTTGATGTTTGAATTTAAAATATTTTTGCATAGGTAGATGGTTTAATTATTTCAAATTAGGATTAATATTCACTTCACTTTGGGGTACTGGCCAAAACTCATCCTGTCCAACGCGGAACGCCTTTGACGTTACATACCACCTGCCAAAGGGATCTGTAGTTGTACCTTTTTTACGCAGGTTTTGAGCGTTCGGGAATGGGGCGCCATAAAAATCGCCATTTAGCACCTGGCCAATAGTTTTCCACCTCAGCAAGTCCCAGTACCTTATACCTTCAAGAGCAAGTTCGTTACGGCGTTCCCTTCTTAATATCACACGCAGTAACGTTGAGTTTGTTTCGGTAACAGCGGGCATATTAACCCCAGTCCTGCCCCTTACTTTATTAATGGTGGCGTTTAATAACGACTGATCAATGGCATCACCGTTCTCTAATTTAGCTTCCAGGTAACTCAGCAACACCTCTGCATAGCGGATGATAGGCAGGTCGATTCCGGAGTTTTGAAGATCACCGCCGGTAAATGCCTCACTGTTATATTTCTTCAAAGCAAAACCGGTACGCGTAGCTTGTTTAGTTGTTGTTAACTGATCTACGGAACTTGCATCATCTGGATTGCTTTTATAAATGATATTTTTAAATGGGCGGCCATTATACAACACCGTAAACTTCAATCTCGGGTCCCGGTTCTGACCAAGGTCCGAAGCCACGTACCGCGGATCCGTGTAAGAAAACGGAGTTCCATCATTAAACTCAAACGACTCAACCAAGCTGCCTAAAGGACAGTCAAGCATATAACCGCCCAGCGCCGCCGGGTAGTTATGCTGCTGCATGGCGTTAGGTGCCAGGTCTTGCTGATATTGGGTTGCAAACAAAATTTCTGAGCTTGTTTCATTTGTGCCGTTAAACAAATTTTCAAAATTTGGATCTATGATATTTTCATTATCATCAATGATCTGTTTATAGGTACTGGCGGCATCACTGTATTTTTGTTCGCCAAGATATAGCCTTCCCAAAAAAGCTAAAGCTGCCTGCGCACTTGCCCTGCCGCGTTCGGCAGCTGTGAGCTGCGCAAACCGGGGTAAGGCAGCGGCAGAGGCTTTTAGCTCCGCCTCGGCATAATCCATTATTTGTTGCCTGGTGGCTTTGCTTACGGTGTTGGCTTCCGTTAAGGTCAGCACCTTGGTAACCAATGGAACAGCGCCAAAATACTGCGACAAATAAAAGTACTGGGTTGCCCTGATGAATCGGGCTTCGGCAATCATCCTGTCTATTTTTGCCTGGTCAACAGGCGCCTTGGCAATATTCTCCAGGAAATAATTACACCGTGCTATGCGAGCGTAACTTAAAGTCCAGTAATTGCTGATATAGGTATTCGCGCTGGTTAAAGCACCATTAGTAAGCGTGTTAAACCCGGAGTTATCCCCCCTGCGGTCATACGCGTTATCAGTAGCGAATTCCAGGTAAAGCAGGCCATGGTACGACCACCAATCCGTCGCTGAAAATTCGGCACCTGTTGGATTTGCGAGCATTTGTATGTTTCCGCGGTACACACCGGTAAGCGCCAGCATTACGTTGGACTCACTGGTCCAGAAAGTGGTATTGGAGAACTGGTCAAGCGGTGTTTTATCCAGCTCCTTGCGGCAGGAAGAAAATAAGCCAGCTATTAGTAAAACGGTAAGCAGTGTTTTATATAAAATATTTCTTTTCATCGGATGTTAAAAATTTGCGGTTAAACCAAAAGTATAACTGGCCAGTATTGGGTAATATGAACCTGAGGTGTTGACCTCCGGATCCCAGCCTTGCGGATATTTATTAAACGACAGTGGGTTTTGAGCGGTAGCGAATATCCTTACATTTTGCAGATGGATACGCTGTAGCAGGTTGTTGGAAAACTTATAACCAACCTGGATATTCCTCACTTTCAAATAACTGCCATTCAGCATCCAGAATGATGAGGTTAGCGTATTGGCCGTACCCTGGTTTGTGATCACTTCCAAACGCGGGTATTTTGCATTGGGGTTAGGGTTAGCGGCGCTCCAGTGATCTGCTGCCATCCACTGCTGGATGTTGCCATTATTATAAAATGCCCAGCCTGCATAGCCGTCCAGATACCCGTTCACATGGCCGGCACCCTGCAGCAGGATTGAAAAGTCAAAATTTTTGTAGCCGGCCGTCAGGTTGAAACCATAATTATATTTAGGAATGGTGCTGCCCAATACGGTCCGGTCATAGGTAGCGTCAACCTTGCCATCAGGTACACCATTGGGCCCGCTGATATCCTTATAGCGGATATCTCCCGGCTGCACTTTGGGGTTGATGCTGATCTGGTTGGCATAGGTAGCCACATCATTGGCATCTTTGAATAAACCATCTGCCACATAGCCATAATAAATATTCATCGGGTAGCCGTTGAACAAGGTAGAGCCGTTACCTACCAGTCCGTTCGGCTGTAAAATATTTCCAACACCGAGGTCAAGCACCTTGTTATTAATAATGCTTAAATTAGCGCTTACCCCGTAACTGAAATCACCTGCCCTGTCCTGGTAACTTGCGGTAAATTCCCAGCCTTTATTGCTCAGTTTACCCGAGTTTTGTACGCCTACATTAAAGCCTAATACTTTGGATACACTGGACGAAGGGCTTACGAGAATATCATAGGTATAACGGTCAAAATAGGTGGCACTTATATTCAACCTCCCTTTTAGAAAACCCGCATCCAGGCCAATATCTTTGGTACGGGTAGTTTCCCAGTGAATGGTAGGATCAACCAGGGTAGTGTTGGCTACACCGGTTGACAAGGCACCACCGATAGGATAATTATAACCCGAGGTAAGTACGTTTTGATAGCTGTAGTTTCCAATATTTTGATTACCCAATTTACCGTAAGACGCTTTCAGTTTCAGATCGGTGATCCATCCAAAATTGTCTTTAATGAAATTTTCTTCCGAAATACGCCAGCCCACAGCAACAGCCGGGAATGTAGCATATTTTGAATCGCTGGGGAAACGTGAAGAGCCATCATACCTAACGGTACCTTCTACCAGGTATTTACCTTTAAAATTATAATTTAGACGGGTAAAATAAGAGTCGAGCGCATACTCTGCCGCTGTGCCATTGTTTTTTTGGGTGCTGGCGTCACCGGCATTAAGCTGGGTAAGGTCGTTACTATTGAAACCTGTGCGGTTGGCAGATAACAGACTGGTGCTGGTGTACTCGTAAGAATGCCCCGCCAGGATCCCGAATTCATGGTCGCCAATCTTCTTTTTATATTCTGCCAACTGCTGCAGCGTTTTGTAAGTATTTACGCCGCTTTGCTGGGTAAGGCTGCCCGGGCCCAGGGTGATGTTCGCGTTCAATCGCTGATTCGCCAAAAACCGCTGGTTGTTATCGTTAAGTTCTGTATAACCGCCGATAACGGACAGTTTCAGCCCTTTGATCACTTCCCAATCAAGGCGCAAATTGGCCAGCAGGTCGGTCTGTTTATCTTTATAGAAAGAGTCGTTATCGAAGTAAGAAACCGGCGTGCCTTTGCTTACAATCCCCGAACCATAATCGCCGTTGCTTAGGCGGTTAGGATAAATGGCCGGCACTCTGATCACATTACTGATATTGGTCAGCATATCCGTAAAATCAAGTGTAGCCGGGGGCGCAGGTTCATTATCTATATATTGGCCGCCATATAAATGCGTGATCAGTTTCAAATTAGGCGCGAAACTGTTCGTCATATTAACCCGGAGGTTATACCTGCTAAAGTCGTTCTTTTGTACAATACCGTCCTGGTACAGATATCCCAGTGAAACAAGGTACTGGGTATTTTGGGTACTGTTAGAAAAAGAAAGGTTATGGCCGGTTTGCAGCGTCGATTTCTTGAACACATCTTTGATATAGTTCTCGTTCGGGTAATTATCCGGGTCAGATCCATCTTTAAATTTCTGGATCTGCGCATCGGTATAAGACCCCGGCTGCGCTTCGTTTAACAGTGCCGCGTATTCCCAGGAATTGACGAACTTAGGATAAGCCGTCGCTCGCTGGGTACCGGTGTAGCCGTTATACCCAATATTGATCTTACCGTTGGTATTCTTCCCGGTTTTGGTGGTTACCAAAATAACCCCGTTCGCCGCCCGCGAGCCATAAATGGCTGCAGTAGATGCGTCCTTCAAAACAGAAATATTTTCAATATCATTCGGATCGATATTATCAAATGAGTTAACCGGGATACCATCTACAAGTATGAAAGCTGCGGGACTCGCGCCATAGGAGCCTACTCCCCTCACCTGTATTGTTCCGCCACTTGCGCCGGGTTGCCCACTGCGTTGGATGACGGTTACGCCTGGCAGCTGACCTGTTAATGCATTGGATAACGAGGTTACAGGCCGATCGTTGATCTGTTTGGCAGAAACCTGAGCAACAGAGCCGATCAGCGTAGCTTTTTTCTGGCTGCCATAACCAACGATTACCACATCGTTCAGCTGGCTGATGGATGGTTTTAGCTCGATGGTCACAGGGCTATCCTTTACTTCCAGTTCCAGTGGTTCATAACCGATAAAGCTTAGCTGCAGGATATAAGGTAGTTTTTGGCCGGTAACAAAGTTAAATGTTCCTTCGGTATCTGTAGCAATCACGTGGGTGGTACCTTTTATTTTAATTACTACACTGGGGATGGTCTGTTTACTGATGGCGTCTACCACTGTACCGTGCAAACGGGAGTTGATTGTTGCCTGATCTTTGTTTTGGGCGAAACTGCCAAAAGGCATCAGTAGCAGTAAAAAGGCCGCGCAATAAAAAAACCTGCGCAGCGGATGTTTGTAAAAGCATTCAGCAGGGAAATATAAATCCATATATTTAAATCGTTTTTGTTAATAAGTAATTGTTGATAAAAGCGGAGATAGAGGCAGTTCGTGATTGGCGTTACAGGCTGTCCTGCTATCAGATACGACCGGCGGGTAAACCTGCCGGTTTTTTATGAAAGTGATTTTATTTCATTTTAAGGGATTTGAGGTAAAAAAAAGCGCAAGGAATCATCCAAATCTTGTTTCGAGATCTGTATTATGCGTTAACTACAAAAAGATTGAGGGGGTTGCGGTTAGCAACAACAATAAAAACGACTTCCCGAATTATTGCGGACGAGGTGTTTGCCTTTTACCAGTGTGGAGTATTGCTGTAAAAATGCTTTCATAATGCCTGTCTCTTATACACATCT
>NZ_LGEK01000135.1 GCF_001636615.1 Mucilaginibacter sp. L294 | reverse complement strand
AGATGTGTATAAGAGACAGAACCAACCATCATCATAGAATATTGCCCAAAATGTAACTGGCTTATGCGCGCGGCTTATATGGCGCAGGAGTTGCTCACCACCTTTAGCGACGAAGTTTACGGTATAACCCTACAGCCCAGCGAAACATCGGGCAAATACAATATCCGGATAGATGAGGTGGTGATCTTCGACCGTAAAGAACGGGGCCGTTTCCCCGAGATAAAAGAACTGAAGCAGCTGGTACGTGATGTGGCTTGCCCCGATAAAAGCCTGGGGCACTCAGACAAAAGCGCAAGCTAAATACTATGTTTGCATATTATGCTGTACAAATTTGTTTATGTAACTTTGTGTACTATATTTATAGATGCTATCTAAAAAAACTAAATACGCGATAAAGGCGCTGGTTGTCATGGGCAAGAACATGGACAAACCACCAATGCAAATATCAAGAATTGCCGAGCTTGAAAAGATCCCTAAAAAGTTTTTGGAGCAGATCCTGCTCGACCTGCGCAACGCTGGTTTCCTGTACAGCAAAAAGGGCGCCGGTGGCGGTTACAGCCTTAATAAAGACCCAAAGGAGATTTTCCTGGTTAGTATTATGCGCATTACCGATGGCCCTATAGCTATGGTACCCTGTGCAAGCCTTAACTTTTATCACCGTTGTGATGAATGCCACCAGGAACACACCTGTGGTATACGCGATGTATTTATTGAGGTACGCGATGCTTCGCTTAAAATTTTATCAGAAACCAGTATTGCAGATATTATTGGCCGCGAAAACACGCTGATAGTAAGCGAGTAGTTTCAAAAAAACTACTCCTCGTTTAATTTTTCTGAAATATTTTTAATGGATTCATCAAGCAGCGATGCCGACTCGTACAGGTACGCTTCAACCTGCTTATACTCCTCGGTTTTATTATCGCTGTGTTTCAGAATATCCATAATACCTAAAATATTGGTAAGGTGCTTTCTCACCTCATGCGAGTTAATGAACGCGAGTTCTTCCTTTTTGGCAGCAAACAACAATTTTTCGTAATGCCTTTTTTGTTTTCCATTCCTGTATATCAACGCTATGGCAATAATAATTAGCGCTGCCACTATTACAATAAATATCAGCCACAGCCTTTCGCGCTTGTAGGCTTCTGTTCGTTGTATATAAGAACTTTCGGTTTCATCAATCTTCATTTGCGATGAAATGTTACCAACCTGTGTTATCCGCAAAATATTCTCCTGCGATTCTTTTAAAGCCCGTTTGTAGTTTTCTCCGGCCAGTTTAGTATCGCCCTGTTTTTCTGCTATTTGCGCAAGCAGTTCATATAAATGGTATTTTATTTCGGGATGGTTATCATCGGTAATATTGGCAAGCAGGCCATTGATCACCAACTTTGCCGAATCAAGCTGGTTACTCATAAAATAAGCATCAGCCAGTTGCTGGTTATCCAGGTCGGCAGGCACATACTTTTCATTATTCTTTAGTGCCCTTATCTGCTTTATCGCATTAAGGTAATCCTGTTTAAGTAACCTTAAATAATAGCCGGTACGTAACCTGTAGGTCTGTATTTTGTACGATCTGTTGTTGGGCGACTGAAGTTTATCATGATACACTTTTAATGAATCATAGTTCTTCATCCTAAAGTAGTTCTCAGATTTATTATAATATATAATAGTGGTAAGTAGCGTCCGCCGGTCTGGTTCTTCATCACGCAGTAACAACGCCGCCTGGTCAAGGTAATTTATCGACTGGTTGTATAGGCTCGATTTATAATACAGATCGGAAATATTTACATCCAATAACGCTTGTAAATAGTTATCATTAAGCAGCGACGCTTGTTTTTTAGCCAGCCGGTAACTATAAACCGCCCCTGTAAAATTACCCAGATCGGTTTGTATAAAGCTAAGGTGACTTAAAAACTGGTAAAGCAAATAGGTATCGTTGTTTTTGCGCGTCAGTTGTATAGCCCGCAACATATGCACTTCGGCATTTTTAAGGTCATGGTGTTTATTCAGATAAAGGCTCGTGGCAAAATTGCTAAAGGCGTCATTATCCGGCAAGCCGTACTTGCTGAACAAAAGCCGCATGGTATCTAAACCGCCACTTTTTTGATTTGCCGACGAGTTCTGGAAATACGATTTGATAAACCTGACGAGCCTTTTGTGTTGGGCCAGTCTATCCTTTTTTTGGGTGATGATATTAATAAGCGTATCCTGGTTAACGCTTGTTTGCCGCGCATGCAACGTACAGGTTATTAGGGCGATAAAAGCTGTAATCATACAGCACTTTTTGAGCATGCGCTTGTTTTTCTTATAAATTTACGTTTGGATAACGTAAAAACAAACATTTGTGTAATAATATTTTTACACTTAGAATTTTACCCCGGGCGGCCAGATTAGCTATCGAATTTCTCAAGCAATTTTAACAAGGTTTCAAAATCTTTTGGATATGGCGCGTGAACGGTAATATCCTCGCCCGATGGCAGCTTAAAACTCACCTCGTAAGCATGCAGTGCAAAACGTTTCATGATAGGCAGCTCTTCCTGGTCTTTCCCTAAAATGTACTTGCGCTTTATTTTGGATAAAAATACCGGCTGCCCCTTGTACATTTCATCCCCCGCTATGGATGCGCGCTGTGTGGCCAAATGTATACGGATCTGGTGCATACGGCCGGTAACCGGGCGGCACTCCACCAAGGTATAATGCTTAAAATATTTTAATGACTGGAACCAGGTTTCGGCGCGTTTACCTTCCTGGCGGCTTATGGTTACGTTACCCTTACCAACGTTAAGGATGGGCAGGTCTATCAGCAACTCCTCAAAAACGTGCGTACCATCAATAACAGCGTGGTAAACCTTTTTTACCTTGCGCCGCTCAAACTGCATAGATACTGTACGGTAAGCTTCGGGGTTTTTAGCTATTATAAGCGCACCTGAAGTCTCTTTATCCAGGCGGTGACATATCTGTGCATCATCAGTATATTGTTTAGCCAGGCGCAGCATATTTATCTCTCCGCCCTCCCGCTCATCCAGCGAACTGATGAACGGCGGTTTATTCACCACAATAACATCATCGTCTTCAAATAGGATCAGGTCGGCAAACTTTGGAAACTTCATAGCCGGCAAAAATACGGTTAATTAAATTAATTGCCACACAAGGCCCAAAAACAAATCTAATCCACCAATGTTAAATACCTATCTATCATCTACCTAAAATAAAAACAGCATGAGCACAAAAAAAACACAGCCCGAAGAGAAGGGCTTCTTTGAAAAGATAAAAGAAACCATCGAGGAGTTTTGGGACGGCACAAAAGAAACCGCCGAGGACCTCAAAGAAAAGGCAGAAGACAAAATTGACGACCTAAAAGAAAAAGTAGCTGCAAAGAAAGCACCCGTTGCTAAAAAAGCCGCCGCTGTTAAAACAGCTGTTGCCAAAAAAGTGGCTACTACAACAACCGCCGCCAAAAAAGAAGTTGCAGAGGTTAAAGCAAAAGCAGCCGTAAAAGCAAAAGCGGTTACTGATAAAGCTAAAACCACCACAACCGCAGCCAAAAAAGAAGTTGCAGAAGTAAAAGCAAAGGCAACTACTAAGGCTAAAGCGGTTACTGATAAGGCTAAAACGGAAGTTGCCGCGGTAAAAAAAGCTGCTGCCCCTAAAGTTGCAGCGGCAAAAGCAACTGCAGCTAAAACCACTGCTACGGCAAAAAGAAAAGTAGCTGCCGCAAAAAAAGCATAAATGCTATATAGTAAAAAAGCCCTCCCGGTAATAGGGAGGGCTTTTTTTATGCTTCAAATTTGTAGCCAACGCCTTTTACGGTGGATACGCAATCGTCTCCAAGTTTTTCGCGTAGTTTTCGTACGTGTACATCAATGGTACGGTTGGTAACCACTACCGAGTCTTCCCAGATGTTTTTCAGGATAACCTCGCGGGTGTAAACCTTACCGGGTTTTGAGGCCAGCAGGTATAGCAACTCAAATTCTTTTTTGGCTAATACCACTTTTACACCTTTTTTGTAAACCAGGTATGCCTCGCGGTCAATTACCAGGTCGCCTATTTCCAGTTTGTTATCGGTAACCTCTTCTGGCGGTGCGTTGCGGCGTAGTATAGCGTTTATACGGCTTACCAGCGCGCGTGGCTTAATAGGCTTGGCTATATAATCATCGGCGCCAACGTTAAAGCCTGCAATTTCAGAATACTCTTCGCTGCGGGCGGTTAAAAACACCATAAAGGTGTTTTTAAACTCGGGCATGGTACGCATAATGCGGCATGCTTCAATGCCATCCATTTTGGGCATCATGATATCTAATACGATCAGGTCCGGCTGTGTTCTTTTGGCTTCGGCTACTGCTTCCTGCCCGTTACGTGCCGAATATACCTGGTAACCTTCTTTCTTCAGGTTATACTCTATCAGCTCTAAAATATCCGGTTCGTCGTCAACAATTAATATCTTTTGTTTGCTGGTGCTCATGTATATTTATTTTGGCATAAATGTATAACCTTAATTATAGCTTATGGTTAATATAATATTAACAAATTGTTAAATAGCACCGAAAGTTAACCTTTACTTGAGGTTATTTAAATGTTTTCTTTAAAAAGTCTTCCAAATCAACACCTGTTACGTTCTTGGCAACTATCACCCCCTGCGGGTCGATGATGAAGTTAGACGGGATGGCTTCGATATGGTAAAGGCGCTCTGTGGGCCCATCAAAGCGTTGCAGGTCAGATACATGCGTCCAGGTAAGGTTGTCTTTACTAACAGCCTGCTGCCAGTCTTTTTTCTCGGTATCCAGCGATATACCCAATATGTTAAAGCCTTTATCTTTATAAGCGGCGTATTGTTTCACTACGTTAGGGTTTTCCTGGCGGCAAGGCACACACCATGATGCCCAAAAATCGAGCATAACGTATTTGCCTTTATAATCTGACAGTTTCACCTCTTTACCATCAATGCTTTTGATGGTAAATTCAGGCGCTTTATGCCCTACCGATATTGGCTTTACCGCCGCCATTTGCTTTAAAAAGGTTTGTACAGATGGGTTATCTTTAAAATCATCCTTAATATCATCGGCGTAAGCAACCAACTGCTGCTCGTATTTGTACTGATCGAGCGAGGTTGCCGCGTAAAAACCGGCAAGTGATTTTTTGTTCGCGTTAACAAACTTCAGGATCTCGACGCTGTAATCGCTGATGTTTTTCTGGAACTGCGGTACGTAGATCTTCAGCAATGAATCAGACTCGTGACCAAGAGCGGATGACTTTGCTGTGTATTCATCAGAAAGCTTGCTGTTCTTCTCACCGTAAAGGTTGCTTATTTTATTAAACTCCTTAATTTTTTCGGACGTTTCCGACCCGCTTACCTCGTAGGAATGGCTCACATCGGCCAGGTCTGTTTTAAAGGTGATATTGTCGCCATTTTGTGCAACAATATCATATATATTACTGCCAATACGCAGTTTATACAGGTTGGCGTATGGCGCGTTATGCTTAAAGGTAAAATCGTTACCCGAGCCTACGTTGGTTGAATCGATAATAGATACCTGCGCGCTATCTGCTGCCAGCAGGTAAACTTTTTTAATGCCGCCAACATTACTCAGCGTACCCGATATAGTGAACGTGGTAGCATCTTTACATGAGGTAATAACAATTGCTGCCAGCAAAGCAAGGCAGGTAACAATACGGTTCTTCATATCTTATTTAGATTCTAATTCTTTTATTAAAAGCTTGTTTGTTTTTTGCGGGTCTATCTTGCCTTTAGAAAGCTTCATCACCTCGCCCATGAACAAGCCTAAAACGCCCTTTTTACCCTTTTGGTATTCTATCACCTTATCGGGATATTTTGCCAGGGCGGCCTTTATAAACTCATCCAGTTCGCTGGTGTCTTCGCTTATCAGCAGGTTTAACTCTTTTGCCAATTGGTCGGCAGTTTTGCCATTTCCTTTCAGCATTGCCGGGAATATTTTTTGCGCGGCTACAGAGTTGTTTACCTTACCCTCATCAACCAGTTTTATTAACCCTGCTAAGGTAGCGGGTTTTATACCGATGTCGCTAATGCTAATGTCATTATCGTTGATGTATGACCGTACCGAACCCATCACCCAGTTGGCTGCCGATTTGTAGTTGGCCGTATGTTTTATCAGGTCTTCAAAATAAGTGGCAAATTCCTTATCGGCAATAATAACGCCCGCGTCATAGTCTGACAGGCCAAGCTTGGTGGTATATTTTTCAAAAAGCTGGTTGGGCAACGCCGGCATTTTACTGCGGATATCGGCCAGTAAAGCCTCGGTTATTTGTATAGGTAACAAGTCGGGCTCGGGGAAATAGCGGTAATCGTTAGCCATTTCTTTTGAACGGAGCACAGATGTTTCGCCGGTATCAGCATTAAAGTTCAGCGTATTTTGATCAATACGGCCGCCAGCTTCAATAACTTCTACCTGGCGTGCAAACTCATGCTCAATAGCGCGCTGTACGTTACGGATAGAATTCAGGTTCTTCACCTCGCATCGGTTACCATACTGGGCCGCGCCCCTTAACCTTACAGAGATATTGGCATCGCAACGCATGCTGCCTTCTTCCATATTACCATCGCAAATATCAAGGTAACGCAACAAGCGGCGAATCTCGGTCAGGAACTGGCCGGCTTCTTCGGCGCTACGCAGGTCTGGCTCTGATACAATTTCTATTAGCGGTACCCCTGCCCTGTTCAGGTCGATAAGGGAATAATGGTCGTGCTGGTCGTGCGAGCTTTTACCGGCATCATCCTCCATGTGGATATGATGGATGGCAATAGTCTTTGAAGTGCCATCGGCAAGTTTTACGGTAACACCGCCGCCAAGGCATATAGGCTGCTGATCCTGCGTGGTTTGGTAACCCTTTGGCAGATCGGCATAAAAATAATTTTTACGGGCGAAGGTATTATTAAGGTTGATGCTGCAGTTACAGGCCAAACCCATTTTAACCGCGTACTCCACCATTTTTTTATTGATGCGTGGTAAAGTACCGGGATGGCCCAGCGAAACCGGGCTAACATGATGGTTAGGTTCGGCGCCAAAGGCTGCCGAATCTGACGAGAACGCTTTACTTAAGGTGGATAACTGCGCGTGTACTTCTAAACCAACAACTAACTCGTATTTATCACCCACGCCGCTTTGTAGAACTGCCATATTGTATATTCAGCTGTTATTCAGCATTGATCAAACATGCCAAATATAGCGTTATATGTTATTTTTTATAGCTATTTTTTGAAAAGCTATGCAAATACGTATTACGGCGATACGAGACACCATTCTGATGCGCCGTTAGGTGCATTTGGTTGGTAGGATCATGTTTTAAAATCACTAAGCGTTCCTATCGGAACGCCTCGTGTTGTATTGATGCCTGTGCTACCAACCAGAAGTCCCGATGGGACTTTGTTTTGTCTCCCATCCTCGCAGGGTCTTCTGAAAGAGACCCTGCGCCGCATGCAAGGCAACCTGTATCGTCCTAAAATAAGTTTACAGGTTTTAGAATAATCCTGTCATGTATTTACAGGGGGTTCACGATGTGAGACTTTGCGGCGACATAAGGTACCGTTCTGATGCCCCGTTAGGTGCATTTGGTTGGTAGGATATTCACTTAATCACCAAGCGTTCCTATCGGAAAGCCTCGTGTTGTATTGATGCCTGTGCTACCAACCAGAAGTCCCGATGTGACTTTACCTTCGCCAATATTTATTATATTTATGTATGTGCAAATCTTTTTATTAAACCTTGTGTTAAGGTAATGGTCTGTTTAAATAAGGCATACAATTGCCTATGCAGAAACATAATAGAAGATACCATGAAAAAACTCATTTTAGGGGTGCTTGCAAGTTGTTTTATACTGGCAGCATCTGTTACCCAAAGTAAAGCCCAGGTAAATGTAAGCCTTAATGTAGGCACCTGGAACCCGCCGGCAGAATACGGCGATGCCAATTATTATTACCTGCCCGATGTAGACAGTTACTACTATGTACCAACACATCAATATATTTATTTAAGCGGCAATAACTGGGTTTGGCGCAATACCTTGCCCGTTAGGTATAATTATTATAATATAAACGATGGCTATAAAGTAGCGGTTTACCGCCCAAGGCCTTACCGTTATTACCGTTACGACAGGCCCCATTACGCGCGATACAGGGGAGTTAAGAATGTGATAGTGCGCGACCGCTACTACCGCCCGCGCACCCGGGTTATTAACCGTACGCATTATGTAAACCGCCCAACAAGGGTGGTGAACCGTACCCGTTACGTGAACAGGCCAACACGCGTTGTAAACCGCACGCATTATGTGAACCGCCCAACCAGGGTGGTGAACCGTACAAGAGTGGTGAACAGGCCATCACATAACCGCGTAAGGACGGTTACGCATGTTAACCGCCCGCAAAACGCAAGGCCGCAAAACCATGGTGGTGGTAACAGGGGCCACGGTGGTGGAGATAAAGGCCACGGCAAACACTAATTTCAAATTTGATATAACAAAAAAGGCCGCTTTAAAAGCGACCTTTTTTGTTATAAGATAATCTGTCGCTTA
>NZ_LGEK01000136.1 GCF_001636615.1 Mucilaginibacter sp. L294 | reverse complement strand
GGGGGGGGGGGGGGGGGGGGGGGGGGGGGGGGGGGGGGGGGGGGGGGGGGGGGGGGGGGGGGGGGGGGGGGGGGGGGGGGGGGGGGGGGGGGGGGGGGGGGGGGGGGGGGGGGGGGGGGGGGGGGGGAAGGCCCCGATAAATCGGTGCCTTTTCTATTTTCTTAACTATTTTTACAACGTGATAACCGAGGTAACAGACATAGTACTATTTAAACAAAAAGCGCTTGCATGGGCCGCTAAATTCAACACACTTTGTTACCTCGATAGCAATAGCTTTAATGACCCATACGGTAAGTTTGATACCCTTATAGCCATAGGCGCCAAAGCTGAGCTTATTGCCAACGCAGGCGATGCTTTTGAACAGCTTTCGGCATTTAGAAACAGTAACCCGGGCTGGATTACCGGCTTCTTCGGCTACGACCTGAAAAACGAAACAGAAAACCTTCAATCCAATAACGCCGACCACCTTGAATTCCCAGATCTGTACTTTTTTGCACCCGAAATTCTGATCAGTATAAAAGGGAATATGGTTGAGATTATTGGAGAAAATGAAGCCGAAACTTTAGAGACCATAGAGAGACTCGAACGCTCAAGAGGCAAACAGCAGTCTGCCGTTAACCTGCAGCCCCGCTTCAGCAGAACAGAATATATAAAAACGGTAGAGCAAATCCAAAACCACATCGTTCGTGGAGACATTTATGTAACAAACTTTTGCCAGGAGTTTTATGCGAAAGATACACAGATAGAAGCGCTGTCCATCTTTCAAAACCTGAATGGCTTATCGCCTACCCCGTTCTCTACCTTTTTTAAGTGGAACGGCAATTATATTATCTGTGCCTCGCCCGAGCGTTTTTTGGCTAAACGGGGCAGTAAACTGATCTCGCAACCTATAAAGGGTACAGCACGCCGTGATGCCAACGAGGCAATCGACCAGTCCCTGATCGATGAACTGCGCAACCACCCAAAAGAATTGCAGGAAAATGTAATGATAGTAGACCTGGTGCGTAATGATCTGACCCACTCGGCCAAACCCGGAACCGTTAAGACCGAAGAACTTTACGGCATCCAAAGCTTTAAGCAGGTGCATCAAATGGTATCAACCGTAGTATGCGAATTGCGGGATGATGTATCAGCTGTAGAAGCGGTAAAAAACACCTTCCCGATGGGCAGTATGACGGGCGCGCCAAAAATAAGCGCCATGCAACTGATGGAACAGTACGAGCGAAGCAAACGCGGGGTGTACTCCGGCGCAGTGGGTTACTTTAATCCGGATGATGATTTTGATTTTAACGTAGTGATCCGCACACTGCTATACAACAGCACCAAAAAGTATTTATCGTTCCATGTGGGCAGCGCTATTACTTACCACGCCAATGCCGGGAGCGAGTACGAAGAATGCCTGTTAAAAGCAAAAGCTATCCTGGAAGTACTGGGTCAAGCAACAACTTATCCGCAATCCTAACTGCTATCTCCGAGCCATTTGCCCAAAACGCCGAGAATGGCTTTACACTTAAGTAAGGCACAAAAGCCTCGCCGTATAATTCTTTAATATCCGCCTCAAAAACAAAATCTTTTACCTCGGCAATTTGCCAGGCAATATGTTCAACCTCGTACCGCATGGTTTTATAATCGTTTAGGCGGTTGTAACCCCAGTAATGCTCAAAAATAAACTCTTCGGGGCTGCCTGCGGCTATCGGGGTAAGGCTGTTACGTACGGTAGCCCCAAGCTTATTCCACACACCCTTTAGTTTCCACTCGTATAAAAATTGGGTATGGTTAGGGCCATCCTTTGTTACAGAATGCCGCATAGGCAGGGCGCGGTAATGCTCTTTGTACAGGTTATTGGCTATCAGCACAATCATGCTTTTAGGCACTATCTCACTCACAAACACCGCACCACGTTTCCATTCTTTACCATCAAAATGGCGCACATAAAAACGCAGGTTCACTTCTTCAAAATCTACGTGGAATGGCCATTTGATACCCACTACACGCGTATCCTTAAACATAAAGCCTACCATGCTCACTAACGCTTTTCCCTCCCACAGATCTATTTCTGTTGCAGCGGGCAGGTAAGGTTTTAAAATCCCGGGATCAACCTCGTAATTAAGCATAACCAGGTTACGCCATTGGGCAGTTAAAAAGCGGGATTTAGAAGTAGCCATGATGGTAAAAGTAAAAATTATGCTTATTGTTTTTGTTTAACCACCAGTTTATTTTACCCACAAAGAACTACGCAGTCGCTCGCGTCTTCGCGGGTTACTGCTATTATAAGGCCTCCGGCCGCCCCTTTATCAAGCTAATACAATTACTGCGGCCTGAGGCCGTGTAATAGTCCTCACTCGGCTGGAGCCGAGCGAGTGCAGAAATAACTATGTCTTAAACAACAAAGGTCACATCGAAATAAATCTCTGTGACCTCTGTGAAAATCTTTGTGTCCTTTGTGGTTAAATCGCCACCAACCAATCTTATTTCCCTTTATAATATTTCATAGCCTCAGGTACCAGTTTCTGGATGTTGGCTATACGTGTAGCATCACTTGGGTGGGTGCTTAAAAACTCTGGTGGGGCACCTTGGTTTTGTGCAGCCATACGCTGCCAAAAGGTAACTGCCTGGCGTGGGTCATAACCGGCCATAGCCATAAAGGTTAAACCAAGCCTATCGGCCTCGTTCTCTTTATCGCGCGAATATTTCAGGGTAGCTAACTGACCGCCTACACCGTACAATGTACCGATAAGCGCCTGCGTAGTTTGCGATTTATTGCCCGTTGCAGCGTTAATGGCTGTTCCGCCGGCCTGTACAGCCATTTGCTGCGAAAGCGCCTCGGCCGAGTGGTGGGCAATGGCGTGGCCAATCTCGTGGCCCATAACGGTTGCCAGGCCTGCATCTGTTTGTGTAATGGGTAGTATACCGCTGTAAACAGCAACTTTACCACCAGGCATACACCATGCGTTAACTTCGCTGCTTTGTATCAGGTTAAACTCCCACTGGTAGTTGTACTGATCGCCATAACCGTTTGCTTTTAAATAGCTATCTATGGCTATTGCAAGCTGGCTACCAATGCGCTTTACACGCTGGGCATCGGTACCGCTGCTAATAACTTTTGTTTTAGGGTCTGATAAAAGCGTGCGATAGCTTTGCGCGGCTGCCGGGTTTATCTGATCATCGCTTACTAAACTTAATTGCGAACGGCCTGTAAGCGGCACTGTAGAACAGGCGTAAATGGCAATAGCTATTACAGCCAGTGCCAGTAGGGGTTTCATTCTCTTCATGGTAAGTCAGGTGGTTTTCTTTTTAAATAAATTAACTTTCGACTCCTTCCCCTTCAACAATCGCTCTATATTTTTTTGGTGCGTTACCAATACCAGTATAAAAATACACATGCCATAAATAATGACCGATTTAATATTCACATGGAAAACAAAAGTTATTCCAATAGGATATACAAACCCGGCTAATATTGACGACAGTGACACATAACGGGTTATTAGCAACGTTACAATAAAAACAGTTACGCAAAGTAAAGCAGCCGGTAGGTTTATAGCTAATATCATTCCAAAAAGTGTGGCTATACCTTTACCGCCCCTAAAACCTGCAAATACCGGGAATAAATGGCCCATTACAGCCGCTACACCCAATGCAAGCTGCAAATTGGTAAACGCTACAGAATGAAAAGCACCGGTGGTGCTTGTGCCCACAATATAAGCCAGGTTGGTAGCTGTCCAACCCTTTAAAATATCCAGCAGCATAACAGGTATACCGGCTTTTTTACCCAAAACCCTAAAGGTATTGGTAGCCCCGGCATTACCGCTGCCGTATTCGCGTACGTCTACATTGTAAAATGCCTGCCCTATCCATACTGCAGTAGGAATTGATCCGAATAGGTAAGCCAGAATAAGCGCCGAAATCGAGTAGATTGATAGCATCTGCCTGCAATATTATTAAATTGATGTTATACTACCGCAATATATCATTATAATTTTACAGCTTTTAAACTGAGGTCTAAACTTTTTATAGAATGCGTAAGGGCACCTACTGATATGTAATCTACACCGCATTCGGCATAGCCACGAATGTTATCAATTGTTATCCCGCCCGATGCTTCGGTAATGTACCGGCCCTCTATCATGTTAACTGCTTGTTTCAAATCGGTAAAGTTAAAATTATCAATTAATATACGGTTAACATTACCTGTTTGCAACACCTCCTCCAGTTCATCAAGGTTACGCACTTCAATTTCTATGGCCAATTTTTTGCCGGTTTCCTGTAAGTAACGGTTGGCGTTTTCAATAGCCCTGCGGATACCGCCCGAGTAATCTACATGATTATCTTTGATCAGTATCATATCGTACAAACCAAAGCGGTGGTTAACGCCCCCGCCAATGCGTACGGCCCATTTCTCCAGGTAGCGCAAACCGGGAGTGGTTTTACGGGTATCCAAAACTTTGGCATGGGTGCCCTGTAAAATATCAACAATTTGGTGGGTGGTGGTGGCAATACCGCTCATGCGCTGCATGCAGTTCAGTACCAGTCGCTCGGCCTTTAAAATAGCCTGGGCATCGCCTTCTACTTCAAAAGCAACATCCTTTGGTTTAATTTCGGCGCCATCCTGTAAAAAAACGTTCAGTTTCAGGTTAGGGTCAACCTCGCGGAATATTTCGGCCGCAAGCTCAACACCCGCCAGTATGCCGGTATCTTTTACCAATAACTTTGCTTTGCCTTGTGTGCCTGCTTCAATAGTAGATAGTGAAGTGTGATCGCCGTCGCCAACATCCTCACTTAAAGCATTAACGATAAATTGATGTATAATTTCCTTGTCCAAACCTTTGCATTTTTGAGTTTCAAAAGTAAGAACAATTGATGATTAATTAATTTTTTTCAGTTTCGATGCGCAACTCAATGACAACCATTACCTTATTAATTTCCCTGAGGGTGTAGGAGATGCGGAACTTGCCCTTTTCTGTGCCTAAAATAACCACGCCGAAGTTATAATTTGGGTTAGAGCTAACGCGATGTAATAGTTTTACCGTATGTGGTTTATTCTCTTTAAAAAACTTATCCAGTATCATTTCCGACTGCGCCTTTGAGTAAACATTGGTTTCGTCTAAAATATTCATATCAACGTTTGATGAGAACATTTTGGCCAGCTCGTGCGCGTTGCCTTGTTTTATAAGGTCGGCAATTTTCTCAATATCATCCGCTTTTACTGCAAGGGGCAGTAAAAATAAAAGGGTAAGCAGCGGAAAGTATTTTAGTTTCATATTTATATATGACCAATAACTTAAAGAATTGTTGCAACAAAAAATAAAACGCTGTTAAAGTACAATGTTTAAACGTTGCTTTTATATTTGCATTGTGGAAAACAATAAAAAAGTTGCATTAATTATACTTGACGGCTGGGGTTACGGCCGTAACGACAGATCGAACGCGATTGTAGCGGCAAACACGCCGTTTTTCGATTCGATGATTGCAAAATATCCAAACTCAAAGCTGGAAGCATCGGGCCTTGCTGTTGGTTTGCCCGAGGGGCAAATGGGTAACTCGGAAGTTGGGCACATGAACCTTGGTGCCGGCCGCGTGGTTTACCAGGAGCTTGGCCGCATAAACAAAGCCGTTATTGATAACGAGTTTGTACAGAACGAAACCCTGCTTGAAGCATTTAACTATGCTAAAGATAACGATAAAGACCTTCACCTGATTGGCCTGGTGAGCGATGGCGGTGTGCACGCGCACATAAACCACGTAAAAGGCCTGGCCGATGCTGTAAATGCATTGGGCCTGCAAAAGGTATTTATACACGCGTTTTTGGATGGCCGCGATACCGACCCTAACTCGGGCGCCGGTTTTATTACCGAATTGCAGCACCATATTGCCGATACGCCGGTTACCATTGCTTCTGCCATTGGCAGGTATTACGCTATGGACCGTGATAACCGCTGGGAACGCGTTAAAAAAGCATACGACCTGCTGGTGAAAGGCGAAGGCGAGGCATCTAAAGATATCGTTGCTGCTATTAAAACATCATACAACGCCGGTGTTACCGACGAATTTATACTGCCGATAGTAAAAACCGGCGAAGACGGCCAGCCCGTTGCCACTATAAAAGATGGCGATGTAGTGATCTGCTTTAACTTCCGTACGGATAGGGGCCGCGAAATTTCGCAGGCGCTTACCCAAAAGGAGTTCCCGGAGTATGATATGAAGCCGCTTAACATCGATTATGTGACGATGACATCGTACGATGAAACCTTTAAAAATGTAAAGGTGGTTTTCCGTAAGGACGACCTGAGTAAAACATTAGGTGAGGTTTTAGAAGGCGCCGATAAAAAACAGATCCGCATTGCCGAAACGGAAAAATACCCGCATGTAACGTTCTTCTTTTCGGGCGGGCGCGAAACTGAGTTCAATAACGAGAAACGCCTTTTAGTGCCATCGCCAAAAGTTGCTACGTATGACCTGCAGCCCGAAATGAGCGCCGAGGGCATCCGCGATGCCATTATCCCCGAGCTGGAAGCCGGCTGGCCCGATTTTGTTTGCCTTAACTTTGCCAATACCGATATGGTTGGCCATACCGGCGTTTTCAGCGCGGTAATGAAAGCCGCCGAAACTGCAGACGCCTGCACAAAAGCTGTTGTTGAAACGGGCTTAAAAAATGGCTACTCGTTCATCATCATTGCCGACCATGGCAATGCCGATTACATGATAAACGAGGATGGCTCACCAAATACCGCGCATACCACCAACCTGGTGCCTTGCATTATTATTGATAATGATGTAACACAGGTAAAAGATGGTAAGCTTGGCGATATTGCGCCAACTGTTTTAAACATATTAGGCGTGCCTATCCCGGCGGAAATGACTGGTAATGTATTGGTATAAACCCATCCTAAAATATAGTATTTATACAAGCGTGCTGCTGCTTTTATGCGGCAGCTACGCCTGTAATAAACCCGAAATAAAGGAAACCGGGGCCGAGTTAAAATATTTTGACCTGAAAGAGTATTTTAAGAAAGAAGCTATCCGCCTTACCAAACAAAACCCCACGGTTGATAAAACAGTTGCGCATAACGGTACTGCCGAAAACAAGAAGGTACATATTGGCAACTGGGAAAAGGAACTAAACCTTTTTACCGAAAGCGACATTAACAAACCCGCCTGGAAATTGAGCTACAGCGTACAGGCCAATGATGACAGCGTTGTTTACAAAGCCAAATACCCCGAACTGGAAACCCGCGAGATCATCATCAGGAAAAAAGCAGGGCAGGTAACCGAAATAGCTATTGTAAGCAACACCCACAACATCCTGTACAACACTACCGAAAAATTGGTTTACGCGCCAAATGCATACTATTTGATAGAAAAAATGCAGCAGGTAAAAATAATGGGGGCTAACAATTACCGCATTAAAGGGAATTTTGCTAAGACTGACACCTCCGAAAATGCTGCCGAAGTTAAATAGCTAAAAGAAGCTAAAGAATAATCAAAAATTCATAATTTAAAGCTGCCCAAAGGGGTGGCTTTTTTATTATCGTTTCCTTTTAGAATCATGATATTACTATACTCGTTACTTATTTTAATTTTTCCCGTTATTGCCTTTGTTAATGTACTTATATATCGCATTATAGTCAGGAAAGCATTGAAGAAATACATTGAGCCTCAATTAAAGGAAAAGGGCCTATTATTTATTAGTTTCAAATGGCCGGGATTATTCTCAAATGGTGATTTTAAAAATGATACTTTGACATTGACGGTAATGAATAAAAACGGGAAAGTATCAAATTCCGTCTATGCTTATATTTATTATAAAGATTTGAGCGATATAAAAAGAATTACAACCCGAATCGACACAAAATTTGGGATTATTGATAGTATAACTTACAGTTCGGAGTTCTAACCCTTGCAATTAATGATGCCCGTTGGCGGTTGCCAGTTTTTCTTTAGATAACTCTATCAACGATGAAATATCGGATCTGCTGGGGTTATCTGCCAGCACCTTTTCCAGGTCGGTGATCGAAGCTTTTAACGAATTGATACCACGCGCTTTATCATAGTTATGCGGGTTCTTTTGATCCAGCTTAAATATGCCGTATTCGCGGTAAGCGATACCGCGCGTTTGGTAGCATTTGCCATGGTCGTTAGGTTCAATGGCAATGGCTTTTGTCAGGTCGAATATAGCCCCCAACAGGTGTTTCTCGCGCTCGGTTGGGGATAGGTAGGTATCCTTCCCTAAATAACCCTTGGCCCTTGCACGGTAATAGTATGCCGAAGCATCAACCGGGTTTATGAAAATAACTTTTGTATACGCGGCTATTGATTTACGGTAGTTCTCGCTGTGGTAATAAGAGTAACCCAGCATCCAGTAAGCATTGGCGTTGGTAGAATCAACCAGGCAGGCTTTTTCCAGCTGCGCAACGGCTGCTTTAAAGTTACCATCCATAAACGCCTGCTGCCCCAAACGCACATAGGCATTCTGTGCCGACGACGTTTCGAGCGACGTAAGTATAAAAAACGATATTATAGCCGACAGCCTCATTTAATACTTCAGGGATTTAACGGATAACAATACATTAACTACCAAGCAGCTAAATTATTATCCGGCGCATGCAATTTGTTAATAATTTCAGGAATGTATACAACCCTGTCTCTTATACACATCT
>NZ_LGEK01000134.1 GCF_001636615.1 Mucilaginibacter sp. L294 | reverse complement strand
TCAGATGTGTATAAGAGACAGGCTAATGGTGATATAGATATATTCTTATGGGCTAATAACAGTGATGTAAGGGTAAATGATTTGCAAATGGACAACACCGGCCGGACTAAAGGTGTCTGGACACTTTTTACAAAGCATTTTACCTCCGGTTCGATCTCCCAACTTCATATTTCGGGTAATGCATTCCTGGACAATTTAGTGATAATTCCATCCGGCAGCCAATTTAAGGGTAAGGTATATGACAACAATAATAGAATAGTTGCTGAGGTAAATGAACAGATCGCTACAAGCTTTTTTGAATATGATCCATACGGAAGGTTAAGTAATATAAGGGACGAAAAGGGCAATATAATTAAAACCACTTCTTATCAATATCAAGGTGACAATAATTAAACATGAAAAACAAAAATATATTTCTCAATATTACACTTTGCATTGTAATAGCATTTCGCCCTTTCTATGCGGCGGCGCAACAGGTTCCACCTACCTTAAATACTCCTACAATAATTACTAATGCTCCGTATACCGTGCCGTATTATGGCCTTAAGAACCTTGTAAATACGGGTAAATTTAACTACGTCAGGACAACCATTCCTGATGTCCCACTTCAGACGACACCAGCAAGTAATAATTATTATAGGGTCAGTACAGAATTTATAGATGGACTTGGGAGGCCACTTCAATCTGTTGGTAAAAAATCCCATGCACATGGTAATGATATTGTCAACGTTTATGTCTATGACAGCATGGGAAGAGAAACCTATCAGTACCAGCCCTTCGCCTCGCCTACAGGAGGCACGAGCGTTTATAATACCGGCAAGATCAAACTCAATGATAGTTTTCAGATGCGAGCCTTCTATCAGGAAAATGGCCGAGACGAACAGCCATTTAGCATGACACTATTTGACAATTCGCCTCTTAACAGGATAACTAAGGTTATGCCAGCAGGAATGGGAGGCATAGGAAGCCAAAAAGGAGTAAGTTATAATTATCTCACTAACACAAACTGGGCATATAACAATGGAAATGCCTATATCCTTACTGGAGGATTCCCATATTGGACAATGGACAATACAGCAGGGGCATTACCTGTTAATCAAGGGCAGTATGGGCAAGGGCAACTCCATATGACTATCGTTACCGATGCGGATGGCAAAAACTCAATTGAGGTAAAAGACAAACAAGGAAAAATTGTAATGACGATGGGGAATCTGACGCTAAACGCCTGGGGTACTACAAGGCCAACTGATTACGCCTATACAATCTATATTTATGATGACCTTGGACGCGTCCGCTGTATTTTACCCCCTGAGGTGGCTAAGCCCTCAGGGACAACAGGCAACTTTACCTGGCCTGCCGTAACTCAGGCACAAATGGATGGGCTTTGTTATAGTTTTATCTATGATTATAGGGGTAATCTTATAGAAAAAAAAGAGCCAGGTAAGGATGCGGAATATTATGTCTATGATAAAAGGGACAGAGTGGTAATGTTTCAGGATGGTAACCTAAGGCAGAAACAAAAATGGCAGTTTTCTGCTTACGATGCAATGGACAGGCCGATTTGGACAGGTTTTTATGGAAATGGGGCAGAATATAGAACTACTATCCAATCTTATATTGATGATGGCCAAAGCTATACACCAACATCTATTTTCTATTATCTCAAGAAGTATGATAATATGGATATTTATCCTGCCAGTGTGCCAAACTGCGAATTCTTGAGCTATATAAATTATAATTGGTACAGCGATAATATGCCTAGTTTTGACGCCAGTCAATTTGATGGAATGATCCCAGCTAATAATATATTGGCAGTTTCTTCTGTACCATCGTATGTTACTAACGATTTGCCTACCCGTACAAGCTTGCGAATTATTGATCCTGAAACAGGGTTAACCGACCAATGGCTTACCACAGCAATTTACTATGATTCTAAAGGCCGGGTAATTCAGAAAGCAAGCAATAACTTAGTCGGTGGCATAGACCGAAGTAGTAATATCTATTATTTTCAGGGGCAGATTTATAAAAATATAGAGAGCCACCATAACCCCAAAGCTAAGCCTGTTCCTGGCACGAATGACGGTGCAAAAACCGAATATAGGATTGTAAATACTTTTGAACGAAATTTCGGTGTCGGCGGAAAAGGGAATGATCTTATTAAAAAATATACCCAAAAGCTCAATGATGGCCCTGAGTATGAACTTTCAAGTTACGAATACGATCATCTTGGCAGGAACACATTGAAGCAATGGACAGCCGGTTTGAATTTACAGGAATACAACATGGGCGGAGCCATTAACCATATTGCATGTCGTAATTATGATCAGGATACGGTATTTAATGAAGAACTTTTCTATTATAGAGGATTCCAAAGTAAACATTATAATGGCAATATAGCAGGTGTAATTTGGCGAGGTAAAGACCGTGTAAAAAGTGCATATGGTTATAGCTATGATAACATGAACAGATTGACCCATGCGGAGTTCAATCAATACGATGGTCACAATTGGAACAAATCCGCAGGAATTGACCTTACAGCATCTAGTATTACCTATGACCTAAATGGCAATATAAAAACAATGAAGCAGATGGGGCGCCCAACGATTTCGATAGGGTCATCCATTTTAATGGATAATCTAACCTACACCTACACACCAAACAGTAATCAATTACGCAATGTAAAAGATGCAGGTATAGCGAATTCCACCCTACCGGATTTTAAGGATGATGTAACTGGAAACTCAACATCGGTTGAGGAATACATCTATGATAAGAACGGCAATCTTATAACTGACCTTAATAAAAAAGTTAGTTCCATAAAATACAATTACATTAATAAGGCAGAAAAAACATTTGTGGATAACAAGGGGGTCATTTCAAATACTTATGACGCTGCGGGTAACAGGCTCAGAAAGATAACGACCGATCTGGTTACTGCCGCAACTGATACCATTGATTATATCGGAAACTTTGTCTACAAAAACAATGAATTGCAGTATATTCTGAATAGCGAAGGCAGGGCAAGACCAGTTGCCGCAGGACACGATAGTTTTCCTGCTATTCCCGTGGATTCCTTTCAAACCAGATTTGTGTACGATTACTTTGTGAAGGACCATCTTGGCAATGTTCGAAGTACAATTACATCAAAGCCAAACGCCTACCCTTATTTGGCCTCTCATAACATTTCAGTCGCTAATGTAGAAGAATTGGTATTCGATAACATTACTAATGTACGTGACACTAAACCTGGAAGTACGAACCCTGATGATATGGCGGCGAGGCTTAACGGTGCTGAGGCAGACAAAAGAATCGGTACAGCAATTATGTTACGCACCAACCCTGGCGATCATTTTACAATCAATGTCAACGCATTTTATGATGGTGACTACAGACAGCAGGATGCACAGTTACCAGGATCGGCAATGATTGAATCCCTTATGGGTACACTATTAACAGGAAGTACAATGGGAACGAAACCATTACCGGTTGAAGACTTGCCAAATAATCAGGCAGTTATCAGGAATATTTTCGGAAATCCAGCGTTACCCGGGCAATTAGAACAATTACAGGAACAGGACAATGACGTAGACGCGCCGAAAGCACATTTAGTTTATCTTTGGTTTAACAGCAAATTCGAACTTCAAGCCGCAAATAGTGGTTCACTCCAGGTTTCACAAGCATCAAATGGAAATTGGGGTACCGTGTCGATTGGCGGCGGTAGCTATAATGGTAACGGAACTGTTGTCGATGGTGGTGTAAATTCGCCAGCTACAGGTTTCCTTGTGGTTTATATTGATAACCAAAGTATCGGTAAAGACGTATGGTTCGATAACCTCTCGTTGAACATGTATGAAAGCGAAGTGTTGGAAGAAAACCATTATTATCCGTTTGGGCTGACTGTAAATACTTTTAGTAATTCGAGTACTGTTAAAAACCCGTACAAATTCAATGGTGTAGAATTAGAAAAACACTTTGGATTGGAGACCGAGGAAGATTTTTACAGAGGATACGACCCTCAATTGGGCAGGTTTAATGGCATTGATCCAAAGCTATCCTATTCATTAAGTCCGTATTGTGCCATGTCAAATAATCCGGTTCTTTATAGCGACCCATTAGGAGATACAACAATTGTTTTTGGTAAAAATGGAGCATATATCGGAACTATTAATGACAACCTTGAAAATCAAATCCATTTTATGAGTCAGGACTATACTGGAATCGGAGGTGGAGATATGGCGCGCGGGGCGGATGCCAATAAAGTTGCAAAAGCTTATAGAAAAATGTCTGTTGCTTTTATGGGCAAAAATAGTGCAAAAGACCTTGAAGGAATAGCTGCTCACGCGAATGCCGAAAACTTTGAATCTGGATTTACAGCTGCTGTAAGTGCCTCAAAAGAATTAAGATTTACGCTCCTTTCAGATAAATTTAGAAATGAGAAAGATAATAATTCTTATAATGAAGATGGTGCAATAGACGCAGCCTTTGATCCTGAAAAACAAAAGGCATTATTTGGAGCGGGCCACGCTCATCTTACAGCCTCAACAAATGTCCTCGGAGATAAGTTCTGGAACTTAGGTACGCCTACCCAGGCAGAATTTGCATCCGATGGAAGCGATCATGACTATAAGCCGGTTTTATGGAGAAATGGTAGTAAAGAATCTTTTTTAAAAGGACAATCCTCATTATTTATAGCGACTGAATTTGGTTTTACGGTTTATGGCTCGGGTACAAAGTATTATCAAGAAACAAGGTCAGCCGCAAATAGAGTAATACCACATGAGCAAAGTTATTTCAGATATAAATTCTTAAAAAATGACAAATAGAAACCTTTTAACCCCGCCTATAATGGCTCTCTTTCTCTTAATTGTACCTATTGGGTGCAAGGCACAAAGCAATAAGGGGATTAACATTGAAAAATTAAAGCAGAATACACAACTCGGGTCTATTTCGCCAATTGATGCTTATTTCCCCGATAGCCTAGTAATGGTATTTAATAAAAGTGCCGGACAAAATGACACCAGTTGGATTCTGGCTGCTTTTAGAATTGACAGTGTGGTATTAATTAAAGTTCATGAATTCACACCTAAGATCATTGCAGAAAATTTTAGCATAAAACCTGATAGCATAGGATATATTAATTTCAATGGTTACATCTGTAGGTTTCCACTAAAATATTGGGACGATTTAATAAAAGAAACAGGTCTTAATGACTATAAACAGAAAAATCCAATTCCCGAAGATAAATACGGAGGAACCACTTATACGCTGTATTACAAATCTGATGTTTTAGTTGATAGCAAAGAAGACTTTTTATTCTTGAAAAAAGTGGACAGCCTATTTACTGAAAAGATCATCAATACAATTCATTACCGGGCGGCGCATACTCCCTCACAATATGATGATCGTAAAAAAAAGTAAATTTTAAGGTAAAGCACTGAAGCCTGTTAATCGCAATATTAAAAACGATTTCAACATTAAAACTTTAAGAATTTAAACCTGTTATTAAAAAGCATTGAAGTCTTAAACTTCAATGCTTTTTCTCTTAAATAATGTTGATCTACAATGAGGCAACAAAGAAAAATATACAGATAGTCGTGTCATTTTTTGACGAGCATGACTTCAACTTGAATATTATTTCCCAATGGAACAAGATAAACTTAGCTTTCGATTTTTACCTTTTGTACTCTTGATTGTGAATTCTTTTATGTTTTCAATTAATTGCTTTGCAGTTAGCCATTCTCAATTTCAATGTGACACATCCGATAAGAGATTAATTGTAAGGTACTTTTCCAATGGAAAAATAAAAGAAAAAGGTTATCAAGGATATTATTCTAATGACATTGTATCAACAGGCACTTTTTTAGGGACATGGAAAACTTACTATCAGAATGGAGGCATTATCAAAACAATATATTATCACAACGATATACCTTCAAAAGCGTACATTTAAAAGAAAGAATTTTAGCAAAATGGCAGAATTAAATCCATTGAAAAGTTTAATAAGTACGAGCTATATGAGTCAGAGAAGGATTCTATCGGAACCTGGAAATATTATGATCCTGAAGGGCAATTAACTAAGACTATAAACCATGATAAGAAGAAAACACACTGGCGTAATTAGACAAATTTTAGTAAATGTTTTTATACTAATCAGCATGAGTTCCTTCGCGCAAAACAAGATTGATTTAGCAAATCTGAAATTAAATGAAAATGCGGAATCTCTTTTAAAAGGAAATGCAGATATTCAAAAGGGTGAGATGTTTAACAGGCCGGATATGATCTCTTATGGTATTTCCAACAAGAATTTTTCCTACGGCACGTTTTTACCGGAACACATAGAGCTACTATCTTACAAAGGCCAACTAGCAGGTTATGCGTTTAAAGTTTATTCACGAAATGATCAGGAAATAATCATATCATACCTTAAAAAGAAATATCACGACCTGACCAAAATTGAATCCAGTAAGGAGATTTATTATAGTTATAAAGACAAGAATCTTTTTTTAGAATTTCAAGGCATAACTCCAGAACAATTAAATAAGGGAATGAATGCTTATCTATCTGTGAAGAGAATGGACTTCAATGAAGAATATGAGAAGTTGTTAAAACAATAAATTGCTTGAATCGCTAATTAAGTAAACCTTCTAAGTCGGCTGGATATTCCAATATTACATAGTACAATAGAATTGTAAACAATGGTAAATTTTCATATAAGGCATATCCCAGACTCAGATATTTGCAAGTGATTGTTTATATATCTACATTTAAATACTCCCGTATTAGGCACAGAAATTTTTAGCATTTCATCCCTGAAGAGTTTCATGGACAGTGGCTGCCTACCAAACGCCACGTATTGATAAATAGCACGCATTACCTGTCCATGAGTAAAGACAACGATCAAATTTTCTTTCCTGAATTCTAAATCTGTAATACAATTTACAACGCGTTGCCTAAAGGAGAAAAATGATTCTGCACCTGTACCATGAACATAATCTGGATCACATCTTGACCAAAATTCATTAACCCACGGTTTACGGTCTGCTGCGGTAGTATTCACACATTGAGAAGCAGACAGATAATCAAACTCATGCAATGGCCATACTTCTATTGGAACATCGGGGTATTTATTAAGGGCCGGCTCCGCCGTCTGCTGCGTCCTTAGAAAAGACGTTACAATAAAAAGATTTGGTTGTTTTTCTAACCGGTCTGCCAACTTCGTAGATTGCATGTGGCCTACTTCGGTCAATGAAATCCTGGCATGATCAGTGGTTGCAAAACCTGCATTTGCTTCACTTTCACCATGCCTTATAAACCAAACTTCTTTCATTTTTTTTACTTAAATATCATTGTTCGATCAATGTTTGTTCCCTGTAATTTTGAGGATATAATTCGGTCACTGGATCAGATTGCCAAAAGTCTTTGGTATCAATATCCATAATGGTAAGGCGACCTGAGTGACCTGCGCCAGTATCTACATTAATTACGTTGAGTGCCTTTAGTGGTTTGTCTGTACCCCAATTCGTAGTCTGTGTGTGACCTATATAAATTTCACGGAACTTCGGAGATGTTTCAAATTTCTCCATATTTTTTTTAAACAACACGGCGTCCTCCCATAAAGACCTGTCCCAATAGTATTCATGCGGCTCTTGATCATAGAAGGGCAAATCCCTTTTGAATCCTCCATGAACAAAACAACGTTTCTTTTTAACAATATAATAGGGAAGCTGACTGGCAAAAAAAGTCCGGTGGCTTAAGGGAATGTCGCTTGGAACAAGCGACGTTTCAAAACCACTTCCCGTAGCGAAAAAACGGCCTTTTTTTTCGGCATGTTCGAGGTAAGAAATCAAGGTTCCCTTCCCTCCGTAAGTCCAGTAATAAGGATGAAGATCCGTTTTAATGAATTCGCTGAACCATGCGTCGTGATTACCTTTTAAGGGTATTAAATTTTTGACTTTAAGTAGTTCCTCCACACATTCATAAACTTGCGGATATCCATCTGTTACATCACCAACCTGTATTAATGTGTCATTTTCATAATCAAAATTTGATCGTTCTAGGCATTGTTCCATTGCCTTAAAAGCACCATGCACATCGCCCATTATTAAATTTCGCATGCCTTTCAATTGTTATTTCAGTATTGTTTTAAAATACGAAAAATATTGTTTTTATGCAAGGCGGATAGTAACTTTTTATGCGTATTTCAGCTAATCATCAGTTTCAACTTCTTTTTTTTAAGTCTCTTATTTCTATAGCGATTTTCTTTTCTGACTACATGCATATATGGTAATTTAAATAGAGGTTTTGCTATAAATTTATCGTCTATATACATTGTCTATCAGCTTTAAATATCAGTAGTATTATCAATATAATTTCTAACTACAGAATTTTCATTTTTTTTGCATTTTGACTAATAAAATCAAATAAAGACTATAAGTCTTCTCTAATTTTCGAGAACGATGAAATTTTCTAGCTCTGAGGAAATCTAAATTATAAATACCTGCTGTTAATAAATTTCAATATATTGAGTTAACAAATACTAGTCAAATCGTCAAGAAGAATTAAAAATGGTAAACCTGGTCTTAGACACTAATGCATGGATATATTTAGCTAATGGTTACAATCCGGAAACGCAAAAAAATGAAGAAGACGGACATTTTCAAATGGCCGAATGGATAGTAACTAAGCTTAAAGAAGGAAATTGTCGGATTTTTTCCAATTATGTTATAAGAAAGGAATGGGATCGAAACAAAGATACTGTCTCTTATACACATCT
>NZ_LGEK01000133.1 GCF_001636615.1 Mucilaginibacter sp. L294 | reverse complement strand
AGATGTGTATAAGAGACAGGTGTTGCTGTAAAGGCGCAGGTTACTGTTGTAAGCGGCAAAATTACCGATGGTGGTAATAAAAACGGCCTTCCGTTTGTGTCGGTATCTTTTGCAGGCACCACTATTGGTGTTACTACCAATGGCCAGGGTTATTACAAATTAACCTCTACCCAGCCCCAAACAAAAATAAAAGTAAGTTACATTGGTTTTAAGGATGCTACCTATAATGTAGCGCCGGGTATAGAGCAGGTGCTTGACATCCGCATGATACCTTCCTCTACCCAATTGGGCCAGGTAACTGTTAAAGGTACTAAAAAACCAAAGTATAATAATGATAACCCTGCCGTTGCCCTAATACGCAAGGTTATTGAGAATAAAGACAGGAACCGCCCCGAGAACTACGATTTTGTGGAGTACAAGGAGTACGATAAGATGCAGTTCTCGCTCAGCAATATATCTGATAAGGTTAAAGAGAAAAGGCTTTTCCGCAAATACAAATTCGTGTTCGAAAATAAGGACAGTACCACCTACCCCGGCAAAACGCTGCTTCCTATTTATCTGAAAGAGCGGCTATCACAAGTATATTACCGCAAAAACCCGGAGGCTACCCGTGATGTAATACTGGGCGAAAAATCTGTTGATTTTGGGCCCGGCTTTGATACCGAGGGCGTTGGCCAGTACTTTAAACACCTTTACGAAAAAGTAGATATTTATGATAACAGCATATTGCTTTTGGGCCGCCAGTTTTTAAGCCCTATAGCCAATAGCGCGCCTACCTTCTATAAATATTTTATAACCGATACCGTTACGCTCGATAATGGCAAAAAGCTGGTTGAACTTAGCTTTACGCCGCGCAACACCAACGATATACTTTTTGAGGGGCAGATCTTTATCACCCTTGATGGTAACTACGCCGTGCAAAAAGCAGGTTTAAGAATAAACAAGAACATCAACGTGAATTTTGTGCGCAGCATGAATGTTGACCAGGATTTTGAATTGAACCCCGATGGCCGGTATCACCTGAGCAAAAGCAACACCTTTGCCGATTTTGGCATTACCGAAAAGCGGAAAAGTGGTTTGTTTGGTACCCGCACGCTCACACGAAAGAATTACGCGGTTAATGTGCCGCACCAGGATACCTTATACAAGGCCAGGCCCGAACTGGGAGACGAAGAACTACGCAACCGCCCCGAGAGTTTCTGGACTGAAAACAGGTTAGATACCTTAACCACAGCCGAATCAAAAGTTTACAAGAATATTGATAGCCTGGTACATATGCCATCCTTCAGGCGTACGGCCGATATTATTAACCTGTTATTTGCCGGTTTTAAAAACTTTGGCAAATTTGAGATTGGCCCCGCCAGTACATTTTACAGCTTTAACCCGGTTGAGGGCCTCAGGCTGCGTGTGGGTGGCCGTACCACCGCCGATTTCAGTAAACGCATCTTCCTGGAAGGTTATGGCGCTTACGGTTTTAAAGACGACCGCTGGAAATACCAGTTCGCTACCACCTATTCTTTAAACAACAAAAGCATTTACCGTTTCCCGCAGCATTATATTCGCGCAAGCTTTCAGCGCGATACCAAAATACCGGGGCAGGAACTGCAATATGCACAGGAGGATAACTTCCTGCTATCATTTAAACGTGGTAAAAACGATAAATACCTGTATAATGATGCGTACCGGATTGATTACGTAAGCGAATTTGAGAACCATTTATCATTTAAAATAGGGCTTAAAAAATTAACGCAAACCCCTGCCGGCAGTTTATATCCGTTCATCAATACGTTAAACACCAATATATTTCAGCATTTAACCACCAGCGAGGTGAGCGCCGGTATCCGCTATGCCCCTAACGAGCAATACTACCAGGGTAAACTATTCCGCGCACCTATTATTAACCAGTACCCCATATTATCATTAGATTTTACAATGGGGCTAAAAAATGCGCTGGGCGGCGAATATGGTTATCAAAAACTTGATTTCCGCGGCGATAAACGCTTTTACATAGCACCGTTCGGTTTTACGGATGTGGTTTTAGAGGCTTCAAAAACTTTTGGGCAGGTACCTTACCCCCTGCTTAACATTCACCGTGCCAACCAAACATTCGCCTACGTTATCGATTCATATAACTTAATGAACTTCCTGGAGTTTGTGAGCGATCACTCGGTGGCTATCAATATCGATCAGCACTTCGGCGGTTTCTTCTTTAACAAGATCCCGTTGTTCAAAAAATTAAAATGGCGCGAAACCATGTCATTTAAGGCGCTTTATGGCGGCTTGAGCGACCAAAGCACGCCATCATTACATCCAAACCTGTACCAGTTCCCTGTTGATGAGAACGGCGTACCAATAACCTATGCACTTGGCAAAACGCCATATATGGAAGGTAGTATTGGTGTTGAAAACATCTTTAAATTTATCAGGGTTGATGCAGTAAAAAGGTTTACCTACCTGGACCACCCCGGCATTGCCCCGTGGGGAATACGGGTAAAAGTTAAGTTTGATTTTTAATATGTTTTATTTTATTTATTTTTATAGCTAATGGAACCACAAACATCAGTACGCACAAGTTTGCAACTGGGGATATATAAAATTATCGACCCATTTGTAAAACTCCTGATCAAAGTAGGGTTAACACCCAATGCGGTAACCTCAATAGGCTTTGTTTTAAATGTAGGCGTTGCAGCCATATTTATTATAGGTGCCGAAGATGGCAACCGCGGCGATTTCAGCTATGTAGGCTGGGCAGGCGCTTTAATACTGTTTGCAGGCCTTTTTGATATGCTGGATGGGCAGGTAGCCCGTTTGGGTAACATGAAATCGGTTTTTGGCGCCCTGTACGATTCCGTACTTGACCGCTACAGCGAGCTTATCATGTTTTTGGGTATCTGTTACTACCTGGTTGCACACCACTACTTCCTGAGCTCCATATTCGCGTTTATAGCGCTTATTGGCTCTATGATGGTAAGTTATGTACGCGCACGCGCCGAAGGCCTTGGGGTCGACTCTAAAGGCGGCCTGATGCAACGCCCCGAACGTGTTATAACCATTGGTGTATGCGCTATTGCCTGTGGTGTGGCTTCATCATATATTGGTGGCGACTACAAACTGTATATCCCGGGTATTAAATGGCATGTGTTCGAAACCATGTCTATTTTCACGTTCCCTATTACCATACTTGCTGTGTTAACCAATTTAACCGCCTTTAAAAGATTGGTAAATGCCAGGAAAGCACTGTCTGAAAGAGAATAATGATCAAAACCCCGTTAGCACTTTTATTGGTAATGTTTGTAGCGATCACGGCATCGGGTTTTAATATACCATCGCAACAAACCCAAACAGATACCACCAAAGTACGAACGGACAATAACGGCAAGATTTACCCGCCATTGCCTCCAAATGCTGACCGCCTGTTTTATTTGCAGCGGTCAACAAACATCAATGCACTATCGTACGATATTAACATTGATAAAGATACAGGTAAACCCGATGAAGATTCGCCGCTGCATATATACTGGCTGCAATATGCCGAAAAGAACGGCGAACCATCCGAGTTAACTTTTATACAGCGTAAATTTGCGTATGGCGTATCGTCAAACGCACTGGGGAATGATAAGTATGATATCAGAATTATGTCATACAAAAAAATTCCGCTTACTTTAATGAGGGCTGCCGACGGAAAATATCATATCTTCGCATCTGTGGCCAAAAAACAGATAGTACTTCAGAATATATTTATTCAAATTGACGGAGGTTCTATGTGGTCACCCAATGTTGTTTTTATAGAAATGAAGGGCACAGACCCTATTACAGGAAAAGAGGTTACAGAACGTTTTAAACCTTAAGTGTTATGGCTAAGAATTTTGTTTCAAATTCACAGGAATCTGTGAGGATGTTTAAGAGTAGTTTTTTAGAAAGTTTATCAAAGGTGCATTACTTTGTGCCTATTATAATTTTTGTACCGGTTATTTTTGTTTCAACCTATTTTGCTTACACCAGGCAAATTGGTGTAGGTAACTATATCTGGCTGTTTTTAGCGGGCCTGTTTGTATGGACGCTTACCGAGTACATTATGCACCGTTTTGTATTCCATTTTGTACCAAAGGCTAAATGGGCATTACGGTTACACTTTATTTTCCACGGCGTACATCACGATTACCCGAGCGATGCAAAACGCCTGGTGATGCCGCCATCAGCAAGCATACCATTGGCTACAGGCTTTTACTTTTTGTTTAATGCCTTGCTGCCTGCTAATTATATTTTCGGTTTTTTCCCGGGCTTTATTTTAGGTTACCTGGTTTATGATATATCACACTATGCCATACACCACTTTAACTTTAAAGGATCGTTCTGGAAAAACATCAAACAACACCACATGCTGCACCACTACCAGGACCCTACCAAAGGTTACGGTGTAAGTTCCCCGCTATGGGACAAGATATTTAATTCAGATTTCATTAAAAAGCAGAATGGCTAACGCTGTTGACGGTGAGATACAGGTAAATGCAAAAAGTATAAGCATTGTTACCGGTATCTCTATCGCATACTTCATCTTATCTATCTTATTAGTTGGCTATAAAACAGACCAACTGATCTTGATTGGCATATTTAACGTGTTATTTTACGCATCGGTAATAACGCGCAAGTTCATTTTGGGCTTTTCTATCTTCATCGTGTACTGGATAATATTTGATTATATGAAGGCATTACCTAACTATAATTATAATACTGTTTCTATAAAAAGTTTATATAATGCCGAAAAAAGCCTTTTTGGGATAAAATTTAACGGCAATATACTCACCCCTAACGAGTACCTGCGCCTTAAAAGCACAAACCTTGTTGACGTAGCAGCAGGCATTTTCTACCTATGCTGGATCCCCGTACCGCTTGCATTTGCTGCATACCTGTTTTTTAAAAACAAACGCCAGTTTCTGTACTTTTCGCTAACCTTTGTACTGGTAAATATGCTTGGCTTTGTGGTGTATTACGTTTACCCGGCAGCACCGCCGTGGTATGTACAGTTCCATGGCTTTAGCTTCCACCCGTTAACACAGGGCAATACGGCCGGCCTGGCACGGTTTGATAAATACTTTAACATCAACCTGTTCAAATCCATCTACTCAAAGGGCTCAAACGTGTTTGCCGCAATGCCGTCACTACACTCATCCTACCCGGTTATTGTAGTTTACTATGGCATTAAAAACCGCCTTGGCCTTGTTAATTGGTTTTTTGGTGTGGTAATGGTTGGTATATGGTTTACAGCCGTTTACGCGAGCCACCATTATGTACTTGATGTAATAGCCGGTATCCTTACTGCAACATTAGGTATCCTGCTGTTTAATTGGGTATTATCAGCCTCAGCCTATTTCAACAGGTTCATCAATCGTTACGAAACCGTTATCCGGTAAAACAAAAAAATCTGTTATAGTATACATTACCGTGTACTAATGTTTAACTGTTAATAAACCTTAGCAGTGCGAAAAGCTATTTATTAAACTGTAAGTAGCTATAAATCAAATCAATTATACAATTAGCAATGTTTATTGTAACTTGCATCCCCCCGCCATATTTATATTAAATAAACGGGCATAAAATTTGATAGTAGTATAACATACATATTGAGATCTGTTTGCAGATGAAAAAACTTTTTATACTTATCACGTTTATATTAGCCGCTACTACATTCGCCGCGCATGCAGATGATGTTGACAAAAGCAGCATTGACAGCCTTAAGCAAAAATTACAGCTTACCACTAACGACACCCTGAAAGGTATCATATACACCCAAATTGCCACCGAATACCTGAAATTTGATAAACAGCCTAACCGTAATGTGAGGGCCTATTATCAAACAGAAGCTATCCACTATACGCTGTTGGCCCTGCATAATTATAGTTATTACGAAGATACCACCGGTATCCGCTCCAGCTTTGATGACCTGGCCAGGGTTTATATCTCACAAAAAAAATTCAGCGAAGCCAAATGGTTCACCCTGCAATCAAACAAAATATCGCGCCAGGTAAAAGATATACCTAACATCATCAGTTCATTGGTAAAACTATCGGCCATAAAAATGGAACTGAGCGAGTATAAAATGGCCATGCGCGATTTGAATGAGGCGTTAAGATGGTCGGTAGATAATAAGATCCCGGCATTAGAAGCCGTTGTTCAGCAAAATTACGCGTACCTCTATAATCGCCTGAAAGATTACGACAAAGGCGATATTGCCGAAAAAAGGGCCACAGAAATAGCCCAGCAGATGCAACTCGACGAACAAAAGGGCATTACCATTAGTTTTGATAACGCGCCTGTAAAAGGTAAAAAGCCTGCTGTTGCCAAAAAAAAGAAAACTTTGGTCGCCACAAAAAAACCATTAAAAACATCGGCGGTGGGTAAACTGGCATCTTTATAATATTTCACTAAATCCTCCCGAAAATTTTATGCCGTGGTTTATATATATTTAAACTATAATACGTTAATAGTGTCTTATTAACCGGCATGAAGAAATACATTTTAGGCGTTTTATTTTCTATAACCATTTTAGCGCTCTGTTCATTTGTTTTGATGGACCGGGCTGATGATTACGCCTCCTTTAAACAAGAATTTTTAAGCCTGATCAACAAAACCCGGGCAAAAGGTTGCAATTGCGGCAATACCTGGTACCCGCCAGCGCCGCCCATCATATGGAACAACGACCTGGAAGGGGCTGCTAAAGGCCACGCCAAAGATATGGCCAGGCAAAATTACTTTAGCCACGATAGCAAGGACGGCCGCACCATGAACACCCGCATTGTTACCGCTGGCTATGTATTTAAAGGCTGGAAAAGCTTTATGATAGGCGAAAACATAGCCTTTGGGCAAACCAGCATCCCCGAAGTGATGGCCGGATGGTTTAAAAGCGAGGGACATTGTAAAAACCTGATGAACCCCGGCTTTAAAGAAGTGGGCGTTGCCGAAAACAACAAATACTGGGTACAGGATTTTGGGGGCCGCGAACCATTTAGCGAAGAACAGCAAAAGCTGATAAAAAGCGGCAAGTACCGTTTGATCCCTAAAAATTAATTACTCGGGTTTTTCTACCGCTTTTTCTACTTTAGGCCCACGCAGGTGCAGCACCAGGCCATTCAGAAAATTGCGCAGCAACTGATCTTTACAAGGCTGAAAGTTTGGATGATCTTCGTTACGAAAGATAGCGCTAAGCTCCGTTTTGGTAGTCCTGAAGTTAGCCAGTTTAAGTATCTCGACTATCTGGTCATCGCGCAGTTGCAAGGCCACGCGAAGTTTTTTCATGATATCGTTATTGCTCATACTGCAAATATAAATATTGTTTGTGAGTTAGGGTGCAATTCAAATTTAGCGTTTTCACCAGCGTCCCGAATGGAACAAAATGGAACACAACACATTTTTCAACATTATAACTATATTACTGATAATGAATGATTTAATGAAAAATAGTTCAATTTAGCGGGATTGATAACAGCGATCTAAAAAGGTCGTTCCAGGGCATTTCAGAGCGTTTCAGGGCGTTTTAAAGTCCTTTTAAAGTCCTTTTTTTACCAATTTTTATCAGTCAGGGTATCCGATTTTTCGCTTAATTATCCTAAACCTGCAACTAATTCAAATTCACTTCAATATCAAACGTTCCTAACGGAACGTAGAAGGATTTTCCGATATACCTATCATTGCCGTTGACTTTAGTCAACGGAATATAACACAAAACTATATCGGCTTTAGTCACAATCCGCATTTCGGCTAAAGCCGGATTAGGTTATTAGTCACCCGTCCCATAAATGGGACGGCAATGAAGTTGTTATGAAAAAGTAGTATTCCCCTATCGGCTATCGCTTCGCGGAGAGGGAATATTTACAAAGGAGAGCGGTACATGAAACCCTGTATCAAGGCTCTTATCATTGACTTTAGTCAACGGAATACAATATGCCCCGAATCGGACGAATTTAGGCGAACGACCCGTTCCCGCAAAACGCATGATTGGTAGAAAATCAACAACAAGCAATTGCGTTCCATCAGTACGCCTGATTATTGGTTATCCCAACCCATCAGCTGCATTACCCTTTCAAACTCGGGCTGTAAAGGCGCTTTTATCGTTATCTCCTCCCCCGTAACCGGATGCGTAAACATCAATAATGATGCGTGCAGCAGCATGGTTTCCATCTCCCAGGTTTCTTTAAAAAATTTGTTCTGTTTATTGCAGCCGTGTGTACGGTCGCCAATAATAGGGTGAAATATATGCGCGAAATGCTTGCGCAGCTGGTGCATCCGGCCGGTTTCCGGCGATGCTTCGATAAGTGAGTACCTGGATGTAGGATGCGCGCCAAATGGCACATCAAGCTCGGCCCTGTTCAGGGTTATATATCGCGTTAACGCTTCCTGTAAAGTACCGTTCTCCTTACGTAACGGGTAGTCTATCTCTTCTGCATCGGGCGTATAGCCTCGCAATATGGCCAGGTATTTCTTTTTCACCCGGTTCTCCATAAAGGCCTGCTGCATGGCTATTTCGGTGGGTTTATCAAACGCGAACAGCAGCACGCCACCAGTTTTCCTGTCAATGCGATGCGCAGGGTTTACCTTCTTCCCTATCTGATCCCGCAGCAACTGCAAGGCAAATTCTTCGGCATCGGCAGCGATGGACGAGCGGTGCACCAGCAAGCCGTGAGGTTTGTTAATGGCGATAAGATTTTCGTCTTGATATAGGATGTCGAGCATGAAATTGGGTTCGCTGTAAAAGGCGAAATTAGCATGTTCCATTTTAAAAAAGTGGAACAAAAGTGTATAATTTATAAATTACTGTATATAAGTA
>NZ_LGEK01000132.1 GCF_001636615.1 Mucilaginibacter sp. L294 | reverse complement strand
AGATGTGTATAAGAGACAGTATTTATATATAACCATCATCTATTTTTTATACATTACAGGATAGTTCTTGTAAAGATAATGGTGATGTTTACGCTATATATGAACAATATTTATAAACTTTAAAGTAATTTATTACGTTTAACATATTGTACTACTTTAAAACACTAACCTATCCTATAATTCCCCCACCCTAATATTTATATGATGAAGCTTTTTAAATTACAGATACTATTCATAACCCTTATATTAAGTTACAGCGGCTTTACTTACGCGCAAGACACTACCAAAAAAGCCGCTGCTGTAAAAACAACTACTGCAAAACCTGTATATAGTACCTATAAAAAACCTGTAACGCCGCCGGGTAACGCCGCGGTAACAACACCAGTACAGCAACGGCCTGCTACGCCAGTGCAACCTGCCGCACCGGTAGATAAAAGCCTGCGCGGGCAATACCAATACTTATTAACTAAGGTATATAACTACCAGCAACCACTGGTAGCTGCATTGGTTAAAAACTATAACGATACGCTTCATGTAACACGCAAGCAATTAACAGAAGCAAAGGCTACACTTGCCGAACAAACAAAAACCATCGATACCTTAAAAGCATCTGCAACCACAAAAGACCAATCCCTTGCCGAGTCAAAAGCAAAGGTTGATGAGGTGAACCTGGTAGGTATGCCGCTTTCAAAATCAACCTATAACTTAATTATGTGGGGGCTTGTGATAGCTTTTGGCGCAATAGCTGCTATTGTTATTGCCCGCTCGGGCAGCCATAGCCGCGAGGCCAGCTACCGTATTAAGCTTTACAACGAACTGGAAGAGGAGTACAAAGCTTACAAAACCAAGGCCAACGAAAAGGAAAAGAAACTTGCCCGTGAGCTGCAAACCGAGCGCAATAAAAACGATGAGCTAACCGGTAAGGGATAATGAGCAATAAGGGCAAGTTCTGGCTGAAAACACTATTACTAAGTGTAGTGACAACTGTATGCCTTTGGTACCTTTTGGTAATAGCCATCTTTAACATATTCATGCTAAGTCCCGATTCCAGAGAGTTGAGGTATTACCCCCTTGCTTTATTGATTATTTTAACCATGGTAGCTTGTATTGCGTTTTACATAAACCGTATTATGGTTTGGAAAAGGCGCCATCTCTTGTAATTATGAAAGCATACCTTTTTGGCTGGAACCCAGTTAAGTTTAAGTGGGAAAATATTGATGAGGATATTGAAAAGCTTAGCACCACAGGCAAACTGATAGATAACTGGAGTGTTGCCAGCCATAAAACCATCCAACCCGGCGACAGGGCTTACCTGGTACGCCTGGGTACCGAGCCCAAAGGCATCTTCGGATCGGGATATATTGAATCAGAACCTTACCTGGCATCCCGAATAGGGCGCATCTATCACCGCATTAATATTCGTATTGATGTATTGCTGAACCCCGATAAGGAGCGTATATTAACGTTCGATATATTAAAAACAGGCAACCTTGCCGAACAAACCTGGGCACCACAGGCATCGGGCATTTCAATAAGGCCGCATTTGGTTGATGAACTTGAGGGCGTTTGGCTTGATTTTTTAGCGAATAAGGAGGACTACTCATGACATTAGTAAAACCCATTTTCAGGATGTTTGATTATGCCAAGGCTATTGAGTTTTATGTAGACTGGCTTGGCTTTAAGATAGATTGGGAGTACCAGGATGAAGGTGCACCGGTTTACATGCAGTTATCATTAAGAGATGTACAGTTTCACCTGTCCGAGCATCATGGCGACGCCAGCCCGGGCTCGCAGTTTAGAGTTGAAAACTTTACAGGGTTAAAAGAATACCACCAGTTGCTTACCGGCAAACAGTATAAATATAACCACCCCGGCTTAGAAGTGCCCGAATGGGATACCAATTCGATAGAGATGACGGTGAACGATCCATTTCTAAACCGTATCACTTTTGTTGAGGTTATCAAATAACAAGTCGCGATTGCCCCCTTAAATTGTCGTTTTTACGCATTTGCGGTACATGTTTAGGGTCGTACTTTTGATTAAACAAAAACAAACAACAATTATGGCAACTCAAATTTTTTTAAACCTACCCGTTAAGGATCTTGATAAGTCGGTAGCGTTTTTCACCAAACTTGGTTATACATTTAACCCGCAATTTACCGACGAGAAAGCAACCTGTATGATCATCAGCGATACCATTTATGTAATGCTGCTGACAGAACCCTTCTTTCAGACTTTTACTAAAAAAGAAATTGTAGACGCCCACAAAGCGTTGGAATGCTCTATTGCCTTATCTGCTGACAGCAAAGATGCCGTTAACGAAATGGTAGACAAAGCAGAGGCAGCGGGTGCTACAATACCTAACCCAGCCACCGACTACGGCTTTATGTACCAACACAGCTTTGAAGACCTTGACGGCCACCATTGGGAATTTGTATGGATGGACCCTAATGGAATGCCGGAGCATCAGAGTTAATACAAATAGCTACTTTTTTAAAGCACTTGTAAAATATACAAGTGCTTTTTATTTTACTCAGCCTGAACTTTATTGTTCTGATACCTGCTTTTCATCCTTAAAAATATCGATTCGAAATAGTAAGATGCTGTAGAGATACCGGCAATTGCAATTAGTTTAAACACAATTAGCACCCAAAGCGGATAGCCGGTAAAAAAGTGAAGCCAGGGTTGCCAGGGTTGCCTGCCGATAAATAACTCCTGCCATATATAAATACTGTACGATAGGATGCCTATGCGCCGTAAAAAAGAGCTGCTCAATAACGCGGATAAAAAATCTTTTCGGCTAATACTTAAAATAATAACAAAAGCGATTAACCAGTCAGAAAGGTATTCAGATACGTACTTGCTATAAAAAGGGAAATTGCCTTCAGTAATAGCTATGGCTATCACTAAAAGTATAAAACTTAAAAAATAATTAGTTTTTATGCGCTCGGGGTTTATGATGCCTTTAAACACGAGTATAGCAGATACCGAGCCTATTAGGATAATAACCGGCCCCTTCCAAAACGCATACATGCAAATTTTTGATAAAAGCTGCCCGGTTATATTGTTATGTAGCAGCCCAAGCCCAAAATTGTTAAGTATAGCCACTACTGGCACTATAACCACAATACTTATGGCCACAGCTATGTATTTATTAGTATTTAAAAACAGCAGCAAGGGGAAGGTGAGATAAAACTGTTCCTCAACCGCGAGCGACCAAAAATGCGCCGTATAAGGCTCATTAGGCATAGGCAGGTTTTTATAAAACAGGAAGGAGGCAATAAAATCTGCAGCTGATATATTTAAGTGATAAACCTGGTTAAGTATAATTAAAACAACCAAAAACAAGTAAGCAACCGGCAAAATGCGTAACGCCCGCCTGATATAAAAATGCTTTAATGAGATCCGGCCCCTATGTAGCTTTTCTTTGAGTAATAACGTGGTGATCAAAAACCCGCTTAGTACAAAAAATATATGAACGCCGGTATTACTAACCAGGTAAAATTTAAACTGCCATAAGTATCTGTTTAAACCTACATGCGCCAGCACTACAATAAGTATTGCTATGCCACGCAGCCCGTCTAATGCTGGGTAATAAGTAGCTTTGAGGGATGCTGGTACAGCAGTTATTTCGGCAGAAAATTTGTGATATATAGTTTTGAGAATATTCAACTTACACAGATAGTTTTTATAAAAGTAGCATATTAACTAAAAAGCTACCTGTTAATTAACCAATAGCTTTTATAATATTGGCTCTTGCCGATTATCCCAAAAGAAATGAATCTCGATTTCTTGTTCTTTAACTTCGTATATCAGCGAACAGTTGGCATGTACAATGCCTTTTCGTAAATTTGGATCTTGATCTAATGCCTGATAGATGTAAGGGGTTTGTTGAATAGTTTCTACCAGCTTAAAAACCCGAATCTCAAAGTCAGTGGCTATTTTCGCTCCCTATCTTGATGCTATTTGTTAAAACATTAAATCGTATGTTTCTATTGCGTATGTTGAGAAGGTAATCGAATATTTCATTTAGATGGCCTTATTCCTACTTTTGAACTCCTCAAACGTCATAGTACGGCCCGCTTTTATATCTTCTCTGCTCCTTTGTATTCCTTTCAAAACATGTTCAGGCAATTCTTCTACCTCCTCATCTTTCACAAAGGAAATATCCAATGCTTCCAAAAAAGCTTTCACAATTTTTTCCTGCTCCCCTGTTGGGTGTATTACAAATGTGCTCATAAACAAATTTACTTAAAAAACCTTCACCAACAAAAAAGCCATCCGTCAATCGACGAATGGCTTTTTTTATAGATCTTCCGGTACAGTTATACTTTGATCTCCACTTCAACACCGCTTGGCAATTCAAGCTTCATCAGCGCATCTACAGTTTTTGAGTTAGAGCTGTAGATATCCAATAAACGCTTGTAAGAGCATAATTGGAATTGCTCACGTGCTTTTTTGTTAACGTGTGGTGAACGTAAAACAGTGAAAATTTTCTTTTCGGTTGGTAACGGAAGTGGTCCGCTAACTACAGCGCCTGTTGGCTTTACTGTTTTAACGATCTTCTCGGCTGATTTATCAACCAAGTTGTAATCGTACGATTTTAATTTGATCCTGATTCTTTGGCTCATTTTGTTTGTTTTTATAGTTACACTAAGAGCTATTTGTTAGTGTAACCGGTTGTTTATTTATAAAAAGTTGATTGGCAACTATTCTCTAATCACCAATCAACCAATCTCTAATTACGCGTTAGCAGCTGCTCTTTTGCCTTTTGCTTTAGCAACTACTTCTTCCTGTACGTTACGTGGCGCTTCAGCATAGTGATCAAACTCCATGGTTGAAGTAGCACGGCCAGAAGTGATAGTACGTAACTGGGTTACATAACCAAACATTTCTGAAAGTGGTACAGTTGCTTTAATTACCTGTGCACCTGCGCGGCTGTCCATACCTAATAGCTGGCCACGACGACGGTTCATATCACCGATAACATCACCCATGTTTTCTTCAGGGGTAAGTATCTCAATTTTCATGATCGGCTCAAGCAATACTGGTTTACAACGTGGCAATGCCTCGCGGTAAGCCATCTTAGCAGCTAACTCAAACGACAAGGCATCTGAATCGACCGCGTGGAACGAACCATCAATTAAGCGTACTTTTAAGCTGGTTAACGGGTAACCGGCTAATACACCATTTACCATAGAAGCAGCGAAGCCTTTTTCTACAGATGGGATAAACTCACGAGGGATTGAACCACCGCTAATTTCGTTCACAAACTGTAAGCCTTCTTTACCTTCATCGTTTGGTGATAATATAACTTGTATATCAGCGAATTTACCACGGCCACCGGTTTGTTTCTTGTATGTTTCGCGGTGTTGTATAGTACCAGTGATTGATTCTTTGTAAGCTACTTGTGGCGCACCCTGGTTAACCTCTACTTTAAACTCACGTTTTAAGCGGTCCATGATGATATCCAGGTGAAGCTCGCCCATACCGCTAATTACGGTTTGGCCGGTCTCTTCGTCAGATTTTACGTGGAAGGTTGGATCCTCTTCAGATAATTTACCTAATGCCATACCTAATTTATCTACGTCGGCCTGTGTTTTAGGCTCAATAGCTAAACCGATAACCGGCTCAGGGAAGTTCATTGACTCAAGGATGATCGGGTGTTTCTCATCACAAAGTGTATCACCAGTTTTGATATCCTTAAAGCCTACTACCGCAGCAATATCACCTGCACCTACGTTAGGTATAGGGTTTTGCTTGTTAGCGTGCATCTGGAAGATACGGGAGATACGCTCTTTGTTATCTGAACGCATATTGTGTACATATGAACCAGCCTCAAGGTTACCTGAGTATACGCGGATAAAGCACAAACGGCCTACGAAAGGATCCGTCGCGATTTTAAACGCTAATGCTGCAAATGGTTCTTTTTCTGATGGCTGGCGGATAATTTCTTCGCCTGTATCAGGGTTAGTACCAACAATACCATCAACATCCATAGGTGAAGGAAGTAATTCCATCACATAATCAAGCATGGTTTGTACACCTTTGTTTTTGAAAGATGAACCACACACCATAGGCACAATTTTAGCATCTAACACGGCTTTACGCAATGCATCTAAAATTTCGCGTTCGGTGATCGATTCTGGCGCTTCAAAGAATTTCTCCATCAAGCTCTCATCGTAATCAGCAACTGATTCCAATAATTTCTCTCTCCACTCTGTTGCTTCCTCGATCATATCCTCTGGGATAGGCACTTCGGTAAAGGTCATACCTTTATCAGCCTCGTTCCAAACAATACCTCTCCAGTTAATTAAATCAACAACACCTTTAAAGTTCTCTTCAGCGCCAATTGGCAATTGAAGCGGAACAGCGTTGCTGCCTAACATGCTTTTAACCTGTTTTACAACGTTTAAGAAATCGGCACCAGAACGGTCCATCTTATTAACGAAACCTATACGGGCAACGTTATAGTTGTTTGCAAGCCTCCAGTTGGTTTCTGATTGTGGCTCAACACCATCAACAGCTGAGAATAAGAAAACCAAACCATCCAGTACACGTAATGAGCGGTTTACCTCAACGGTAAAATCCACGTGTCCCGGGGTATCAATAATATTGATGTGGTATTGGTGGCCCCTGTATTTCCAGTCGATAGTTGTAGCAGCAGATGTAATGGTAATACCACGTTCCTGCTCCTGCGCCATCCAGTCCATTGTAGCTGCACCCTCGTGTACTTCACCAATTTTGTGGCTAAAGCCCGAGTAATACAGTATACGTTCTGTTGTAGTGGTTTTACCAGCATCAATGTGAGCGGCAATACCTATGTTTCTTGTATATCTTAGATCTCTTGACATTTCAGTTTTGATTTTTTGATTTCACTGATTTATTTAATAATTACACCGATTATGCAATCATAGCAAAATCGGTGTAATCCAAATATTAAATCGGTGTAATCCTTTTATTAGAATCTAAAGTGAGAGAACGCTTTGTTAGCCTCAGCCATTTTGTGCGTATCTTCTTTCTTCTTCACGGCAGCACCTTCACCTTTAGCAGCAGATATGATCTCGCCGGCTAATTTCTCCATCATGGTTTTTTCACCACGACGACGAGCATAGCTGATCAGCCATTTCATACCCAAAGCAACTTTACGTTCAGGGCGAACCTCTGTAGGAACCTGGAAGTTTGCACCACCTACACGGCGGCTTTTTACTTCAACAGCAGGCATTACATTGTTCAAAGCTTTTTTCCAGGTATCTAACCCGTTTTCGCTTGTTTTTTTCTCTACTATCTCAACTGCATTGTAGAATATGGTGTAAGCGGTAGATTTTTTACCATCAAACATCATGTTATTTACAAACCTGGTTACCAAAATATCATTGAATTTTGGATCAGGAAGAAGGATTCTCTTTTTCGGTTTTGACTTTCTCATTTTTACTATCCTCCTTTAATTATTTCTTTTTACCTTTTGCTGGAGCCGCTGCTGCTTGTCCTGGTTTAGGACGCTTGGTTCCGTATTTAGAACGACGTTGGTTACGACCGGCAACACCAGAAGTATCTAACGCACCACGGATGATGTGGTAACGTACACCCGGTAAGTCTTTAACACGACCACCACGGATCAAAACAATAGAGTGTTCCTGTAAGTTGTGGCCTTCACCAGGGATGTAGGCGTTAACTTCTTTACCATTTGTAAGGCGCACACGTGCAACTTTACGCATTGCTGAGTTTGGTTTTTTAGGGGTAGTGGTGTACACACGGGTGCACACGCCTCTTCGCTGTGGACAGCTGTCCAACGCTGGTGACTTACTCTTGTCGACCATAGCTACTCTACCTTTTCTAACTAATTGCTGAATAGTAGGCATTTTTGCTTTTTTGTATTTACAGTTTTATCCTTATTTTAAGGACTGCAAAGGTAGGTACTATTTTTTGATTTTCAAGGGCTTGCAAGAAAAAGTTTTTTGTAAAGGATTGATTGAGTGGGGAGAGTGTAGTATTACCTCTGTAATTTCGAGAGGACACAAGGAAATATTTTCAATTACGCAGAGTTAGCCGCTTGTTGATGGGGGATCTATTCTGACATTAATGTTCCCTTTCCTGAATTTATTAAACCTGTCGCCACGAAGCCGCCCAAGGCATTGATAATCGTAAATATCTCTGAACAAAGCGTTGTAAACCGTGCATTCCTCTAAATTACTATTTGGAGTTTGAAGGCCCTTAACCGGCATTTGGCAAACTTCAAAGGGAACGAAATTGTGATCGGGAAAATGCTCAATAATGGCTTCGTAAACATATTTGAAAGGTTTCTCAAACTCCATGTAAGGTGATATAGTAATTGCGTTAATTGCGCTATAACTATATCTATTATACCTATCCCCATCCTCGTTTAATGTGAGCCACGTCTCATCAATACCGTGTATGTTAAAGTAATTGGCAATTCCGCTAACTGAAAAATAAAGTTTCTTTTCTAAACTGATCTTTTCATACTTAGTACGCTCAAGCGTCATTTCTCCACTAAATGATATTTCGTGCGCAAAACTGTGATCATGTATTTTTGATTTAAAGCCACGAGGCAAACTCTTTAAAAAGCTTTTCCATCCTTTAATGTGCTTATTGTAATTAAGCATTTGATAGTTAATTTTATCTTGAATTGCACATATCCCAGAATGATTATTATATGTTGGCGATTCACGATCTACCCCCAATGGATAAAACTCGTTGATGGTCTTACCAATTTCCTGAAAAAGTTTATTTGAGTTATTATCTATCGGGAAATATGTATTCATCTCGTATAAAGGTTTCAATTAAATATGAAGATAATACTTTTATGTAAAGTAGGCTTGCGCCCATTGGCAACATAGGAATATACCAAAGGAAATGGTGACGATGTTTTGCAAATAGCCGATTTTTATAGTCGCTGATTACCAGACATTTAAAAATGTTCAAATGTGTTCACGGCAGTGAACGTGAACACTTTGCGATTACCGGGGCTGTTTCAGGACGGTTTAAGGCGTTTTCAGGCGTTTTCAGGACGGTTTTTGGTCTGTCTCTTATACACATCT
>NZ_LGEK01000131.1 GCF_001636615.1 Mucilaginibacter sp. L294 | reverse complement strand
AGATGTGTATAAGAGACAGCCTTTAAATTATGAAAATAACCTAAACAAAAGGCGCTGACAAATCAGCGCCTTTTACAAAATCGTTACGGAATTTATTTGCCCTCTTTTCGCTTACTGCGTAAATACTTATCAGAGAAGTTCCCCATATCGGTATTATGCTTATAATCATAAATGGCCCAGTCCTCTATATCTTTTTGGTTGATGAGCACAGGCGCGCCAATCTTTAGTTTTTTTAATACGATTGCCGAATCTGCAAAGATGCCGGTAAATTTCCCACCGGCGTATTTATACACCACGCTCCACATATGCTCGTGGTCTTTATCCTCCACAAAATCCGACTTCACTAAGAACCGGTAATTGCTATCCAGCGCATGCGGTTTCAGGCTGTCAAGAAAAATATGGAGTTTGGCCTGTGCGGTGTCTTTAAATGCAGCGATATTTTCATCATCTGTTTTTAGCTGAACCACCGAGGCATTTTCCTTTTTATCATTTCCCTTAGTATCCTTTTGCGATTGATTGCAGGCGGCTAAAACTAACATCGATAGCGCACATGCTTTTAATAAGTTTTTCATCATAGCAGTTGTAGGTATTAATTACTGTATAGCTATTAAACAAAAAAGGCAATCATTGTTCATGATTGCCTCAGTTAATATGCTTGTTATTTTAGTCTTCGTTAATGGCTTTAACGCCGGGTAATTCTTTACCTTCCATATATTCCAGTAAAGCACCACCACCGGTTGATACGTAGCTAACGTCTTTGGTCATATCAAATTTGGCTACAGCCGCGGCAGAGTCGCCACCGCCAATCAGCGAGAAAGCACCGTTATCGGTAGCTTTTGCTACGGCTTCGGCAATGGCTTTTGTTCCAATAAGGAATTTCTCCATCTCAAACACACCCATAGGGCCGTTCCAAAGGATGGTTTTTGATTCTTCAACCACTTTGCTGAATAGCTTAACCGTTTCGGGGCCAATATCTAATCCCATCCAGTTGTCAGGGATCTCGCCTGTTTTGGCAACATCGGTATTGGCATCATTACCAAATTTATCGGCAATAACGTTATCAACCGGTAATAACAGGTTAACGCCTTTTTCTTTTGCTTTTATTACCAGGCTACGCGCCAGGTCAAGCTTATCTGCCTCCACCAATGATGTACCTATGCTGCCACCATCTGCCTTTGCAAAGGTGTAAGCCATACCACCACCGATGATCAGGTTATCAACCTTATCCAATAGTTTTTCTATCAGTTCTATCTTGTCAGACACCTTTGAACCGCCCATAATGGCCGTAAATGGTTTTGGGGCATTATTCAATATTTTTTCGGCGTTGTTTAATTCGGCAGCCATCAGGTAACCAAATACTTTTGCATCAGGGAAAAACTGCGCGATAACTGCTGTTGAAGCATGTGCGCGGTGAGCGGTACCAAAGGCATCGTTCACATAAACATCGCCCAATTTTGAAAGTTTTTCGGCAAAAGCTTTGTCACCTTTTTCTTCTTCTTTATAAAAACGTAGGTTCTCCAATAATAAAACCTCGCCTTTCTCCAATTCTTTTGATTTTTGGATAGCGTCCTCGCCAATACAGTCGTCAGCAAATTGTACTTGCTGGCCTAACAGGTCGGCCAGGTGCGGCACCACATGTTTTAAACTATATTTTTCTGTAGGGCCATCTTTTGGCCTGCCCAGGTGCGACATTAAAATAACGGCACCGCCATCTTTCAATATTTTTTTAATGGTGGGCAGGGCCGCGGTCATACGGTTATCATCGGTAATATTGTAATCCTCATCCAGGGGAACATTAAAATCCACACGTACAAGGGCACGCTTACCGTTAAAACTGATCTGATCTATTGTCTTCATATTGATGTATATAATTTCATGAACGGGGGCAAGTTGTCAATTTTTATCCTAATAGCCAACCCAAAAGTTAAAAAGGTGTTTCATTTTCACCAAAATTTCATTGTATCTTAACATACATTACATAATGCGGGCCTATGCCGGGCACCTCAAACTCGGGCGATATGATCTCGAAACCAACACCTAAATAAAACGGTGCTGCCTTTTTGCGGGCATTACACCACAGGTAGTTTACCTTTTGCCCGCGTAAATAGGTAATGGCAAAATTCACCAGCATATTGCCGTATCCTTTGCCCCTGTATTTTTCAAGTGTGGCCATGCCTCTTAACTGGTAGGCCTTACCATCAAACCCTGTGTAACTTTTTGGATGGAATGATGCTATACATGCCAGTTCATCATCCTTGTAATACCCTAAATGGAATGAGCCTTCGGCATCATCATTCTCAAAACGGCATTCATCAAGGGTTAACTTGCCTTCGCGCAACACTTCGTTGCGAATGGGCAGCACATCATCGGCAGTAATAAATTTTATCATGATGGTAACTGGCTTATCTCTTCAACCAAATCGGCCAGGCGGCTACTGTAACCCATCTCATTATCATACCAGCCTACCACTTTTACCAGCCCGCCTACTATTGAGGTTAGCTGCGCATCAAAAATGCAGCTGTGCGTGTTATCCAGTATGTCTGTAGACACTATCGGGTCTTCGGTGTATTCCAGTACGTTTTTCATGGGGCCATCAGCAGCGGCCTTAAAAGCGGCATTAATTTCGGCCACGGTGGGCATTTTTTCAAGGCTGCACGTAAAATCGGTAAGCGAACCGTTAAGCACCGGTACCCGGATACCCGCGCCGCCCAAACGCCCCTCTAAATGCGGGAATATATTGGTAATGGCTTTTGCCGCCCCTGTTGTTGTTGGGATGATAGATGCTGATGCGGCCCTTGCCCTGCGCAGGTCTTTATGCGGCGCATCGTGCAGGTTTTGGTCGCCGGTCATGGAGTGTACGGTGGTAATGTAACCATCCTTTATGCCCCAGTTATCGTCGAGTATTTTCACCATAGCCGCCACATTATTGGTAGTGCATGACGCGTTAGACAGGATAGGCGACCGCAGATCTGCCTCACCATCATTAACCGCCAACACTACCGTTGGGATGCTTTTATCACTTGCGGGTGCAGAAATAATAACTTGCTTAGCCCCTGCTGTGAGGTGCCTGGAGGCACCGGCCTGTGTAATGAACTTCCCGGTTGATTCTATCACCAGGTCGATATTTAGCTCCTTCCAGGGTAATAGTGCCGGGTCTGCCTGTTGCAGCACCTTTATTTGATTACCATTCACGTACAGGTTACCCTCGTCATTACTTACCGTACCCTTAAAGCCACGGTGAACAGAATCATATTTAAAAAGATGGGCAAGCGTTGCGGTATCGGCCTGGTCATTTATAGCCACCACCTCAATACCGGGCTTTGCAAGAATAGTTCTCAGAAATATACGGCCTATACGGCCAAAACCGTTTATAGCGATCCTCATTTACATGTTAAGTTAAGCATGCAAAACTAATAAAATTATACAGGTGCTTAACAGTTATACGAAGAGGTTACGCAGAGATAACTTTTCTCTTTCTTTTGTGCGCATAAAAAATGTGATTGTCCAGTTAAACAGCATCGACGACGTAAGTATCATCACCATTAGGGTAAAGTTGCCAAGTGATGCAAATACCAGCACCATTACAATAAGCAAAATATTTATGCCGCCCAATATAAAGGTGGTTTGCAGATGGGTGTAACCCAATCTTAATATACGGTGGTGTATATGGTTACGGTCGGCGCTAAAAGGCGATTTGCCATTTAAAACACGTAAGATAAAAACCCGCAGGGTATCAAATATAGGCCCGATCAGGATAGCGAATGCCAGCGCCGGTGCAGATATTACGGCAGGAGTGTTGGTACCGGTAAACTTATTCAGTTCAATAAACCGAATGGCCATTATAGCCGATATCAACCCTATTAATAATGAGCCTGCATCGCCCATAAATATCCTTGCCGGGGTAAGGTTAAACCGCAAAAAACCAACTACAGCGCCTACAATGGTTAACGATACTGCAGCCATTTCGTAATGTTTCATATGGATGAACAGTATGGTAAACGCACCATTAACAATAATACAGGTGGTGCCCGCAAGCCCGTCAATACCATCAATTAAATTAAAGGCATTGATGATTAGTATTACAAAAAGGATAGATAATATCGCGCTGGTAACATATGGAATATTGTATATACCAAAAACCCCATACATACTGGTAAAACGAATATCGCCCAAAATAACCAGTATGGTTGCTACTATAAACTGTACCAAAAATTTGGTGCTCGGGTTTACGCCCGACAGGTCGTCTTTCACCCCCATTATAAACAAAATTATGCTGGCAGTTAACAGGTAACTGACAGGTATATTCTTATCAATAATGCTAAATAGTAAAAGCGTGATGGTAAAACCTACAAATATGGCCACACCGCCTAAACGTGGGATGCCATGGTCATGCTGTTTGCGAAAATGCCCAACATCATCATATAAATGCCTTGTACGTGCAACATGTAAAATAGAGGGGATTGACAGCAGCGTTATCAGCATTGAAAACATCACCATCAACAAATAGTATATAAGATAATAGGTGTTTAAATATTCGGGCATATATAAAGGTTAGGGGCAATTATATACAACAAATATATATATATTATTCGCAATTAAAGAAATTGCCTAATTTTCCTTAATGGCTTGAATAGCAAAGTTATAGGTGGGAATAATACTTTATTTTTATACATAGCCCGCATATCAAAAACCAACGCCTTAACCCGGTTTTTAACATTGCTGTTACTAACGCCGCCCATGCTCATTTTAACCAGCACCCTGGGTATATAATAAACCGCCGAATGTTTTAAGTGTATAAACCTAAGCATCAATTCATAGTCGGCAGCGGTACCATATTCAAGGCTGTAATTGCCCAGTTTATCAAAAAGCTCTTTCAGGCAATAAAACGTTGGATGCGGCGGCATCCAACCCAGGTTAAATATCCCTTTTTTATACCGCCCGCTTCGCCATTTCCGAAACGTGCTTCCATCCGGTCTTATATAATCAAGGTCGCCGTATACAATGTCAGGTTTGTTGTTTTTAAAAGCATCTGATACAACTGTTAAAATATGGTTATCAGCAAAAAAATCATCGGCATTAAGCATCCCAATTATATCACCGCTTGCCAGGGCTATACCTTTATTCATTGCATCGTAGATGCCTTTGTCGGGCTCAGATACTAAAACCTTTATATGTTTTTTGTACTTCTCAAGTATAGCAAGGGTACCATCTGATGAGTTACCATCAATAATAATATACTCGGTATTGTGGTAATCCTGGCCAATTACCGATAGTACGCATTGCTCAATGGTGCTTTGCGCATTATATGAAACGGTTATAACAGTTATTTTAAGGTCATGCACTTTGGAAAAATACATTTATTTTAAGCACAAAATATGTAATTTTGAAATTACTGCGCAATTTATTGGTAACATTAAGCAGTAATTTATTTATATGCGTGTTTTATACTTTATTTGTTTTGTTGGCATAGTTGTTTTAGGCAGTTCGTGCTCATACAAACAAAACCAGATACTTTTCGAGAAAAGGGCCTCTGTTGCTGATACCTTATCGCAAAAAGCAGCTATAGTTAGCTATCGCATACAACCCCAGGATATTTTGCAGGTACGCAACCTTCAAAACTTAAGATATATAGTTGACGAGATTCCTACCATGCCTATATCTGGTGCAGGCAACAACAATAACAATACAGCCGCGCAAGGGCAAACCTTCCAGGTAGAAGAGGATGGCACAGTTGCCCTGCCCGCTATTGGGCATGTGCAGGTTGCAGGTTTAACGCGTACCGAAGCCACAAAACTTATAGAAGGCCTTTATCGCAAAAACCTGTTGAAAGACCCTATAATTGAACTAAAGGTTGTAAACCTTAAAGTAACTTTACTGGGCGAGGTAAAGGCGCCGGGCAATTTCCAAATAGTAAAGGATAATACTACCCTGGTAGAACTTATTGGGCAGGCTGGCGGCTTAACGCCTGCGGCAAACGAAAAAGCCATTAAAATCATCAGGAACAAAAACAACAGCCAAAATGTAACGGTAATTGATTTGAGCGATATAAACTCTTTATCAGACCCAAGAACTTACTTGCAGAATGGCGATATTATTTACGTAGCCCAAAATAAACGGGCCATACGTACCGAAAACCTGCAAAACTTTAACACCTGGGTGCAGCCCGCCTTATTATTATTAAATACCGCGCTCATCATTTTCACGCTGAGCAGGCAATAATGAAACAAACACTATTTAAATATCATAGTGCTTATTTTGGCCGGTACAAGCTTTTATTTTTACGTAAAATATCCGGATAAAACCCAACACTAATGCAGCAAACCGATCTTTCTGTATATAATAACCATCCTTACCACCCGGGGGGCAGTGCCATAAAACGGGCACTTTGGTATTATACCAGTTCGGTGTTCTTTAAATCTGGCTTGTTACCTGTAAACGGAATAAAAGTTACCCTGCTGCGTTTATTTGGGGCACAGGTTGGCAAGGGCGTAGTTATAAAACCGGGTGTAAATATTAAATACCCCTGGCACTTAAAAGTTGGTAATAATGCCTGGATAGGCGAACGTGTGTGGATAGATAACCTGGTGTTAATTACCATTGGCAGCAACGTATGCATCTCGCAGGGGGCTATATTACAAACAGGCAGCCATCATTATAAAAAAACAACATTCGACCTGATAACCGGCAGCATTACGCTTGGCGATGGGGTTTGGATAGGCTGTGGCGCCATAGTTAACCAGGGCATAACTGCTGCAAGCCATTCGGTGCTTACCAGCGGCTCGGTAGCCGGCAAAGATCTTGAACCTTATTTTATTTACCAGGGTAACCCCGCTGTTAAAGTGCGCTTGCGCGTTATCGAATAACAAATTATGTTTTTAGTTTTTAAACCCATCCACAAAACCATACTGGCCCTTCTCTTTTTTGCCGTTATCATTTTCGGCATTATGCTGTTGGTTAACTCCGCGGCCATTTATCCGGATGCTTCGTGGGGGTTCCAGGTGCTGCGGTCTATGCATAATGGCAGCAGCTTTAATATGCTAAACCTGGTAAGCCAGCAAAACGTGGCCGATAACTGGGGTGAATTTAAATCGTGGTGGTCGCCGGGGCAATATCTGGTCCCCGCCGCCTTTAATAGTCTGTTGGGTTTAACTTTGGGGCAGGCATCATCTGTAACTACAATTATTTGCCAGTTTTTGGGCCTTGCGGGGCTGTATTGCTTTTTCACAAAAGCGGGGTTTAATAAAACGGTAAGCGCAGCAAGCATTGTGATAATTGCGCTGCAACAGGCATTTTTTACGCCCTATATATTTTACAACGGCGGCGAGGTATTGGTATTTGCCTTTATAGGTTGGTTTTGGTACGGCTGTATGGTATTTGAAAAGCCGGGTATCCCGGTGTTATTGTTTGTGCTGTTATCCGGTTGGGTGGGTTTCTTCACCAAATCATCATTTATATGGATGTACGCCGCGGGACTTTTTTTTATGTGGATCCAGTTTTCGCGGCATACAACAGCTATAAAGAACTGGCTGATAAATGGTTTTTGGTTAGGTATCCCCGCGGTGATCTCGGTAGCTGTTATTTATATAACGTATCTTTCAAAAGGTGTAAACCCTTCATCCGCATCGGCAGGGCTTGATCTGAACTGGAAGGTACTTGCATTCCCGCTGGCTTCACCGCTACTTGCGGGGCTTTCTTTTGATGATATGGCAAACGGGCTTATCCTTCATAACGATGACGTAATATTTAGCCCGGTGCAATCCATGATCATCATCGTATTATTGGCATTATTAAGCATCCTGCTTATTTACGCTATCTGTAAACGCTTACCGGGCAACCGCTACAGCATTATATTAGTTGTATTTTATATTGTATCGATATTATTTTTTGGTCAGGCCTTTTTGCGAAAACTGGATATATCTTATGAATCAAGGCATTTTAGGGTGATAGGCCTATTGTTTACGCCAGGGCTTGTTTACCTGGTTAGCCGTTATAAAAAAGTTTACCGGTATGCCTTTGGCGCACTTGTTTTGTTCGTTGCTTTCTTTAGCCTGCGCTTTTATATCTTATCATATATGGCCCTAAAAAACGAAACAGCGCGTGGGTCTTCGGGTATAGCCCAGCAATTTATAGATCAGAAGAGTTTGGATTACCTGCAAGTATTGGATAATAAGAGCAAGAACGCACTGTTTGTATTATTCAGCCCCGATCTTGGTTTAGAGATCCAACACAACCGCATCATTACGCTTGAACCGATAACTGACGACATTATTACTGCCGATTATGTATTTAAAGGTCACGCCGGCCCGGTATACATCCTGATGCCACGGGAATACGTAGGCACAAAAGCAAATTTTATCTTAAACTCTTTTCGGGGGTATAAAGATTTTTCGCTTAAAGAGCTAAGCGATAATTATGTGCTGTACAGTGCTACTGAGGCCCGGTAACTTCCTTGTTTATTTCTTTCCAAAGCAGGTCTTTAAGCTCGGTAATATTTTTCTGAGCTACTGAGGATATAAACACGTATGGTACATCTGCCGGTACTTCTTTCTCCATCTCATCCTGCAATTCCGCATCCAGCATATCGGCTTTTGTGATGGCCAGCACCCGTGGCTTGTGCATTAGCTCGGGGTTGTATTCGTTCAGTTCTCTTAACAGGATACCATACTCCTCTTTAATGGTACGGTTCGTATCGGCAGGCACCATAAACAACAACACCGAGTTACGCTCTATATGGCGCAGAAAACGGATGCCCAGGCCTTTGCCTTGTGATGCGCCCTCAATAATGCCCGGTATATCCGCCATAACAAACGATCTGTTATCGCGGTAACCAACAATACCCAAATTAGGCACAAGCGTTGTAAAGGCGTAATCGGCTATCTCCGGCTTGGCTGCAGATACTACCGAAAGCAGGGTTGATTTACCCGCGTTAGGGAAACCTACCAAACCAACATCGGCCAGTAACTTTAGTTCAAGTATGTTCCAGTCTTCTTCGCCATCCTCGCCGGGTTGCGCGTAACGTGGTGTTTGTTGGGTAGCTGTTTTAAAGTGCCAGTTACCCTGGCCGCCACGGCCACCTTTTGATAATATTTTGGTTTCGCCATCGGCACTTATCTCGAAAAGCACCTCACCTGTTTCAGCATTTTTAGCTATGGTACCAAGTGGTACTTCTAATATCTCATCGCGTCCGGTTTTACCTGATCGCAGCGAACTACCACCAGAGTCGCCGTCGCCGGCAATAACGTGCTTGCGGAATTTGAGGTGAAGCAGCGTCCATAACTGGGCGTTACCTTTTACAATAACGTGCCCGCCGCGGCCGCCATCCCCCCCATCAGGGCCGCCTTTTGAGGTTAAAATATCACGGTGCAGGTGCGATGAACCCGGACCACCATGTCCCGAACGGCAGCATA
>NZ_LGEK01000130.1 GCF_001636615.1 Mucilaginibacter sp. L294 | reverse complement strand
GTTAATAAATACATTAACCAACCAATAATTGATATGAAAGTCAGACACATAGCAACAGGTTTTTTATTGGCAGCTGTCACGGTTAGCTTAAGTATAGCCGCCCCATCAACAGAAAGGAACAATCTTACTAAAGCTAAAACCAGTTTTGCTGTACCTGCAGTTGCCGGTTGGTACTTCAGGGCAGTTAGCGGTTACCCCGCGGCTATAGCTTTTGAGCCTGTAGTATTATTAAAAAACGGCGAATATTTTGAAGTAGGCGATGAGCCGGTGGAATTGCTGAACATTCCTGTCTCTAAAAGTAAAAGACCGAACGCCTGGGGTAAATGGAAAAAAAACGGTGCAACCTTTTATCTTACCGACAACAAAGGCAAAACGTACGACTACGAGTTAAACTCAGGTAACTGGTTCCCGGCATATCCTTATTCAACAGCCATCAAGCTAAAACACGCCTACGAGAAAGTAAGCGGCGGCAATTACGGCAACGGCACCAACGCCCTTGTTATTAAAAAAATAACTTTTATTGATGCGACCCATTTTAGCGAAGGCACCAACAGCGGTATCACTACCGCAGCCGCCAAAGCCTGGAAAAACACAGCCAGCGCCGGCACATACCGTATATACGGCAATACTATTGAATTAACCTACAGCAATAAGGTAGTAAAAAAATCATTTGCCATAGGCGCCGAAGGCTCCCCTCCGCACCCGTCGGTAAGTATCATATTTATTGGTGGCGACGCCTTTACAGATACCGAATAATCACAACACACAAAGCCCCGATAGGATAACCTACCGGGGCTTTAATAATTTATCAGCAGAAAAGCTTACGTTTTTTTAGCCGGGGCTTTTTTAGCTTTCGCTTTTGGGGCTTCGGCAGCAGGTGCTTCTTCTTTTACAGGTTCGGCAGCGGGTGCTTCTTCAGCAACCGGTACAGTGGCAGGCGCTTCGTTAAATAACGGAAGTTCCTTCAATATCAAAAACCAGCCGATGATCTTTTTAATATCTGATGAATATACCTTCTCATCATCATGGTCGGCGGCAACGGTAAAGAAAAACTCGCGCAGCTTTTTGCCATCATCTTTTGGGTTTGGTACGCTTGCAGCAGCTTTCATGCGCTCAAGCACATCTACCAGTTTAATATCATCTTCAAGCCCAAAAATGGTTATCTCGTTCAATGCCGCCAGTTTTGCGGTTGATAAGTTGGCTATCAGCTTTGTTTTTTGCGCGTCGAGGCTTTCTAATACATAGCCGGTTTTGTTTTGGGCAAGTGCCCTCCATAAACCCGGTTTACCCGATACTGCAACAATTCCCTGTAAATTCATTCTGTTTAGTTGATTGGTTGATTAAGTTGATTGGTGAGTAGTTTTACTTTACAACTATTCATCAATCAACTACTCACTATTTATCTATTCTTCTATTACTTCTATTCCTAAAATTTTGTCGCCCTGGCGAATATCGTCAACAACATCAACATTTTCAACAACCTTACCAAATACGGTGTGGTTACGGTCTAAATGCGCGGTGTTATCGCGGCTGTGGCATATAAAAAATTGCGAGCTGCCGGTGTTGCGGCCTGCATGTGCCATTGAAAGCACACCACGGTCGTGGTATTGGTTTTCGCCTGTCAGTTCACAGTCTATACGTGTACCTGAACCACCTGCGCCTGTGCCGGTTGGGTCGCCACCTTGTACCACAAAATTAGGTATAACACGGTGAAACGTTACGTTATCGTAAAAACCTGATTTAGCTAACCCTAAAAAGTTTGCTACAGTGTTAGGCGCGTCCTTATCAAAAAATTGAACGGTCATGTCGCCTTTTTCGGTTTTAATAATTGCTTTGCTCATTTGTTTTAATTTTTAAACAGGTGGCAAAGGTAAGTATTTGAGGGGAAAGGTAAAAGGGGGATTATATATCGGTAAACGTTAATATGATTGCTTTATTTGCAGGCTCATATTTATAAAAACCTTTTCTATTAAAATCAAAGTATTTGGCATTATAAAATGGTTTCGTATTATCCGTTACAAATTTTGCAGCACATTCTTCGAGCCATTTTACACTGTTTGGGCCTCCCATTAAATATGCAAAATAGGCCATTCTTTGATATTGAAGCTTATTTATATCCTTATCAGTTGTAAATTTACAGGTAAAAACAGCCTTTTTTAATTCATCATCTTTACCAAAAAATTCTACGGAGCTTTGGTCTTTATCTATGCCGACAAAATACGGTTCACTATCAATATCGGCACCTTGTTTAAATGCCATTGTGCTGTCTGATGATTGAATTTGTTTAATTAAATACGACCTTTTTATTTGCATGCCTGCCTTAACCGATGGAGGATCACCTTTTTGTTGTGCGTAAGCTGACAATGAAAACATGAGCAATAAAGTAGCTAAAATTGCATTTTTAAAAAAGTGTAGGCGCATAGGAGTTACATTAGGTTACTAATATAATACCATTTCCAATTAATCGTTACATTTGGTAGTACCCGATGAATACAATCAAAAAATATCTTTTCGCTTTTGCCCTTCTGTTTCTGCCTCTTCTAACAAGGGCAGCCTCTATCCTTATCCCTATGGATGATGAGCAGAAGGATCACCTAAAATCGTACGGTATAGCTTTTTGGACGCTGAAGAACGGTGAAACCGTTGATTGGCTGCTTAACTATCGCGGCGGCAGCTTTATGATGAAGTATGACCAGAAGTTGGAAGAGGAGTGCAAGATCCGCGGGGTAAGCTACCAGGTTTTAGCCGATGCCAAGGCTAACGAAATACTGACCGAGGTAAGCGACCCATCTGTAAACATGGATATGGTAAAGCTGGAAAAAGCACCTAAAATGGCTGTGTATTCGCCTAAGAATAAACTCCCCTGGGATGATGCCGTTACCCTGGTTTTAAAATATGCCGAGATCCCATACGACGTTATTTACGACGAAGAGGTGATTCGCGGCGACCTGCCTAAATACGACTGGCTGCACATGCACCACGAAGATTTTACCGGGCAGTTCAGTAAGTTTTATGGCGCTTACCGTTACGCGCAATGGTATGTAGATGATGTAAAGGGGCAGCAGGCCATGGCTGCAAAACTGGGTTTTAAAAAGGTATCGCAAATGAAGCTGGCCGTTGTGCAGCACATCCGCGATTTTTGTGCGGGCGGTGGCTTTTTATTCGCCATGTGCAGCGGTACCGATACCTTTGATATTGCCCTGGCCGCGTCAAACACCGATATTGTAGAGAGCATGTTTGACGGCGACCCTGCCGACCCGAACGCGCAGCAAAAACTTGATTTTACGCAAACCTTCGCTTTTCAGAATTTCACGTTGGATGAGAACCCAACATCGCACCAATTCAGCAATATTGATGTGACCCCCGTAAGGCAGGTTGACCGCACCCACGACTTTTTCACCCTGTTTGATTTTTCGGCCAAGTGGGATGTGGTACCCAGCATGCTTACGCAAGACCACGATAAGGTTATAAAAGGCTTTATGGGCTTAACCACCGCCTATAATAAAAGTAAATTAAAGCCCGGTGTTACCATTATGGGCGAAATGAAAACCGCTAACGAGGCCCGCTACATACACGGCGAATTTGGTAAGGGCCAGTGGACATTTTACGGTGGCCACGACCCCGAAGATTACCAGCACGCCGTTGGCGACCCACCTACCGATCTGAAGCTCCATCCTAACTCGCCCGGTTACCGGTTAATCCTGAATAACGTGTTGTTCCCGGCGGCTAAAAAGAAGAAACAGAAAACGTAGGCTTACTATAACCTTCTCCATGCAATGCCCGCTCAATAGGCATTAAGCCGTACAATTACGGCAAGTTTACGCTACAGCTCAATACCGGGCCTACATTTACGGCACCAGCTATATCTCCCTTACTTTTTCTTTTATTCATTATTTTTTGTAACATAATTCAAAATTTAATACTAACGGAGTATAATTAAATTTATAAGTGGAAAACAACGAGGCCCGGTTTATACAATTAATTGAAGAGCACAAAGCAATGCTTTTTAAGATATGCCGTATTTACCAGGATGATGAGGCAGACCGGGACGACCTGATGCAGGAAATGATTTTGCAGCTTTGGGTGGCCTTCGGTTCTTTTCAGGGGAAAAGCAAATTTAGCACCTGGATGTACCGGGTAGCACTGAATACGGCGATCCTGTTTTTCAGAAAACAAAAAAGAAGGCCGGATAGCGAACAGTTGCCCGACAAGCTTGACCACTTACAAGCAGAGGCTACAGATACCGAAAAAGACGAACAACTCACCCTGTTTTACAAAGCGATACAACGGCTTAACAAGGTTGAAAAAGCGCTGATATTTTTATACATGGAAGACCAGCCCTATGAGGATATTGCCCTTAATCTTGGCATCAGCCAAATTAATGTAAGGGTGCGCCTAAACCGTACCAAAAACAAACTGAAGGAAATAGTAAAAAGCATGAATTATGAATATAGATGATTTAAAAGACGCCTGGAAAAATGAAGAGCCCGGTTTTATTCATTTGCCTATAGGTGATGCTATGCAGGGCAAAACCATTTCTGCTGTAAACAGCATCCGTAAAAATATAAAAACGGAGTTTATCGCCACACTGTTCTCCTACCTGATCCTTATCTGGTTCTTATTTTTCAGGCAAACCGACCCTTTCCTGTTTAATATTACCAGCCTGTTGTTTTTTACAATGGTGATATTAAATACTTACTACTTTTTTAAATTCTATGTTTTTTACCGCTCTATAAACGGGTATACTTCGAGCCTGAAGAACAGCATTGCCAAAATAGCTTACGAGTTAGAACTTAATATAGAAATATATAAAGCATACAACTTTTGTATAACCCCCATTGCTATAATGGTGGCCATTGGCATACTCTGCGGCAAAGAAACATCAAAGTATATTTTACAGGGGCTAACCGGTTCGCATAACATAACCGCACATTTATTAATTATGCTTGGCGTACTAATTATCAGTTTTGCAGGCACTTATTTTTTCATAAACCTGCATGTTAAGTTTAAGTATGGCAAATATCTTAAAGAACTTAAATCCATCATCACTGATTTGGGGGAAGACACGGATTAAAATAAGCTATACCATGCGCCCTGAAAATAAGAAACAGAAAACACAGGGTTAGTTTGCAGTTGCCATTGGGCAGTTTGCAGAGGTTTAACTGCCAGCAAAACTGCTAACCGCCAACTTAATTATAAAACGTCCACGCTACCCCAAATTTTATTGTTTTATCCATTTGCGGGTAACGGTTAACGGTATAAAACCCATTGCTGAAAATGCCCTGGTTCACATAATCGTACTGGATGAACAGATTGGTGCGTTCCAAAGTGGCTTTAAAAAATAACGTAGCTACCGGGTACGATGTAAAGGTAATATTGGGCCCATTATAAAACTGCCCCAGGCCTACCGCGTATGATGGTGCCGTATATGCTGTATTATAGCGCACGCTAAGCCCAAATTGCGAGTGAAGTACATCAAACAGGGTTGTGCCATAATACAGGCTGCTAAAGGTATAAACCTCGGGCGTGCGCAGCAGGTCGGCTTTATCTGTTTTTTGGTAAACTACGTAATTGTCAAAATGCAGTTTGCGCCATTCCAGATTTTTGCCCAGGCTTACTTTCAATAAGTTAATGGCCGATCCGTATTGCTGTGGTGTGGCATCAATACCACCCGGCTGCGAGGCAAAATACAGGTAATCTGTTATCAGGAAATATTCGGCTTTCAGGTCAACCTGCAAGGCATCATTAATGTAATTGAATGATGCGTTTGTTGTTTTTTGGTTATTAAAGCTGTTATGAAAAATATAATGGTTAGATACCCAGTCGGTATAAACCAGCCCCGGCGAACTACTTTGCAGGTAAGCCCCCAGTACTATACGCCCGGTTTTTTTGTTACCTACCAGCGTAAGTTTGGCATCATACAACAAATCGCCAAAATTGCGGCCCTGTACTATCTGGCGTATATCGGCGTCCAGGTTTATTTTGTCGCTAAAGCGGTAGCCCAGGCGTGCCTTTAAGGTAATGTTCTGAAAAGTTTCGTTCTGTACCCTCGAAGGTTTCAGTTGTTTCTGCCCAAACTCATTTATAAGCGTATCAGATACAAACTGGCTCACCTTATAAAAATCATGCGCCAGGCCAACATCAAGCTTAAGCTCGTTCTTGATCAGCTTTGCCGATTTTGGCCTGAGGTAAAAGCTGTATGAAAATTCATTCTGCAGGTGCAAAACGTTCAATGAATCGCGCGAACGGCCCGCACTGTAATAATAATCAGGAAATACCCCGTACGTATCTAACCCGTTTTGCAGGTAATCATATTTACGCTGGTTATAGTAAAAGGTATAGGCAACACGCTGTGTAGGCAATACATTTTTTGAAAACGCCTTGCCCTGGTTAAGGCTATCAATATGGCCTATATAATAAAACTGTTTAACATAAACACCGGTACTTTTCCAATTGGTAAAACTGCCCGGTAAACGCACAGGTTCGCCTGTTTTGTTAAAGGATGAACTGACATTGTTGGTATTGTTAAATATCGTATCTTTCAGTATGGAGCCCGTTTCGGGTGCCTTAAGGTTGTTAACCAATATATTCGCCAGCAAATTATACCGCTTGTTAACGCTATGGTACCAGGTAAACAAGCCAAAGTTAAAATCGCTTACGTTTTGTGCCAGTATCCCGTTGGTACTGTAATACCCTCTTGATCCGTTAAAGTTCATCATGAGGCCTACATTCCAGTTGGGCTTAACATTTTGGGTATGCACTACCTTAAACAATTGCTCGACAGAGCCGCCCAGCGAACTGAATAGCGAGAGCAACGTGTACGGCGCACGGGCATTAAAATAATTAACATCCTGCGGGTTTAGCATATAAGCATCAAGCGCGTGCATCCCTTCATCAAACCCAATGGTTTTCCGCGGGTTAAACAGCAGGTCGCGTTGTGATACACCTGTATAACCCAGGCTTATTTTGGGGTTACGGGGCTGGTTAAGCGGACTATAATTTTCAAAGTTCACCAGGCCGGTATCTAACGGAAACAGCTGTATACTATCCATCAGCAGGCGCTCGCTGGTAACCTTTATAAATTTAGACGTGAATACGATCGAGTCCTTCCTGTTCTCTTCGCGCTTCCGTATCGAATCTAAATTCTGCGAATCACCTCTTGTTGTTCTACCGTTCTTCAGTGTATCGCGCGAGTAAACCGGTTGGTTAGGGTTTTGCCCCGGGAACCTGGGGTTGCCTACTTGTGCAAAAACCGTCTGCGCAAACGCGCAGATCAATAGTATGAGTAAATATTTAAGCTTATTCGCCATTAAAGCCCTGCTATTAATTCTTTTAGTATCACAGTCAATTTTGGTTCGGCTTCTCTTGCCACGGCCAGTATCTCTTCAAGCGATACCGGTTTCAGCACCTCTGGGAAACCCTCATCTGTAATTACCGATATGGCAAATACAGGCAGGCCCATGTGGTTTGCCACTATCACTTCGGGCACGGTGCTCATACCAACAATATCGCCTCCTATTATACGCAGATACTTGTATTCGGCGCGTGTTTCAAGATTGGGGCCGGTAACCGCAACATAAACTCCTTTATGGCAGGTAATATTATTTGCTTTTGCAATTGCAAGCCCTTTTTCTATCAGATCGTGCCGGTACGGCTCGCTCATGTCAGGGAAACGGGGGCCTAATTCTGCATCGTTACGGCCAATAAGCGGGTTCATGGGTTGCAGGTTAATGTGGTCTTCAATGATCGCCAGGTCGCCCTTTTTAATGGCTGGGTTAAGCGAACCACTTGCGTTTGATACAAAAAGCGTTTTTATACCCAGCATTTTCATCACCCTAACCGGTAAAGTGATCTGCTGCATGGTATAACCCTCATAGTAATGCAAACGGCCCTGCATGGCAACTACCTTTTTACCACCCAAAGTACCAAATATTAGTTTACCGGAGTGAAACTCCAGCGTCGACATCGGGAAATCGGGGATATTGGAGTACATCAGCTGTTTTTCAACCTCAATCTCGTTAACCAAAGCGCCAAGGCCGGTACCTAAAATAATACCTGCTTCGGGCTCAAAATCGCCAATACGTTTTTTTATATAATCAGTGGTGTTCTGTATGCTCTCTAACATAGTTTGTTATTAATTGATCAAATTCCTGCTGCCCGTTGTTTAAAATTTTTATGCCTATTGGCAGTACCCAAACAGGCAATTGCGCAACGGCCGGTAACAGTTCATGTACCCCTAAACGCTGTGCATCCTTTTCTGTTGTGATAATAACTTTTTTTTGTGATTTACAGGCAGAAAATTCACCAGCAAGTTTAACTATATTTTTCAAGCTAAAGGGGTGATGGTCGGGATAATTATGATGGATGATGTTTGCGGTGGATTTACAAATATGCTTCACCAGCGGTTTGGGGTTGGCAATACCCGTAAGCAAAAACACGGTAGTATCAGCATCTATCAAAAAATCAACAGCCCTGCCCTGCAAATTCTGCAAAGGCTGGTAGGTTATAGCGCTAAAAAACAGCGGCTGCCAGTTTAAAGGCGCTATTTGTTCGTAGCACCGGGTCATTTGCTCTTCGGATAAATCATCCGGGCATTTGGTTACTACCATAATATCTGCACGCCAGCGGCCGCTAAAAGGTTCGCGCAGGTTACCAGCCGGCAGTACAAATTTTGGCTGCTGCAGGTGTATATAATCAAACAATAAAATGTTTAAGCCAGGTTTTACCGCGCGGTGCTGAAACGCGTCATCCAGTAAAACAACATCGTGGTTGGCTTTAAGCTGATCGATGCCAGTTGCCCTGTCTTCGCAAACAGCTACGGTAACATCCTGGAATTTATGTTTAAACTGTGAAGGCTCGTCGCCTATTTGAGCGGATGTGCTTGCTGCATCTGCTAAAACAAATCCTTTGGTATCGCGGCCGTAGCCCCGGCTAAGTGTGGCCAGTTTATAATCGCTTTTTAACAATCGGATAAGGTATTCCGTCATGGGGCTTTTGCCTGCACCGCCAATTTCCAGGTTGCCCACGCATATTACCGGCAGCTTAAACGCCCTGCTTTTAAACATGCCTGCATCGTAAAACCAGTTACGGATGATAACCACCAAACCATACAGCAACGAAAACGGTAATAAAAGCCAGCGCAGGTATTGCATATCAGGTGGTAAAGATAGGAAAAGGGAAATTAGAGGATAAATAAGAATTACCGTTTATTCATGTCTACTTCCGTAGTTAATCCGTGAATTGCATCATACCTATTAAAGTATTTATAAAGCTCATAATCTATTGATAATTCTCTTTCAAGATTAGGATGTAACTTAATTTGTTTATCAATTTCCTTAATAGCGTCATCTTTTCCTCCCATATAAGCTTTAAGTGAAATCACTTCTTTTATAACCCCGACGTTATTTGGATTTTTAAGTAGCTGCTTACTGTACAAATTCATAGCTATATCTGTCTCTTATACACATCT
>NZ_LGEK01000010.1 GCF_001636615.1 Mucilaginibacter sp. L294 | reverse complement strand
TGACTCGTCCTAAAAAAAGTTGACAGTTTTAAATAGATTTTATGATTACAATAATAGTTTATAGTTGTGATGTTTGCTACATTTTTCAGGCATAGGCTTATCCGCTCATAACCACCTCCTTTGCCGGTACCTTTCGGTAGTAATTTTTCCAGTAACGCTTAACCTTAGGTTTGCTGCCGTGTACAAGCGCTGGCGTAAGCATTGACAGGCTGCTGTGAGGCCTTAAGTAATTATAAATACTAACAGCCTTTTCTACCGCGGCCCTTGCTTCTTCCTTATTGCTGAACATGGGGTTGAGCAGTTCTGTTTTCAGGATGCCGTTAACCCGTTCTGCAATGGCATTATCCCTCGGGTCACCACTTTGCGTCATACTGATATTTATCCCATTACTTTCCAACAGGGTTACATATTGCTTCGAACAATATTGAACGCCCCGGTCTGAATGATGGATGCAGCCTGCTGTTCTTTTACCAGCAGAAATAGCCATTTGCAGTGCCAGCAGGCAGCCTTCAGCACCCAGGGAACCGCTTACATAAAAGCCGATGATCTTGCGGCTGTACACATCTGTTACCAGGCTTAAGAAAGCGTCACCTTCATTAAGGCGGAGATAAGTGATGTCGCTTACCCATAAGCAGCCCGGCTGCTCCGGCTCCGGTTGCCCCTTAACCAGGTCGGGATATTTCTTCAGCCAATGGCCCGAATCGGTGGTACGGGGTTTGCCCCGCCTGCGCCTGCTTAATAATCCATATTCTCTAAGCAACCTGAAAAAAGCATCCCTGCCCATTTCCAGGCTATGATGCCGCATAAAAGGCGAAAGGAGGTGCAATAACTTGCGCCCGCCAATACGAGGCTGTAGTTTCCGGTAACCAAGTACCTGATCAATGAGCAGTTCTGCCTTTAACCCTTCCTGTTGTTTTTCCTTAAGCCCCTTATAATAGGCCTGTCGTGAATGACCAGACAATGAACATAGCCGGGACAGGTTGCCCTTATGGCCTTGTTCTACCCGCGAGACTGCCTGGTGCCAGCTTTTTTTCGGATATCCGTCCCTAACTGTTCGTCTGCAATATCAATGGTCGCCTCCAGTAGTTCGATGTGTAGACGGGCCATACGCAATGCTTCCTGCAGCTCTTTTACATCTGTGGACATTGTCTTTTCAGTTCCTTTCCCACGCTGTGCATCATGCCCTGACCGGCTGCTATCTCTTTGCTTCTTTTCAGCCATTACCCACCTCCATATCGTTGTTGATCCATAACCGTATTTCATTCCTAAGGTACGAAATCCACTCTCTCCCGTAAAATACTCCCGGATGATCTTTGACTTGGTGCTCGTCTTTTTCATTTCCTGACTTTTGTGTCAACCTATTTCAGGACAAGACAGGAAATTGATTGAAAAATAACGATGTTTTTCGTCTTTTTTCGACCTCAGTTCGTCTTTTTTCGCCCTCAGTTCGACCTTTTTAGGGTTTATTAAGCTAATTATTGACCGAAGTTAATAATGAATTAAATAGCTGATTTATAACACATTATATATTTTACGCCTGTTCCGTTTTGTTCGCAATGGAACAGGCATAAAATACGCAAAATCGCAAGCTATCGTAAGCATCAAGGCATTGCAGGGCCCACTATGTGAGACCCTGCGGCGACGAACCCAAACCGTCATTGCGAACGATAGTGTGGCAATCTTCGATATGCTTGTCGCCTACCATTCTATCGAAGATTGCTTCGTACCTCGCAATGGCGCGCGGGGAAGTATCTCGCAGAGTGCGCGGGGAAAGAGTACCCTACTTCTTAACGTTTGCTGTAAAGTACTTTTCAATATACTCCAGCATCTCTGCTGTTATTTTGCCGTTGGTGGCCAGCAATTCGCGGGATTTTAAAACTTCGTCCCCGCCTTTAAAGTTCACCACTTCGCCACCGGCTTGCTGAACAATGACGATGCCTGCGGCTATATCCCATGGGTTAAGGTTATACTCGTAAAACGCCTCGAAACGCCCAGCGGCGGTATAAGCCAGGTCTACAGCGGCCGAGCCAATGCGGCGCAGGCCGTGGCAGTTGCGCATCAGTTCGGTAAATAGTTTAATGTAGGCTTCCTGGTAGCTAAAATCGTAATAAGGGAAACCGGTGGCTATCAGGCTATCGGCAATGGTGAGTTTGTTGCTCACCTTTATTTCGGTGCCATTCAGGTATGCAGGCGCACCCTTATGGGCATAAAAGCATTCGTCCTGGTTTACCTCGTAAACCACGCCTAACACCAGTTCTTCCCTATCCTGCAGGGCAATACTCACCGAATAGGTTGGCAAGCCGTGTATAAAGTTGGTGGTACCATCCAGCGGGTCGATGATCCAGTTATAGCGCTCGCCTGTTTTGGTGCTTGTTTTTTCTTCGGTGATGAAGCCGGCTTCGGGCAGTATCAGTTCCAGCCCGGCCACTATCTTTTGCTCGGCGGTCTTATCCACGTACGATACCAGGTCATTCAGGCCTTTGTATTCTATCTTATCAGCATCAAAAGTTTTACGCTCCTGGCGGATGAATTGCCCGGCTAATTTTGATACATCAATAACCTGCCCGATGATCTGGTTTAACTGCATGGTCTGGATTTCGAATTTCGGATTTTCAATTTCGGATTTAGAGATTTTCCTCAGTTAGTTAACCCTGTTTTTTTGTAGCGGTTTGCGCCAACATATATCAGCGCGGCACCACCAAGCACCATAATAACCGATATCATTTCGGCCTGGGTGAATGAGATGCCGGCAACCACATATTTTGTATTTACACGGATCAGCTCGATCAGGAAACGCTCTACACCAGCCATGATCATATAGATACCAAATAAGATACCCGGCGCTTTAAATTTATGGCGCAGTTGCCACAATACCAGGAATAACAGGATACAAATTACCGATTCATAGAATGATGTAGGGTATACGGGTAGCTTCAGCTCATTGCAAAACTTGCCAACACAATCGGGGATGTGGTTGTCATGGTCAGACATATCCACGTTATGCGGGAATTTAAAGCTCCACATCCAATCGGGCGCCCAGCTTAAAAAGCCCGGTTTTGGTTTAAGGTTTGGTATGCCCCAATCGCCATCGCCACTCATTTGGCAGCCTATACGGCCAACACCATAAGCCAGCATCATACCCGGGCCGCCAATATCAAGCATGGTTAATGGCTTAATATTATGCTTACCCGCAATGTATAAGGTTACCGCGCCGCCACATATCAGGCCGCCGTAAAAGGTTAAGCCGCTAAAGCCAACCAGCATGCCTACCGGGTCGCGCATAAACTCGCCCCAGTTCTCTAAAGCGTTAAAAAGCTTGGCACCTGCAAAGCCACAAACAGCAGCCCATAACAATATGCTGCCCATTAGCTCGTGTGTGTGTACGGTTACACGGCGCTGCTCGGGTTTTGGTAATAGTTGTTTTTTATTCTCGTAATAAGCCCAGTAAGCCATTAAAAACGCAACGATGATACCACCAACGTAGTTACCCCTTAACGATAGCAGGAAATCCTGCGGGTTATCTATCAGTGCGCTGTAGTGAAATACGGCATCAATAACTTTAAAACCCAATATAAAGCCAAACACGGCGTTACCGGCAAGGTCGCCTGTAGTAATTGGCGCGCCAACAGTAACGGTTTTCTCAAACGGATGGATATAGCCTAAACTTTCGCGGCGCTTAAATTCCTGGCCAAATGCCCAATAGCCCGCCATAAAAGCAATAGCCACAAAAAAGCCAAATGTTTGTATAGGTAGCGGGATGTTAGCACCGGTAAGGTATTCTATCAGCGAGGAAAGGGTTGGAAACATATTTAGGTATTTGTGCTGCGAATATAATAGTTAATGCACTAATATTTCTTCGCTTTCTGTTATTTCAACATCACCATCGGATGAAATTGCTGTTAAATGAACCGTTTTTAATTCGTTAACCAGTATGGGGTCGTACTTAGTTTTTACCTTAACGTAGTTTCGGGTAAAACCGTGCATAATGCCATCTTTTAAATCGGCTTCAAACAACACCTCGTCGGTTTTGCCAATCTGTGTTTCGTAAAAGGCGCGGCGTTTCTTGTCAGATAGGATGTGCAGCATCTTGCTCCTGTCCGCGCGGGTTGAGCCGGGCACAACGCCGCTCATTTCTGCTGCCGGGGTGTTCTCCCGTTCAGAGTAGGTGAACACATGCAGGTAAGATACATCCAGCTCGTTTAAAAAATTGTAGGTATCTACAAAATCTTCGCGCGTTTCGCCGGGGAAGCCTACTATTACATCCACGCCAATACAGCAATTGGGCATCAGCTCTTTTATTTTGGCAACACGCTCGGTATACAGCTCACGCTTGTAACGGCGGCGCATTAAACTCAATATTTTGTTTGAGCCCGATTGCAGCGGAATATGAAAATGCGGCACAAACCGTTTTGAGGTGGCTACAAAGGCTATTATATCGTCGCTAAGCAAGTTTGGCTCGATGGATGAGATTCTGATACGGTCGATGCCTTCCACCTCGTCAAGCGCTTTAACAAGGTCAAAAAACCTATCCTCGCGCTGGCCGTTGCGGATGCCGAAATCGCCAAGGTTAACCCCTGTCAGCACAATTTCTTTTACGCCCGATGCGGCTATCTCTTTTGCTTGTACAATAACGTTCTCAATGGTATCGCTCCTGCTGCTGCCACGGGCAAGCGGTATGGTACAAAAGGTGCACGAGTAATCGCAGCCATCCTGCACTTTCAGGAAGGTACGGGTACGGTCGCCAAACGAGTACGAGGGCACAAACTGGTTAGCCTCTGATACCGGCTGGTTTAAAACAACCGCTTTTGGTTTCTTGGTCAGGTCGGTGATATGATCTACCAGCTGAAATTTTTCAGCAGCGCCCAAAACCATGTCTACGCCGGGTATTTCGGCAATCTCTTTTGGTTTTAGCTGGGCGTAGCAGCCTACAATGGTGATGAAAGCATTCGGGTTGATCTTCAGCGCTTCCTTTACTATCTTTTTGCACTTTTTATCGGCGTTTTCGGTTACCGAACAGGTATTGATCACATATACGTTTGGCGTATCTGTAAAATCGACCGTATCAAAACCGGCGTTATTAAACAGGCGACCAATGGAGGAGGTCTCCGAATAATTCAACTTGCAGCCAAGTGTATAAAAAGCGACTTTCTTATTCATTTGCAAGCCGCAAAGATAAGATTTTTACAGATTAGTTGATTAGGGGTTAATGATTGGTTATTAATGGGAATGTAAAATTGGGGCGAGTGTTGTATTACCCGGTTGTCATCCTGAACGATAGTGAAGGATCTATTGGCGAACTATACCTATCGAAATTGCATAGCGGCGAATAGATGCTTCACTATCGTTCAGCATGACAGGGCAGGTTTATTGTTTCCTCCCTTCTTTGCATCATGAACAATATTTCTCCTCGCTATCGCTCGTTCGAAATGACATATCTGGTTATCACTTCCGAATTATTTATACCATATACCATTTTGGTATATGGTATAAATAATGTATCATTGAAAACACAAATCTAATTATCATGTCAGATCAACATCCCAACATTCAATTAATTCATTCTTTTTTTGAGGCATATTCCTCAAATGACCTTCCGGCCATTAAAAACATCTTATCTGATGATATTGAATGGATAATTCCCGGCAGGCATCCATTAAGTGGCGTTAAGACCGGGGCCGAAGAAGTACTTAACTATTTTAAACAATTGAACGTATCATCCTTCAAAGCAAGCCCTATTGTTATGGGTTTTAATGACGAGTATGTAATTGATTGCCACGTTAACTGGAGCAACCGCACAGATGGTGAAAATGTACGGGGCATGTCATGCCTGTTATGGAAGTTTAAAGATGGAAAGATCAGCAAGGTGTATAACTTTCCCGAAGACCAGCATATGATAGATGCATTTTTCAACAAGACTTATGCGGTTACCGCGGATTAAACTTAACGTATTAATTTATCCTGCTTGTCATCCTGAACGATAGTGAAGGATCTATTAGTGAACTATACCTATCAAAATTGCATAACGGCGATCAGATGCTTCAAATCGTTCAGCATGACAGGGCGTAATTACTTCCGCAACGTATAATTAAACACATCCTTTTTCCACTTGCCATCCTTGCCTTTTTCATCCAAAATACAATCCATTTTTAACGGGCCAAGGCGTTTATAGGTAATCAGCACAGCTTTATCAAGCGATTCAAATACCACTTCGTTTGTGGTGAGTTTTATAACAGGCATCAGGTATGGCTTATCTTTATCCTCCCAGCCTATGCTGCCTTTGTTAAAATGGCGAAGTTTAAGTACCGGGATACTGTCGGTTTGTTCTATCGCCATAAATTCATAAAACACGATCTTCCCATCCTTAACGCATCTGAAGGTGCTTACCATATTATCGCCCATTGGCGGCCCCCAAAACTCTTCCATATCGCCCCATTCGTGTTTAAGCGTCCAAGTGCCGGCCATAAAGGCAAGATCGTTAACAGCGGCTTTTTTTAGCTGCGCGGATGCGAGGCCGGTTATTGCCGGGATAAGCAGGATGATTAGTAATGCTTTTTTCATGATGATAAATATAATAATTTGTCAGTCATAGTGTTTGCTTGTCATCCTGAACGATTTGAAGGATCTATTAGTGAACTGTGCGTATCGAAATTATATGGCGGCGAGTAGATGCTTTAAAAGCCCTCTTTCCGCGCAGCGAAGAGAGGGTGGTCGAGCGAAGCAATGACCGGGTGAGTAAAATCGCGAAATGGCAGGACGGGTTATAATTAATCAGATCCCCTCCCACCTATAGCTTTCATTCTCCAGCCCTATCAGGTCAATCATCCGGTTTACTACCGTCATGGCCAGTTCTTCAATGGTTTTGGGTTTGCTATAGTAAGATGGTATGGCCGGGCAGATGATGGCACCTGCTTCGGTAACCGTTTGCATGTTGCGGATATGGATCAGGTTTAAGGGGGTATCGCGGGCCACCAGTATCAGCCTGCGGCGTTCTTTCAATATCACATCCGCGGCGCGGGTTATCAGATCGTCAGATACGCCGGATGCTATCCTGCCGAGTGTACCCATGGAGCAGGGAACCACAACCATGGTATCAAACCGGGCCGAGCCCGACGCGAACGGTGCCATAAAATCGTTTTTGGCGTAGGTTTTAAACGGATAGTTGCCATGGGTGGTATCGTCCAGCTCAAATTCCCAAACCTGTTTGGCGTTGTCGCTCATTACTACGGCAACCTCTGCAATTTGGGCTTGCAGCTGCTGTAATTTATCCAGTAATAACTTGGCATATATAGACCCGCTTGCACCGGTAACCGCGACAACAATTTTCTTTTTCATAATGAGATAGTACAAATAAACGGAAGAAAAGTTACAGGCACAAAAAAGGGTCGAATAACTCGTACTCGACCCTACATCTACCTATGAAAAACATGCCCTTTGAGCGGGCATTACAAATATAACAAGTGTTTCTTAATTATTAAACAATTTATTAAAATAAATTTAATGTACTGAGGTATAGTTCTTTTCAATTAAAGTTTGTATAATTCCGTCCACCATTCCTACTGTTGGCACGTAAATACTCTTGATATTGGCGCATTTCAGCACAGTTAAATAAATTTCGCAAGCGGGGATAATAACGTCGGCCCTGTCCTGGTTAAGGCCAAGTACGTTGATACGGTCTTTCAGCGAGAACGAATCGAGGTAATTATAAAGCGCCCTTAACTTGATGTAGCTTAAGGCAACGCCATCTTTTTCTTGTGATAATTTGTAAAGCTTGTTAATGTTGCCACCGGTACCAATACCATAAATATTTTTGTAGCCTTTGGTATGCTCGCGGATAAAATCTTTCATTTCGTTCCAGGTTTCGTCCTTATCCTGGTTATCTAAAATACGGATAGTACCCAGGTTGAACGATTGCGATGCCACTAAATCGCCATTACTGAACAGCGAAAGTTCGGTACTACCGCCACCTACGTCAATGTACAGGTAGTTTTTACTTTTATCGATATTAAGCTCGGCATGGCTGGCATAAATAATTTTGGCCTCGCTTTCGCCGTGCACAATCTGCAGGTCGATATTCGCTTCGGTTTTGATCAGGTCTACCACCGCCTGCCCGTTTTTTGCTTCGCGCATGGCCGATGTGGCACAGGCCATATAATCGGTAACCTTATAAACATCCATCAGGTTACGGAAAGCCTGCATGGATTTTACCAGGTCGATGGTTTTTTTCTCGGAGATATTTTTGTCCAGGAAGGCATCGTCGCCAAGCCTTACGGGCACACGTATCAACGTATTCTTTTTAAACGATATTGAACCGTTATTCTCTATAATTTCGGCTATCAGCAGCCTAACTGCGTTGGACCCTACATCAATGGCGGCGTATCTCAATTTGTTGTGTTTTTATTTTTCAGATAGGTGTAAATATCTATTTGCGCACGGGTAAGCAACTCCGACCGGGTTTTATGATACCTGTTAACGGCGTTGCCGGTAATATCCCTGGCTTTGGTGTTATCCTCCAGCTGGATATCTATAATATCCCTCACCTCTTTCCGCAAATCGTCATCCAGCACCGGGAAACCCACTTCCACACGGTTATCAATATTACGGGTCATGAAATCGGCGCTGGTGAGGTAAACAAGCTCTTTGCCCCCGTTACCGTAAATGTGCACACGGGCATGCTCCAGGTATTTATCTACAATGCTTATTACCTCAATATTTTCGCTAAAGCCTTTCTGGCCCGGTATCAGGCAACACATACCGCGTACAATGAGCTTTATCTTCACTCCCGCGTTGCTGGCCTGGTATAGCTTATTGATGAGTTGCTCATCGGCAAGGCTGTTCATTTTAAATATCATGTAGCCCTTTTTACCGGCCTTGGCAAACTTCATTTCATTATCAATCAGCTTATAAATAGCAGGGCGCGAATCAATAGGCGATACGACCAGCGTTTTTAAGCCTTTTGGCAGCATGCTTTTATTCAACGCCCTGAAGATGGCTACCAGATCAACGGTGATTCTTTTATCAGCCGTCAGGATGGTATGGTCGGCGTAGATAGAGGCTGTTTTTTCGTTAAAGTTACCGGTAGATAAACAAGCGTAATGCGCCGGCTTACCTTTTTCCATACGGGTAACCAGGCAAATTTTGGAGTGCACCTTATAACCATCGATACCGTAAAGCACGTTTACGCCCTCTTCTTCCAGCTTATTACTCCAGTATATATTGTTCTGCTCATCAAAACGTGCGCGCAGCTCAACCAGGCAGTTCACCTTTTTACCGTTTTTAGCGGCGTTGATCAACGCGTGGATGATCTTGGAGTTTTCGGCCAGGCGGTATACGGTGATGCTGATCTCTTTAACTTTTGGGTCGATAGCGGCCTCGCGTAAAAAGTGGATCACATAATCAAACGACTGGTATGGCGTACTGATCAGGAAATCTTTTTTGGCGATCATCCCCATCAAACTTTTACCGAACGACAGCCCGGCAACAGGTAACGGGCTATTCTTTTTATACTCCAGATCGGGCCGCCCCACGTTAGGGAACGAAATGAAATTCTTGAAGTTATGGTAACGGTTACCCGGGATAAGGCTGCCCTTATCTATCTTCATTTTTTTAACGAGGTAGCCTATCATATCGGGCGGCATTTCGCTATCATACAGCAAACGCATAGGTTTACCCTTGCGCCTTTTTTGCAGGCTCTTGCTAAGTGCATCTACAAACTTCACACTTACCTCCTTATCCAGGTCGAGTTCCGCATCGCGGGTTAGCTGTAGGGAATAAGCCTCTATTGAATCATGATCGAATATGAAGAAGATATCCTCGAGACTATACCTGATAATATCATCCAATAGGATAATAAACTTCAGGTTATTTGTTTCCGGCAGTACCAAAAACCGCGAAAGATTATCCGGAAATTCGATAAGCGCGTAACGCGATTTTTTATTTTTGGTAAGCCTTACAAAAAAATAGATAGCCCTGTCGCGCATTTCTGGCAGCGGCAGGTCGTCATCCAGCATAATAGGCACCAGGGTTGACAGCAGCCTCTCCCTGAAAAAGCTTTTCACAAACTCGCCACGGGTTACGTTAAGCTGCTTATCATTCAGGATAAAGATCTTCTCTTCGGCCAGTTGTTTTACAATAATGTTCTCGTACAGGTTGTGAAATTTCTTCTCCTGCTTTACAACAATGCTTTTTATCTGGCTGAGGATCTTTTTGGGGTTATAGCCTAATATTTCTTTAGCACGTTCGTTTAAATTGGCTAAACGGCTAAGCGTAGCCACCCTTACACGGTAAAACTCATCAAGGTTTGATGAGAATATAGCCAGGAACTTTATTCGCTCGATAAGCGGCACGGTTGGGTCGGCAGCCTCCTGCAAAACCCTGTCATTAAAATATAACCAGCTTATTTCCCTGTTTATTAACGGAATGTTCTTAGTATCCATATAGCTATAGCCACAAAGCTGCTTATTTATTTGTTAAGTTAATATTAACTTATTTGTATTTTAAGATGTTTTGAATATTAAATTTAATATTTGACTATAATGTATAGTGCTATTGCAATTGTTACATTAGCTTTGTGTTAATTATAAAAAACCAACATTATGCCATCATTTGATATAGTAAGCAAGATTGACGGACAAACACTTGATAACGCCATTAACGTTGCGAAAAAAGAAATACTGAACCGTTACGATTTTAACGGATCAAAAAGCACCATCGACCTGGATAAAAAAACCAACGAGGTTACCATTGTTACCGAGGACGATATGCGCCTTAAAGCCATTACCGATTCTATCATTGGCCGCATGGTAAAACAAAACCTCGACCCAAAAGCGCTTGATTTTGGTAAAGAGCAGTATGCATCGGGTAACATGATCCGTAAGGAGATCAAAATAAAAGAAGGTATTGATAAGGAAGCCGCTAAAAAGATAGTGAAGAAGATAAAAGACAGCGGCCTTAAAGTACAGGCAGCCATTATGGACGACCAGGTGCGCGTTACCGCTAAAAAGATTGACGACCTGCAAGCTGTTATCAGCCTTTGCCGCACCGAGGATTTTGGCCAGCCGGTACAGTATATTAATATGCGCGCATAAGCAATACAAAAACATTGTTAAAAAGTCCCGGTATACAACCGGGACTTTTTTTTATAATTCTTTTTTGTAACTTTTTTTCGCACTTTTAGTCAACAGTTAAAACATATACCTTATGAGCTTTCTGAGTAAACTACTAAGCGAATTTATAGATGTAATTGAATGGGTGGATACTACCCCAAATACACTTGTATGGAAATTTCCGCGGAATGATAACGCTATAAAAATGGGCGCCAAACTGATAGTGCGCGAGTCGCAGGCAGCTATTTTTATAAATGAAGGCCGCGTTGCCGACGTATTTATGCCCGGAACTTACGAACTACAGACCCAAAACATGCCCATATTAACCACTTTAAATAGTTGGAAGTATGGTTTTAACAGCCCTTTTAAAGCCGATGTTTATTTTGTGAGCACCCGCCAGTTCACTAATCAAAAATGGGGCACCAAAAACCCGGTAATGATACGCGATGCCGAATTTGGCCCGGTAAGGTTACGCGCCTTTGGTTCGTTCAATTTTAAGGTGCAGGATGCTAAGGTGTTTATGGATCAGATCTCGGCAACCAACCCCCAGTTTATTGTAGAGGATATAAACGAACAGTTGCGCAATACCATTGTAGCCCGTGGAATGGATGCGGTGGCCCAATCAAAAATAGCCATACTTGACCTTGCCGCCAATTACAATGAAATGGGCACGCTGATAGCAAACACCATACAGGCAGATTTTGCCGAATTAGGCCTTAACCTAACCAAGTTACTGGTTGAAAACATATCCCTGCCGCCCGAAGTTGAGCAAGCACTTGATAAACGTAGCAGCATGGGCATAGTTGGTAACCTGGGCGCTTTTGCACAGTTCCAGGCGGCAAACGCTATGGAAAAAGCCGCCGAGAATAGTATAGGCGGTAACCTTGGCGCTGCAGGCATGGGCATTGGTGTTGGCGCGGCCATGATGAACCAGGTTGGCAATGTTTTCCAGCCAAACCAGTTTAACCCTAACGAAGATAAAACGGATGCCCCTCCACCCCCGCCTGCCGCACAATATCATATTATAAAAAATGGAAACTCGGACGGGCCGCATAGTTTAAGCGACCTTAATTTAATGGTAAGCAGCAAAACCATGAATAAAGAGACTATGGTTTGGAAAAAAGGCATGGCCGGCTGGGCTGCCGCGGGATCTGTAGCGGAACTTACCGACCTGTTTGATAACGAACCGCCACCGGTAGCCTAAATAAACCCTGATACCTTATTTTATTATGGATAACCTGATCAAGCCTTCAGATATTGACCAGTCCCTGAAGTGCGCGGGCTGTGGCGCCCTGTTACATTTTGCCCCCGGCACCCACAATTTAAAATGTGATTATTGCGGTGTAAGCAACGAGATACAAAGTGATGAAAGCGCAGAGGTAACGTCTGTTGATTATGAAACATTTATTGCCAATATAGATTCGGCCAAACAAAGCGATAGGCTTAAGGTAGTTAACTGCAATAATTGCGGCTCGCAAACCATTCTGGATGAGTTTGTAACATCAGATAAATGCCCGTTTTGCACAGCACCGCTTGTTTTAAACCTGGCAAACGGGCAGCAATATGTACCGCCACATTATATTTTACCATTTAAGGTTACCCAGCAGCAAGGCGTAAATTTTTTTAACACATGGCTTAAAAGCCTGTGGTGGGCACCGAACGACCTGGCTAAAAAGGTAGGCGCCAGTGAATCGATCTTGAAAGGCGTTTATCTGCCCAATTGGGCCTATGATACAGATACCATAACTGCTTATACCGGCGAACGCGGCGACTATTATTACACCACAGAAACGTATACCGAAACCTCTAACGGCCAAACGGAAACAAAAACCAGGCAGGTACGCCATACCAGCTGGTCGGATGCTTCAGGCACTGTTTTCGTGGGCTTTGAGGACCTTTTGGTGCCTGCAAGTAAATCATTACCCGAGGATACTTTAAATAAGCTTGGCCCCTGGAAATTCAGCATGCTGGTTAAATTTGATGAGCGCTATATGAGCGGCTTCCGTTCCGAAACGTATCAGCTAACTCCACAGCAAGGCCTGGTTAAAGCCATAGAGCAAACCGTTGAAGATATTCACGATAAAATAAGAAGTGATATTGGCGGTGATGAACAAAGAATAGACAATACCGATACCCAATACAATAACAAGGCTATTAAATACCTGATGCTGCCGGTTTGGGTAAGCGCTTATAACTATAACAACAAAATTTACCAGTTTACCATTAATGCCAGCACCGGCGAGGTAATAGGCCAGCGCCCGTTAAGCGCAATCAAAATTACTATGGCCATATTGTTCGCCATTGTACTCATCATTATTGCTGTGATGTATTTTCAGAGCGCTAATGCATAACGTAAGTAAAGTTTACGCCGGGTAAGTAAGAAATATCTGAAGAAAAAACACTAAGCTACTTTACAACAGACCTGCTTTAGCTGATTCTACCTCAAAAACAGAATCGATAAGCAGGTCTTTTTGTTTACCTGCTGCAACGGCCAACTGGTCGCAGCGCTCGTTTTCGGGATGGCCGTTATGGCCGCGCACCCATACAAACTTAATTTGATGGGCTTTAGCTATTGCCAGGTAACGTAACCACAGGTCTTTATTCTTTTTATCCTTAAAGCCCTTGGCAACCCAGCCGTGCACCCATCTTTTTTCGATGGAATCTATCACGTACTTGGAGTCAGAGAAGATGGTTACCTTCTGATTGGGTGTTTTGATAGCTTCCAGCCCGGTAATAACAGCCAGCAATTCCATACGGTTGTTGGTAGTTTTACGAAACCCGGCAGAAAGTTCTTTGTAATGCTGCCCTGATCGTAATATAACCCCGTAACCACCCGGCCCCGGGTTTCCGCTTGATGAACCGTCTGTGTAAATTTCTATCATAAACCCCTATCCCCTTAAAGGGCATCAAAAGTAAAATAAATAGTCAAATATACCGCGGGCGTTTCAAAAACTCCCTTTTCAGAGAATGGCTTAATTAACTTTCTTGATCTTTAACCGCAACGAATTGCCAATCACAATAACATCCGAAAATGCCATGGCAAAGGCCCCTACCATTGGGTTTAAAAACCCAATCGCGGCTATAGGTATAGCTACAATATTATAGGCGAACGCCCAAAAAAGGTTTTGTTTGATAGTGATAAGCGTGTGCTTACTTATCTGCAGAAATGTAACCACCGATTGCAGATCGGTGTTCAGTAAGATAACCTTAGCCGATTGTATGGCTATGTGGCTGGCATCGTTCATAGATACGCCCACATCTGCCTGGGTTAGCGCCGGGGCATCGTTTATGCCATCGCCAATCATAATGGTTTTGCCTTTTTTGCGGTACATATCAACCACTTGCAGCTTATCCTCGGGCAACATTTCGCCATGTACTTCTTTTATCCCCAAAGTAGCGGCCAGGGCATTGCAGCGCAGGGCTTTATCCCCACTTACCAGCACAGGTATAATGCCGGCTTTTTTTAACTGGGCTATTAAGGTAGCAGCATTGGGTTTTATGGTATCATCAACCGCTATTTGCGCCATACGCACCTGGTTACGGTAAAGCGTAAGGTTAAAATGATCGGGTGTTTTGTGTTTAGCCGAACCCAGGAAGTAATTGTTGCCGTCCACATCCTCGGCACGCATGCCAAGGCCTTTCTCTTCCTTAGCGGTACGCAGTATTATTTTTTGCTGCGGATAGGCTTGCAATTCGTTCACAAACGATTTTGCTATAGGGTGATTAGACCGTTCTTCAATAGCGCTGATCACCCCGCGGATCTGCTCTATGTTAAAACCCTCCTCCACTTTTATCTCTTTGATGCTGAATTTACCCGTGGTAAGCGTGCCTGTTTTATCAAACAATACATACTTGGTATTGGCAACGGCTTCAATGGTATCGCCGCCTTTTATCAGGATGCCGTTTTTGGCCGCGCGACCCAAGCCCACCATTACAGCAGTTGGCGTGGCCAAACCCATAGCGCATGGGCACGAGATCACCATCACTGCTATGGCGTTCATCATAGAACGCTGCATACCGGCATCGGTAGCAAAATAAGTGATTACAAACGTCCCTAATGCTATCAGAAGTACCACAGGTACAAATATCGAAGCCACCTTGTCACCCAGTTTTTGTACCGGAGGCTTGGCGGCCTGCGCCTTTTTCATCAGGTCGATGATTTGCGAGAGGGTACTGTTGGCCCCTACTTTGGTAGCCGATATACGGATATTGCCCTGTTGCACAATTGTGCCGCCAATAACCTTATCATACTTGGTTTTGGCTACAGGCATGCTTTCGCCGGTTATCATGGCTTCGTTGAGCAGGGCATCGCCTGCTATCACGTCGCCATCCACGGGCACCTGGTCGCCTTCGTTCACCAGTAAAACATCGCCAGCGGCAACATCTTTAGCGCTTATTACTTCAATGCCATCCTTTATAACCCTGTTGGCATTTACCTGCTGAAACTTCATCAGGTTTTTTACTGCGGATGTAGTTTGGTTTACCGAGCGTTTCTCGAAAACGTTACCCAGCAACACCAGTGTAATAATAGTTGCGGCGGTTTCGTAGAACAGGTAATGCTCGCCCAGATTTTCAATAGTGCCCACCAGGCTATATATAAAGGCCGATGCAGAACCGATAAAAATGAGCACATCCATATTGGGTACGCCATTTTTTAACGAACTATAGGCGCTTTTACCAAAGTGCAGGCAGCCCACTATAAACACGGGCAGGCATAAAATTAACTGAACAATGGGGTTGTGCAGAAAATGCCAGGGTAGCAGCATGTGCAGTAAAAGTGGCGCTGTAAATATGGCGCAGAAGATAAATTTGTTCTCCACCTTCTCATAAAACGGCGTTGGCTGTATATTTTCTTCATCTACAACCCTAAAACCAAGGCCCTCTATATCTTTTATAATTTGCGGCAGAAGGGACTGGTCGGCGGTGCTGAATTTCACCTCCTCGGATGCGAAACTCACCAGCACATCGTGCAAGCCTTTCTTCTCCAGTAATTTATGAATGCTCATTGCGCAATTATTGCAATGCATGCCGGTAACATTCAACTCCACTAATTGCTCTGCCATAACTACAAAAATAGCCCGTAACATGCTGAAACAGGTAAGCTTAGTGTAATTTTAAAAAATGCTTTGCATATTGGCTTAAGATTTCTATTTTTGCAACCTCCAAACACGGTAGATGTAGCTCAGTTGGTTAGAGCATCGGTTTGTGGTACCGAGGGTCGTGGGTTCGAGCCCCATCATTTACCCAGAACGCTTCTCATGAAAATGAGGAGCGTTTTTTGTTTATGACTATTCACCGGCTTCCTGAATTAGCCTATCTATCAAAGCCTGGGATATACGGAAATTTGTTTTCTGGATCAGGTCAAGATAAGGACGTAGCAACCCGATCACTTTTTGTTGTTTTGCATAAAGTAATATACCAGCCGACCCTTTCACGGGTATTCCTCTTTGCTCGGCAATTTTTCGGGCGGCGCGGTCATCTGTTAATAAATAATCGCATTTAATTTCAGCAGCCAGGGCTATTGCACTTGCTTCGCCCGGGTCTATCAGTTCGTTAAGTTGCTTTTGTAATGCAATATCTTGAGCATGTTTAATTATCACCCAATCCGGTAGTGTTTTCCCATATTCTTTTGCGATCTCAGGAGTAGTTATTACTTCGGAAAATAATATGTGAAGCAGATGTAAAGCAGCAATTTTATCCAAAATGATAAAACAACTGGTATCTGTAATAACGATAATATTTTCAGGCATGGTCCAAATCAGCCTGAACGCTTGGATCGAGGTAGTTTACACCAAAATTTATCAGGATCTCTGCAAAGTCCCATTTTTTCATTGAACACATCTCTGCAGCCTGCCCTAAAGATAGTTTGCCAGCTTCATATAGCTTGGCCGCAATCAAACGGACAGTTTCATCATGCTCGTTCTCCAACGCATCCGGAACTTGTAATGTCATTGTAGTCATGATATAAAGATAAGTATTATTCAAATAAAAACGCAAATGGAGGGTCGTGGGTTCGAGCCCCACATCATTTACCCGGAACGCTTCTTATGAAAATGAGGAGCGTTTTTTGTTTTATTCTATTTCCAACTCTTGGTTTACAAGTTGCTTTTCTTTTTTTCGATCCAATTTTCGCTTGTCAGATTTTATTTTCTGTTGATATGGATTTTTATCGCCATAATAAAACAATAATTTATTTTAATTATTAACCAACTGGTTAGTTAATAATATAATGACAACAGAAGAACATATTTTAAACGAGGCGCGTGATATATTTTACCGCAAAGGATTGGCGGGAACGCGGATGCAGGAAATAGCTGATAAAGCTGGCATCAACAAAGCCATGCTGCATTATTATTTTAAAACTAAAGAGTTGTTATTTAACCGGATTTTTGAGCAGGCATTTGCTGTTTTTGCAGAACGGGTGGCAGAGGTACTAAAGAGCGATGTGCCGCTGGAACAAAAAATAGTCGATTATGTGAACCACACGGTAGATGCTTTAGCGGAAACCCCCGGCATTCCGGTTTTTGTATTAAACGAATTAACTTTTAATCCGGAACGGATCACTGATCTTTTTGCCGGTAAAAACAAAATTGATATCAGTTACTTCAAAGATCAGGTAGATAACCAAACTCATGGTAAAACGGATGCGAATAACCTGTTTATGGATATGGTTGCCCTGTGCGTTTACCCATTTGTGATTGCTCCTGTATTTAAAAGAATGCTTCAACAATCAGATCAACAATACAAAACGCTGCTTCAGGAAAGAAAAGCGCACATTATTAATGAATTATTAAAAAGATTGTAAAATGGAAACAACAAAAAGAATACAATACATTAGTATGGCCATAGCAGCCGTATTTATCACCGTGGCTTCAATTCAGGGTTATCGGCACATCGGCCTGCCACCGGTGATCATTGTAGGTGGTTCCGGAGTCATTGGGTTTATTTTGTGGTACAAAACTTACCTCAAAAACCCAATTGATCCCAAAATCATCTTGCCTTTATTTCTACTAACCGTTGCCGCACTTGAAATACATATGTGTGAGGAATATCTTACTGGCTTCGGCCCAGCAATGAGCCGGTTATTTAATATCACCTGGACTGAACAGTCTTTCCTAATGATTTTTGCCTTCATCGGCCCAATCCTGTACACATTCACAGCACTCGGTTTGTATTATAAAGTTCCTGTAGCGGGTTTTATAGCGTGCTTTATATTTATAGGCCCCGGTGTTGCAGAGTTCACACATTTTATCTTTCCGATACTAAAACCCGACATCTTACCCGAAATAAAAAACACACTTTCTCAAAATGTAAAAGGTACGTTCGTCGATGGCATGCACAATTATTGGTTCAACATCACTGGTAAATACTATTTCGCCGGTATGTATACTGCCATATTACCCATGATCCCAGGCATTTACGCTATTTACAAAATGATAAAAAGTAAAAATAGCTTAAGTTCAAAATAAACACTGGGTGCTCAAATGTCCTTAACTATAAAGCGTTTGTTTTAAGCTTACCGCAATATCTTATCCATCTTCCTCCCCTTTGCCAGTTCATCCACCAATTTATCCAGGTACCTCACCTGCTGTGTTAAGGCGTTCTCTATTTCCTCTATGCGGTATCCGCAGATCATCCCGGTAATGAGGGATGCATTGGGGTTTAGCAACGCCGTTTGAAAGAAGGTTTCAAAGGTTACCTTTTTTTCGATGAGCTCATTCAGCTTACTGTTATCAAAACCGGTTAGCCATTGTATCACCTGGTGCAGCTCTTCTTTTGTGCGCCCTTTCTTCTCTACCTTTGCCAGGTACATAGGATATACCGAGGCAAAGGTCATTTTTGCAATACGGTCGTTGTGCTTGTCGGTGGTGTCCATACCTTATATTCTTGCATTTCTAACCCCTAAATTAGTAATTATTTAACAGGGTAACTGCCACGTAAACGTTTATCGTCTGCTACTATACGCTCTATCTGCTGGCTATGTGATGGGCTATCGTCTTCTGCGTTAACCTCAATCGCCCCGTAATTATTCAACGCGTCGGCTGCTTCCTGTGCTTCGCGGGCGGATACGGCATGTACGGTAACTATTGAGCCATTACGGCCCAGCGTGGCAAAATGCGCGGCTTGTTTTTCATCGTCTATCAGGTGGTTAAAAAAGTCGCCTATACGGTTATGCTCATCTATCTGATCTCCATGGGTATGGATATCAATATTCTCAGCTGTAAACTCGTTCCCCAGCAGGTACGAGCTTGCTTCTTCAGCAAGGTTTACATCATCAAAAATTCCAATTACTGTTATCATCCACAAATAATAAAATATACCGCGAATTGTTTTATGCATAAACGGCTTTGGTAGGTGTACGTTTATAACAATGGTTATTTTACTTTTGCTATTATGGCTAACCTGCTTTCAAAAAATGAATATTGATAAAATCATCGACCAATTTGGACAGCTGCCTGAACAGTCAAAAAACGCGCTTAAAGCCAATATAACAGAGGTTACTTTTCCTAAAGGGCACATCTTACTCAAAGAAGGTAAGGTAGAACACCGGATGTACTTCATCAAAAAGGGCATAGTGCGCGCCTATTCTGATAAAGCAAGCGGGCAGGTAACCTTTTGGTTTGGGCAGGAAGGTGATACCGTAATTTCGATGAGAAGTTATGTGGCAAATGAGAAAGGTTATGAAAACATTGAGCTGCTGGAAAACTGCGAACTATATGAATTAGAAACCCGCAATTTACGGGCATTATTTGACCTTGACATTCATTTTGCCAACTGGGGAAGGAAACTGGTGGAACAGGAATTGATAAAAACCGAAGAACGGCTTATATCTATGCAGTTTAAAACGGCTGTAGAACGCTATAACGAGCTGATGCAAACACAGCCAGACTTGCTAAGGCGTGTACAATTAGGCTATATCGCATCTTATTTAGGCATTAGCCAGGTGAGCCTAAGCCGTATCAGGGCCGACCTTCGCTAACTATTTCATTTTTTAACATTTGTAAAAAATTAAGCGGCTCATATTCCTGTTCTTTGCGGCAGGAAAATAATATGAGCTGGATATATGTTATAATAGGTGGGATATTCGAAGTAATATTCGCCTTGTGTTTAGGTAAGGTAAAAGAAACAAGCGGCGCGGCTACTTACTGGTGGTTTGGTTGTTTTATAATTTCGTTGTTTGTTAGCATGACCTTACTCATCAAGGCTACGCAAACACTGCCTATTGGTACAGCATATGCAGTTTGGACAGGCATCGGGGCAGTGGGAACCGTGGCTATGGGCATCCTGGTTTTCAATGAACCACTAACTTTTTGGCGATTGGTATTTATGGCTACGTTGATTGGTTCTATAGTTGGTTTAAAAGCGGTATCACACTAAGGCTTCTCACCAAACAATTGCCGGGTAATTTCATAAATACTGATCTTACCCGGCGGCGACGTTTCTCCCGGCGTTGTATATTATTACTTCTCTACTGCAAGCACACATCGCCCTCAAAATTCTTTTTGGTAAGCTGCGGCGAAAAGCAGGCCATCATTTCTTCGGCTTTGGCTACCATGTTTTTGGAGCCGATGAAGATGGCCGAGCGCTGATGCAGTTCGGTTACCTGCAGCTCTAAAATACGGTTATAGCCGTTGCTGGCCGTGCCACCTGCCTGTTCAATAATAAAAGCCATGGGGTTGCACTCATAAACCAAACGCAGCTTACCATTTGGCGCGGCAGCTGTTAACGGATATATGAAGATACCGCCTTTGATCATGTTACGGTGCAAATCGGCCACCATAGAACCGATGTAACGGGAAGTATAAGGTCTTTTTGTTTTGACATCCTCAACCTGGCAGTATTTAATATATTTCTTCACCCCATCAGGGAAGTGCGAGTAATACCCCTCGTTAATAGAATAAATAACCCCATCATCCGGGATGCACATATTGGGGTGCGAAAGGCAAAACTCGCCTATCGAGGGATCTAACGTAAAGCCGTTAACGCCCTTGCCGGTAGTGTACACCAACATGGTTGATGACCCGTATATCACATACCCCGCGGCCACCTGTTCGGTACCGCGCTGTAATACGTCGGCAAGGTTTGCCTTCCCTTCGGGCGAGATACGGCGATAGATAGAAAAGATGGTGCCCACCCCTACGTTCACATCAATATTTGATGAACCATCCAATGGATCGATAGCTACAATGTACTTGGCGTTTTTTGATACTTCCGACTCGATGTGGATGCATTCGTCGTTTTCTTCGGAGGCTACCATGCAGCATTCGCCGCCATATTTAAGGGCCGATATAAATTGCTCATTGGCGTAAACATCCAGTTTCTTTTGCCCTTCGCCCTGTATGTTGGTGGTGCCTGCATCACCCAAAATATCTGCCAGACCGGCTTTGTTCACCTCCCGGTTCACAATTTTGGCAGCTATGCCGATATCACGTAATAGCCGCGACAACTCTCCCTTCGCATATGGAAAATCGGCTTGTTTTTCAATAATAAATTGCCCTAAGGTTTTAACTGCTTTCATGGGTACTTAGTGTAAAAACTACATATTATTTATGCAGTTCAATAACGTCTAAGGTATGAATTTTTTCATCAGTTATAGAAAATCTTATTAAAGTACGCACCTTCTGCCAGCCTTGTTTTCCAGCTGCACCGGGGTTTAAATGCAAACAATTTATCTTTTTATCGTAAATCACTTTCAGGATATGCGAGTGCCCGCTGATGAATAGCCCCGGAGACTTAGTGTATATTTCACGCTTAACATCCGGTGCATATCTATCGGGATATCCGCCGATATGCGTCATCCAAACATCCACCTTTTCGCACATAAAACGCAGGTGCTCGGGGTACACTTGTCGCACATCAGTACCGTCGATATTGCCATATACCCCCCTGAGCGGTTTAAAGGCGGCAAGTTTATCGGCCAGTTCAATATTTCCAAAATCGCCGGCATGCCAGATCTCGTCGCAATTTTCAAAATGTTTAAAAACTGCATCGTCGAGGTAACCGTGGGTATCTGATATGAGGCCTATACGGGTCATTATTTATTTTAGAATTTAGATTTAAAATATCGTCAGGAAATCTCCCAAAACAATCTGATACTCCACTGAATAAACTTTTGGGGCATCATAAATTACAAATTCATCTTCAACGATACCTTTCTGCTCTTTACCAAAAGTTACAATCTCGCGATGTGGTGCCGAATCAGCAAACGATTTGATGGAGATAACTCTTTGTAAATGCAGCTGATATTTGGGCAGCAGATCTTTCACTACCGAGGCGGTTGGCAACGGCAATATCACCTGGCAGGTACCGGTATCTGTGAGGTATTCATCTGCGCAACGCAACAGTTTTTTAAAAAAAGTTCCGTCGGTATGCCGTGCAAGTCGTTTTTGTTCATCGGCTGATGCAAGCGAATCTAAAAAGAACGGCGGGTTAGAGACGATCAGATCGTGCTTTTTCCAATAATAGTCTTTAAAATACCCTTCAAAAGTATTAAAGGTTGAGTACACCCGGTATAAAAAAGGAGATGCTTTGAAATTCCGGTCAGCTGCCTCGGCCGAGTCCTGATCAATATCAACACCATCTATATGGGCAACAGCAAACCTTTGGGCCAGCATTAGTGCAATAACGCCGGTGCCGGTACCAATATCTACAATACTTTGCGGGTTGTTTGCTGTGGCCAACGCGCCAAGCAAAACCCCGTCGGTGTTCACCTTCATGGCGCAACCGCTTTGGTCAACATCAAACTGTTTAAATTTAAAGATATTGCCTGCCATTATTTACTACTGAACAGCCCATATTTAAGGATACAATAAATAGCACGCACGCCGTCCCTCCATCCTATTTTCTTACCATCGTCATACGTACGGCCGTAGTATGAGATCCCTACTTCGTAGATGCGTATCTTAGGGATACGTGCCACTTTTATAGTCACCTCGGGCTCAAAGCCAAAACGCTGTTCACGTAATTTAATGGATTGCAGCAGTTTGGTATCAAACAATTTATAGCAGGTTTCCATATCGGTAAGGTTTAGGTTACTCATCATGTTTGACAGGAAGGTTAACCACCTGTTGCCTATGGTATGCCAAAAGAAAAGTATGCGGTGCGGGTTGCTGCCCATAAACCGCGAGCCGTAAACCACATCGGCAAAGCCATTGCAAACGGGTTTTAACAGGTCGTTATACTCGGCTGGGTCATACTCCAGATCGGCATCCTGAATAATGGTATAATCGCCCGTCGCCTGTGCAATGCCGGTATGCAGGGCTGCACCTTTGCCCGAATTATGCCGATGTTTAAAATACCTGATATCCAGTTCAGCATGCTCTGCTTTATAACTGGCTACTGCCTGTTCGGTATTATCGGTAGAGCAATCATCCACAATAATAATTTCTTTTTGGATGTCATCAACCAGCTCAACAGCTTTTATCTTGTTCAGAATGAGGTGAATGGTGCCACCCTCATTATATGCCGGAATAATTATTGATAATTTACCTATTTTCATTGTGGATTATAAAATGCCAAATTAATGCTATCGCGAATAAAGCAAAACCTGAAAAAGCCAAAAGTAATGATATTAACGGCTATTTTGTTTGCTTTAGCGCTATGGTTTGCCTTATGCCTCCCAAAACAGCTGTTCAATACCCCAACGTCCTTTGTTATTGACGACGATGCAGGCCAGTTGCTGGGCGCATCCATAGCAACCGACGGGCAATGGCGCTTCCCTTATAATGCCGACGTCCCCGAAAAATTCAGCAAATGCATCATCGCTTTTGAGGATAAACGCTTTAACAGCCATTGGGGTTTTGATCCGCTGGCATTTGGCAGGGCTATCAAGCAAAATATCAAAGCCAAAAAGGTTACCAGCGGCGGCAGTACGCTTACCATGCAGGTGATCCGCCTGAGCACCCGCCACAACCGCACCGTGTGGAATAAGCTTGGCGAAATTTTCATGGCCCTGCGATTGGAAGTCACCTACAGTAAAAAACAAATAATGGCCCTGTATGCCAGCAATGCACCATTCGGCAGCAATGTTATAGGGCTGGATGCGGCTTCGTGGCGGTACTTTGGGCGTGGGCCAGAAAAACTCTCCTGGGGCGAAATGGCTGCGCTGGCTGTATTGCCTAATTCGCCATCATTGGTGCACCCCGGTAAAAACAGGCAGATACTTTTAAAGAAACGTAACCTGCTCCTTGATAAACTTTATCGCCAGGGGACCATAGACAGCACCACCGCTGCCCTTGCCAAATTTGAGCCTGTGCCCGAAAAACCCATGCCTCTGCCGCAAAATGCCCCCCACCTGTTACAGCGCTTTAAAGCGGACTTAAAAAGTAAAAAACAGGCCTTAACCCGCCTAAAAACGACCATCAAAAGCAACTTACAGGAGCAGGTTGGCGATATACTGGAAAAACACCACCAAGTTTTGAAGGCTAATGATATTAATAACATTGCGGCCGTGGTTTTGGATGTGGAGACCGGCGCTACATTGGCCTACGCCGGTAATATAGCCCATCGGGAAGACCCGGAAATGGAAAGCGATGTGGATGTGGTGAACGCGCCCCGTAGCCCGGGGAGTACATTGAAACCGCTGCTTTACGCCAGTATGCTGCATGATGGTTTGATACTACCCAACAGCCTTATCCCCGATGTGCCCACGCAGATAGCGGGTTACCACCCCGAAAATTTTGACCTGGGCTATGATGGCGCGGTGCCTGCATCAAACGCCCTCTCGCGCTCATTGAACGTGCCTGCGGTAAAATTGCTGCAGCAATATAAGTACGAACGCTTTTATGATAAACTACAAAAGATAGGCATCAGCACCCTGAAACAGCCCGCCGACCATTACGGCCTTTCGCTAATATTGGGCGGTGGCGAAAACACCCTTTGGGAACTTACCGGCGCGTACGCGGATATGGCCCGGGTGCTAAACCATTATAACAAAAACGGCGGTAAATACAGTGCCGACGATTACCATTCGCCCGTGTACGCTAAAACCGCTGCCGAGAAACCCAAACCGGAAAAGAATGGCCTGCTGGATGCGGGATCGATATATTACACACTGCAGGCCATGGAAGAAGTGATGCGCCCCGGCGAGGAAATGCTTTGGCAGCAGTTCAGCTCTACCCAGCGTATTGCCTGGAAAACAGGTACCAGCTTTGGTTTCAGGGATGGCTGGGCTATTGGCATCACCCCAAAGTATGTAGTAGGTGTTTGGGTAGGCAATACCGACGGCGAAGGCCGGCCCGGGTTAACAGGCATTAACGCGGCTGCGCCGGTACTGTTCGAGATCTTCCGGCTGCTGCCTGCCGCGCGCGAGTGGTTTGACGAGCCTACCGGCGAAATGGTTAAAATAAAGGTTTGCCGCGAAAGCGGTTACCGTGCCGGGCAATATTGCGACAATGCCGTTGAGCAATGGGTGCCCAGAACGGGCTTAAAAGCGCCCGTTTGCCCGTGGCACAAACTGGTGCACTTATCTGCCGATCAGAAATCCCAGGTGACGGGTAATTGCACCTCGCCGGATAACATCGTTAATAAAAGCTGGTTTGTGCTGCCGCCATCCATGGAGTATTATTACAAAACTAAGAACTACCAGTACCATATACTACCGCCATTTGCCCCCGGATGCGACCAGGCCGAAGCCAACCCGATGGAACTCATTTACCCAAAAGATGGTGCCAAGGTTTACGTACCGCTGGAAGCCGATGGCAAACGCGGGCGGATGATATGTAACGCGGCACACCGGCAGGCAGGCGCAAAAATATTCTGGCATCTGGATGGCAAATACGTAGGCGAAAGCAGCGCGTTCCAGCAAATGGCGCTCAACCCATCGCCGGGAATGCATCAGCTTACTTTGGTTGATAACGCCGGCAACACCCTGCAAATAAATTTTGAGGTGCTGGATAAGAATAAATAACTTAGTGCTATGCTTGAACAATACGACCTGAGCAACCTGATGGTACTGGATATTGAAACCGTACCGCAATACGCCAATCACAGCGAAGTGCCTGAACATATGCAGGAGTTATGGGCAAATAAAACCCGCAACGTACGTAACGAGGAAACCGCCGAAGCATTTTATGAACGTGCCGGTATCTGGGCCGAATTTGGCAAGATAGTATGTATCTCCGTAGGTATTTTTACCAACAGCGGCGGTAACCACCCCGGCCTGCGTGTAAAATCATTCGCGGGGCACGATGAGAAGGAGTTGCTGGAAAATTTTAGCAAGATGCTGAGCGGGCAACCCTTAAGCATGATCCTGTGCGCGCATAACGGCAAGGAGTTCGATCTGCCGTATATTTGCCGCCGGATGCTGATCAACAGCGTACCATTCCCGCCGCATTTACAGATCCAGGGTAAAAAGCCATGGGAGATTCCCCACCTGGATACCATGGAGCTTTGGAAATTCGGCGATTATAAAAACTACACCTCTCTAAGCTTGCTCACCGCCATATTTAACATCCCCACCCCAAAAGATGATATAGACGGCAGCCAGGTTGGCCATGTGTACTGGATAGAAAACGCTTTAGAACGCATTTGCACCTATTGCCAAAAGGATGTGATCGCTACCGCGCAACTCATCAGGCGTTACCGGGGCGAGAGTTTGATTGAGGATGATTATGTGACGATAGTTTGAGAAAATGGTAACACAAGAAAGCCTTCAGGAAGCATATGCTAAGTTTGACACCATCGACTTATTAGAGATTGTTGCAAACAAGAACGGTTATACCGAACTGGCCGTTTCTGTAGCATTGGCAGAGTTAAGGAAGCGAAATGTAACTAATGACGAGATCAGAAATTACAAGTCTGTTTTTCCGCAGCAGAATGATGAATTGCTGGTAAAAAACTACCTGACCGATCTAAACCTATTTCAGAAGATCATTTTTTATATTCTTTGGATCCCGCGTATCCGAAGTTTCTTCACTATGGATTTCCAATCCGATGGGTATGTACTTAAATCCCAGCAATCAAATTACTATTCCATACTTGGTTTTGTATTTTGCTTTCTCGCCCTTGCAACATCACAATATCCTAACCAAACATATATAGCCGTTTGGTGCGGAGGCTTTATTGCATCGTACCTGTTTGATATTTGTTTTAACAGGGATAAGCAAATAACCGATCTTCAAAAAAGACTGGAGGATGGTAAAAGCATGTGGGGTATTTAAAAAAGTCTATTCAGTTTTTGCCATCCGCAGGGTTATCCAACACTATTTTAAGAATACAAATAGGTGAAAACACTTTTCATAAACCGTGTTTTCACGCTAATTCCCTTTCTAACACTTGTTTAATTTTGTTAAGGCAACTAATTAGCGTTGTTTATTGTGTATGCGCTTATACTAATTTTATTAAACCTTAAATTTTAATTAAGATGGCAAGTATTACGTTAGAAACAAAAATGTGTTATGGTCCGCCATGCACCACTGTGAATCACCACAATGAAACCGGCTGGCAAGGCCCAATGCCTGATAACATAACTGTTATAGCCAATGCCGTTTTTCAACGTTATGAACTGACCGTTTCGGTAGAGGAAGGCTGGCATTTCACCGGTAACCCATTTGTGAATTGTGTAACGAATGATCAAGGTGCTTTTGAATGGAATAACTTTCCCATAGCACACGATCGTTTTTTTATTACACAAAGCACACCGCGTTTTATAAGGGCTACCTGTTGGGCAGGATCGCGCTCAATTACCATTAATTTAGCTTGCGTGGCAACAAAAGAGTAGTGCCTGATTTTTATTATTACAGTAGGACATTACATCGCGCGCCTGCAAAGACGGGATTCAAGCAAGCGATGTTACCTACAAAACTTTCTTGTCGCCGCAGGGTCTCTTTCGGAAGGCCCTGCGAGGACGGTACGTCAACGCAGGGCACATCAAAACTTTAAAAAGCACTTTTTGTTACAATTGGGTATGGCTTTCCATAACTCAACCTTTATCCCCGGGGATAGCGCACCCAGCGTATATTTAAAATGCGGGAACCTGCGCAGCGCCTTTTTATCCTTCAGCTTATTATTCTGGCTAATGAGTATTGTATTCATTTGCCAGATGGCCGCCTATAGTGCAATACCTTATGTAGCAAATTACGCCAAAAAGATCATTGAATTTTTTGGCCATGATGCCGGCACCTTTATGATAGGCCCTGTTATTGTTTTATTAAGCCTGTTATATTTTGCCTACGGCCGTAAAACCCTTACCTGGTACAACGGCGTGTTGATTAATGACAACCCTATAGCTGTAGAATACTATCAAATTAAAAGAATGTTCTGGGGTGTTAATATGATCTACCTGCAATCGGCAGGGCGGCTTTGGATATTGTACCCCGTAACCTCAGAGGATAATAAGAAATTTAAAAACGCAGAGATCATCAGGAAGGAAATGGCGCTTAATGAGATCCAGGTTGAACTATTAAAAAACAAACTAATTACATCAGGCTTTAAGGAAAAGCGATTTTGGTTTTTCACCCTCAACGTCGTTATTTCCTGTATGATCTGTATAGCTGTTATCATTATAGCTTTATACGGCGATAAGTTTAATTAATGAAGTTTATACTTTCATCGCCGTAGGTTTCTTTTCAGAGGGCCCTTTCTGCGGGGACAAAAAAAGCCGTTAACTTTATTTTCAGTCAACGGCTTTTATTATGATAGCTTAACTTTAAACTGCTTTTTTAAGCAACGGAATAACTTTTGTACCAATCAGTTCGATCGAGCTCATTAATTGCGCGTGCGTTAACCCGGCGTTATCCATCTGGAAGGTAAACCTGTCCACACCGCCTAAAGCCTCGCTGTGCCTTAATAACTTTTCGGCAACCTGCTGTGGACCGCCAACTACTAAAACACCTTGGGGCGCTATCAGCGTATCAAACTGCCCTTTGGTAACCGGTGGCCAGCCCCGCTCCCGCCCTAATTTAGTCCATAGTTCGGCGTAACCTGGGTAATAATCGGCTATAGCTTGCTCATCGGTAGCGGCAACATACCCGGGGGAATGTAACCCCACCTTTAATTGATCTGGCGTAAAACCGGCCCTGCGACCTGCTTCGCGATAAATATCAACCAACGGGCGGAACCTATGGGTTTCGCCGCCTATAACGGCCACCATTAAAGGCAAGCCCAAAGTGCCTGCTCTCGCGAACGATTCAGGTGTGCCGCCTACGCCTAACCATATAGGCAGTTTTTGCTGCAAAGCCCTTGGGTAAACGGGTTGGTTATCTAAGGCCGCCCTAAACCTGCCCGACCAGGTAATAAATTCGTTATCATTTATTCTGAGTAAAAGATCAAGCTTTTCCCTAAAAAGCGCGTCATAATCATTCAGGCTGAAACCAAAAAGCGGGTAAGCTTCAACAGACGAGCCACGGCCAGCCACCATTTCGGCACGGCCTTTAGAGATGAGATCGAGCGTGGCGAAATTCTGATAAGCCCGCACCGGGTCAGTCGCGCTGAGTACAGTAACTGCGCTGGTTAAACGGATTCGGCTGGTTTTAGCCGCCGCAGCTGCAAGAATAACATGTGGTGCCGAATCTAAAAATTCTTTTTTATGGTGCTCGCCTATACCGAAAACATCAAGCCCTACTTTATCAGCATGTTCGATCCTTTCTAATAATTGCGCCATAGCATCAACACTGCTCAATGCATTGCCCGTACCATACATGGCCGAAGCAAAACTATCAACACCTATTTCCATATTTACAATATATATGTTTAAACATCAAATATCGGAAATTTGTTTGGCTTGCTATAACAGCTGGATGGATTTTGACATTAAGGAAATATTAGCCGGAGATAGCCAGCAGGTAATCCATATCCTGCCTTGTACCTAACAGGCTATGGCCAGTATGATATGGCTTACCTGCCAGGCGGACCTGCTGGCCCTGGGATATACCCTGTAACCGTACGGTTTGTTGCTCAAAAACGGTTTCATTTGTATCAAGCAGGCGGTAAGTATCTTCTGAAATGAGCAGGTCGTTGTTTAGTTCTTTCGTTTTCCCCTGTAACCTTGATGCAATATTTACCGGTAAGCCCATTACAGATAAGGCAGGCGGCCCATCAAGGGCAAATTCGCCCACAAAAACCTTCCCGGTGTTAATACCCACGCCAATTTCAAGCGGGCCTCCATAAAAAGGTTCGGCGTAAGCAGTGTTAAACAGGTTTACTGTTTTAAACATCATTATAGCAGCCTGGTAAGCATTGTTAGCGGCTTCGCGCACGTTAGTTTGCAAGCCAAATACGGCATATAAATTATCGCCGGCTATCTCAACCACCTTACCCTGAAAATTTTTCACAACCTGGTTAAAAGCTGTAAACAAGCGCCTAACCACCTGTATGACCGACTGGCTCGACTGAACCTCCATGAGCCGGGTAAAGTTTCGTATATCAATAAATAAAATGGCCAGTTCCATTTCAGTATCAGGTTTTATATTGGTTGCAGCGGGGCAGCAATCATTCAGCATCAGGTAATCGTTTTCCATTGTTGTAAAGTTTCTATAAGGGTATAGACGACAAGGTCAGGAAAACATTTTAAAGAAAATTCAAAAAACACAGTCGTGATAAATTGGTGACTTTATTTTAATCTTTATATGACAATCAAGCCCCTCCACCTTTTCCAATATATACTTTTCCACAAGTATTGCCCTTAAAAAAGCTATTAGGTACGTTTGCGGCCATATTTTACCTGATGACCAGCTCTATGAACCTTGTTGATATTGCATCTAAATATATTTTACTGCAACCCAGCCGAAAGGCATTAAAGGGCAAGTGCCCATTTCATAAGGATGAAACCACCTCTTTGCTTATTATCCCGCAGAGCAATGTGTTTAAATGTTTTGGCTGTGGCGCCGAAGGCGGGCCAATGGAGTTTTTAATGCGGATAGAAAATAAAAACCGGATTAAAGTAATTGCAGATATAGCAGAAAAAACCTTCCCGAAGTAAGCGCCCGCGATTGCTTCCCATAATAAAGTAATTTACCGAACCTGCTGAAACAAAAAAAAGCCGCTAACTTATCAGTTAACGGCTTTTAAACTTAGTGCGGAAGAAGGGACTCGAACCCCCACGCCTCGCGGCGCCAGATCCTAAGTCTGGTGCGGCTACCAATTACGCCACTTCCGCGTTTGGTTTTTTTCAGAGAGTGCAAAGATAGCTTTTAGTAGCAAACTTTAAAACTGAATTTTACATTTTTCTTTATCTGCCTCATTACTTTGCTGTTAATTTATCAATAAGCGCATTAAAGTACCCCGGCGAGTGCAATAACCGGCTCCCGTACCACGAAAACAGCTCTCCATCCACCAGTTCTATCTTAGCGCCGGGCAGCATCTGCTTAAACTCATCAATATGTTTTTGCGCAAACGGATAAGGCTCTGACGAGAGCAGCAGCACGTCGGGCTTTGCCGCTATTATAGCATCAGCGCTTAGTTCAGGGTAGCGCAGGGTATTCACCACGTTTTCAAAACCGCATAGTTGTAGCATGTTATTTATAAACGTACCGTGGCCTGCAGCCATGTATGGTTTGCGCCATATCAGGTACATTACCTGTAGTTTAGGCCGGGCCGGTTGCAACGCGCGGAACTGCTTAGCGATTTTATTTATAAGCTCCCCGGCTTTCGTTTCCGTGCCCGTTATCTCTCCTACCTTAGTTATCATATCAAGCGCGGTGGGCAGGTTTTGGATATCGCTTATCCAAACCGGGTAATGCCGCATCAGCTCTTCTACCTGGCTTTGCCCGTTCTCTTCTTTATTAGCGATGATCAGATCGGGCTGCAGGTTGTGTATTGCCTGGATATTTAATTGCTTGGTGCCCCCTATTTTGGCTATATGTTTTACTTTATCTGCCGGATGGATGCAAAATTTGGTTACACCTACGATCCGTTCGTCCAACCCCAGGTCAAACAGTAGCTCGGTCTGCGAGGGCACAATGGATATGATCCTTTTTGGCGTTTGCTGCAACTGCACAGCTTTGTTCATCTGATCGTAAAATACAGGCATCGTTTTGTGGTTAGGCTAAGGTAAAGTAAATTTCGGCCACCAAAAATTTGTATTTTTGTACCGATGAATTATTTTGAATTTTACGGAATAACCGAAACGTTTAAACCGGATACCGCACAGCTTAAAAAGCAGTTTTACGCTTTAAGCAAGCAATATCATCCCGATTTTTTTGCCAATGAGAACGACGCCAAACAGCAGGAAATACTGGAGCTATCTACCCTCAATAATAAGGCCTATCAAACCCTTAGCGACCCTAATAAACTGCTCGATTACATTTTAAGGCTGCATAACCTGGTTAGTGAAGGCGCAAAACCACAGTTGCCCGCAGATTTTTTGATGGAGATGATGGATATTAACGAGCGCCTGATGGAAATTGAAACCGCCGAACAATTTGGCCACATAGGCGCAGAAGTAGCTGCCATTGAGGGTGATATGACCGAAGAGCTTGACACCCTTACAAAAGATTACGAAAGCCTGAACGATACCGCTAAAGAAAGCAAACTTAATGACATTGCAAATATTTATTACAGGCAAAAATATCTGTTGCGAATTAAAGAGAGTTTAGATACATTTGCAGCCCGCTTCTAAGCAAATGTCGCTTAAATAGCATGCCCAGCTGGCGGCCCTGATAGCTATCGGGGTGGTAAACGAGCTGGTTACAACATGCCCAGCTGGCGGAATTGGTAGACGCGCTGGTCTCAAACACCTGTGGGAAACCGTGCCGGTTCGACTCCGGCGCTGGGTACAAAGCCTCGATAGCAATATCGGGGCTTTGTTGTTTTAAAGGGCGAGGCTACCTCTTAAGAGCTAATTTCAAGCTTATATCCTTTGCCGCGTATAACAACAATGTTAATATGCGAATCAAGTTCCAATTTTTTTCTGAGTTTTGATATGAACATATCCAGACTACGCCCCACAATAACACCTTCATCTTCCCATATCTCTTTTTGCAGCCGGCTTCGCTCTATGGTCTCGTTAGGAGACAGCGCGAAAATGAGCAGCAGGCGCGTTTCAGTTCCGGTCAGGTCTATCGTCTTTCCATTTATTATGAGCTTCCGATTCTTCGCATCGAATAACACCGCGCCTAAAGTTAACATGCCACTATACCCACCGTCAGGCAAGGCTCTCCGCGGCTTAACTGATCTAAAAAAAACGAATCCAACAAATGCTAAAAATGGCAGGCTACCCAGAAGGTATCCATTCTTTGCGATATTTATACCCGTTGGTTTAAATTTAATGTTGATCATGTAATATGCTCTGGGTTGCTTTCTTCCTTTGCATGGTACAATGTCATCTTTTTTATTTTTAGATATAGCGTATCCATAGGCTACACTGGAGTTGCCCCGGTTTAAAACGTTAACAACATAGTCACCTGCGAGCGGGTCTTTGGCCAGCAAACGTTGGGTAGTATTCACCAGGGAGTCCGGTAGAAAAGTAAGGTCATTCTCAAACCTGATCTGGTATTCATTTTCTGCGATCTTTTTTACCGGAAGCACCCTTGATGTACTGTCGCCCGACTGTAAAAGCAGTTCATGTCCGATCCTGCGGAGCAAAACTTCCCTTCTGGAGATATCAAAATCGTCACTACCCTCCATACTGAAAGCCACGCAGATTACGGAGATAAACAAGAGTATCATCAATCCGAACAGGTACTTGCGTTTCCCGGACATGAGAATTCTGCTATCTAACATAGTGTCAAGATTTTATTTACAAAGTTTACATTTTTATTTACAATTCAAGCTCTCCTCGCTGAAATATATCAAAGTAATTTTGCTGCATCAATTCTGATAGGATCATAAAATAGATTATGAAACATATGTTTTACTTAAAATTTTGAAAGATGAAAAGATTATTTGTATTTGTTCCGGCTATCTTCCTGGTATTATTTCTGCTAAATTCTTTTGTACTAAAAGAAAAGAAACCAATAAAAGAAGGCAAATCATCGGCGATTGTCAACATCATTTTTAAATCCACTGATGGCGGACAAACATGGCAGGACATTAGCGAAGGATTGCCTGAAAAATTGCAGAGAGAAGGTGTGTGGAGAGATGGTTTATTTGCAAATGACCGTGGGCTATATTTACGAGCTGGAAATGGGGTTTATCACAGTGAACCAAATTCCACAACTCCTTTTTGGACAAAAGAAATTTTCCCTGGTAAACAACGCAACATTACCCCTGGCAAGAATGGGATACTTGCATATGATATCAGGGGTCAATTTTTACAAAAAATAAACGGAACGAATAATTGGTCACCTATGTACACGGATTTTCAAGAGCAAGCCGTACGCATAGACAGAACGATGGATTGGATGTACAAGAATTATAAAGAGAGAGAAGTTCGCACCGTTTTTGAAACTGCCAAAGGCACAGTTCTCATTGGCTCCAACAACGGCCTTTTTAGATCAACTAACAGTGGAAAAACCTGGAAACAATTGCATGTTGGAGACGGTAGAATGCAATTGGTAGAGTCAAACGGTGTACTGCTGACTACCAGCAAAAATGGAATATTAAGATCGACCGATGATGGTCAAAACTGGGATCGTGTGATTAGTGAAGGTGGGCTTGGCATCGCTGTGGAACGGATAGACGGAGGATTTGCTGCTATAATCTACAACACAATAACCCAAACAAACAGCATGCATATTTCACTGGATAGTGGAAAAACCTGGAATGCCATAGGCGAAGAACTTCAACCTTCCTGGAGCAGTTTATTAATGAAAAAAACAGGCTTACTTAAATCTTCATCGGATATTTTATCAATTAAACAAATGGGTAAATATTTAATATGCGGCCGCTCAGATGGTATATTCCGGTCATCTGACATGGGCAAAACATGGGGAAAACTGTTACTTCCTGCTATAGAAAATTATGGCTTCAATTTATCTGTTTCAGGCAACGTAATTTATGTCATACCAAATAAAGGATGTTAAAAAAATCCAAACTCAGAAATAATGTGTATTGCTGAGTTCAAAATCATTTGTCAATTATTATTAATCAATATAATTTCTGCAGTAGTATGAACAACAAGCTATCCGTCACTTACTTAATTTTAATTATCGCTCCTTTGGTCTTCGGTTGTGGTGGATCTTTAAAAAAGGAGAATAAAAACAATGCATCAGCGAGTTCCTTATCCTTACATGTTGGGAATGAAAAATATATTATAATAGATACAAAGGAAAGTGTTGTAACATGGAAAGGTTCTAGTCTAAATGGTTTAAACACTCAAACAGGGTACGTAAATATATCAAAAGGAGAATTGATGATTGAAAACGGTCAACTTATGAGTGGTACAGTTGAAATCGACATGAATACAATTGAAGACAAAAACCATGGGAGTGATAATAAACTTGTTAATCACTTAAAGAATGCTGATTTTTTTGAAGTTGAAAAATTCCCTTTTTCAACAATCGTAATTACCCGGGCTGCATCAATAAGTGGTGATAATAAAAAAGTTACAGCAAACCTAACAATTAAAGGTATCACACACCCAGTAACTTTTCCGGCCAAAATAGAGCTTAAGGGCGGAATTGCCAAAGCGAGTGCCAGGCTAACCATTGATCGAACAAAATGGGATGTCCGATATAAATCAGCAAAGTTCTATGATAATTTAGCCAATCAAACTATGTCGGATTCCGTTGAATTCGATATGAAGATCGTAGCAAAAAAATAAACGTCTGAATTTAGGTTTTTGAAATTCCTATTAATTAAGAAATTATGAAATACGTACACGTATATGCTTTGTTCCTGATGGTTGTTTTTTGCACTTCCTGTAGACAAAACCAAACAGAAGGAAAAAAAATTATGATCAATTCCGAAAACAAAGGAGTAATTACCTCCCACGGGCCTCAAAGCATCACTCGAAATATCATACAAGATAGAAAGGGCAATATTTGGATTGCTGCATTTGACGGCATTTTCCGATACGATGGAAAGTCTTTTACCAATATTACAAGTAAAGTGAGTTCGGCCCGCTTCTTTTCTGTTTTAGAAGATAGTAAAGGCAACTTGTGGTTCGGTTCTATCGGCTCAGGTGTTTATCGTTATGATGGGAAATCATTTCAAAATTTCACAACTAAAGATGGACTTGCCGGAAACAGCGTTACTTGTATTTATGAAGATAAAACCGGCAATATTTGGTTCGGAGCAAGTCGTTACGATGGCAAATCATTTCGAAATTTTACAGCAAAAGACGGGCTTTCCAATAACAATGTTAATTCTGTTATTGAAGATAAAACAGGCAAGTTTTGGGTTGCTACAACAGGCAATATCTTCGTGTATGATGGAAAGAAATTTAATGTTTTCACCCATGAGGGTAAATCTTTTTCGAATGTTCGTTCGATAATTGAAGATAAAAAGGGCAATATCTGGCTGGGGGGAGCTGATGGCCTTTGGCGTTATGACGGCAGTACATTTACCAATTTTATACAGAAGTTTGTTGGTCATATAATAGAAGATAAAAAAGGCAACATTTGGACCAGCTCAGAAAGCGCTAATAGCCCGGCTTGGGTTAATTCAGAAATTGGTAATAGCCAAGCCTGGGCGCTTTCCCGATTTGACGGAAAGTATTTGTCTGATAAAAAGCCAACAGTAACCGAAATAACAAATAAAGGAATGATATTCGGGATCTTAGAGACTTTTGATGGAAGTATTTGGTTTGGCACATTTGATGGGGTGCATCGTTATGATGGAAAGACCATAAGTGACTTTAAAGGTGAGGAGGGCCAGAAATAACTTGTATAGCTAATCAATTACCCGGCGAGTTCTTTTACCAATAGCTTACGCTGGCATCAATTATTCTGGCGCCCAGTATATATGGATAATGGCGCGACCGGTTTTGTAACTGTCCACCCGGCGGTCAGCATTACCTTTAAACTATCGTTCGGCATTTTTTTATCCAATCCGTCAAACTGCACCCGGATTTTTAAAACCAGGATAAGAGTTGTAAGTTCGTTTTAAAACAATTGCCCATGCCATTTTTATCCAGGGTATCGCTACCTCCGTTGCAGGGGAACGGTTACCTGCAAAATATACCGAGCCTTAACAATGGCTTACAACTCGCTCTAAAAAGTAACGTCACCTTTTTTGTGGGCGAAAATGGTTCGGGTAAATCTACCCTGCTTGAAGGCATTGCCGAACAGTGCGGTTTTAGCCTGCGCGGTGGCAACCATAACCTTAACACCGGGTATAGGTTTGAGGGTTATGAATCGGCCCTGGCGCAACACATACAGCTATCATGGACCCCGCGCAGAATAAATGAGGGCTTTTTTATGCGGGCCGAAAGCTTTTTTAATTTCGCATCGTATATAGATGAACTGGCCGTGGACAACAGACGTATTTTAAACGCTTATGGCGGTAAGTCTTTACATGAGCAGTCGCACGGCGAATCTTTCCTTTCATTATTTAACAACCACTTTGATAACGGTATTTACATCCTCGATGAGCCCGAGGCTGCCCTGTCCCCTGCCCGTATCCTCGCTTTTATATCGGTAATACATCAGCTCGAACAAAGCGGCCGGGCACAGTTCCTGATAGCTACCCACTCCCCCATGCTTATTTGTTACCCCGGGGCTACCATATGCCAGTTTAATGAAGATGGCGTGGTCGAAACCAGCTATGAGGATACCGAACATTTTCAACTTACCAAATCGTTCCTGGACAACCCGGCGTTATACCTTCGCCATTTAATGGATAAATAAAGCGGATACGCTTAACTATCATATTCCTTTTACCCCATCACCGTTGACCTGATTAACACGATAAATAATAAAAGATGTTTTTATCTTTTATTATTTATCGTAGATTTGCTGTGTCGACAAACAAAACATTGGAATAATTAAAAGATAAAAAGGTATTAATATATTATTATGACACCAGAACAAAAACAGATCATACTGGCCACTGTGCCAATTTTAAAAGAGAGCGGCGTGGCATTAACCACACATTTTTATAAAAGGATGTTTGAGCATAACCCCGAATTGAAGAACATATTTAACATGGGGAACCAAAAACAAGGTAAGCAGCAAAATGCATTGGCTTTTGCCGTGTTGGCTTATGCCGAAAACATTGCAGACCCCACCGTTTTGCTACCTGTTGTTGACCGTATTGGGCATAAGCACACCAGCCTTGATATTAAACCCGGGCAATACCAGATTGTTGGTGAGCACCTGATAGCGTCCATCAGCGAGCTTTTAGGGGATAAAGCAACACCCGCGATAATTGACGCCTGGACAGCCGCTTACAACCAGCTTGCGGCGCTAATGGCAGGCCACGAAGCTACCATATACCAACAACAGCTAAATCAAGCAAACGGCTGGAACGGTTGGAGAAAGTTCACCATACGTAAAAAGGTGGCCGAATCGGCAGAGATAAGTTCATTTTATTTTTACCCTTCAGATAACGGGAAAGTTTCTTTGCATAAACCCGGGCAGTTTATCAGTCTAAAAACCTTCCTTCCTTCGTTAAATTTAGACCAGATCAGGCAATACAGTATATCATGCGCCCCAAATGAAGAATACTACCGTATATCAGTTAAACGCGAAACCGGGGCAGGTATCGATACAAACGGCATGATCAGTAATCGCCTGCATGACCATATCGAAATTGGATCGGAAGTGGAGCTAACCGCCCCTGCAGGTAATTTTGTTGTGCCCGATGAAATTGATAGTCCCATTATGTTTATCAGCGGTGGTGTGGGGCAAACACCCTTTATCAGCATGATACAGCATGTGGCAAAAAAGCAAACAGGGCATCCTGTAACCTGGCTTCATGGTTGCAGAAACCGCTCGGTGCACGCGTTTAAAGATTCAATAGATTTACTTGTAAACAACCACGAAACTATTGAACAACATATTTTTTATGACCACACAACAACCGAGGATGCAAACGCGGGTGTGAGGACCGGCTTCCTGGATATCCACTCTATTGCCAACCTGGAGCATACCGGCAATACACTTTATTACGTTTGCGGCCCCTCTCCGTTCATCGTAAAACAAGTGGCCGATCTGAAGCAAATGGGAGTTGATACCAAGCGGATCCTGTTTGAAGAATTTGGCCCGCAAACACTGCAATTAAACTGAATTTAATAATTCAAGCAATCCCCTAAAAACTTAGGGGATTGCTTGTTATAAAACCACAAACTATAATTGTTTTGTAAAAGCAAAGCCAATAGTACCATTCTCAAAACTTGGCATCAGCGATGTGGTTTTGTTGGATTTTTTATCGTGGAATAGTTTATTCCTGAATAAAGGATAGATAAGATAAGCCGCCTTGGTAGACAATATACCGAACCCCGCCCCTGCTATGATATCGCTAAACCAGTGGTCGCGGTTGTAAACGCGCAATATGGCGGTGGCAGTAGCAAACGAATAACCTGCAATACCATACCACGGCGATTTTTCGCTATACTCCTGCGCCATAAATTCGGCAGCAGCAAAGGCATTACCGGTATGGCCCGAGGGGAACGAATACCTGTTAGAGCCATCGGGCCTGAGCCGGTGGGTTACCTTTTTAAGCGAAAAGGTAGTTAACGCCATGATCCCTTCAGACATACCGTACAATACCGTGCGGTCTATAAACGTATTTTTTCCATGTATCCCTGCCAAATTCAAGCCATACACCATTACCGCAGGGGCATACTGCAGGTAATTTTCGATATGATAATTAAAGTTGGGGTGATCCTCCATCAGGTCGTTATATACATTAATGTCTACATTCCGGATAGCTTTTACCTTTAATGATAGTACCCCATAGGTAACAAATACAGCCGGTGCAATGTATGATGCCGCTTTACTTTCCAGGTGGCGAACGGTATCGGGCAGGGCCAATATGCTGGTCGAATCTATTTTTGTGGTATCTTTTTTAGCAGTATCAACAAATTGTGCGTGAGTGGCAATCCAGGAAATGCAAAAAAACAGGGCGAGTACTTTCTTCAATTGATCTTATTAAATATTAAGTTACTGTAACGTTAATATTTAAATAAAGTTATTTTAATATTTAAAACCATTTCATAGGCATTAAAAACCTAACAAATTTAAGGTACCTGGTTTTAATAAATTGTTTATCTCGGTGCGAACGCCCGTTCGCTAACTTAAATACACTGCTCACTCGGTACGCTAAAATCGATTAGCTAAAACCCTCATATTGTGCTCAATATCAAAAAAGGTTGATATCAATAATTATGAGGCTGTAAAAAAAGCCTGTAATAGTCCTAATTGATAGATCTGTGTGTGAGTTAATTAGAAAGCCCGGCGCTGTAATGGCGTCCGGGCTTTTCTTATTATTGATTTATTGGAGGATTTTCTTTTATTTCTTCAGCCACTGCTGCTCAAGCACCTTCATAAAATAACCACCAACCACGCTGCGCGCCTGGAAACCAACCTGTTTTCCGTCGGTAGTTTCGTGCCAGTCGCTGATAGGCACACGCGATGAAGTTTCAGTAGCATATTTATAAATTGGATCGGTAAGGGTTTTAAAATCGTTAGCGTTATCGGCTAAGGTTGCTGTCCATACTATCCAGTCAGATTTTGTGTACGTTTTGCGGCTATCAAGCGGCAAACCAAATTCGTTTTGTTTGGTGAGGTAGTATTTGATCTCCTTCTCGTAAACCGATTTCGGGAACAGGTTAAGGCCTAACAATTTATCCCAAACCAGGTTATACTTCTGGCTCCAGGTGTCGGGCTTTTCAAATACCAATGAGTAGTGGTCTCCGGCATCAGCCATTTGCATCCATTTGGCAACAAAATCCTTCGCTATGGTGTGGTATTTTGTTGCGGTAGCTTTGTCGCCAAGCATATCTGCCAGCATAGCGTAAGCACCTATCCCATTAATAGCTTTTAACGATAAATTGGCGTTACGTGCCAGGTGGCCTGCAAAATCATCTGTACAAAGCTGGTTAGCCGGGTCAAGGCCTTCTTTGATCAGGTAATTTGTCCAGGTAGTTAAAGTTGCCCAATGCTTTTTAGCAAAATTTGCGTTGCCCTCTGCCTTTGCAATAGCGCCTACAAGCAACAGCATATTGCCCGATTCTTCTACCGGCATACCTTCGCCATAGGTTTGGCCATTGGCAAACGGATAGGTACCCAGATCGTGCGCTGCAAACGGGTGTTTGAACTTACCGGTTTCGCTAAATTCGAAAATACCATTCAGCATACCCTCTGCAAGCTTAGGGTTGTAAATTAAAAACAATGGTGCCGATGGGTAAGTAACATCAACCGTATTGATAAAGCCACCGCTAAAGTTTTCTTTTGATAGCCAAAGGATCTCGCCTTTAGGGCTCTGTACCAAAATATGTGCAGCAATAGCCTGGCGGTAAGCAATAGCGCAAAGTTTGGCATACTCTAAACCACCCGCTGCCGATGCTTTAACATTCATCGCATCATCAAACGCTTTACATTTAGCAATGATGGTTTTGTAGTCGGTAGCGGCTTGTTTTAACTCACCGATGATGGTTTTGTTACCGTCTTTATTCCACCACGGCCTTAGGTTTTTACCAAAGTATTGTACCGAATAGATATCATCATAGCCTACTTCAATAAATTTCTCAACAGCGTTATTACCAACCTTACCAAAGGGGATAACAGTATTCAGAAATGCGGCTTCGCCACCAGCTACCGTAGCCGGGGTTGGCGCACCTGTAAATGAACCTATTGCCTGGCTGTTATTGCTTATAAACTGTGTTGCCTTTGCAGATACCGGTGCAGCTACATACAGGTAACCCCAATCAATCCGCAGGTCATCGCCTTTCTTTTGTAATAGGGGCTGTTCTTTGGTACCGGCCTTTAAAACAGATAGTTGGTTCTGTATATATTTTTGAGCAATTACCGGCTGGTTTGGTTTAGTACGTGCCAGATCCGCCGATGCGCCAAAGTAAACTTTTACATCATGCGTTTTGCTATCATTAGCTTTTACACTGTAGCTGATATAGGTAACCGGCCTTGATAGCAGGTTGAGGTTATCCATCAGCAAAGGCGATGTAAATGTTACCTGCAAATCGGTTTTACCGGCTGTAAAGGTGTAAATGGTTTGTGTAGCATTGATGGTAACGCCGGTTTGTTTAGCCAGTTTAAGGTCTGGGTTAGTAACCGGCTTTAGTTCATCAGCAAAGCCTGCATCCAGCCAGGCGCCACCGCCTGTGTTTACGCAATGCATGGCCAGTACGTTCTCGCCATTTTTTAGCTTATCTGCAACATTTCCTTTTATTTCTACAGGTAACAGATCGCCGTTGGCACCAGGGCTAATGTTTATTTTTTCACCGTTTAAGTAAACTTCGGCGTCATCATCATGGTGAAGCTTCAATATCAGTTTATTTACCGGAGTTGATTTATTGTAGATAAAAGTACGGCGTACCCACAGGTCGCGACTTTTCCAAACTGTTTTAACCATTTTAGGGTCGTCGCCAAAAGGTGCAGTACCAGTTTTCCAGCTTTTATCGTTAAAGTCAGCAGCTTCCCAACCATCCGCAGGTTTACTTTCGGTAAATTTTACGGTATATGGTTTGGTTTCGCCATCGGCCACTACAGTGCGGTAACTAACGGGCGCTTTACCCATAAAGCGGTATGTTTCGCCATCAACTTTTATCAAACCAAGTAAAGACTGGTTTTTGCCTGTCCAATGGCGGGTGGTTGATTCGTTCAAATCATCAGTAAACGACCATACGCTAAAATAGGTATTGTGCGTAATTAGCGGGTAAGCAGGTGCCTTGGTAGCCTGCGCGTTAGCAAGGCTATTGGCAAACACCCCAGCCAGCAGGCAAGCTGTTTTTAAAATGTTTTTCATGAATAGATGTTAAAATTACAGTTATAAAAATTCAGGTAAATATACAAACTAAACCCATTTAGCCTAACAATTGTGGCTTTTGTGTATATGTTTCCCAAAGCAGTTCGCCAAACAGGGTGTTGGCCCAGGCAAACCATTTACGGGTGAATTTTGTAGGATCGTTTTTATGGAACGACTCGTGCATAAAGCCCGTGCCGCCATGCGTTTTTCTAAGCGTTTCTATACATTCTTTTATCTCGGCATCATCATTACTGGTAATAGCACGGATGATGATACTGATAGGCCAGATCATATCCTTACCGATGTGCGGGCCGCCTATACCCTCGCCTGCCGTACCTTTAAAAAAGAACGGATTGTTTAGCGATAGCAGCATTTTGCGGGTATTGATGTAAACCGGGTCGGTGTTTTTTACGGCATCCAGATAAGGCATCCCTAACAGGCTTGGCACATTGGCATCATCCATCAGGTTAAAACTACCAAAGCCGTTAACTTCGTAAGCGTAAACCTTGCCATAATCTGCGTGATCTATCACCGCATGTTTTTGCAGGGCTGTTTCAACTTCATTTGCCAATGCAAGCAATTCGGCAGCTAAAGCATCATCTTTAATTATTGTTTTTACCATTTCTGATACCTGCTTTAAGCTGGTTACCGCGAAAAAGTTCGACGGGATGAGGTACGAGTAAATAGTAGCATCATCACTCGGGCGGAAAGCCGAGCAAATAAGGCCCACCGGTTTTACCGGGTAGCCAAAACCGTTCATCGGCACACCATCGGTAGCCCAGGCGGTTCTGCGTTGAAATGAGTACGGTCCGTCGTTTTCTTTACGTTGCTGCTCTTTAAATGTTTTGAGGATGTTTTGTACGGCAGCTTTCCATTGCGCATCAAACGGGGATGTATCGCCGGTAAGTTTCCAGTATTTGTAAGCCAAACGGATAGGGTAACAAAGCGAATCTATCTCCCATTTACGTTCGTGCAGGCCGGGTTTCATATCGGTAACATCGTCTTTCCACTCTCCTACTTTGTTAGGGTCATCATAAAAAGCGTTTGCGTATGGGTCGCGCAGGATGCATACCACCTGGCGGTTTATTACACCGGCAACCAGTTTTTTCAGATCAGCATCCTTATTGATGAACGCAATATACGGCCAAACCTGCGCGCTGCTGTCACGCAGCCACATGGCATCAATATCGCCGGTTATTACGTAAGTATCGGGCTTGTTATTGGTTAACTTATAGGTTACGGTGGTATCCAGCGTGTTGGGGAAACAGTTTTCGAAAAGCCAGCCCAGTTCCGGGTTCTTTACTTTCGATTTAAATTCGGCGATCGCTTTTTCAACCGATACGCTTTTAAATTTCCGCTCCGCTAAAGGTACCCTCACTACAGGAAAAGCGGGCTTGGCCGCTAACGAAAATTTACTCATCAAAACTCCTGCACCTAATAGCGTGGTGCTGCCAATAAATTGCCTTCTCTTCATACTTTTAAATAGGTAAATAAAAAAAATCTTCCGGGCAAATATAACCCGGAAGATCCATCTCTCAAATGTTTAAAATTTGCCTGCTGCCTTTAACGTAGCGGCAGCTTCCAGCGTAGTTAACCCGCTTATTTGCGTGGTTAAGTCGGTGCCGTTGGTTGCATTTGGCATTTTTTTCCAATCAGGACTGGCAACAAAGTCGGGCCTGAGGATGCCTTTAGTAAACAATGTTTCGGCGTTATATTTCAGAAACTTGGCGTAAGCGTCTCGGTCTGTTGCTGATACATCTTCTTTTAATATTAAAAGTGTCAGGTATCTAACCAAGATCCCTTTAAACAAACCACCATCGCCATCGCCTTCGCTTTTAAGCAAGCCGCCTGGTGATATATCCAGGTCTTTTATTGTAGCTGATGCCGTACGTACAGCATCGGCCAGGTAACCGGCATCGCCTGTTGCATTGTAAAGCTCAAGCGCGGCGCCAATAAATGTACCCTGGTTATAGGTAAATTTGTTATAGCTTATCTTACCATCATGCTCGCCATTTATACCATCCCAAACAATCCCGCTTGCCGGATCAACAAGCGTAGTTTTTAACCAGGTGTATAATTCTTTGGCCAGGGTCAGATCGGCTTCGTTTTTTTGCAGGCGATAAAGGCGTGCAGCAAAAATAATGGCCGGTGCGTTTGCAGGTGTGTTCTTATAATCCAACTGCGATTTACGCCAGGCAATACCACCGCCCTGGTTTGAGTTAACGCCGGTTTTAATATCTGTCCATAAAGTGTTGGCGGCTGTAAGATAATCAGCATCGTTTGTTGTCTCATAAGCACGCAGTGTAGATAAGGCCAGCCACTCCATATCGTCATAGAACTCGTTTTGCAATTTATTACCGTTAGCTATGCGTGTACCGTTTAATAACGATTTCATCCGTTGCTTGTAGATCTCGTTCTTAGTACGTAGGTAAGCATCTGTAAATGCATCCATGGTATGCGCCTGCGGCCAGTAATTATAGTTGGTGCTGCCGGTGTTGCTTTGTTTAAAGTAATTACCGTTGGAAGAGATGAACGCTGAGTAGGTTTTATCCTGCATGGTATCGGCAGTGGCGGCAAAAGTATAATTGATTACTGCCGATGGTTTGTTACCATACAGCGGGAATGGTTTATCTTTTAAGCACGCGGTAAGCATTACAGGGATAAGCCCTGCCAACGCCACCTTTTTTATATTTTGGGTTATGTTATTCATAAACTAAAGTTTGATGATTAAAGTTTGCAAAGCCTTTGCAGGCCTTGCAAACAAAATTTTAACGCAGATTAATTAGCGGTTACCGTGTGCGTGTACTCGGGCACGGTTGAATTAAACATCACTTTTATGTTAGCCGATTTGTTATCAAAATCGTGGTTGAACTTAAAGCTAAAGTCGTACTGTGAATCATTTTGTGGGTACATATAAAAATACGACGCTTCAGTGCTTGCAGTAGCAGCATTATTATCTGAATTTTTGCTGCCGTAGAACTGCACGGTTGATTTACCCGCTGCATCCTTAAACGTAAATTTAAATTTGTACCGCTCATCACGTCCCCATGATTCCTGGTGGAAAACAATAGGTTTAACACCCGATTCCCATGTACCATTGCTGGTGTAAGGCAGATCGAACCAGATCTTGTTATCCGCAGCAAACCATAAACCTACCGATGTAACTTCAGTTGTTGTATACAATGCATCGGCAAAGCTTACATTTATCTTCATCACTTTTTTATCGCCGGTAACGGTGGTTTCGCCACCTTCAACCAGTTTGGTACCATCGTAAGAGAATAACAAAGGGTTACCGGTTGTACCATCAACAAGGTGGTACGTACCCGCTTTTAATGAAGTGAATATTTCAAACTTACCATCAGATGTTTTTTTGAACTTAACCGCTTTGGTTAAATCATCGCCGCCTTCTGTCGCGCTACCTGTAAGGTAAACCGCATCAGGCACTTCAAAACCCGAAGGGCGTTCAACTTCAAATGTGCGTACCAGGTCGGTATTTTGTACGTTGATGCCTTTTGACGATCTCACCGTCCATTTAACTTTGCCCGATTCTTGTGGTTTGATGCCATTAAGGGTGGCAATTTTATTCAGGTCGCTGTATGACAGGGTAAGTTTGTTGTACAAACCGTTACCATCTGATGGTACTGAATAAAGAGGCTTTGAAAAATCGCCGCTCTCTTTATCAAATACCACTTCGTATAAAACCAACCCATTATCCTCGGCACGGGCCTGCTCCCACTCAAAAGAAAGGGAACCTGACGCACCTGAAGGGATCTTTACGTACTTGCCATCCTCTGGCAAAAACAAATTAGTTACAGGCGACACCTTTGTGCTGCCTAATGTTTTATCCTTTTTGCAGCCTGTTATTACAACCAGCGCTACGATACCTGCAAGCAGGCTATAAAAAATATTTTTCATGATCTTAATTGATTATAATTTTTTTATAAATAATTAGTGCTTTTACCACCCGGGGTTTTGTGTGAGGTTAGGGTTAATCGCCCTTTCATCCCTTGGTATTGGCCATAAATAATTTTTGCTTTTATCAAACGTCCGCAGGTTAGCGCGTATGTAACCACCATCAACACTGGCATCGGCAAACTTAGCGCCATGTGCCCAGCCGCTTAGTACGGTTTCGGCAGTTTTCCAGCGGCGGATATCAAATACACGCAGGCCCTCTAAAGCAAGTTCTACACGGCGTTCGTTACGTACTATTTCGCGCATATCACTTGCTCCTGCAGACGGGAAATTAAGCGCGGCTGCATCGGTAAAACCTGCGCGGCTGCGTATTGGCCTAATGGTTTGGCCCCATACGGTTGCATCCATTTGGCCTAATTCCATTTTGGCTTCGGCATACATCAGCAATATATCCGCATAGCGGATAAGGATCAGGTTAAGCCCCGAACCAAAATCTGCAACGTTAGATGTAGGATCGTAATACTTACGTACATAATAACCTGTGGCCGATGATGTTGAACCCGGCGCATACTCATCTAATGCCTGTTTTGACGGGTCAGCTTTTGGTAAAGGATCGCTTCCAGGCTTAATGTAAATTGTTTTTATGCTGTTATCGCGTAATTGCCATTGGTATAAATGATAAACAATGGTATTGGTTAAACGCGGGTCGCGGTTAACATACGGGTTGTTCTCATCATATCCTGAACCTGAATCGCCGGGCTTTTTACCGTTGGTCATCAGGTAACTGTTTACCAGCTCCTGTGTTGGCGCAAACGCGTTAAGCCTTCCGCCTACAGATATAGGCACCATATCCCTCAGTTCGGTGTAAAACCTTTGGTTACCATCTAATGTTGCAGGCATATACTGAAGGTCGAATATAACTTCGCTGTTATATTCGTTTTGCGGTGCGAAAAGCCCTTCGTACGAGTTAAATAAAGCGTAATTCCCATTATCTGTTTTACCTACTAATTTTTCACATTCGGTAACCACATCACTCCAGCGGTTATCATAAAGCAGCACCCTTGCCTTTAACGCAATCGCAGCACCTTTGGTAATGCGGCCTCGGTCAGTCACTGCGTAAGCTGTGTTTACGGGCAGTGCGGCTGCGACATCGTCAAGTTCTTTCAATATAAAAGATACCACTTCTGCCTTCGGCGTACGGGCTATGGTTTTTGATTCGTCGATCGTCAGATCTTTTTGAATCAGCGGAACGTCTCCAAACCATGTTTCTAACAAAAAGTAATGCCATGCACGCAAAAAACGGGCTTCAGCCTTCATCCTGGCTTTTAATGTGGCATCCATATTAGGTACACGGTCTACATTCTCCAGGAAAATATTTGTTGTTTTGATACCGGCATAACGGTCGCCCCATTCCTTTTTGAATCGGCCTAACGATGGATCATAAGTACCCGCGGCAATGGAAGCAACGCCATTGTTATCGCCACGTACGTTAACCGCATTGTCAGACATCGCTTCGTTATAAAAAAAGTCGCCGCTACCCATAATTTGCGAATAGGCGGTATTTAAAACACTGCTTGCCTTATCGGTGCTTGTCCAGTAATTCGCGTCTGTAAACTTATCTGTGGGTACCAAATCAAGTTTTTTACATGCCGATACCATGATCATAAGCGCCAGCACGAATCCTATTTTATTGATATTATTTTTTTTCATGTCTGTGTAGATTATAGGGTTATATCAATACCAAAACCATAATAAACTGGTAGTGGATATGATCTGCCACTGTTTGCACCGTTAGCTTTTAAGTCGCCACCTAATTCTGAAGACTCAGGATCGATAAACTTCATTGGCGAGAAGGTAAGTATGTTTTGACCTGTTAAGTAGGTCCTTACTTTTCTCATACCTATCGTTTTGGCAACACCCGACGGTAATGTATAACCTACCTGCAGATTTTTAACCCTGAGGTACTTACCGTCAAAAATGTACATGTCAGAACCTCTGCGGAAGTTATTCTCGTTAGATTGGCTACCACTCGCAGCAAGGCGAGGGAAACGGGCATCAGGGTTTTGAGGCGTCCAGTAATCTAATTGGTGCTGATATATCACCTGCGAATAGTTTACGTGGAAAGGCTCAACCTGCTCGCCCCTAACAAACATATCGCGTTTGCCTACGCCTTGTAAAAACATGCTGAAATCGAAGTTTTTAACATTAAGATTGTAGGTAAAACCGAAAGTTAAACGTGGGAAACCACTGCCAAACACAAATTTGTCGTTCTCATCAATAACGCCATCGCCGTTAACGTCTACATAACGATTATCGCCCGGTGATACGGTTAAACCGGCCGGCTTTGGCCCCTTGGTTATATCATCCAGATTTTGGAAATAACCATCGCGTTTTAACGCTACGTAAGAACCTATAGGTAGGCCAACTTTATTTAAAAGCTGCATTTCGTCATAGCTCTTTAACTGATCGCCGCCTTCAAGTTTGAGGATCTTGTTTTTGGTGTCGCCTACGTTGAAAGAGAAGCTATGGTTAAATGCACCTGTTTTTACACGGTAATTGATATTTAACTCCCAACCGCGGTTTTGTACTTCGCCCGCGTTATAATCAGGCAAGCCTGAGCCAAATGTGCCTGGTACTATCGGCGGTAAAAGGATGTCCCTGGTTATTTTGTTAAAGTAATCTGCAGATACGGTTAACGCGCTGTTGAAGAATGTGGCATCAACACCTACGTTAAAGGTTGATGCGCGCTCCCAGCGGATATCGGGATTGGCAAATGATATTGCTGCACCTCCTAAAGGTGTGTTATTGAAACCGTATACTGAGTTATTGATTGTACCGTCAGGGTTTTTAACCGGGCCAATAGTGCTCAAATATTGATAATTATTAACGTTTTGGTTACCCAATATACCGTATGAACCCCTTATTTTCAGATCACCCACTTTACTTCGGTAATCCTGCATAAAATCTTCCTCGGTTAAACGATAACCCGCTGTTACCGACGGGAAGAATGCATTGCGGTGGTTTGCCGCGAATTTTGAAGATGCATCAACCCTGAAATCAAACTCTGCATAGTATTTGTTTTTAAAGGAATACGATGCCCTGCCGAACAAAGAGTTAAGGCTGGTTTCGCTTGTGCCTAAATTTGTAGGCGACCCGCTTATAACCGTACCTGTAATTGGTGTGCCTAATTCAGGATCGGTAAATTTTAAATGTAACGAGTTGCTCCTATCAGTGGTGGATTCATTGGCTACACCCAACAATATATCTACGTTATGGTCTTTGGCGAAAGTTTTTGTGTACTGCGCCAGGAACTGCGTATTCAGGAACAGGTTTTTGTTGTTCTCATCATCCGTATTGCGATCAGAGCCATAACTACCCTTTGGCAAATAATTAACCTGCATAACCCTGCCAAACATGTGGTTTGATAACAGCGTACCACCAAATACGCCTTTTATCTTCAGGTCTTTGGTGATGCCCAGTTCTGCAGTTAAGTTTCCAAAAATATTATCGTTATCGCGTTTGCGGTAACCACCTTTTTCAAGGATACCAAGCGGGTTAAACTCGGCCAATACATCATTGGTTAAGTAGTTACCCTCGTCGTCTTTTATTTTATAATAGGTTGGCGTTCTGCCTGCATCTACTATCAGCGTACCTGTATTAAAAGAGTGTTCTTTGATCTCGGTGCGGGTGTAGGCTAAAATGCTGGTTAGCTTTAACCTGCCAAACTCGCTGTTCAGGTTCATACGATAGTTGTACCTTTTTAAACCATAATCGGGGCCAACAAGGTTGCTGCCCTGATCAGTATAACCGGCAGATACCAAGTATGATGAAGTATTGTTACCGCCTGATAAGCTCAGGTTATGGTTTTGCTGAACCGCGTTTTGCAGTATGGCATCTAAAAACCATTGCTGATCGCCTTGGTCCTGAAATTGCCTTATTTGCGCCGGGCTGTAAATTGGCGTTAAACCGGCATTCACTACCGCCTCGTTACGTAAAATGGCGTTTTCATAAGCATGCACCGGTTTGTAACCCACATGTGGCACCTGCACACCCCCCTGCCCGTTATAGGTTAAAGTTGGTGCTGAATTTTTACTACCTTTTTTAGTGGTAACCAATATTACGCCATTAGCCGCACGCGAACCGTAGATAGCCGCGCTACCTGCATCTTTCAATATAGATACACTTTCAATATCCTGCGGGTTTAGCAGGTTAAGGTCGCCGCCGGTAATACCATCAATTACAATAAGCGGGTTGTTGTTACCAAATGTGCTAACACCACGTATGTTAACGGTTTGGTAAGCGCCCGGCTCATTACTGGTTTGCTGTATAATTAAGTTTGGCGAAGTACCTTGCAAAGCCTGTGTAAGGTTTACAGCAGGTTTGCCTTCAATAGCCTTTGAGCTGATCTGATCTACCGCACCAATTACATTTACACGTTTTTGCGTGCCGTAACCTACCACAATAACCTCGTTAAGTGAGTTTTGCATGGGCAGCAATTGTACATTAATACTGGCGGTTTCGCCGTTAAGCGGTACTTCTTTTGGGGTAAAGCCTATAAAGCTGAATACCAGTGTGCCATCGGCAGTGGGCAGGTCTATTACAAATTTACCGTTAACATCTGTAACGGTGCCTAAGTTGCTGCCTTTTAGCTTTACGCTTACGCCCGGTAATGGCGCGTTGGTATCATCAACCACGGTACCTGTTACTTTAACGGCTTGTGCGGCAGTTTGACCACCACTTATAGTTGTTGCAGCTTCGGCCCTTTCGCTTATTACTATAACATCATCAATAATTTTGTAACCAAGGTTAAATGGAGTTAAAACCTCGTCAAGCACCTCTTTGATGCTTTTGTTACTTACATTTAAGTTTACCCTGAATGACGGCTTCAGTAAATTATCTGCATAGGCAAATTTTACTTTGTTATCGGCCGATAATTTTTCGAGCGTTTCGGTAAGCTTTTGGTTTTTTAGCTTAAGCGTTACCTGTTGCTCTAAAAATCGTTGGCCATAAGAATTGTTTGCAACGGCCGTAAAGCACATTAAGCAAACAATAAAGCAGGCAAGCGAGGTATATTTCATTAATATTAATACATAACGAACTACTCCATTTGAAAATAGAGATATATTCATAGATTTGAATAAATTAAAGTGTTTGAAATTCAAGTGCGGCGTTCTCTGAATTCGACCTCTGAAACGTACACTTAATAATAACCCGGCATTTTAATCGCCCTGTTTCAAATCCCATTGAACAGGGTTTTTTTATGTATTTATGTTCTCATATATGTTTTTAATTTAGGTTAGCTGATAATTGGTTATCTATTAAAAATTGGTTTTTTATTTTTATTTAACACCCTTTGCCTTTTAGCTGGTAGTCCTGGCCATCAGCCGATACTTTACCCTTTACCAATTTGGCTATGATCCGCATAATATTCTGTAATGATACATTAGTAAAGTTGGCAGATATGGAGCATTTGGTTAAGTTGGCATCGGCCTTTATTAATACATTAAAGCGATGTTTAACGGCGTTCAACACCTCGGGCAACGGCATATTTTTCACTATAAAATCGCCATCTTTCCAGCCGCTAAGCGCGGCAACATCAATGCCTTTAACTGTAACGGCACTGTGGCTTTTCTTATCAACCGTAACCTCCTGGGCGGGTGTTAAAAATACTGTAGGGGCCAATGCTGCCACAACCCCTACCTTACCGGTAACTACATCAACCTTTACAAAACCATCCTCGGCGTAAGCCTTTACATTAAAGCTGGTACCCAATACCTGGGTGCGGATGCTGCCTGTATGTACGATGAATGCTTTTGTAGCATCATGCGCTACTTCTAAAAAAGCTTCACCGGTTAGGGTGATCTCTCTTTTATCGCCACGGAAAGCTTCAGGGTAGCTTAGTTTACTGCCGCCGTTAAGCCAAACCTTTGTACCATCGGCCAGGGTTAAGCTGGCTATCTGCCCGTTAACTGTACTAAATTGTTTTTGGGCAATGGGTGATACAATATCCTGGATGCGGGCACGGTTGTAAAAACCTAAGGTGGCTACTGATGCCACTGCAAATAATGAGGCTGCTACCATCCATTTTTTACCGGCACCGGCGCGCTTAACCGGCATGGCATCAATATGAGTGATGATGCGGTTGTAAACCTCTTTGCTGTCAAAACCTGCATCTTCGCCGGCTGCTGGCTGTTGGTTAAGCTGCAGGTCGTCAAAATAATGATGTACAAGTTTCTCCTGCAAAGCGCGGTCTTTTGCCTGGATTTTTTTTCTCAGAAAAGTAAACTTTCTCATGGTTTATATATGTAAGATGCAATCGGCGGGGCTACCCCCCAAACAATATTAAAATATTTTTATACATGGCAATGACTATCTATTTCATATATTTGAACAGGTAACCTTATCAGTTTACCTGCTTAATTATGGAAACATCAGTAATCGCATCATCTTTCAGGCATATCATCTCGGGCCTCAGCAAAAGATTAAGGAAAACCGTCAGTTCGGTAGATAATCTTTCCTTATCAGAATTTTCTACACTGTCGTACCTATACCACGAGCAAGCCTTATCAGCTACCGAGCTTGCCAAACTAATTATGGTTAAGCTACAGTCTATGTCAGAATTACTGATACGCCTGCAAGGCCTGGGCATTATTGAAAAAACCCCATCGGATGTCGACAAACGTAAATCCCTTATTTCTCTTACAGCCAAAGGCCGGCAGATAGTTGAGCACACCCGTTATGAGCGTGATGAATGGCTCACCCAAGCTATTGACGGTACTTTATCAGAAGCCGAGAAAAAAACACTACAGGATGCCCTCGGCGTAATGACCAAGGTGATGGATTTTAAACATACTTTATAAAAACAAACATTTATTATCATGATAACCGCATTAGACCCCAAAACCGCATTGGTTTTAATTGACCTGCAAAACAACATAGCAGCCTACCCATTTTTACACCCGAGTGCCGAAATTATAGAACGGTCGGGCAAACTTGCAGATGCTTTCCGCGCTAAAAACCTGCCCGTTGTATTGATAAACGTTAACACACTTGGCGCAAAATGGACATTTGTACGGTCAGAAAAATCCTCATCCCCAAAAACAGCTGAAGCCATTGCAGAAGCAAAGGCCCAGGCAGAAGCATCGGGTGCCATAAACATTGTACCGCAATTAAAGATACATGATACCGACCTGCAGATAACCAAACACACCTGGAGCGCTTTTTTTGAAACCCCGCTACACCACGAGCTACAAAAGCGCGGCATAACAGGCATTGTTTTGGCCGGTATTGCAACCAGTATTGGCGTTGAAGGTACCGCCCGCACAGCCAGCGAACTGGGTTATAACCTTACGTTTGCCAGTGACGCCATGACAGATTTTGCTTTGCCACAACATGAGCATAGCCTGACTACCATTTTCCCCCGTATAGGTGAAATTGACACCACCGATGCCATTATTGTGCATTTACAGCCATTGGCATAACATGACAAAAGCCGCCAATAAAGCACCCATCCCCTGGAAGTTTATGCTGCCGCTGGTGCTTGGCACCATGCTAAACCCGCTAAATTCAACCATGCTGGCAACCGCGTTGGCCACGTTGTGTAATTCATTTAAAATAACCACCGGGCAAGGCGCTGTTTTGATCACGTCGCTATACATTACATCAACCATTGCCCAGCCGCTTATGGGGCGCCTGGCCGATATTTACAGCGCCCGCAGGGTTAACAACCTGGGCTTTTTGCTGATACTGGCGGCAGCGCTTACCGGCATATTTGCGCCCGGTTTTGGCTGGTTGGTGGTTTCAAGGATCTTGCTGGGCCTGGGCACATCCGCGGCATACCCATCGGCCATGGCCTTAATTGGCAAAAAATACGCGGCCGAAGATAAAGCGGTACCCGGCCCTGTACTGGGTATTATTGCCATATCCGGGCAGGTAAGCCTGGTTTTAGGCCCAACGCTTGGCGGCTTGCTTACGCAACTATTTGGCTGGCAGGGTATCTTTCTGATCAATGTTCCGCTGGTTATAGCGGGCTTGATCTTATCCCGTTCCCTGCCCGATTTTCCATCAGCAGCAAACTATCGTAAACAAAGCATTTTTGCGCGGCTGGATACCGTTGGTATTATTTTCTTCATCGCGTTCTTACTATCCCTTTTGGCTTTGCTGATGGCAGATCATCTTGCGTGGTATTATATTCCCGCAGCCATTGTTTCTCTATCGGCCCTGTGCATTTGGGAGTGGCGACATGAAGCACCGTTTATTGATGTGAAGCTGCTGGTTCAAAAACCATCCCTATCAATGGTTTATATCAGGGGGCTTACCACCAGTTACGTACTTTACCTGTTACTTTACGGCCTACCCCAATGGCTGGAGGGCGTAAAACACCTCATACCGTTACATACAGGGCTAATTATGCTACCCAACTCGCTTACGGCCATTGCAGCAGGTTTGCTTATTGCCAAAATTGATAAATCAAAACTGCAGAATGTATTAGGGGTTATCTTGCTTTTTCTGGCCTGTGCAGGCATATTTTTACTAAACGGAGGTATGCCGCTCCCTTTTATAGTGATGATAGGTATAACAGCAGGCGCAGCCGAAGGGACGAACATCATTGCCAATCAATCGTTACTAAATGAAGAAGCACCTTTGGCGCAAAAAGGGGTATCATTCGGGCTTTACCGTACGGCCGCGTACATTGGGGCCATCCTATCGGGCACACAACTCAAGGCAGCATTTAAAAACGGCGTTACTGATGAAAGCTTTCATCACATCGGTTATAACATCAGCATAGCTTGTGCTATACTGCTTGTTTTGCTGATCCCTTTGGTTTTTAAAAAAGTGGGGTTAACAGGGCGGCAATTATCAACGGCAAATAATCGGTAAGGCCGGTGCGCAGGTAGCGCAGGGCAATGGTGATCTGATTCTCGACCGTTTTGGTTGAGATATTTAAGCGCGATGCGATCTCCTTGTTCGTCAGGTATTCCTTACGGCTCAGTTTAAATATCTGGCGGCATTTCTCGGGCAGGCGCTCCACATTATTTTCCAGTATCTTACTGATGTCGTTTTGCATCAGCTTACTATCGGCAGTATATTTTTCGGTAAGCGTGGCAATGGCGCTAAGGTCAAGCGTGGCTTTTTGGGTACGAATGTACATTAGCACACGGTTTTTAATGGCCACCTTCAAATACCACTCAAGCGAAGATATATTAAGGCGGTTTCTTTTTGCCCAAAGGTCGATAAATAACTCCTGCACCAGGTCTTCACAAACATCCTTATCCCTGAACAGGTTATAGGCCACCTGGTAAATTTTGGAGGAATATCTGTTGTACAGCAACTCAAACGCCTTACGGTCGTCCGCCCGCAACATGGCTATAAGCTCTGTATCAGGCCACATTTGATATTCCTTATCTGGAAGCATAAATGGACGGTAAATGGTTTGAGTAATTGGTAAGGCATAATTACAAAGTTTATTTTAAATAAAAAACAATTAATTAATTTCTATACACTAAGTGGTTTAATACAAAACTCCATAGCATTAGCCATTGGTTATATGTAAGTTTACTTTATAAACCTTTGGTATGGCAACAGTTGCGTTAGGCAGTAAGGCAGGCAAGTGGATAATGGCCTCATCTATCATGGCATCAGCTATGGCATTTATTGATAGTACGGCATTAAATGTGGTATTGCCATCCCTGCAAAAAAACCTGGATGCCAGTGGCACCGACCTCTTCTGGATCCTGAACGCCTACCTGCTGATGCTGGCCGCACTTATCCTTATCGGGGGCTCATTGGGCGATAAGCTTGGCCGCAAAAAGGTGTTTATGGTGGGAATATTCATTTTTATAGTGGGTTCTGCCGCCTGCGGGTTTGCCCCCAGTGTTACCTTGCTGGTTGTATTCAGGATGCTGCAGGGCATTGGCGGGGCGTTGATGATACCCGGCAGCTTATCGCTCTTCTCCTCTTCCATTAACCCCAACGAACGTGGAAAAGCCATTGGCACCTGGAGCGCGTTCACCACCGTGGTTACCATGGGCGGCCCGGTTTTGGGCGGTGCTTTTGGCGATGCTGGCCTTTGGCGATACATATTTTTCATCAACATACCAATTGGTATTTTTGCGTTGATCATCCTTGCCAAACAGGTAAAAGAGATCAAAGATGAAGACACTAAGCAAAGCCTTGACCTAACCGGGGCCATTGCCATAGCGCTTGGTTTGGCAGCAGTTACCTTTGGTTTTTTGCGCATCCCGGCGGTTGGTTTAGGTAACTGGCAGGTGTATATGTCATTAATTACCGGGATATTGTTGTTAGCGGCTTTCATTTTTATCGAAAAGAAAAGCAAATCGCCCATGATGCCTTTACAGCTTTTTACCAACCTAACTTTTAGCGGCGCCAACCTGCTTACGTTTTTCCTGTATGCCGGGCTTGGCGCGGGTATGCTGTTTTTAGGGCTGAACATGGTGCAGGTACAGGGATACAGCCAGTTGCAATCGGGATTAACATTTTTGCCATTTACACTATTGATGATAACCATTGCCCGTTTTGCGGGCGCTTTAGCTGATAAACACGGCCCAAGGCTATTACTGATCACCGGCCCGGCTTTAGCCGGCTTAGGCCTGCTCATTTTATCATTTGTAAAGCAAACCGCCGGGCCATCCGCCTATTGGACAACCTTTTTCCCGGGGATACTGGTTTTTGGGTTGGGCATGTCGTTCACGGTAGCGCCGCTTACAGCAGCGGTTATGGGTTCGGTAAGCGATCATTTTTCGGGTACGGCATCGGGCGTAAACAACGCGCTTACCCGCATAGCCAATGTTTTTGCTAACGCGATCCTTGGCGCATTGGCCGTATTGTTCTTCACCGGGGCATTGCAGGGCGAGATCAAAAATGTAAAACTGAACGACCAGCAAAAGCAGGAGGTTATAAAGCAAAGTGTAAACCTGGGTAACGCCAAAGTACCCGACAACTTTACCGGGCAGGACAAGGCAGCTATAGAAAAAGCCTATAAAAACAGCTTCATAGCTGCATATGGCGATATTATGCGCATCGCTGCCGGGCTTGGCTTTTTAGGCTCATTAATGGCGGTACTGTTTATCAGGAACAGCGCGGTGAAGAAAGAAAAAAAGTGATCTCCTGTCAATAAAATACAGTGCGGCACAGTAATTACCGTAAAAAATAAGATATTGCAACCTCCAATTATTACACCTATTACCATGAACAGAAGCAGTTTTTTAAAAAATAGCACGGTATTAGCCGGCACCCTTTTAACCGGTACGGCAGTTATTGCTAATTCGACCCTCAAAAACCCTGCGGATGCAGCAGGCAAGCCCTTTAACCTGAACTACGCCCCGCACGATGGCATGTTTAAGAACCTGGCAGGGAACAGCTTCCTGGATCAGATCCAGTTTATGTACGATCAGGGTTTCCGGAGCATTGAAGATAACGGGATGTCCGGTCGCCCCGCTGCCGAACAGGAAAAAATTGGTAACCTTTTGGCCAAACTGGGTATGAAAATGGGCGTGTTTGTGGTAGATAAAGGCGGCAACGGCCAAAACACCCTTACTGCAAACAAGCAGGAACATATTGACATATTTATAAAGGGCTGCAAGCAGGCCGTTGAGGTATCAAAACGCTGTGGCGGCAAACTGGCTACCGTAGTACCCGGCGATTTTGCCCGTAACCTGCCACTTGATATACAGAATGCAAACGTGATAACCGCCTTACGCAAAGGGGCGGAAATATTAGAACCACACGGCATTGTAATGGTGCTTGAGCCATTAAGTGATACGCCCGACCTGTACCTGCGCACATCGGCACAAACATATATGATATGCAAGGCGGTTAACAGCCCAAGCTGCAAAATATTGTACGACATGTACCACATGCAAAAAAATGAAGGTAACATGATCAACAATATTAAACTTACCTGGGACGAGATAGCTTACCTACAAATTGGAGACAACCCCGGCCGTAATGAACCCACCACCGGCGAAGTGAACTACAAGAACATCTTTAAATTCCTGCACGAGAAAGGCTACAAGGGCGTTTTAGGTATGGAGCATGGAAATTCGCGCCCGGGCAAGGAAGGCGAACAGCGCGTTATAGAAGCTTACAGGGAAAGCGATAATTTCTTGTAGAGAAACATATTATTTCTGTAACGGCTCATAAGCATACACCACATGGTAAGGCGTATGCTTCAGCTTGGCCGACATTTGCCCGATACCCAGGTTTTCGGTCTGTGGGGTTGGCTCGCAAACAGAATACGTTTTGCCGTTGTACACAATTGGGTCGCCAATGGGTTTGCTAAACTCAACTGCCATGGTGATGTGTGTTGGGTACAGCAGGGCTATCATCGGCAGGTTGTAGATCTCTTTCACCAGGTAAAAGAACAAAGCGGCACGGTCATCGCAATCGCTGTAATTGGAAGCCAGCGTTTCGCCGGGAGATAAACGTTTTTCCTTGCCGAAGTTATCATCGTCGTTCTCGTACAAAAAGGCATAACGGGTAAAGCGCATCAGGTAGTCTACCCCCTTTTTCTCGTCCATCCCCTTCATATTATTTTTTAACAACGGGATAAGCGAGCCATAGGTTTCCTTACTCAGCGGGATGTTAAAATAGGTTTCAAAACTAACGCCCGGGTAATTGGTGAAAGCCTTTTGCTGGTCGGTGTTCAGCTTTACTTTGAAGTGGTACTTTTTCCTGTCGTAAGTAAATGATACATCCTTCTCAATATCATTTGCAGGCTTAAAATCGGGCATTAGGGTAACCTTGTATGAGAATGCATTTGTTGCCGCCGCGATGGGGATGTTTACCGGCACGGGCGGATCATCGTTAAGGTTGGTATTCGCATAGTCGTGTATGTTCAGGCAAACAAACTGTTTACCATCAACCATAAAATACGGTATATCGCTTATATCCTCGTTATTGTAAATATAAAAGATAACCTTTTGGTGGGATATGGCCAGCCGGGCGTCGTACCCCGATTTGCTCAGCATCAACCATTTGTAAAAAGTGTACCTGCCGTAATTATCCTCTTTGGGACTAATTTGCTGCGCCACCCTGCGGATCAACTGGTAATACAGCCAATCGCTCAGCTGATGCTCTGCTTTGTAACTTAAAAGCGAATCGATAATGGGCTGGTATTTTGCGGCGCCAATTGCCGCGTATCCCTTCCTAAAACTTTCGGCGGTGAACTGCTGCGGTATATCTATCAAAACAGACTTATCTACCGTAACCAGGAAAGGGTCTTTATAAAAATCAACGCGTACCTGTTGCCCCTGCCCTTTTACGGTAGTAAAACACACTGTAAAGCACAGTGTAAGCAAAAAGCAGGAAAGCGCGCGCATGGGCTTAACAATTTGGTTATATTAAATGTACGTATTATTAACGTTCAATAGAGACAAAAAATATACTTATCCCTATAATTTTGATGGCGCCACACCGTATTTGTTCTTAAACGCGAATGAAAAGTGCGACAGGTCCTCAAAGCCCAGTTCCAGGTAAACATCTGAGGCAGATTTACCCTGCTCTTTGATCAAATAATGCGCCTCCTGTAATCTGCGCTGCTGTAACCACCGGTTGGGCGTAATGTTAAAGATCTTCTCAAAATCGCGCTTAAAGGTAGCCAGGCTGCGGCCGGTGAGGTAGGCAAATCTTTTTAGCTGTACATTAAAATGAAAATTCTTTTCCATAAAACCTTCCAGGTCTATTTTGCCGGGTTCGCTAAAATCAAAAAGTATGTCCTTCAGTTCGGGCTGGGTTTGCAATAATAGCAGTATAGCCTCGCGCAGTTTCAGGTCCTGCAGTTTATCACTCATCACAATATTATCCTGCTGGTATGGCAGTAATGATTGCATAAAGCTTTTGTACAGGCCATCATGTTTTAGCCGGATAACAGCATCACCATTATAATGCCCGGCGGCTTTATAACCGTATTCCATACTAAACTTGCGCAGCGTTTCCTGGTCGAGATAAACCGATACCGATTTAAACTCGCCGTTTGGCGGTGGTTGTTTAATAAACTTCACCAATTGGTTACGCCTGATGAACCTGAAATCGCCCTCGTTAAAAACCAATTGCTGCTCGCCTGCGGTCATAGTAAACACACCCGAAACCTGGTAGCTGAACACATGCTCGGGCACAAACTGCTCGCCCTCCCTGTTGCGGGTAAAATAGCACGAGTAAGCTATTTTGGGTTTTTCGGATATGGTGGTTTTACCGGGCATTGTTTTTTGGTGAATAGTGAGCGGTCAATTGGATGAGTAGTTATTAACCGCTCTTCCAATCAACCATTCACCAAATTTACTTTTTCAAATTCAAATATCTTTTACCGTGCTCGGTTTCCAGGAAGTTTTCGGCATCATCGGCATCGGTAGAGGTGCTGATGCTTTCCCATTTCTGCAGTTCCCTAAGCTTAGCCGCTTCAGAATGTTTTACGATAGCTACGGCTTCACTACCCAGCAATAAATGCAACGGAGGCTCAGGGTTGTTTACTATATCGATCATTACTTTGGCAGCTTTATCCGGGTCGCCAATGGGTTTAAATGAGGCGCTTTTAAATGCTTTGATACGGGCATCAACCGTAGTTTCGTACCCTTCAACATGCTGCGCATAGGTCATCGAATCGCCTGCCCAGTCGGTACGGAAACCACCCGGCTCAATACTGGTTATTTTTATACCCAGGGGCGCTACCTCAACAGCCAAACCTTCGCTAAACCCACCCAGCCCAAATTTAGCCGCCTGGTAAATACTTACCCCGCCACTGCCTACCCTGCCGCCTATCGAGCTTATTTGCAAAATATGGCCGCTGCGTTGTTTACGCATATAAGGCAATACAGCACGGGTTATTTCTATCGGCGCGTACAGGTTTGTTTCTAACTGACTGCGCACCTGCTCATCTGTATAGGCTTCAACCGCGCCGGTAATGCCAAAACCGGCATTGTTTACCAATACATCAATTTTGCCAAAGTGGGCAACGGTATCGGCAATGGCCTTATGCACCTGCACGTAATCGGTTACATCTAATTTTACCGGGTAAACCTGGCCGGGGTATTGGGCTGCCAGGTCTGTTAAACTATCGGTATTGCGGGCTGTTGCCGCTACTTTATCGCCGGTGGCAAGCACTGCTTCTGTAAGGCTGCGCCCCAATCCGCGTGAGCTGCCTGTTATAAACCAAACTTTTGTCATTGTTTTAATTGTTAATTGTTTAAGACAAAGGTAGCGCGCCGGGAAGTCCTGTACTTTGTTGTAAAGCTCAATTTACTTTGTTAAAACGCTCATTTATTTATTATGTTTTCTTCGCACATATTTACAGAAGCATCATTACAAAAAAATACAACATTTCTGTTTAAGAAACATATCAATTCATTTCCATAGCTGCGCAATTATGTTTTTATTTACATCGTCAAACACGCAGTGTATCAGGCAGTGACGTTAAGCGGATATTTATTTCACCGGTTAAAATATCACTACAGATACACCGTTATTGACAGTAAATGCCGATTTCACAATTAATGAACCCCACCCCTAATTACTTTGGCACTAACCAGCCATTGCCCGCGTCTGTAGTATTGCAGTCAGGGGCTTTGTCATGCCTGTACGAAAATGGTAAATTGCGCTATATAAAAGTAGGTGATACCGAAATTATCCGCACCATATACATCGCTATACGCGATAACAGCTGGACAACCATCCCTTATAAAATAACAAAAGAAAGTATTGATGTACAACAGGATATGTTTTCTGTTACCTGCACCGCCCTATACACTATGGGTAGTGTAAAATATAAATCAACCCTCATCATCACGGGTAAAAACAACACCATCCGCTTTACTTTTAAAGGCGTTGCATTAAGCAAGTTTAGCCGCAACCGTATTGGTGTATGCCTGCTGCACCCCATCCACGAGTGTATGGCTAAGCCCTGCGTTGTTACCGATGCTGAAGGCAATAATAAAACCCTTCAATTCCCGGCGCAGATAAGCCCCACTGAGTTGTTTAAAAACGTAGCACAAATGCAATGGCAGCCTGCCGAAAACTGTACAGCAACCCTGCAATTTGAAGGCGACCCATTTGAAACCGAGGATCAGCGCAATTGGGCGGATAACTCTTACAAAACTTACAACACACCACCCGACAGCTCACTCCCGGTAGAAGTAAACATCGGAGATACGGTTACACATACGTTAACACTTAAGGTTGATGTTACGGGTAAACCTGCTATCGGCATAAATGATACTCACCTGGTAGTAAACGGCAATAAGGTTAAACTACCCCGTATAGGGTACAACAAAACCGCTGATAAAAAGCTAAACACACAACAAACCGCTTTACTAAAGCAGCTGCCTTTTGATACCTACCGGATAGAGATCCGCTTTGATACCGATTGGCGAAAATTACTTAAACAAGCCGCGGCCGAGGCAACCGGTTTAAAAACCTGCCTCAGTATTGCTGTTTTTTTTACTGATCTCGACCTGCAACTCCAGGAATTGATCAGCGTATTTGAAAAGAGTTATATCAATCTGGTTGAGGATATTTTAATATTGGATGAGGGGCGCAAAACAACCAGCGCCGAAACCATGAACAGAGCTTACCCCCTGCTTAAGTGGATCTTCCCGGGGATAAAAATAGGTGCGGGCACCGATGGTTATTTTACCGAATGGAACCGCCAGCCATTAACAGGCATGGCTATGGATTTTGTGAGTTACAGCCTAAACCCGCAGGTACATGCAAATGATACCCGTACCCTGATTGAAAACCTGCAGGCACAACCCTATACCATTATTAAAGCTAATGCCATTAACCCCGGCGTACCGGTATATGTATCGCCTGTTACACTCAGGTCAAGGCGGGTACTTAAACTAAAGCACGATGCAAGGCAATCGTCGCTTTTTACCGCCGCCTGGACGTTGCTGAGCATCAAATACCTGGCGAATGCTGCATCGCTAACCTATTTTGATACCACGGGCAAAGATGGCCTGATGGATAAGGAAACGCCCTACCCGGTTTACGACTACCTAAAAAAGCTTAAAGCCTTTAAACCGGTTCACATTTGCGAATTATGGAGCAACAACCCTTTAAACGTTGATGCTTTAGTAGTAGAAAATAAAGCGGGCAATAAACTCCACTTCATCATCAACTTTAGCGAACAACCGGTTGAAATTACTTTAGATGGCTTTGAAGATAAATTGATTTTACCGGCAACATCCATCACCATAAAATAAGCTTACTTTGATGGCAGCGCGAAAGCCACATAGCTATCGCCCGACCGGGTGTTCATTTTACCGCCGCCGCAGGCTATTACAATATACTGTTTGCCATTTAGCTCGTAGACTGATGGCGTGGCATAAGCCGGCGCAGGCAGCGTAACTTCCCAAAGCAACTTGCCGGTCTTTTTATTGAACGCCCTGAATTTGCCATCCTTTGTAGCGGCAATAAACAGCAACCCGCCTTTGGTTATTACTGATGCGCCATAATTTTCGGTACCAGAATCCTCTTTGCCATGCGGAAACTCCGGATCATTACCCAGGGTTGTTTTCCAAACCAGTTTACCGGTATTCAGGTTAATGGCGTTCAACGTCCCCCATGGTGGTGCAATTGCCGGGTAGCCTTCTTTACTCAGGAATTTATTATAGCCTACTATAGCGTATGGCACTTTAAACACATCATCTTTATGGCTATCAGCATTTATAAACGGCTTGGGCTGTTCTGCGCTGATGTTTAAAATATACGATGCGATAGCCGCACGTTCAACAGGTTTTAACTGCCTGAATGCGGGCATCATACGCCTGCCCGCCTGCAATAAAGTATCGAACGATGCCGGTTTATATTTCCTTTCGATGTTAATAAGCGATGGGAATGTGCCCGACCCTTTACGGTCGGCACCGTGGCAGGTCATGCAGTTGGCTTTAAACAACCGCTGGCCGGCCTGTAAGTTAGTTTCGTTAGCCGCTTCCTTATTATTTAAGGGGATAGCTTGTATTATCCAGGCCATTTGATTGGCATTAACATACAAAATTCCGCTTTCAGGATCGTAAGACGGGCCTCCCCATTCTGCACCACCATCTAAACCCGGATATACTACCGTACCCTGTAAGGATATGGAATTAAACATATGATCGGTCTTGTAACTCCTGAACGCTTTTAACACCTGCTGTTTCGATGAATCGGGCAGGTACGGGTTGATATCGCTCTCCTTAAAACGCTGGCTCATGAAAGGTGCAGGCAGGGTTGGGTACGGCTGCGTTTTAGAAAGCTTTTCACCCGCCAGGTCGGTATGAGTAGGTACCGGTTTTTCTACAATATCATAAACAGGTTTTCCGGTAAGCCTGTCAAAGGTGAATATAAATCCTGTTTTGGTGGTGATAGCCACAGCTTCTATATCCTTCCCGTTTTTTTTAATAGTAACCAGCGCCGGTGCCGATGGGATATCCTTGTCCCAAACATCGTGATGGATATCCTGGAAATGCCATATCAGTTTCCCGGTTTTGGCATCAAGCGCCAGCAGGCAATCGGCATAAAGGTTATTACCCAAACGGTTGCCGCCATACCAATCATAACTGGCAGAGCCGGTGCAGCCGTACACTATACCGCGCTTTTCATCTAAACTGAAACCGCTCCAAACATTTGCGCCACCAATAAACTTATAGGCGTTGGGGTCCTCCCATGTTTCGTAACCCGGCTCTCCCGGATGCGGGATAGTATGGAAGATCCAAAGCTGTTTCCCGGTACGCACATTGTAAGCACGGATGTGCCCCGGCGCCGCATGCGACCCTTCGTCCACACGTGTGCCCATGATCATGATATCGCCATATACAATGGGTGGCGAGCTTGCGGTAACAAACAGATCGGCAACATCACGGCCAAGGCCATCATGCAGGTCCAGTTTGCCCTTATCGCCAAAGCTGTTAACCGTTTTACCCGTAGTGGCATTAATGCAATACAAATAAGGCCCGGCAGCGTAAAATACACGCTTGTCATCACCATCGCCCCAGTAGGCCACGCCCCTTGAATTGTTCATGATAAAAAACATGCGCTTATCTTTAGCCAGCGAATCGAAGGGGTTAAACTGCCATTTCTCCTGCCCTGTGGCCGCATCAATGGCAAACAGCTTCATTTTTGGTGTGGTGCCGTACATCACCCCATCAATCACGATAGGGTTACACTGGATCTGCGAATGGTTTACCGAATCGGCATCGCGGGTGTGGTATGTCCAGGCAACCTGCAACTGCTTAACATTGCCGGTATCAACCTCGTTTAATGACGAGTAATGGATATTCTCGTTTGAGCCTTTGTACTGCGGCCAGCTCTTGTAATCCTTTTTTTGGGTACAGCCAAAGGCAAGTATGGCAAGCGCGGCCATTAATATTGATCCGGCAGGTATTTTCCTCATGTATAATTGGTTGAGGCAATTAAGTTACGCCATTATTTTGTTTTTCTGCAAATAACGGCACTATATACATTTGCTACCGCAAGCGCCCCGCTTGTGGCCGTATGCCTGGTAAACTTGTTGCATCGCGTTATGTAAAATTCAGCTTATTCATTACCGTCCTAAATCCACAAGCGGGACGCTTGCGGTAGCGGATCATAACCCAGCTACTATTCTTTCAGCTTAAGATCATTTACATCATCAAGCAAAAAGCAATGGCTAAACTGTGTCATACCGGTTTTGGGGTAATAGTTTACAGCAGCAGGCGCGGCAAGCAATATCAGTTTTGCCTTTGGCGATTGCCTTTTGGTTTCGGCTATCAGGCGTACGCCGATACCCATTTTTTGATAAGCCTGATCAACTGCCAGGTCTGATAGGTAGGTACAAAAAGCAAAATCTGTAAGCGCGCGCGATATACCTACCAGTTTACCATCTATACGGGCGGTTACTATCAGGTTGGCGTTTTGCAGCATATCTTTAATGCGTTCGGCATCATCAACGGGGCGGCGCTCACCAAGGGTACTGCGGTTTAATACATCAATAAATTCATCCGCGTTAAGCGTTAGTTCGCGCTGGTATACAATTTCTGAAACGGGCATTTTGGTAGGGTTTAAATGTTAAAATAAACACCGCTTTGGTGATAATCAAATTTTATAATTCTGCGGATGGGATATATAGTCCAATAAATATAAACGATTTAGTCCAGATAAACTCATCATAAAAAAGCCTGCACATTACTGTACAGGCTACATACCGGGATTATGAGGTAACTATTGTGGTTTCAGCTCTAAAACAAACCCGCCTTTCGGCATTACACCAACGGTTACTTTACCATCTTTTTCGTGCACTACCTCGCGGTGTGCTATGGTGCGCGGCGTAGTGCCATCTGTAAACAGGGTACCTCTAAAAACAGCCTTATTGTATAAAAACGGCAGGGATATCGTCCAGGTTTTAGCCGTCTGTTCGCCATTTATACCGGCTATGTACCAGTTTTTGCCTTTACGGCGGGCAATGATGGCATCTTTACCAGGTTCGCCCTGTATAAAGCGGGTATCATCCCAGGTATTGGGTACGCTGCTCAGAAAAGCTTTTACCACATTATCCTGGCTCAGGTAAGACGAATCGCTATCGGCAAAATGCATCATCCCCGATTCGAACATCACGCTGAGCGCTAACTCATGCGCGTTTGTAGTGGTATGCGGGCAGCATTTATAATCTGAGAAGGTAACAGGCGTATAATCCATTGAACCGGCTACATTACGGGTAAACACATAAATGGTATTCAACTCCGCAGCATCCATGGCAAAATCGTTCGACCAGCCATAGTTTTCGGCGCCCCTAACAGATTCCATTGCCAGCAAATTTGGGTAAGTGCGCGCCCAGCCGCGCGGCATGGTGCTGCCATGGAATATCACCATAATCTCTTCTTTAGCCGCGTCCTTCAGGATGTCGGTATACAGCTTCATGATATTCTGCTTATCGCTCTGAAAAAAATCGACCTTAATGGCTTTAACACCCCAGTTGTGCAGCTTTTTCATTTCCTGCTTACGGGTATCGGGGTTAAACATGACATCGCGGGGCTGTTCGCCAACGTTGTTATGCGGCCCGCCGGAGTTGTACCACAGCGTAAGCTTTACATTTTTTTGTTTGGCGTATTTTACAAGGTCCTCTATAGTCCCCCCGCTTGATGGGATGTTCCAGTTGGCATCAACCAGTGAGTATTCCCATTTCATTTTGGCAGCGAGGTCAACAAAACGTTTCATGGTGGTGATGTTGCGGCTGCTGGCGTGGTCGCTCCACCAGCTCCATGACGAGCGGCCGGGCTCCACCCATGAAATATTGCCTATGGCATTTGGCTGTGCTAAATGGTTAACCAGGTTTGATTGCACCACCGTGCCCGCACTTTCGCCCGCAATAATTAAGCGCCAGGCAGTAGCGAACGGTGTTTTGGCTACCGGGTATGAACTCCCTTGCCCTAAACCTTCCGCAGCTAACGGAAACGCCATTTTATATACGCCATTAGTGGCGTTTTGCTGCAGGTGCATCGCCGCGTTATCGGCCGTTGTGTTGCTTTCTGATATAAACAGCCACTGGCTTTTGGTATGGAACAACGCCGGAAACGCCCAGCCGGAGCTATCTTTAGCTGCCGTACCTGCCGGGGTGCCATTTGTAAAAACGTTTTCGTAAGACGGGTCTTTACCGTAAGGCTGTATCCACGCGGCGGCTTCAGGCACAGCAAACTCGGTAAGCTCTTTTACAAGCGTGTAGGTTTTAGCCGAATCGGGGAAACGGTAACGAAAGGCTACCCCATCGTTATAAGCACGCAGGTCTATCGTTATCTTGTTTTTATCGCTATTGGTAAATGTGATGCTTGCCTGGTTGGCAGTGGCATGGTAAACATGGTACTTACCCGTAGGCAGCGTATAGATCTCGTTAATTTTGCGGGTAAGCTGGTTAACAAAGCTTAAATCGCCGGTAAATTTATCGGTAGTGGTTTCCACGCCCAGTTTTGATTGGCGGATCACCTCGCTATTATTATGCTGTACTTTATAGCTTAAGCTGCCATTATTCAGCTCCAGGTTTATTTGAAGCGCGTGGTCGGGCGAATAAACCTTCCACGCAGTTGGGCTTGTTTGGGCATAAGCCTGTGAAAAAAGGGCACAACCTGTTAAAGAAATTAACGCAAGTATTCTTGAAAATTTACTCATTAGTTTATCTGGTAGTGTAGTTAAACAGGTTTACGTTCGCCCGCTGCGAAAGTTACACAGATAAGGTAATTACAGCAAGTTTTTTGCTGTCAATTTCAGGGCATTTAAACATGTAGTAAGTTGAAGCAATTAAGCTTTCAGCTTAAAAAAACCGTGTTCCATTTGATAAAAAAATGAAACAAAATGGAACAAGCCTAAAATCAATAAATACCTATAAATCAACTATTTCATACCTGTCTCTTATACACATCT
>NZ_LGEK01000129.1 GCF_001636615.1 Mucilaginibacter sp. L294 | reverse complement strand
TGAAAGCTGTTAAATTTATAATATTCCAGATAGTTTTTAATTATAGTTATTTCATTATCCCCAATAGTAGAATGATATTCGTTATAAAACAAAATGACTGTCAATAAGTTAACTGCAAAATGTTTGATCATCATTTCGCTTTTTCCCAAGTATCTGTTGAACCTGTTTTTCCAAAAACTATTCGAAACGTTACCACTAACATTATGCGCATGCTGTCGGTAACGGATGGTCGTCTCATCCAATAGAAATGCTTTTCCAAATACGGTGCTTAATAAAGCGATCCAGTAATCATGATTCACGGCGCTATAGGGTATTTTCCTTACCTTTTTCAACAAAGGCTGATTGATGATCATCGTACAACCCCACGCATAATTTTCGACCAGTGCGGTACCAATATTCAACGCTGACGGAAGTGCTAAATGCTGCGGAAGAGCCGTTCCGTCTTCCGCGATAAATTGAAACTTTGAATACACCATTATGGGCAAACCGGAATCTGCTATTTCGAGCATTTTGATAAAATCCAAAGATTGTTCGATCTTCTTTTCTTTCCAGATATCGTCCTGATCGGAGAACATCACATAGCCTTGAACATGATCTTTGGCCCAGTCAACGAGATTGGAAAAATTGATACAGGCACTGCCATGATCTGGGCCATGGTCGATCAGTTTTATGCGTTTGTCAGACTGGAACCTATTGATGATCGATAAAGTCTCATCTGTGGAATGATCATCCCTGATGATCAGCTCCCAATCCGTAAAGGTTTGCGCGAGTATACTATCGATCTGTTCGGCTAAAAATTTGGCGCCGTTATATGTCGCCATTAGGATCGTAACGGCTGGTTTAGGTTCTGCAATCATTTTAACGTGATCCTGCTTATAATAAATAAAAAAAAGACGAAAAAGGTATTTACGTAATTGGTAAATGCAGCCATCAATATACAAAATGCGACCAATGTCCACTCTAAAATCGCATAATCGTTGACCTTATTGATATATTTTTTGTAAGTATTCATACTAAAGGCACCATATAAAAAATTAACAACAAGGACACCAAACCAGCCGAAATCCAGGTAAGGATCGGTGAGATAGGTCCCCAATAAGTCATAAGAACTGTACTGTACTGGGTAAATGGCATTTTTATTGAACGGTAAACTTGCGATAATCGGCCGGAAGGTGTACCTGCCCATAGCCGAATAATCATCCCGCCGGGCGCCTTCGATGATGCTGCTTCCCGTTGAAAAATTGACTGCCCCGTATAGGGACAAATAAGTTTCTGCAATATTTGTGGGCTTGTCTATTTCACCGTATGCTTTTAAAAATGTATTCGCATCCTCCTCAATATTACTTGACGATCTTAAGGAGCCTAATGCTACAAACGTTATAAAAAAAACACATAGATACATAAGGGTTTTTGCAATTGAAATCTGATTGTAGTAAGTAACGGCACTTACAAGAGAAAGTAAGGCGAGGATAATGACCTGCCTGCTGAGATAATTGACCAATATAAACCCGCACCAGATTGTTATGAATAATACCAAGGGTAATTTAATTACCTCCCGTTTAAAATGTATATAATAGATCGTCGGAAGTAAAGCGCATAAAATAATAAAATTATGTAGCGGTGTGACGTTGTTTGAATTCAGTTCGCTGTAAACATCCAGATTGCCAAGATTCAAGATCGGAAGGTAACCCAACTGTTTGATCTCGATAAAAAACACGAGGGTAGAAATAACAACCAAAACATGAGAAGTTAATAGAGCGAATCTTTTTCCCAGTTTAGGAAGTATATTGGAGATGGAAATGGGTTTCAAGTGATCGATTATTATACAACCTAACAAGAAAAACACCACGCTCAGCAAACAGATCAGCGTAAATCTATCCGTGTAGTCATTTTGCTTTGCCGATAATTTGAGAAATGAGTAACCGTAAATGTATATAAAGACACTGAACAGGGAGTAAGGATTGACCAGTTGCTTATATTTCAAAACTGAAAAAAGCGTGATGACTTCCGCGAGTATTAATCCGAATGAATAAGCAAGCAGTTGTGGCATCGTCCCGCTCCAGTCTTTGTAACGGAGAATCAGAAAAACGTCAGCTCCAAACATAAGCAAGCACAAGGCGCAAATACCGAAATAAAATAACTTATTTTTTAGCATGCCTGAATTTTATTATCCGCTTTAACAAACGCAGTCCGCCTGCCCAGGAAAGTTCGATCATATTCGATGGCTTTTCGATCATACATTTCGCTAATAAAAGCAAACCTTTACCGACATCAACGGAACGGATATGATGTAAACTAAGTAACCTTTTATTCAGAAACCGAAGATGCTTCCGCTGTTCTGTAGACAGCCAGCCGCTATGATTAATCAGCCGCTCAATCTCCGCACGAACAACAATTTCTCCTCGGTACATCTTTTCGCTGTTTTGCATGGCACTTTTTTGATGTCCCCTGATGAGCGTTTGAGAAAGATCCGAACGGTCAATCAAAAACAAAGGTCGTTGAAAGGCTATTTTGACCCAAAAGAGCCAATCTTCATTATTGTTCAGATTTTCCACAAATCCCTCCTTTGGCGCTCCAGCTTTTATAAACAAAGGACTACTGATGGTGACCAGGTTGTTCGTTATGATTCTTTCCAATAGCGCAAAATCGACAAGCGTTTCATCGGCTAGATAACCTTTGGGGAATTTAACAAAATACGATCGGCTGCCATTTTCCTCTGTGAAAAATTTGGATTCAGCAAAGACAAGGTTTGCCCTATTTTTGAGGATTATTTCCAATTGAGATTCCAACTTATGGCTTTCAATCAGGTCATCCGCATCCAAGAATTGTATAAGAACTCCTTTGGCCTTCTTTAAGCCAACATTCTTTGCTGCTGATGTGCCGGAATTCGCAATTTGAAGAAGCATGAAGCGATTGTCACGGCTTCGCGTTATGAAATCGTTGATCACCTCTCGGCTGTTGTCAGTCGAGCCGTCATCTACTATTATACACTCCCAATTCCCGTAAGTTTGAGCAGCCACACTCTCCAATGCGGTGATAATATAATCGCTGTAATTATAATTGGGAATGATGACCGATATCAAAGGCGTTTTGTCCATTGACTATTTAAACAGATAAATGATTTTTAGAATGATGCGCCATCGCCAATACTTCAGTTTGGAGATATGACCATAACGATACTTGATCGCTAGCTCCTCCTGCGCACTGTTTTCCGTCGAGGTAATGCCACCGGCTCTAAAGTTAGCAATGATCTTTTCAATAAACCGAAATTTAGCACCATTCTTCAGAGCCCTGTTGACGAATTCATAATCAGCAGCTGCCCGGTAAGTCTTATCAAAAAATCCTAGCTTACGGTAAAGGTTAGATCTCACAAAGCAGGTGGGATGTTCAATCATCCCCGTCTTGAGAAACGTGACCGGATGACCAGCGACATGCTGGAGCTGTTCATTGCTGCCGATAAAACGTAAGATCCCATGAAAAATATCTGTCAGAGGATGGGTTTGAAAGGCTTCGACCATCGTAACAACCGCATCAGATTCATACCAATCGTCACTGTTGATGATGCCGATTAACTCACCATTTGCGATTTTTAAGCCCTTATTCATCGCGTCGTAAATTCCGCTATCGGGTTCACTGATCCAATATGCGATGCGGTCCGAATACTTGGTAATGAGGTCAACAGAGCCATCTGTAGAACCACCGTCTATAACAATATACTGAATATTCGAATACGATTGTCCGAGAACAGAAGTTATTGTTTGTTCCAGCGTACTTGCAGCATTATAAACGACCGTAATAATTGAAACAAGCGGTCTTTGATGTATTACATTCATTTTGATGTTTTATTTCAGCGGATTGCGTTGGTGTTGTTGATAATTGCTTCTTTATTTCGTTTTTTCATAACGCTATAAAGTGAGACGTTGGATTTAAAACAGTACCAGGTCCAAAAAAAACTGAGAAACAGACCGGTGAAACCATCCTTGTAGCCTTTAGTGATGACAAAACAGCGCAAAAATTCATAAAATATATTGTAAGAAATACCGGCGACAGATATTCTTTGACCAAGGTTGTACCGATCGGTTCCCTCATCTTTTAAATATTTCTTGTGCTTGGCGATGAAGCTTTTGGCGTCATCCATCCAATAATGGTGCAGGACATTTTTTCCAGTGAGTTTTATGGACAAATTTTCAAATCCAGGTCTCAAACGTCTGCCGTAATGGGTGATTGGCAAGATCTCATATCTGTTCTTGTTTACAACGATAGCTTTACGGTTCCGGTAACCCCAAACGGTACCATTCAACCGCTTTTTGCCAAAGTAAAATTGCCAGGGAACGTCGATCGAGCCGATGTGTGCCATTGCGCTTAATCTGTTCAAAGCTTCAATTATATCATGCTGCAGCGCCACATCCACGGCCTCATCGGGATCTAGCAGTATCACCCAATCGTTAATTGCTTCACTTATGAGATCTGCCTGCGTATATTCACATGACGGGCCGTACTTTTTATAATTATAAACACGGCAATTGAATTTTTCGGCAATCGCCAGCGAATGATCTTTTGAATCAAGATCAGCGTAAATAATATCGTTACAGAATAACAACGATCTCAGGCAATTTTCTAACTTACTTCCTTCGTTTCTGCCCACTACGATGGCAGAAATTTCCACAACACTCATATTATCGTTTTTGTAAGAGAATTTCGCCGGCAAAGGCTTCAATTCTCATAATGATTTGATCTTTAAATATAACCCGTTGTATAATATAATAAGTTAGCATGCAGCCCAGAGCACCTATAAGAAGTTTTATCCAATTGTTCAAATTAGAGAGATCAATAAAATAAATAATTGGAATAAATATGATTGAACTCACCAACGGTGAAATGAACAATTTCCAATTCATGCTGAGCTGATAAACTTTTTTGGAATAATATAGACTTAATAAGCAAACGGCAAGTTCAGTAACCGTTGTCGTTACAGCAGTTCCGAAATGCTGAAAGTAAGGGATCAGGATCAGATTAAGTACGATACTCACAGATGCGCTGATGCCAAGAATGATAAGCATTACACGCTCTTGACCGCCCGGAGTGAACAATTGGAAAAAATAGATACAGCTCAGGGCGATGAGCAAAACGACCGGAGAAAGAATCACAATTACATCGATGGCTGGTGAGAATTGTGTTCCGGCGATAATCAGCACCGTCCATTTTGCAGTTAGCGCGATGCCGAAAGACAATGGTATGCCCAGGGTCAAAACGTAATGTATGGAATTGTTCAGGTAATGTTTTACGGCAGTAAGGTCATTATTTGAAAAGGACTGAGATATGGATGGCACCAGTACAATCCCCAATGCATTGATAAGTGAAATGGGTAATTTTGTAATTTTTATAGCTGTCGAATAATATCCAACGGCTTCATTAGTGCTTAACAACCCCAAGATTACATTGTCCAGTAAAACATATATGCTCCCGATCACCGAACAGGCGGTCAGAAAAAGAAGTGGTTTGATATGCCTTTTTAAAGTCAGATCTTTAAAAACGAACCGAACTCCATTTTTAAAGGCCAGATGAAAGTTCGTTGCCGAATTGATGATATTGACGATCAGAAACAGCAAATAATATTTAGCGACATCCGCTCGAGTTTTCACCAAAACAAACATCAAAATAATAAAGACAACCCGGATAAGTAGGGTTCTTTTGGTTATATAAGCAAACTTTTCCTGAGATTGAAAATACCACTCGATAATAAACACGCTGGATAGCAGGATGCCAAAACCGATAAATCCTAATGTTAAATAGGAACGTCCGTCTTCAATAAGCGCTAACGTGATGGCATATATAAACAGAAAAAAAAAGGTGGTGAGCAGATGGATAACGATCAGTTCTGTGAACAGTTTATTTGATCTTTCATAATCACTTCTTAGCTTCGACAGTTCCCGAACGGCATATAACGGTATACCTACTGCTGAAAACAATACAAAGTATTGCGTCAGGCTGTCAATGAAATTCAATTTTCCGATCACCGCTGGACCTAATATTCTCGAAGCATACGGAAAGGTAAGCAGCGGGAATAAAATTTGCGACAGCGACAGGAGCGTATTAAATAAGATGTTCTTTTTGATCAACGACATATTAGCTATTTATTACAGCCGATGACAATCTTCTGAACGTCATCATAATCGCAGCGCCTCCACCCAGCAGTATAGCGCCTATTAAACATGAGATCAGTTTACTGAGCTTCTTTTTTGTCAGCGGATAAACTGGCTCGTCAATGATCTGAATTAATGGGGTTTCTTTTCTCAACGAGATCTTAGCCAGTTCTAAATTGGGAATCAGTTGCGTAAGAATCGCTTTATTGGCTTCCGCGTTGTACTGAAAACGTTGTACGGGAGCCCGCAGGATTTGCCTGGCAGGATTCAGATTGGGTGTCGCATCACTAACTTGAGCAGATTGAAAAATAGCGCCGTTCATCACCGCTTTGACAGAATCGGTCTGATGTTGTAATATCGCAATGTTTTCGATCGCCTTTTTGGTTCGGGTTTGAACAAAGAAAGTATTTACAGTCTTTACGATAGATTCGTTGAAATCTTTTGCAAATTGCTCATCCTTTGCATTGACCGTTACCTGAATAATGCCAATTTTTTTATCAGGTTTGGCAACGAACAGATATTCTTTGTTCAGCGTTTCAACCGCTTTACCCAGAATACTATCTTGAATCCGGGAAAATTGCTGATCGCTCTTTCGGTTGAAGTTTATAGTACTTAGCCTTGGTTCTGAAGCCCAGTTTTTCCTTAAATCTTCGATCTCGAGAAAACGGTCAATCAGTAATTGTTGCCGCCCGTGATCAGAGGTATAACTCAGCAGGGCTTTTTCTATCATTGTACGAGAGGTATATAACTGGATAATATTCTCACCTTGAAAGATCCCACCTGTGTTCCCAACTACATCAATTCCCGCCATGGCCGCAATACTGGAATATTGACCAAGCATCCCGGAAGGTTTATCATCCTCCAAAACAAATGTTGTTGTTGCTGTATAGATCGGTTGCTTTTGGTAAGCATAGTAAAACCCTATGACCGCACCGATGAAACAGAATACCAGAAGAGTCTTCCACTTTCCACGCAGATAATTGAAGTAGTTGATAAAGATCAGAAGAAATTCCTTCAAACTGAGTTCTTTGTGAATTGGTTGTGTGTTAGAAGAACCTGTAACAGACTCCCTTTTATCTATTTCGAGCATTCAAATTTTTGTATGACAGAACTGCAATACAAAAGTAATAAATTATAGCGCACTCTTCACCAGCTAAGGTCGATTTGCAGTTGTAAACTGCCTGTCATATTGAATTTGGCTATGTATAAAGCTTTTCTGAACAATCATTTGAAGACATCTTGAAAAATTATTAGCTTGGAAAATACACTATTATTAAAAAAGCCGCCGGATAACGCTCAACCAATGTATAGGAAATTTAGCTATTCAACCTATTCGCATTATATTAGACTTTCTGTGATTAACAACCATCGATGGTTTTGATGACAACTCTAATTTATCACTTACCGAGGCTTTAAAATCTTTTGCCATTTTTAACTATCCTTGCCTTTTTTTGCTTTCTAAATTTATAATAAACACTGTTATAACTTGATTACAATTTGCCCTGTACAATTCGTCGAGGCTTGGTAATTGCAAGCTGACCATCAATTGGCAAAATAGGGGGGCGTTTTCGAAAATTTTGTTTTGAAGGCTCTTACTTTATATTAGCAATAGGATAGAAGGTAAGTTATCGAACCACTTATCCAATTTCACATTTTGGCATAGTTAAAATTATAAACATAATATTTAGATAGTTGAGAGAAAGTAGGGAGCGGGAGGGAACAAAGACGATTGTCTTCTGCTGTCTAAATCAATGCTTTATATATCCTGAATTTACCCAGGTCACCGAATAGGTCACCTAAGAAAATAGTTCAATTTTCGCTAATTCTTATGTTCTAATATCGGTTTTTTGAGCCAAATTTCCAAACAGATAACAAATAATATCACGAAGCTCCCTGGATGACCAAATACAAAGGGAAATATTATTATCAATATTCTGCGCCAGGCACGCAGTATAAAAGTTATGCGGACGGTTATTATGTTTCCGACAAGCCGTTAGGTCCATTCACTTATGCATCAAACAACCCATTTTCAGCAAAGCCAGAGTGTTTTATTAATGGTGCCGGTCATAGCGCAACCTTTCAGGATAAGTATGGCAATTACTGGCACATATCAACGATGACCATCTCCGTAAAAGACATATTCGAGCGAAGGCTGGGATTATTCCCGGTAACGTTTGATAAAGAAGGAAACATGATTACGCATACCGAATTTGGCGATTATCCGATGGTGATGCCTGATCATAAAATAAAAGATATAAGTGAGCTTTTTCCTGGCTGGATGATGCTGTCCTATAAAAAAGCCGCTCAGGCATCATCCATTTTAGAGGGACATCCAGTCTCATTCGCATTCGATGAAGAGATCAGGGATTATTGGAGCGCCAAAACAGGGCATAAAGGCGAATGGCTGAGTGTTGATTTGGGTAAGGGTGCCACTGTTAAAGCAGTGCAAATAAACTTTGCTGAAAATAACACACAGCTTTTTGGCCGTGATGGCATTTTAGCTCAGCAGTATTTAATAGAATATTCTGCTGATAACAAAGTCTGGAAAAAACTCATTGATGAAACTAATAATACTGAAGATCTGACCCATCAATACCATGTGATGAAAACTCCTTTGCAGATCAAATATTTAAAAGTAACCAACTACCGGGTACCTGGCGGCACTTTCGCCATTTCCGGATTTAGGGTATTTGGCTCTCGTTCAGGTAAAAAGCCAACAAAAGTGAATTCATTTCAAATTGCAAGAGATGCCGCAGATGCCAGAAATGTTAAACTATCATGGAAAAAACAACCGGGCGCCATTGGTTATAATATACGTTTTGGCACGAAAAAAGATAAATTATACCGGGCTTACCAAGTGTATGGCGAAACAGATATAACAATAAGGAGTCTAAATAAAGACCAAAAATACTGGTTTGCGGTTGATGCTTTTGGTGAAAATGGCATAACAAAAGGGAGTCCGCAATAGAATTTAACTGTTGATGAAAAGAATCACAAAATAGTGATCAGCCTTATCACAAATGCATAGTATTTATAAAGATGGCAGAGTCATTTCTTGATGGTAAAGCCGAGTTTTCTTTCTGGATTAAACTCTGTTTTTAGCTTGGGAACACCTCCATATCGAAAAAGCAAAGGTTTTAATGGAAGCGGTAACTCGTTGTACTATATTGTTAATTAATGGAATGTCCGGACAAAAAAATGTCCGGACGTATAAAATTGAAGGGCAAATTTTTTTTACGATTTTGTCATTTAATCCTTCGCAAGTTTATAACTAAAAGTTAGAAACTTAAAACAGCCTAAGCAAACTAAAAATAATACATTTAATATCGGTATCTGTCTCTTATACACATCTCCGAGCACACGAAAA
>NZ_LGEK01000128.1 GCF_001636615.1 Mucilaginibacter sp. L294 | reverse complement strand
AGATGTGTATAAGAGACAGTTACCTAAGCTATCCGCTAATTGCTCACATCCTACACAACCACTTTCATAAATTAGCAGAGAATCTACTTTGGCTTTTTTGAGTTTTTTATGAAAAGATTTAGTAATGGGAGCATCGTCTTTCAAAAAGTTTTGAGCCATTGCGCGCGTAGATATACAAACCCAGAATATAAGAAGGCCGGAAATTATTAGATGAGGTTTCATGATTTTAATTAATCAAACTTAAACAAAATAGGCACCTTATTGTAAAACAAGTATGTTTAGTACCTCCCGTTCCCGTATTTCGCTTACACTATTGTTTGCCTTGGTTATCACCGGGTTTTTAATATTCCTGTTCTTTTATATTAAACACGAGTTTAGCACCACCCGTACCCAGGTTACCGAAGATGCCATGGTAACCAAAGTAATAGCCATGGGCAAGCTGGAACTGGTGAAATACAGTATGAAGGATGTGGTGGAGAAGAAGGAACTGCACATGATAATGCCCGATTCGCGGGTGCTGTTTGTAGCGGTAGGCGAGGTAACTGCCTGTATTGACCTTACCAAAGTAACAAAAGCCGATATCAGCCAAAGTAAGGATACGGTAACTGTTACCCTGCCGCAGCCCGAGATCTGTTACGTAAAGTTAGATCATCAAAAATCGCGCGTGTATGATGTATCGGGCGTTTGGTTTGCCGATAAAAGCAAGGATATGGTGGAGGATGTTTACAAAATTGCCGAAAAGAAAATGCTGACCACCGCCAACGAAATGAACCTGCTTGGCAAAGCGCGTGAGAATGCCGGGCTCATATTTAAACCTTTTCTGGAGAATGTATCGGGCAAAAAAGTAGTGGTGCAATTTAAGTAGAGATGCGATACCTCGCGTCTCCTTTAGGACGGTTATATAAAACTTCAGTTTCCATCGGAGTTCCCTTTAGAATGATCCGGTTTTGATACATTTACCTGTAATAGACCACCTGTAACTAAATTTTTAATAATATGTAATATATTTAGGGGATCGTAATCTAAACCATAAAATTCTAAAGTTTTTATGACCCTGAAATTTACCAAACTATTAACCCTTACCGCGTTGGGCATGGTATGCTCATTTTGCGCGGTTGCCCAGCCGAGGCTCCCTGAAGGTTACTTCTGGAAAAAATTGCCAAACGGTTTGGAAGTTGTTGTTATTGAAAACAGCAAAGTCCCCTTAACTACTATTGAAATTGCTGTAAAGAACGGCGCCTATACCGAAGGCCCCGAGTACAGCGGCCTTTCGCACCTTTTTGAGCACATGTTTTTTAAGGCCAACAAGGATTACCCTACACAGGAGAAATTTTTGAAACGCACGCAGGAGCTTGGCGCTATATGGAACGGTACTACCGGTAACGAACGCGTAAACTACTATTTTACTGTTGGTAAAGATAGCCTTGAAGCTGGTATGAAGCTGATCAACGCTTCTATACGTTTCCCTATTTACCGCGAAGAGGATATGCAGAAAGAGCGCCCTGTTGTTGATGGCGAGTTTCAGCGGAACGAGAGCAGCCCGGGTTTCCAGTTATATTACGATATCAGCAAAAACCTTTGGGGCGATCTCATTACCCGCAAAATGCCTATCGGTATCCACGAGGTGATCAATACCGCCACGCCCGAGAAGATGATGGTTATCAAAAACAAGTATTATTTCCCTAATAACAGCCTGCTTATTATTTGTGGCGACGTAAAGCATGAAGACAGCTTTAAAAAAGCAGAAGCTATTTTTGGCGATTGGGCAAACAGCGGTTTCAATCCGCATGAAAAATACCCTATACCTGCCTTTAAACCGGTTGAGAAAAGCGTAGCGTTTGTAAAAGAAATGAGCATAGCGCAAACACCGTTTATGATGTACGCATGGCAGGGCCCGGCTTATATGACAGATTCGGCATCAACCGTAGCTGCCGATGTACATTCAACCATATTAGGCCTTAATTCCTCAAAATTACAGCAGGCGCTTGTTGATAAAGGCCTGGCATCATCAGTAGGCTTAAGCTACGGCACCAGCCATTATACCGGCATGATATCGTTATTTGTGGTGCCAAACCCAACCAAAATAAAAGAGTGTTATGATGAGTTAAATAACCAGATAAGCCAGTGGGGCAAAGCCGATTATTATACCGACGAGCAACTGGCCGATGCCAAAGCCATTTTATTGCGTAACCACAGCCGCGAGCTGGAGAAACCATCGTCGCTGCCATCGCAGGTAAGCTTTCAATGGTGCAGTACCTCGCTTAATTATTATACCGATCTTAACGATAACTATCAGAAAGTTAGCCGCAACGATATTGCCAGGTATTTGAACACTTATATTGTTGGCAAGCCGGTGGTATCGGGCATTATTTTAACCCCCGAATTGAGCAAACAGGTTAATGCGGCTTCGTTTTTTGTAGCAAAATAATTTAACACTAATCACAATGAAGAAATATATATATCTATTGCTTATTGCTGCTGCAACCACGAGCGCTAACACGGCCTCGGCCCAGCAAAAAGCGTATGAAATGATGGTTGATGGCGTAAAAGTTATTGTACAGCCAAGCGGTAACGATATTGTAGAGATACAAACTGTTATAAAAGGCGGCGTGCAAAATTACCCGGCTAACAAAGCAGGTATCGAAGCCATGGCCATGAACGCCCTTAACGAGTGCGGTACCTTAAAGCACGATAAAAATACCTTTAAAAACCAACTGGATAAAATAAGCGCGGCCGTTTACGGCGTTGCCACTAAAAACTATTCGGTAATAAAGGTTAATTGTATAAAAACCGACCTGGATATTGCCTGGCCTTTATATGTTGAGGCGATAACCATCCCTAAGTTTGACGCGAAAGAGTTTGCACGTATCAAGCAGGACCAGTTAACCCAGATAAAAGCTGCGGACTCTGACCCGGACAACGCTATTGATAAATATGCCGACAAAATTGCCTTTAACGGCCGCGATTATGCAAAAGACCCTGACGGCACAGCCGAAAGCATAGCGCCGCTTACCGCCGAAGAAACCAAAAACTATTACCATTCTATACTAACCAGATCGCGTATGCTGATAGTGGTAGTTGCCGACCTTGACCGTGCCGATATAGAAGCTAAGGTAAAAGGTTTGCTGGGCACCATTAAGCAAGGCGCACCGTTTGCGTTGAAAAAATCATTCTTCAGGGCGTATAAAAACACCTTCTCGTCAGAAAACCGCCAGCTGGCTACCAATTATGTAGAAGGTGTTACCAGCGGTCCTGCCCCCGGCACGCCCGATTTTGACGCCTTTAATGTAGCCATGCGCATATTTGCCGATAAGCACTTTTTGGATATCCGTACCAATAACGGCTTATCGTACGCGCCGCAATCATGGTTTAGCGTGGGTTCTACCTCGGTAGCTAAGTTTTCAGTATCAACTACCGAACCTAATAAGTACATTGCTGTATTTGATAAACTGGTTGACAGGATAAAACGGGAAGGTTTTAATAATGCCGAAGTTGCCGATATGAAGGTTACTTATTTAACCGGCTTCTATTACAAGAACGAAACCAACACCGCGCAGGCTGGTTCAATTGTAGCTAACGAAGTATTGCATAATAACTGGAAACGATCTTTAACCCTTGCTGATGATGTTAAAAAATTAACACCAACACAGGTAAGCGATGCTTTCCGCAAATACATTGGCAATATTGTTTGGGTATACCAGGGCGATACCAAAAAGGTAAACCCAATATTGTTTACAAACGGTACGCTTAACAAAGCCGATAACCCGGTAAGCCATTAATAAGTCGATAGTCGATGGTCGATAGACCATAGCGAAAAGGGTCTGGAGTGTAAGCTTCAGACCCTTTTTTTGTAACCCATAGCAGTCGCTCGCGTCCTCGCGAGTGACAACCATTATAAGGCCTCCGGCCGCAACTCCTCTTCACGACTCACCGTTACCGCAGTCGCTTGCGTCCTCGCGAGTGACGACTATTATTAGGCCTCCGGCCGCGTCCTCTATTTTTATTTTATCAAACAATAATTATATTCGATAAATGTCTGAGTTACGAAAAGCGAATAGCGACCGACCATTTTTCCTGACATTTCCGGTTGTTGGTTGGATAGATGTATTCACCAGGAATGATTATTGTGAAGAGTTTATTCGCAATTTAGAATACTGTAGAAAAAATAAAGGGTTAAAGGTGTATGCTTATTGCATCATGAGTAATCACATACATTTGATTGCAGCACATGATGATGGAAAGCTACCTGACGTTATTCGCGATTTAAAAAGCTATACTGCCAAGCGCATCATAGACATGATTAGCAACAATCTTCAGGAAAGTCGTAAAGAATGGTTGCTTTACTTGTTTAAATTTTTTGCCAACAACACCAATCAAAACAGCGAATATCAGTTTTGGCAAAAAACAAGTTTCCCAATTGAACTGTACACCCCCGAAGTGTTTGATCAGAAAGTGGAATATATACATCAGAACCCTGTTAAGGCAATGCTTGTTAATGATGAAACCGCATACGTTTACAGTAGCGCTAATCCAGATTCACCGTTTATAGTTGATGAGAGTTAATTGACTTATTGCGGCCAGAGGCCGCATAATAGTCCTCACTCGGCTGGAGCCGAGCGAGTGCATACTCTGGACGATCAACTATCCGCCTTCTTCGGCAGCACAGCTTTACGCCGTTGGCGGCTTCGCCAGGTATCACCCATGTGGTGGGTGGGGATATTATCGCCCAGTAGTTTACCCCAGGGTTTAAGGTCATCGATCCGGTCGAAAATTATTTTTAGTACCGCCACAAAGGGGATAGACAAAAACATGCCCGACACACCCCATAGCGCGTTACCCAGCAGCACTACAATGATAGACATGAGCGCGTTGATCTGCACCTTTGATGATACGATACGCGGCACCAGGATGTTGTTGTCAATAAACTGGATAACAATGTACGCTATAATTATCCCTAATTGTGTGGAGTAGCCATCCTTGGTAACCGTAGCCATCAATACCGGCAGGGCAATGGCTATAATGCCGCCCAGGTAAGGTATCAGATTAAGTATAGCGCCGATGCAACCAATCAGGATACCGTACTTTACGCCAAGCAAAACCAGCGCGGCGGAATTCATGGCGGCAACAATGATCATCTCTATCAGTAAACCCACAATATAGCTTTGTATAGCTGTTTTGGTTTCGCTGAGTACATCGCTTACTTTTTTGGAGTTTTCTTCAGAGAACACCTCGTATAAAAAATTAAGGATGAGTGTTTTGTATAACAGCATCAGGAAAATATATACCGGCAGCAGGAATATGATAGCCAGCGTGCCCAGTAAGCCATTTACGGTTTTGCCTACCATGGCCTGGCTGTTGTTAAGGGCATCTTTCAGCATTTTTTCCTGCTTGGTTATCTCAACCCCAAAGGTGGCCTGGATCCAGTTTTTGAGTTCGACGGTGATAGATTCGAACTTTTTTTGCAGCATGGGCAGCGAATCGCCAAACTGGATGACCTGGGTGCTCAGGAAGTAAAATACCGTGGCTACGCCTATTATCATCACCAGCATGGCAATAATGATGGATAACACTTTAGGCACCCTGTAGCGCTGCAAACGGTTAACAAGCGGGTTTAGCAGGATAGCTAAAAATGCCGCGAAGGCAAGTGGTACTAAAATATCTGCCAGCTGTATCATCACATACACCAACAGGATAAGGCCAAACAACACTGCTGTGCTCTGGATGTAAAAGGGTTGGTCTTTAATTTTGATAGACATGTACTTGTGTTTTCATATAAACACAAAAGGAGTGTAGGGGAGAATTGTTTGCAAACAAAAAAGCGCCGGTTAAAAACCAGCGCTTATATCTTGCGGATTTTCGGTTTTACCCGAATCCGGATTAAATTATCCTAACAAATTTTTCCAGCTCACCTTCTCACCAATAATTTTATCAAGCTGGTCGGCAGGTACACGTTCCTGCGTCATGGTATCGCGGTGGCGGATGGTTACGGTGTTATCCTCTAAAGTCTGATGGTCTACCGTGATACAGAAAGGTGTACCAATAGCATCCTGGCGGCGGTAACGCTTGCCAATAGCATCTTTCTCTTCGTACTGGATGTTGAAATCAAGCTTAAGCTTGTCCATTATTTCGCGTGCTTTCTCTGGCAGGCCATCTTTTTTGGTCAGCGGGAAAATAGCTGCTTTAACAGGGGCAAGGCAGGGGTGCAGGCGCAGTACGGTACGGCTATCCTGTCTTTCTTCTGTGCTCAGGTCTTCTTCCTCGTACGCGTTGATCATGGTGAGCAGGAACATCCTGTCTAAACCAATGGAAGTTTCAATTACGTAAGGGATATAATTACCGTATGGTTTGCCATCTTCGCCCAGTTCAGGGTCGAAATACTGCATTTTTTTGCGCGAGAATTTTTCATGTTGGCTCAAGTCAAAATCGGTACGGCTGTGGATGCCTTCAACCTCTTTAAAGCCGAACGGGAAATCAAACTCAATATCGTAAGCCGCGTCAGCGTAGTGTGCTAATTTGGTGTGTTCGTGATAGCGGTATTTGGCAGCATCAGTACCCAGGGCAAGGTGCCATTTAAGGCGTGTTTCTTTCCATTTATTGAACCATTCTTTTTGTGTGCCGGGGCGAACGAAGAATTGCATCTCCATCTGCTCAAACTCGCGCATGCGGATAATGAACTGGCGGGCAATAACCTCGTTACGGAAAGCTTTACCTATCTGCGCAATACCAAACGGGATCTTCATCCTGCCCGATTTTTGCACGTTCAGGTAATTCACAAAAATACCCTGTGCAGTTTCCGGGCGCAGGTAAATGGTTTCAGATTCATCAGCAATGGCGCCAACCTGGGTGCTGAACATCAGGTTAAACTGGCGTACATCCGTCCAGTTGGCGGTGCCGCTTACCGGGCATTTTATATTTTGTTCGATGATCAGTTCGCGCAGGCGGGGCAGGTCTTCGGCTTTAAGGGCGTTGTCCATTTCTATCTGTAGCTCTTCGGCTTCGCTGGTTTTGCCTTCCTCGTCAAGTTTGGCAATACGGTCTTCCAGTAACTGATCTGCGCGGTAGCGTTTGTTGCTGTCTTTATTATCGATCATCGGGTCGCTGAAGCCATCAACGTGGCCGCTTGCTTTCCAGATGGTTGGGTGCATAAATATGGCCGAATCGATCCCCACGATGTTATCATGCATCTGCACCATGGCTTTCCACCAGTAGGTTTTGATGTTGTTCTTTAGTTCCGAGCCGTTTTGGCCGTAATCGTAAACAGCGCTTAAGCCATCATAGATCTCGCTCGACTGGAAAACAAAACCATATTCCTTACTGTGCGATATTACATTTTTAAAAAGATCGTCGTTCGAATTGCTCATAATAGGGGCAAATATATATTTTTTGATTTCGAATTTCGGATTTTCGATTTCGAATTTATCGTGCATATTGTATATAGTCCGTCACCTTGAATTAAAACTCATTCAAAAAAATCGAAATTGAACATTCGAAATCCGAAATTCTTTACTTTTACCCCCATGAGCATCCGGGTAGAGGCATTAACAAAAATTTACGGGCAGCAAAAAGCTGTTGATGGTATCAGCTTTACGGCAGATACCGGCGTGTTGGGTTTTTTAGGCCCAAACGGTGCCGGTAAAAGCACCACCATGAAAATGCTCACCTGTTTTTTACCGCCAACAGCCGGCACAGCAAGCGTTTGCGGGTTTGATATTGGTACGCACCCGCTGGATGTAAAGCGCAATATTGGTTACCTGCCGGAGAGTAACCCGCTGTACACGGATATGTACGTAAAAGAATCGATGGCATTTGTGGCGGGCATACACGGCCTGCACGAGCCCGCTAAGCGGATTGCCGAAGTGATAGAACAAACCGGACTGGGGCCCGAGCAGCATAAAAAGATAGGCCAGCTATCAAAGGGCTACCGCCAAAGGGTTGGCCTTGCACAGGCCATACTACATGATCCGCAGGTGTTGATACTGGATGAGCCAACCTCCGGCCTCGATCCCAACCAACTGGTAGGCATAAGGCAGCTGATCACTGATCTGGGCAAAACAAAAACCATCATCCTATCCACCCATATTATGCAGGAGGTTGAGGCGGTTTGTAACCAGGTGATCATCATCAACAAAGGCGCAATAGTAGCTAACGATACCTTAATAAACCTGCGCGATAGCAACAAAGGCGACTCGCTCGAACGGATCTTCATTGATCTTACCAATGAGTGATGCCTTGGTTCGATATAGCATAACCATGAAAAAAATATTATTTGTGATAGCCCTATTGCTGGGCGCGGCAATTAATGCGTCTGCACAATCATCAAAAGATGGGGGGAAATTCAGTATTGGTATTGAAGCTGGCTTGCCAATTGCCGACTTTAACACTACCCATAGTTTTGCTATCGGTGGTTCATTAAAATATGATCAACCGGTTGCAGCCAACACTTTTGTCACCCTTTCTGCAGGCTACAGTACATTCCGCGGGAAAAATGGTATTCGTTCATTTGGTTTTGTACCGGTTAAGGCTGGTATTAAATACTTTTTTACCGAAGGCTTTTTTGGTGAGGGGCAAATAGGCGCTGCTTTTTCAACACAAGGCGGTGCCGGTGGTGGTAATGCCATTGGCGGCGGTACTGCAATTGCTTATGCCCCGGGTATAGGTTATAGCTTTAACCGTAATATTGAAGCCGGGGTACGTTACGAGGCCTGGTACAAAGATGGCACTATCAGCCAGATTGGCCTGCGCTTAGCATACAAATTTTAATAAAAGTCATCCCCGGTGCTTTATCTAAACCACTTAATAACCTTTATTAATTAGTATTTTTTTTATTTGGTTATCAGTATTTTAAGCAGTTTCCCCCAAAAACATTGTAACGCTTTTGAAACAGGTGCGTCTATACGTCCAATAACAGATAGGCTTGTTAAACATCACCAGTGCTATTAAATACCCGTTATAAGGTATTCAGCTTTGGTGGTTTTAGTATCCAAATTTGTTTAATTTTTAAATCTTTATATCAAATTTTTTATGAAAAAAGTATTACTATTAGCAACCGCTATCTGCGGTTTTGCAATCAGTTCATTCGCGCAATCATCAAAAGAAGGTGGAAAATTCAGCATCGGTGTTGATGCAGGTTTACCGGTAGGCAATGCAAAGAATGCATCAAACCTTATTATTGGTGGTTCATTAAAATATGATCACCCGATTGCAGATGGTGTATTTGTTACCGGTTCTGCAGGTTATTCGCGTGTATTATTTAATAATGAAACAAAAAACGAACTAAAAAGCTTTGGCGTGGATAAATCAGGTGTAGGTTATATACCTGTAAAGGTGGGTGTTAAATATTTCCTTGCCGAAAGTTTTTATGGCGAAGCCCAGGTAGGTGCTGCTTTTTCAACTGAAAGCGGTAACGGCGCATCATTTGCTTACGCACCGGGTATCGGTTATGCATTTGGCGGTGGTGTTGATCTTGGTGTACGTTACGAAGGTTGGTCTAAATCTGGCGGAACACTTAGCCAGGTTGCTGCACGTTTAGCTTACAGCTTCTAATATCTGTCTCTTATACACATCT
>NZ_LGEK01000127.1 GCF_001636615.1 Mucilaginibacter sp. L294 | reverse complement strand
TACTTATATTAATAATTAAGGATACAAATGTTTGTTCAAATTTCAAAAGAGGAATACAAAAAAGAGATATCAAAAAAAGCATGGTATCAAACCAATAATATAATCTGGACAATTATATTTTTATATCCCATATTTAGCATTGTTGATTTTATATACGCCAATAATATATGGCTGCAATTTTTCATCGTACGCATAATTACAGTACTTATTATATACGGTTTATATAGCTTTTTCCAGGTACGTAAATATAATTACCGAACGCTGCTCCATATATGTTTTTTCCTGTTATCTATCACATCAGCTATTTTATGTAATGTAGTAAATATACAGCAGCAAACTACCTACTACTTAATTTTTGCCACCATTATACTGTTCTTTAACCTGCAGGTTTTTTGGGAACCCATCAATTCAATTGTACAAACTTTAGTAGCATTATTGCTGCTTGCTATATTCTATAATATTTTAAGCGATTATACATTAGACCTGGTAATAAGCAACGGCGGGTCTATGTTTTTTATCGTGGCGTTTATATCATGCCTTATTCCTAACGCGCGGTATAAGGTAATTGCCCGCGAGGTTCGCTCACAAATCCTGATCGAAAAAAGCAACGAGCAGCTTAAAGAACAAAACCACGACATAAACGAGAAGAATAATATTATTGACCGCCAGTACGAGCAGCTGCGCAAGCTTGATGACCAAAAGAACAGCTTTATTAATATTGCCGGGCACGATCTTAAAAACCTGATCGGCTCTATTGTTATGAGTAATAACATGCTTAAGGAAGAGGATTACCGCTTAAGTGCCGACCAAAAAGAATACACCCACTATATATCAGAATCGGCCGATAAAATGCAGTATATGCTTAACAAGCTGATGGATGTTAAAGAGATAGAATCGCCTGAGATGAAATTCAATATGGAGATATTTGATATTAACGCCGAGGTTTTACATGTATATAAAGGCTTAATAGAAACCGCCCAGATGAAGAACATTCACCTGGTTGATAACATACTTAAACTGCCCCTGAATGTTAAGCTTGATAAGGTTTTTGTTGGGCAGGTTTTCCAGAATTTACTATCAAACGCCATCAAATTTTCGCAAACAAATAATAACATAAAGGTTGTTACCAGCCTGCAACGACAAAAGTTTGTTTTTGAAATTATAGATGAAGGGGTTGCCATAGGCCAGGAAGAACTGGATATGATGTTCAATAAGCTAAAAACGCTTAACGATGCATCGGGTACTATTGTTGAGAGCAGGCTTGGCCTGGGCCTTTCAATAGCCTTGTTAATGACAAAAGAACTTGGTGGTGAACTTGTTTACCGCAGTAACGATAACGTAAATTATTTTAGAGTAGAATTTTACGTAATAAACTAACGCTTATATCTGATGAAGAGATTTTTTACATTCCTGGCTTTAATACTACTTAGTACAGCCTCGTTTGCCCAATCCATTGTTTCATTCAAGGCAATGGGCCATAATGATGACGAGCCGATATTTGGTATGAGCGGCGCAACATCCTTTTATTTTAAAATTACCCCGCAATATGAAATAAACGGAAGCAAGCTGGTTATTTATTTTGAGCCATCGCAAGCCCTGATTCGCGATAGGTCGTATATTAACCTGTTCCTGGGTTCAAAACCGGTTTATAGCGGCCGTTTAACAAAAGATTCTATCCAGCACATTACCATTGCCCTTACCAAGGCCGATGTATCTGCCGATAATTTCCTGAAGATACAGGTTAAAACCCTGCTAACCATTACCGACGACCAGTGCCGCGATCTGGATAACCCGGCCATGTGGATAAAGATCAAAAACTACTCATACCTATCGTTAGTAAAAAGCAACAAAAACTTTTTCAGCAATATCAATATCAGCAACTGTTTCGATTCAAAAACAGCCATTGTTTATAACAGTGACCCTTCCCTGCACGATCTTAAGGCCGTTGCCTGGGCATACGCAAGGTTAAAAAAGACACAAACCAGGAATATCGGCGTATTTGATATAAGCAAACTGCCGGATAGCGTACGCAATTATATTATGGTTGGCAGTATGCCTACCCTGCGCGATGATAAACGCTCTCTTATAAAAGTTACCCCACAAACCAACCAGGGCTTGCTGTATCTGCATAAAGCAGTAACTACGGTAACCGATACCATAACCCGTATGGTTGAAAACCATGGCAGGTTCACTCCGGTTAAATCAGTATCGCAAGAGGTTGTACCTACCGAAATATTGTTTGTTACCGGTGGCGATGATGCCGGCTACGAAAAAACAATTACCGCTTTAGGTAACATGAATGTGCTAAACTCAACCTTTGGCGATTACCTTTTGGTTAACAAAGCACAAAACACTTTCTTTAAAACCATTGATGAGAACCGCTCAAAACTATCGTTAAAGCAAATAGGCGGTGTAAGTGATTTCTTATCAGGTATTGGTTCGTTAAAAAGCGCGTTCAACTTTAAAAACTCCGATTTTAGCTTCACCCCTAAAGAAGTAGAGATTCGTATTGTTGCCAATTACAGCGCTTTAAACCCCGGCGATCGTGGTTTCTTTAACATTTACCTTAACGGGTTATTGTTAAGCAGCGAAAAGCTGGACGCATCCGGCAAACTCAATACATCGGTAACCATTAACAGGTACCAGCACCATAAGTATAACACACTCGAGGCCGAGTTTAGGTTTTACCCTAACAGCGGTAACTGTAAAAACAGCTTTACCAATTTCTTTTCAGAAATTGATGTAGATAAATCATACCTCGAATCAAAAAACCCGTTCATTACAAGCGATCTGAGCTTCTACCAATACCCCGAAGCATTTAACAGCGGCACAACCCGTGTAGTGGTATCAAAACCGTATGCAAAATATGCCGCCGGTGCAATGGGCGAGATCATTTACGAGCTGAATAACAACATCAACGCCAACAACTTCCCTGAGTTTATGTACTCTGAGGATATTATCAACAATCCGTCGGAGCTTAAGAAAAACAACATCATCGCCCTGCTATCAAAAGATGACCCGTTGTTTAAAAGAAACGAGTTCCCGGATGCGCCGATCAAGTTCGATCGCAACTTCAGGCTGTATAATACCGATAATAATACGATAGTTTACTCCCTGGCAGATACTACATCCAACGGGTTGGCACAGATCTTTTACGGGCGTAGCAATAACGCCACGCTGGTATTAACTGCTACAGGCAAGCACCTGTCTGAAGCGTTCCTGGCTGCCTCAAAATCAATAACCGAGCAGCTTTCAACCCTAAGCAGTAACGTTTGTATCTCTGATGTTAATAATAACAAGTACCTGTTTAATATAAATAAATCGAGCGAGAACCTGGAGTACATCGACACCAAGAGCGCGCTAACCCGTTTCTGGGATAGCTACAACCTGTACATCTTATTAGGTATACTGGTGCTTATCCTGCTGTCGTTCCTGTACATACGTTCAAAGGTTCAAAAATCGCAGGAGCTGTTTAACGACTAATGTTTCCTGTGTATTTGAGGGCGCAAGGTTTTAATTATATATTAATTTTTTCATGAGTATATCAATTCCTGAATTGTTGACTAATGATGGGTTTATCACAGCAGGTGACCGCGAGGCAATTGAGCAGCACTCAGCTGCCTCGGGTTTATCCTACATCAAGATAGCCCTCACTTCGGGATACATCTCACGTAAAAATTACGACAGATCGATACTAAACGCGGGGTACCAGATAAATGAGCACCCCCGCGATGAGGCGTATGACCAGGATGTGCTGGATAAAATAGACCTGACCTTTGCGCACGACCGGCTTGCTATGCCCCTGCGGATAGAAGACAATAAGGTTGTGGTTTTAATGACTTCGCCGGATGATGACCTTTTTATAGATTTCATCAGGTTTACCTACGACATGGAAGCCCGGATCATCCTCGCGTCCGACCTGGACATCACCTGGTTAAGCAACAAGTTACTGGGCGAGCGGTACACCAAATCGGCGGTGTTTGAGCTGATGAAGCGCGACCCGGACAGCTCGGCAGTAGTTACCTTCTCAACAGCGCAGCTTATCTTCATCTTTGTGATCATAGCGCTGGTTACCATTGGGTTGGTGCTTAGTTTTAAAAACACCTCCATTATTATTAACGTCATCATCAGTTCGTTTTTTTTGGTGGCTATTATCTTTAAATTATTCCTGGCGCTTGTGGGCTCCCGGTTCGAACTGCACCAGGCCGTTACCAAAGAAGAGCTTAAGCTGGTAGTTGATGATGAGTTACCCATATACACCATACTACTACCGGTATATAAAGAAGATAAGCTGATAAAAAAGCTGATCTGGAACCTGCAATCTATAGATTACCCGCGCCATAAGCTTGATATAAAGCTGTTGATAGAAGAGGACGACGATAAAACCTTTAACGCCGTAAAAAACCTCGATTTCCCCGCCATTTTTGAGGTGATCGTAGTGCCTTTCCATATGCCTAAAACCAAGCCCAAAGCTTGTAACTACGGCCTGCACTTTGCCCGCGGCAAGTACCTTACCATTTATGATGCCGAGGATATCCCCGATACCGACCAGCTGAAGAAAGTGGTATCGCTTTTTGGCAAGCTGCCCGAAGAGTACATTTGTGTACAAAGCGCGTTAAACTACTTTAACCGTAACGAGAACTTCCTTACCCGTATGTTCACGCTGGAGTATTCGTACTGGTTTGATTATATGCTGCCGGGCCTTGATACCCTGGATATCCCCATCCCCCTGGGTGGTACCAGTAACCACTTTAAGCTTGACGAACTGGTTGAACTTGGCGCATGGGACCCCTTTAACGTAACCGAAGATGCCGACCTGGGTGTACGTGCTTATGCTAAGGGTTACAAAATTGCCATCATCAACTCCACCACTTACGAGGAAGCCAACAACGAACCCTTTAACTGGATCCGCCAGCGCTCGCGCTGGATAAAGGGCTACATGCAAACCTACCTGGTACACATGCGCGACCCGGTAGCCCTGTGGAAAGAAATTGGCTGGAAGGGTTTCCTGGGCTTTAACTTTTTTATCGGCGCTACGCCTATAACTTTTTTGGTTTACCCGCTGCTGCTTACCTTTTTTATCTGCTATGTGGTTTTCGATCTGTCAACCATCCGTACCCTGTTCCCGGATTGGGTGCTTTTTATGTCGATATTTAACCTGATGGTGGGCAACATCCTGATGATATATGTAAATATGATAGCGGTATTTAAGCGCCGGTATTATGAACTGATACTATTTGCTATAGCCAACCCCATTTACTGGTTAATGCACTCCATAGCGGCATATAAAGGCTTATACCAGTTAATTGTAAAACCATTCTACTGGGAGAAAACAAACCACGGCTTAAGTAAAGTTAACAGCCCAACAAACGTTGTAAAATAATGAAGTTAACCAGCGGCATATATTTATCTATACTTACCCTTATACTGGTAATATACTACCTTGTATGCGGTATTTACTTAAATAACCTGGGCTACTATAACCACGAGTCGCTGTTTTATATAGAGAAGGCTAAGATAGTATTTGAAGGCACGGGTAACCGCCTAAAGGTAATGGGCCTAACAGCCCCAATGATCCCCTTTTACGCTACGTTTCCATTTCTTTTTTTCAAAACTCAGGCACCTGTAATAGCATCGGCCATAGGCACGGCGGCGTTATTTTACATCATAGCAAGCACCGTTGCCAAACGCTTAAATGATGATGGCTACATTTGGCTGTTGCTTGTTATCTTCCTGTTTCACCCGGGTATTATTTATACGGCAGCATCGGGTAAAAGCATTTATCTTATCCTCATTTTCTTCTTTTTGTTTTTCCTTAACCTGTTTAAGTTTTACCGGTCAAACACCACGTTCCACGTATCTATTGCCAGTTTGTGTTTGGTTATCCTGATATTTTGCGATTATAAATTCATCTGGCTTACCCTGTTCTTTTTACCACTGGTGCTGTCTATCACCATACACAGCCTAAACCTGGGCGAGCAGGAGTCTATTTTCAGGTTGTTTTTGAGTTTTAATAGTCCGTCGTTAAGGCGTAAGCTGGTCAATAAAACCTTTGCGCTTTATATTATACTATTCAGTTTACCCCTGGCCGCGGTACTATGCTACAAGCTGCTAAACCTTACCCACGCCAGTGATCTTAACTACTTTGCAGAAAGCCCTTACGCTACCTGGAACGTATTGATTGATAAGCTGAGTTTTGACCAGATATCCACCAACTCTAAATATCAGATCCCTGAAACATCCATCCTGCTATCGGCCCGTGTAGTGTTATTTGCGCCTATGATACTGATTGCCATGTACCTGTTTAGGGAAAGCACCTACCAGGTATTAACCATACTGATCCCTTTCGCGTTCATCGAGTTTTTGCACATTAAGTACGATAAGGTGTTTTTAGCCTACCAGTACTACCTCATATTTTTGATACTGGCTTACCTATGCGTAATATTTAAAGCGCATACCGTTAAAAACCACCGTAGCTTTAAATTGCTGCTGGCCGTTACTATCCTGTTTCAGCTTTACTTTGGCTGGTACTATTTAAAAAACTCGCTGATACCCGAAGAGCGCAACTTTATAAAAGTACTAACCGAAAATAAAGAAGATGCCGTACAACAGGATAACGTAGATGTGGCCAACTACCTGAACAGCCTGCCCGGCGATGCACATGTATTGGTTGATGATGCCATTGCCTATGGCGTTGTAGCCTTCACAACCGATATTAAGCCTGTGATAATGCCTTACGAAGGTAACTTTTTAAGCGCCCTGGAGTCGCCCGATAAGTATGTGGATTACGTGGTGGTGGCAACTGCAAAGAACATCGTATCCGGCTATACGCAGCTCAATAACAAATACATTATCAGCATCCGCCATACTATTCCCGATATCAACTTCCGCAAGGTTTATGAAACCGACGACTGGATAGTTTACCGCGTAATAACCAATGCTACCGAAGGTGGTTTTGGCCACGAGCCAACCATACGGCAGTAGCTTTGCGGCACGTTCTGCAACGCCTTCAAATGTTTATTTCGCATACCTGTGTAACTTATTTTTTAAGCTAACGTCCTAAGGTCATAACTATCACAAATGGCTTTAGTAATTACCAACCTTACCAAGCAATACAATAAACATAAAACTGGCTTAGCCGATTATTCCATCACTATAGATAAAGGCATACTGGGTTTGTTAGGGCCAAACGGCGCCGGCAAATCTACCCTGATGAAGATCATCGCGACCATCAGTAAACCTACCCGTGGCACCGTTTTTTTAGATGGCGAGGATATTGTAGCCAATCCCGATCGCATCCGGAATGTGTTAGGCTATTTGCCGCAGGACTTTGGCGTTTACCCCAACCTTAATGCTTATGAATTTTTAACCTACATAGCCGCGTTAAAAGGCTTAGGTGGTAATGATTTGCGCAAGCGGATAGACCTGCTGCTGGAAGGTGTTAATTTAACGGCAGATGCCAAACGGCCAATAGGCACCTATTCGGGCGGGATGAAACAGCGGATAGGTATAGCGCAGGCATTGCTCAATGATCCTAAAATATTAATTTTTGATGAGCCCACCGTGGGGCTGGATCCCGAAGAGCGGGTACGTTTCAGGCAATTGGTATCAGACCTGGCCGACGATTGCATCATCATCCTTTCCTCCCACATCGTATCAGATATTGAGACCATTGCAGATGAGGTTGCCATTATGCAAAACGGAAGGTTGCTGGCCAAAGCCATACAGCCCGATATCATCAAAAACGTAGAAGGCCGCGTATTTGAAACGCTGATAGATGGCAGCAGCCTTACCGATTTTAAAACTAAGCACCTGGTTATTGATACCAACCGGCAAAAGGATAAAACAAGGGTACGCTACATTGCTACTGCACCAGCTACAGGTTCAACAGCGCTTACCGCCACACTGGAAGATGCTTATTTATTTTTAACCCATAGCAACGCCTAACCTTGAAATACATCTACAGCATCATAAAAGCCGATTACCTGCAACGCACGCGCAGCTATGCATTTCTGATAACCATGGCCATCACCATTTATGCCGCTTACTCTTTTGTGCCACCGCCAAGCGCGCATTACACCACTTTAACCATTGTAGGTTTTAAAGGGGTTTACAATTCCGCGTGGGTGGGCCACCTCTCGGCCATGATGACTACGGTGATGCTTTCGCTATATGGTTTCTTTTTAGTTACCGGCGGCATTAAAAAAGATATTGATACCGAAGTAGGTTTAATTATAGCAACCACACCTATCAGCAACTTTGGTTACCTGCTTAGCAAAATGCTAAGCAACTTTTTGGTTTTGATGACCATTGTGGGCTGCACTTTTGTGGTAAGCATAGGCATGTTTTTTTTACGCAGCAGCGGTTACCCGTTCGTTATAAGCGATTTTATTGTTCCGTTTATATTGCTTGCTTTACCGGCATTATTACTCATATCGGCAATAGCGGTAGTTGGTGAAGTTTTTTTAGGCAAGCGTGCTATACTGCAATATATTGGCTTTGTATTTCTTTTCGGTGCCATCATGGCGCATGCCCAAGGAGAAACCAACGATACCATAGCTGTAATTACCGACCCTTTTGGTATACGCACCATGACCACCAGCATCCAAAACCAGGTAAATAACGAATTCCACACGCACGTAAACGGCGTATCAATGGGCTTCACCTTTCATAGAAAAGAAAACGCATTCAGAACATTTATCTGGCAAGGTATCACCTGGACGCCGGTATTTATGCTGAGCCGTTTTTTATGGATAGCCATTTCATTAGCCCTGGTTTATATTTCATCCTTCTTTTTCCACCGGTTCGATTTTAAACAACCCGTGCAAAAAAAGAAAAAAGCCACCAAATATACCGATCATGCACCATCAACAGCTACGGCATCTGCCGGTATTAGTATGGCAGCATTGCCGCCTATCGTAAAAAATTACAGCATTATCCCGCTTGTTAAAACCGAGCTGATGCTGCTTATTAGAAAAGGATCTAAATGGTTTTGGTTGATTAGTGCCGGTTTGTGTGTAAGTATGTTATTTGCACCGCTCAATATAGCGCATACTTATCTTTTACCTGTTTTATGGTTTTTACAGGTAACCCGCCTGAGTGAACTGGCAACCAAAGAGAAAACAAACCGTTTACACTACTTTACGTGGTCATCCTACAAACCGCTACAGCGCATGTTGCCCGCCCAGATCCTTGCAGGCATAGTTTTAATGGTAACACTTGCCGTGCCTTTAATAGTACGTTATTTGTTGGTACTAAATGGCTTTGCCGTAATCAACATTTTGTTAGGTGCTATCTTTATTGTGCTGCTGGCCGTATGTATGGGTATTGTTAGCGGCGGTAAAAAACTCTACGAGATCGCGTTTTTCCTCATAACCTACCTGATCACCCAAAAATTGCACATAGTAGATTACCTTGGCGCAATTGATCATAACAACCAGATACTGTATGTTGTATTGATACTAAATGTAGCTTTATGCGTAATTAGTTTCCGGGTAAGAAGTTACCAGGCAAGGCATTTATAAAATACCGGCAATTTCTGCTTAATGATGAATAACGTTTGCCAGTTCGCTTACATCCGTCTTTAGCTTTTTAGCGTCTTTTCGTTTCTCTTTCAGGTAATCCTGGGCATGCTCTTTAAGTTCGGCGGCAGCGGCGTCTATATCTGCCTTACGTTTAATGTACAGGTATACAATTGCACCTGCAAAAGCTGCCCCAAGGGCCAGGCCTGCTACTAATTTACCGCTGCTATCGTGTTTTTTAAATGGATTTTTCATGATTGTTATTTATAAAGTAACAAACTGCTAACGGTTTAGTTCTGTTTTATTGAAAATGAGTGTTTTTAAAAGATGCTTTAGTGCTTTTTAAGGGCGCGGTAGTCCCGCTATTCGCTTATACGCCCGCAGGCCTTAGGCATGGGGCCGGTATACGCTGCTATCGGGTTTAGATAATCAGGCTTGTGCTTGGCTCTTCTTTTTCATCCTGAGTTAGCGAAGGATCTATCGGCGAGTGTGCATAGCGGCGATTAGCTGCTTCACTCTCGTTCAGCATGAGAATTCAAAACCGTGTATACTGCAAATAGTGGCGCAACATTGTCAGTAGCTAATATCAGGAAGTAACTGATTATAAAGGTATTGCCGGTGTTCACAAGTGTTCACGGCAGTGAACGTGAACGCTTGTGTGGTGATGGAGGCGTTTGAGGACGTTTGGGAACGTTTGAGGGAAGGTTAAAGCGGTGTTTTGCGGTGTTGTAAAAAGGTTATAAACAAAGAAACCCGTTATCTTTTGGATAACGGGTTTAACTTTAAGATTGGGCACCGACCTACTCTCCCACATTTTACTGCAGTACCATCGGCTCTGGCGGGCT
>NZ_LGEK01000126.1 GCF_001636615.1 Mucilaginibacter sp. L294 | reverse complement strand
TAAAAAAAAATATTCTCTTACATTATCCTGCTTCTCTCGAGCTTCGCTGTTAACTTCGGTCCGTTCTTGCGAACTCGCCGCTGTTACGCTGCATAATTTATTCTCTATCTCTTTTAAGAACTTTGCGCCTCACCTCACGGATTAGCTTTATGTTTTTTCATCATTGCGATGATCAACTTTTCATTTTTTCAATTCAGAAATCATTGCGATTTCTTTGTTTTTCAATGCTTTGCTTCGTTGTAGAAGCGGCTGCAAAGATGCGATTATTTTTAATTCGTGTCAAGTGTTATTTTCACTTTTTTTGAACTATTTTTTCTTCGCTTGTTTTTCAATTAACAACCGCAATTTCTTTCGTTGTTGCGGGCTGCAAAGGTGCGAATAATGTTTGGGTTTGACAAGTGAAAAATTCACTTTTTTTAACTTATTTTTTATTTGCTAAACCTTCAAAAAACGACACCCTTTTTACTTGAGCGGCCACAAATGTAAGGAGAAAACACCTACCCTTACAAGCATTATTTGAAAATAATTAAAACAATTTTGTAACTACCTGTAAATTAACACCAATTTAACCTTATCTATATATGTGCAAACACCAATTTGCACCCTACATACCCTTTAAACACTATTATAGACCCAATTTAAGCCCGTAAAATTTTGCGTAAGTTTGAATCAGTTATGGATAATTTCAACTTTCCGCCTCGCTTTTTAGATGATTTAAATACAGAACCGGGCTTCGACAGGCAAAATTTTATTGATGCGCACCAGTCAGAACCCGCTCCAACCGCTATCCGGATTAACCCTTTTAAGCGATCGGCAGTAAAAACCGACTCACAAGTACCCTGGTGCGCCGAGGGTTTTTATTTAAATGAGCGCCCCTCTTTTACTTTCGACCCATTGTTTCATGCCGGGGCATACTATGTACAGGAGGCTTCGTCTATGTTTATCGGCCATATATTAAATACTATCCGCCCAAATAAGGAGGATGCTATTAAAGTATTAGACCTTTGCGCGGCGCCCGGTGGCAAAACCACCCTGCTTAATTCGGCCCTGCAAAGCACCGACCTGCTGGTGGCAAACGAGATCATCAAAACACGCGTACCTATATTAAGTGATAACCTTAACCGCTGGGGCACTTCAAACACTATCGTCACCAATAACGACCCGAAGGACTTTAACGCTATCCATAGTTTTTTTGATGTGGTGCTGGTTGATGCGCCCTGCTCGGGTTCGGGCATGTTCCGTAAAGACCCTGCCGCCATGAATGAATGGAGCGAAGGCAACGTAAACCTTTGCCACCAGCGGCAGGAGCGCATCCTGGCCGACATATACCCCGCCTTAAAAGAAGATGGATACCTTATATATAGTACCTGTAGTTATTCGCACCAGGAGAACGAGGATATACTGGATTGGCTTTGCACCGAATTTGATTTAGAAACCATACGCATACCTATATATAAGGAGTGGGGAATTGTAGAAACCGAATCGCCCCTGAAAAAGGCCTTGGGCTACCGCTTTTACCCCGGCAAGGTTAAGGGCGAAGGGTTGTTTGCATCCTGCCTGCGCAAAAAGGTAAGCAGCGGTGGTTTATCCAACTATAAAAACAACGGGCAGCAAAAACTCCCCGCCAAAGAAATGGACCTGGTTAAGGCATATATTAATAATGCAGACGACTTTTACTTTTTTAAGGTGAACGAGGACTGGCTGGCCATTAACCGCGAGCATAAGGAAAGCCTGAATATTCTGCACCGGCACCTGTATATCAAAAAGTCGGGCGTGCGGATTGGGAAACTGGCGGGGAATGATCTGATACCCGACCATGAACTGGCTTTAAGCCTTGCTATTAATAAGGATGCAGTACTTTCAACCGAACTCACCAAAGAGCAGGCCATACAATACCTGCGCCGCAACAATATAGATATAGAAATTACCGGCAAAGGCTGGAGTTTGATGACCTACGAAGGATTGGCTTTAGGCTGGGCGAAGTTGCTGCCGAACAGGATTAATAATTACTATCCTAAAGAGATACGGATTATGAGCCAGCCGAACAGTTTGCAGTAGGCGGTTTGCAGTTTACGGCCCTTTGCCTGCTGCTAACTCAAAACTGCAAACTGATTAAATATTCTTCCCGTCTACAATCTTAAAGAACTCATCGCGGTAAGTATCCCCTACCGGGATAATTTTATCGCCGATGAAAATGCGGCTGCGTTCAATACTGTCTATCTTATTAATAGATACGATGTACGATTTATGCACGCGGATAAAGTGCTTTGGCGGCAGGGCGTCTTCCATCTTCTTCATACCCTGCAGGGTGATGATGCGCTCGGTGGGGGTAAAAATGGATACGTAATCTTTCAGGCCTTCAATAAAAAGTATATCGTGCAGGTAAACCTTCTGAATTTTATGCTCGGTTTTTACAAATATAAAATCGCTCATAAAATCGTCCTGGGCAACAGGCTCGGCCGGGGCAGCGGGTTTGGCTGCCGGTTGTATAATACCCTGTGCCTTTTGTACCGATTTAAAAAACCTGTCGAACGCAATAGGTTTTAGCAAATAATCAACCACATCAAGCTCATAACCTTCCAGCGCGTATTGCGGGTAAGCGGTTGTTAATATCACCTTTGCTTTGCCGTTGGCAATGCGTAAAAACTGGATACCGGTAAGTTCGGGCATTTGCACATCCAAAAAAACCAGGTCTATTCCACCATCCTGCACCATAGTTAGCGCCTCGATAGGGTTTGTGGTAGCTTTTACCAATTGCAGGAAAGGGATCTTGGAGATATAATCCTCCAGTATATTCAGGGCCAAAGGCTCATCATCAACAACAAGGCAACGGATCATGGCTATAAAACTAAGGATAATTGAACAGTATAGGTATCCGCTTCGTCGCGAATTTCTAAATTATATTTACCGGGGTACAAAAGGTCAAGCCGGCGGCGTACATTATTAAGCCCTATCCCGCCAGACGAATCGCGGTTGTGGGTATGTTTTTTGTTCTGGATAAAGAAGTACAGGTGCCCATCTTCCAGGTTTATTTTTAGTTTGATGGGTGCTGCCGCGTCATTGGCAATACCGTGTTTAAAGGCGTTTTCAATAAACGATATCAGCAGCAGCGGTACAATATGCTGGTTGGTTACCTCGCCGGTTACTTCAAAATCAATAAAGGCCTTATTGCCAAAGCGGATCTTCTGCAGGTCGATGTAGTTTTGAAGGTACTGCAGTTCTTTGGTTAGCTCTACCTTATTATCATTACACTCATAAAGCATATACCGCATAATTTCTGACAGCTTCAGGATAGCCTCGGGTGTAGTATCAGATTTTTGATAGGCCAGCGAGTAGATACTATTTAAGGAGTTGAACAGAAAGTGAGGGTTTATCTGCGATTTAAGGAAAGACAGCTCCGCGGTTAGGCGCTGGTTCTCCAGATCGCGCTGGATGCGTTCGTTCAGGAACCAGTCTATCGTAAACTTAAGCACTGTACTCAAAAAAACGAATATGATACTGGTGAATAAGGTGCTGAATGTAAATTGCCAAAAGCCGATCACCTTACCCGCACGCTCTAAAGCGATGGGCTTAAACACTACAGCTAGCCCATACTTGATAAGCGCAAACCCTATTAGTACGGCTATTATATATATAGTGTACTGTTTATACCTTTTTGCATCTAAATACTTAGGGATAAGCAGCAAATAGTTCAGATAAAATAACCCGATATTTATTACACCAAAATATACAAATACTACCATCAGGGTTTTCATTGGCATTTTAGCCCCGCTGTACCCCAAAAACATGAAAAAGGAGATCATGCTGACCCAGAAAATAATATGCCAGAATATTTGCCAGCTTCTTTTCATCTATATATTAAAGTATAATAACCTGCATCTAAAGTAATATTTTACGCCGAATGTAGCCGTGCAATTATATGTAGTTATACATTTTGCCGATGAACGGGCTTTAAAAACAGACGAACGGGTTAAACCTTATTATTAACCGTTCATCTACAAATGCAGGCTGTTGGTCTAATTAGTTTTAGCGGGTTGTTTTTTTAGTATTTCTTTGTTCTATCAAAACAATCACACAAATGAAAAAGCTAGTTTCAAACTCAAACCCATTTATTTTATTATTGGCCCCTGTAGTATTTGCCATCATTATGGGCGTAAGCTACCAGTTTGAACAAAAGAAACAATTTACTGCCAACAACTCGGCTGTGCAGGCTACATCATTATTTATTAAAGGTGTAACCGTTGTAAAAACAGTTTGCGCAGTTGCCACCGATAAACTATGGTAATTCAAACACAGGGCTTATCATTCAGCTTTGGCAATCAGCAAGTTGTTAAATCATTATCCCTGCAAGTTCCGGCAGGGAGCATATACGGGTTTTTAGGGCCAAACGGCGCCGGTAAAACCACCACCATAAAAATGCTGCTCAACCTGTTACAATCGGGCGAAGGCAGCATTCATATTTTTGGGCAGGAGCTGCAAGCAAACCGCATCAGCATATTATCGCAAATTGGCTCACTGATAGAGCAGCCCGCCATATACCACCACCTTACCGGCAAAGAAAACCTAATGAACCGCGCCCTTCTTTTGCAGGTTAGCGAAACAAGGGTTGATGAAATGCTGAAACTGGTACAGCTAACCAATGCCGCCAATAAAAAGGCCGGCCAATACTCGTTAGGGATGAAACAGCGCCTGGGTATTGCCCTTGCTTTACTGAACGACCCCAAACTTTTAATATTGGACGAACCCACCAACGGGCTCGACCCGAACGGCATTATCGAGATCCGCGAGTTATTGATGAGGCTTGTGGGCACGGGTAAAACCGTATTTATATCCAGCCACCTTTTGGCCGAGATTGAGAAAATGGCTACCCATGTAGGTATCATTAACAATGGCGAACTGCTGTTTCAGGGAACTATTACCGATCTGCAAAACATCAGCCAGCCGCTTATTAATATAGAAACCGACAATACCGTTGATGCAGCCAACCTTTTAAAGCGCCGCAATTTTACGGTAACCGATATAGATAACGACCACCTTTACGTGCCTTTTACCTCCAAACAGCAGGTGGGCGAAATAAACACCCTGCTGGTGCAAAATAACATTACGGTTTTCAGCATCAGCAAACAGCATAAGGATCTGGAAAAACTATTCTTAGATATTACCAAAAGCAACTAAACCACCATGAAGGGATTTTTACTATCATTCCGGTCCGAATTTTATAAGACCCGTAAAACAATAGGCTTTTGGGGTTCCATTCTTCTACCGTTGCTGATCAGTATACTGGCCTTTGCTATGTTTTTTATCAAAAGCGAAGAGTTGAAATCCACCCCCCCAATGATTCTGTGGATCAAGTTCTCTATGATAAGCCTGGCTATGATGGGCACATTATTGTTACCTATCTACACCATTTTTATAGCATACTCGGTAAACAATGTTGAACATAAAGCCGACACCTGGAAAACTATCTTTAGTTTACCCATATCGCGCTGGTCGGTTTACGGTGCTAAGTTTGCCTACGCGGTATTCCTGGTATTTTTATGCCTTGCCCTTTTTGCCTTATTTACTATAGGCTTCGGTAATTTATTAGGCACCCTAAAACCCGAATTAAAATTTAACGCTTACCACATGGAGGTGCAGCTGATGGAGGTTTATTTTAAGCTGTTCCTGTCTTCTTTAGGTATATTATCCATCCAATTTTTGCTGAGCCTGCTTTGGGCCGATTTTTTAAAACCCATGGGCCTTGGCTTTGTAGCCACCATTGCAGGTGTTACTGTGGCATCAAAAAACTGGGAATACAGCTACCTTTTCCCCTATGCGCACCCCATGGAGGCTATAACCACCATGATAAAACGCGATAATAAGGTGGCCGGCACTGTAAGTGAGCTACAGATTAACATGTTCACTAAGGATGTTTATGTAAGCTTTGCAATAGCAATTGTGGTATTTATTGCCGGATATTTTATTGTACGAAAAAAGAGCGTTAAGTAATCTGGTTCCGAGTTAAAACTCCATCGCTCCGCCCTTGTTGGTGTTGTCACCAACAAGCCGCCATGTATTCAATCTTGCAAATCAGCCGTCCTAAATGTTGTTGGTGACAACACCAACAACGGCGAAAAAGCATCTAATCGCCGATATGCATGCAGGCGATTGCGCTGTTCGCTAATAGATCCTTCGCTATCGCTCAGGATGACAAGGGGTAACAAACGGCGCAGTTCCGCGTCAGCAAAACAGATGCAGTTATTAAACCGCCTCGCACATCAACCCTTCAGTACTTTCAGGCTTTGTTTCAACCTGCTTTTTTTCGTTAGCATCCTTGCGGTATTTAGCCAGGTTTATCAGCAATACACTTACCAGTATAATTACCAGGCCACCTATTTGCAGCCATGAGATATGCTCCTGGGCAAACATCACCCCTAACAGTACCGCTATAACCGGGTTTACGTACGAGTGTGTGCTTACCTGTGTGGCCGGCCTTACCTGTAGTAACCATACATAAGCTGTAAACGCGGCTATCGAACCAAAAAATATCAAATATAAAACAGCCATCCACGCCTGCGCCGGTACCTGTGTAATATCAAAATTCGCAAACTCGTTATGTAGGGCGCTTGCCGGTAGAAAAGCGATACCGGCTATCAGCATTTGCCATGCAGTAGTTACCCTTGCCGGGCTGCTGCTGCCTTTGTATTTAGAATATAAAGACCCCGCCGACCAGGCGATAGGCCCAAGCACTAATAAACCTACGCCCCATATCTTGGCATCATCGTGCGTACCGCCAAGGGCATTCGCCACCTGCTCGCCAAAAAGTAATATTACACCCGCAAAACCTATTATTAAACCAACAACAGTAGCGGTACTGGTTAGGTTCTCTTTCCAGTTACGCTTATCGAGCACTACAAACCAAATAGGGTTGGCCGATATCATGATGGCTACCATAGCGCTGGGCAAAGCCTGCTCTACCCATATTACTATACCGTTACCAATGGCCAGTAATAGTATGCCGCTTACTGCCGCGTTTAATACATCGCGCTTCACCCATATCTTATCGCCTTTAAGGGCGCACCAGCCCAGCAGCAGCAACCCCGCAATGGTATAGCGCATAGCGCCCATCAGCATAGCAGGGATACCCTGGATAGCCACTTGTATAAAAAAGTAGGTTGAACCCCATACAATGTAAACGATGGCAAAGGCGATGATAACCAATAGTGGCGATGCCTTTTGTTGTGTAGTACTCATCATGGCAATTATTTTTTAGAAATTAACGAATCTATACTCCATTTGTACGTGGGCAAGGTAGCCAGCAAAAAGCTTGCTGCACTTACTGTAAAAACAGAATATCCAATTGGGGCATCTATCCCCCTTGATATGGTCATTGATACCGCGAACGCCAGCGCAAGCAAACCGCTGCCAATAGCCGCCCATCGGGTAAATAAACCAACAAGCAGCAGTATGCCAAAAACACCTTCGCCAAGGCTGGCCAATATGGCCAGTGGGCTTACCAGCGCATCGGGCAAAAACGACATGGTATCGCGCGACAGCACCATAAAGTGCGCCCAGTCGCCCCAGCTGACGTGTGGCTGCCCGGGGGCGCCCAGCCAACCCAGCCTATCGGCTACTAACCATACATAACTTAAGCCGAGTGCCGCCCGTAAGTAGATTGCCGGTAGATGGTAAATTGTTGACTGCTGCATGGTTTTTTGTTTATTGATATAAAAATACAACGATAGTGGCCTATCTTTATAGTCCAGAAAAAACAAGCTGGATAGGCCAGTATGCAATTCGTAGCAGCTTTACTTGATATTGACAAAACCCTGCAGGTACCTGTTTACCAGCAAATAGCCAACGGCATTATTTGCCATATAAGGCAGGGAACGTTAAAGCCCGCGTCGGCATTGCCCAGCAGCCGTGCTTTAGCCATAGGTTTAAAGGTTCACCGCAATACTGTAGTTGCCGCTTATGATGAATTGTACGCGCAAAGCTGGGTGGATGTTTACCCGCAAAAAGGGATTTTTGTAGCTGCCAACCTGCCCGAAGTTGCCCCGAGGCCGCTGGCCAAAAACCAGCAGGTTTTAACCTATCCCGAAAAAACGCACTTCGAGGTGCGCGATAAAAGGCTGGGCAGCATAAACCTGTTTACGCCAACTACCGGGCATACCATTGTATTTAACGAGGGTTTCCCGGATACGCGCCTTGCCCCTGTTGAGCTGATGCTGCGCGAGTATCGCCGCTTTGCCAGCTACCAGTTTACATCTCAATACTTATTGTACGGCCCCGAACAAGGTTCTGAAAACCTGCGGATAGAGCTGGCCCGTTTCCTGGGCGAAACACGCGGCCTGAATGTGAGGCCCGAACATGTTTTAATTACCAAAGGCGCACAGATGGCCATTTACCTGGCCGCGCAGTTACTGCTCACCAAGGCCGATACCGTAATAGCTGCCGACCCGGGCTACTGCGGCGCCAACGAAGTATTTACCCAAACCGGCGCCAACCTGGAACTGGTACCTGTTGATGAATTTGGTATTTGCCTTGATGCTGTTGAAGCCGTTTGTAAAAAGAAAAAGGTGAAAATTGTATATGTGATACCGCATCACCACCAGCCTACAACGGTTACCCTATGCTCTGAAAGGCGCATGCGATTGCTGGAACTGGCCGCCAAGTATGGTTTCGCCATTATTGAGGATGACTACGATTACGATTTTCATTATACCAGCAGCCCTATACTGCCCCTGGCCAGTGCTGATTATTATGGCAGCGTTATTTACATTGGCTCGTTCTGTAAAACCATTGCGCCGGGTATCCGCATCGGGTTTATGGTAGCGCCACCAAACCTCATACAGCAGGCCACCCGCCTGCGCCGCATTATTGACCGCCAGGGCGAACACCTGCTGGAAGAAGCCATGGCCAACCTTTTAAAGAACGGCGATATAACCCGTCACCTTAAAAAGGCCAATAAGCTTTACCACGAGCGCCGCGATCTGCTTTGCAACCTGTTAACCCAACAACTGGGCAACCATATTTCCTTTAAGATACCCGATGGCGGGTTTGCTATCTGGATGAAATATTTGAACGGCTTAAAACCTAAAGATGTTGCCGATAAAGCTGCAACCATGGGCCTGTCGGTAAGCGCGGGTAAAGATTATTATTATGACCGCACGCACGAGCATCACCACATCAGGATAGGGTTTGCCTCCATGAATTTAAAGGAGATGGAACAGGCGACAGAAATATTGGCAAAGGCCGTGAAGAAACTGGTTTAGCGGACTAATCCTTTTTACCGTTCTCTACGCGTTTAACTTCCTCGCGGCGGTCTTTTTTAAAGTCGAAGTTTTCAAAATCTTTGGTTTGGGGGATATCTACCAAAAAGCTGTCCAGTTCGTCCACTTCTATAGTAACGTCGCCGGTTGTTAGTTCGATGATATGGCCGCCGCCCTTTTTATCGTCACTCAAAAAATGGAAGTGATAACCGGTGATATTGGGCCCGTCCATAAACGCCGGGATGCGGTAACCAACCAGGGTGCCTTTCACATTTTCGAAACTGAAAAAATGTTGCAGGGGCAGCATGTCGGCCAGGGGTACATAAGGTTTTTTAACCGGCGGGAATGCCCGGGTTTTGATGAAATTAAAGTTCCCGGTAATTTTGATCGCATAGATGCCGTTTGGGTTCGATAGAAGGCTATCCAGGTACGAAAAAAGGCGATTCTTGGTCAGTTTTTGGCGAACCAGGGCGGTCTTTTTTGCCTTAAAAAAGTTGACTACGGTGAAGGGGGTAAGCTCGGTTGGTTTTACCTCAAAGGTCTTCCCGGTTGATTGCGTCTGGTAGATCTTACCGTCTAAAACCAATACCTCGCCGTCCAGTTTATCGGGGGCACCCAAGCCAAAATCGCCGTGTTTTAAAACCTTGTTGTAGGGGTACACAGCATCATACAAGCCGCCAATAAAGGCGCTGGCATGGCCTGCGGTGTAAAGGGTGTTATTTTTTGTTTGTGCCGATGCGTTGCTTACAGCAAACAGGCATATAATGGCCGTTAAAAAGGCGTAGAGGTTGCGACAGGTCATTCTTAGTTAAGGTATATTAGGTGCTAATATACTAAATACCTGCCTGGTAACGCTTTACCTTTTTTTAATTGGCAGAGAAAGGTGTAGTACAAATAAAGTCGGCTATCAGTAGGCCCTTATCGCCATTTACAGTTTCAATAGTGTGGATATACTTATAGCTGTTTGTAAACTGATCAAACCCCTGGTCAATAACTTTTATGCTCAGGTCGGCCATGTTAAAGTTCTCGCTATTTTGAATGTGCAGAAAAGTATGGTCTTTGGTGGGCAAGAAATCGTCAGTATAGCCCTTTCCATGCAGGTCTATAACTGTCTCTTATACACATCT
>NZ_LGEK01000125.1 GCF_001636615.1 Mucilaginibacter sp. L294 | reverse complement strand
AGATGTGTATAAGAGACAGATTTAATGGTATATGCAGAATTATTTCAGCTGTTTTTTCTGAATTGACACATACATTAAGGGATTTTAACTCAAAAAACAGCAACAATGACCGTATTTTGTCAAATACAATCATGGTTTACTCTTTTAAGCATGATAAAAAATCAAAAAGAGAGCAAATCCTTCTAAATAAAGAATTAAACACCGCGACAGTTTATATCAATCACAATTTAGTTTATGCAGCATCGGCATGCAGGTTGCACCCTGGGCCGACGCTGTATACACATCACACCCTTTGGCGAACAACGCAGGGCGGCCATTAACTATGGCCCCTTCAAACAAGATACTGACCTGAATAATACAACTATTAATTAACTAACTAAACTTTCCACTTAAACTAAAACAATGAAAAAAATTGTACCCTTTGGAATCCTCGTTATTGTAGTGATACTCGCGTTCTTGTATCCGGGTAACGTTGTGGCAGCTAAGCCGGCTACATTTGATAAAGCCGACGTAGCGTGGTTACTGATCTCTACAGCACTTGTATTATTAATGACCCCGGGCCTTGCCTTCTTTTACGGTGGTATGGTGCGCAAAAAGAACGTAATCTCTACCATGTTACAAAGCTTTGTATGTATGGGCCTTATCACAATTATCTGGGTTGTGTTTGGTTTCAGCATGGCTTTTGGCACTGATGTTGGCGGTTGGGGTATAATTGGTAACCCTAAAACATTCTTTATGATGCAGAACACCTTAGGTGTTGCATGGGGTACAATCCCGGTTATTTTGTTCGCTATGTTCCAGTTAAAATTCGCGGTTATTACACCTGCGCTTATTACCGGTGCATTTGCAGAGCGTATCCGTTTCAACTCTTACTTAATTTTCATCACACTATTTATCATAGTGATCTATATCCCCCTTGCTCACGCAACCTGGCACTCCGACGGTATCTTCTTTAAATATGGCGTGTTAGACTTTGCAGGTGGTACCGTTGTACACATGTCTGCTGGTTGGGCCGCATTGGCATCAGCGTTATATCTTAAAAAACGTACCGGCGCCGAAGAAGTACACACCCCGGCACGTATCAGCTACGTAATATTAGGTACCGGCTTACTATGGTTCGGTTGGTTTGGTTTCAACGCGGGTTCGGCATTAGGCTCGGGCGAGCTTGCTGCAACTGCATTGGCTACCACAACTACCGCATCAGCCGCTGCTGCCATGTCATGGATCTTCTTTGATATCCTGCGAGGTAAAAAACCATCAGCAATGGGTGCTTGTATTGGCGCGGTTGTAGGTTTGGTTGCTGTAACACCTGCTGCAGGTTTCATCACCGTATCAAGCTCGCTTATTGTGGGTATAGTTGCCGCGGTTGTGAGTAACCTGGTAGTTATCTGGAGAAGCAAAACCAACATTGACGATACTTTGGACGTATTCCCTTGCCATGGTGTAGGTGGTATGGTTGGTATGTTAATGACCGGTATCTTCGCTACCAAAGCGGTTAACAGCGCTGGTGCCAATGGTTTAGCTTATGGCGAAACCGCATTATTTGTTAAACACGTTGTTGCACTGGTTGCAGTATCGGCATTTGCTTTTGTAGGTTCATTTATCCTGCTGAAAGTTACCGACCTGATAAGCCCGCTGCGCGTTACTCCTGAAGAAGAAATTGCAGGTTTGGACGTAACACAACACGACGAAGAACTATAATAACTGAACTATAACTGACTGACTAACTAAGAAGAAAAGGGGGTGCTACGGCATCCCTTTTTTGATTTAAAGTGGTTTTTGGAGATGATTTAACCACAGAGGACACAAAGAATTTGCAATTTTATTACACAGAGGGCACAGAGATTTTAAAGTATTTCGGGCTATCAACTCACCCGGTCATTGCTTCGCTCGACCACCCTCTCTTCGCTACGCGGAAAGAGGGTTTTTTGCTTTTCTCCTCACCCTCTTTGCGAAGCAGAGAGGGTCGACCAGCGTAGCGTAGTCGGGGTGAGTAAATTGATGAAACTATTACAACTTTTTTGCCCTTGTTGGTGTTGTCACCAACAAGCCGCCATGCATCCAATCTTGCAAAGTAGCCGTCCCAAATGTTGTTGGTGGCAACACCAACAACGGCGAAAAAGCGGTTTGGTTTGGCGGTGATTTAACCACAGAGGACACAAAGATTTTCACAGAGGGCACAAAGTTGTCTTTCAAATCTCTGTGCCCTTTGTGTAATAAAATTGCAAATACTCTGTGTCCTCTGTGGTTAACTATTTAGCTTTATCCCCAACCCAACCTCATCACTCAACACCCATTTGCCATTAACCATCTCCGGCATTTTGTAAGGGTTATTAGTAGTTAGTAATGGCCCATCCAGGTCGGCCCAATCGCATTGGGGCGCAAGGGCGGCGGCGGCAAGGGTGGCGCAGCTGGTTTCACTCATGCAGCCTATTAGTATTTTAAGGCCCAGTACACGGGCTTTTTTAATCATTTGATGCGCCTCATACATCCCGGCAGATTTCATGAGTTTGATATTGATGCCATGATAAACCCCTTTAGCTGCTTCAACATCTGCCAAACGCTGTACCGCTTCATCGCCAATAATGGGGATAGGGCTGTGTTCGGTAAGCCAGGCGTTGCCGTCAATATCGGTTTTTAACATAGGCTGCTCTATCAGCTGTACGCCCTGCTCCTTAAGCCAGTAGATGAGGTCGAGGCTTTGCTTGCGGTCTGTCCAGCCCTGGTTGGCATCTACATAAAGCGGCACGTTGGTAACCGAACGGATAGTTTGGATCAGCTCTTTATCGCTATCGCGGCCAAGCTTTACTTTGATCACTTTAAGGCCTCCGGCTTCTTTTACTTTTTGGATGATAACGGCCTGGGTATCTATCCCCACAGTATAGCTGGTAACCGGCATCTTGCCCGGGTTGGTGCCCAAAAGCTTCCAGCAGGGCTGGTTTTGCAATTTGCCATCCAGATCATGCAAGGCTATATCAATGGCGGCTTTTATGGCCGGGTTGCCGGGCGCAATACTATCCAGGTAATTAATAATGGCTGCGAAATGGAAAGGGTATTTAAACTGGCTTACATCAACTTTACTTAAAAACTCCGTAGCGCTTTGGTGGCTTTCGCCCATATAAGGCACCATAGATGCCTCGCCGTAGCCGGTTTGCCCTTCATGCGATATCTGCACCAGCATCAGCGGGGTTGAGGTACGCGAGAATTTAGCAATAGTGAAAGTATGCTTCAGCAGTAGTTCGTATGGTTGATAAGTAAGCTGCATGTCAAATATCAAAGCTAAAATTTTAGTGTTAAAAACCTGTGTATCTTTGCAGCCATGCCGGCAGAAATTTACGCACCGTTCGAAAAGTTTAATTTTAGCAATACCAAATGTTTCCTGACAGGGGATACATTGCAAAGCGAGGAAGAAAAGATCCAGGTTTTTCCACAATGGCTAATGAGCCTTTACAGCCTGGAAGACCAGCCCTTTAAACTGCTCGATGAAAGCATCGCTACCTATAAAGACCTTAAGATACCTTGCTCTGCACGGGTAAACGATGAGTTTTTAGAGCCGCTGGAGAACGAGATTGCCGAAGCATTCAGCAAAGGTTACGAAGGCGTAAAAGCGTTGGATGAATTAAAGCTTTTCCAGTGGACCAGCAAGCTTTTATACGGCATAATCTTTAAAGAGATCCAGTCGGGCATAAAAATGATGCATGCGCAGGGCGAAGAGTTTAACATTTCGCAGGCCATCATCCATAAATTCAGCCACCTGCACCTGATGCTGCAAAGCATTAACCTGCCCATCCATTTTGAAGAGTTTAAACCTTTTAGTCTGTTTTTATTTAAGGTAGATAACAACGCCGAGGAATTTGGCTACCGCGATGAGATCAACACCCAAACGTTCGCCCTGCGGATAAAAGATTTTGGCATGGTGATCTGTTTACAGGATAACAGCGCGAATTTTGGCTATCACCATAAAATTTACAGCCAGATAAAAGAGGATATACTGCACCCCATACAGTTTGAGGAATTTAGCGGCCGGGTATTTTACAGCAATTACCTGTTTAACCGCCTGCCCGAGTATAATATTTTACCCGTTGGCGAGGATGTTTATATTGAGGATATGCCCCTGCGCGGCATAAGCAGCAAACCATTGTTTGACGAATGGCAGAACAAAACCTACGGGCAGGTACTGGAAAACTTCTGGAAAAACTGGGGCTTCCTGCTATTAGAGATCATCAAAAACCCAGAGAAGCCGGTGAGCTACCTGTTTGATGATGCCGGCAACAAAATAAGCGCCGATACTATTGCGCTGCCCCGGTAAACTGGCTTACAAATTCATTAAAAATATTGTGATGCAGGGCGAAGGTAATTACTATACCGCTTAATGCGCCATACAAGTGGGCATCGTGGTTAACATTATCGCGCGCGTGTTTGGATGCAAAGTGGCAGTACACCAGGTATAGCACCCCAAATACCCAGGCAGGCATAGGTATTGGCAAAAAAAGCAGGCTCATTTTGGCTGTAGGGGCAAACATAATATAGCTAAAGACCACCGCGCTAATAGCCCCCGAAGCACCCAGGCTGTTATACCAGATATCCTCTTTATGTTTTTGGATGGAGGGCAGGTCGCTTAATATCAAGCTTAAAACATATAGCACCCCAAACTGCCAGTGCCCTAACCTATCCTCCAGCATAAAAGCGAAGAAATAATACGATAGCATATTAAAGAACAGGTGGTTCCAGTCCTTATGAATAAGGCCGCTGGTAATAACGGTATAAACCCTTTGCCCGCGCGATACGCCGTACGGGTTCAATATAAAATTACCATAGATATTCTCGTTTGAGAAAGCCATTAACGAGGTAGCCAGTGTTATTACAAATATAATGGAGGCCACAGGAGCGGCCAAAAAGATCTCTATCATTTTAAGTTGAGGTTAGTATTGGTTAACAGCCTGCCCACAGGGTAACGCAGGTATGTTTTTTCGAAATAGGGCGAGTTGCGGTATACAAAGTTTAATTGCGCGGCAGCGCTGGCAGCCAGTTTTGGGTCGGCGGCTTTTGCATCATCCAGCTTTTTACGCAATGCGGGGTCGTCTTTTAACATTTGGGCGGCAACATCTTCAAACACGTAGTCCGAAAAATATTCTTTTTTCCCCAGTATGCTATCAAAAAAATTCCAGGCAAAAAAGGAATCTACACCCTGTGGTTCCAACGTTTCTACAATATAACGGTTAATGGGTTGGTTTACATATACCACATAGTCGCCTTCGTAAAAACGCACTTTGGCATCAACCGGGTTTAGCTGCACATTGCTGTGGATGTAATGCCCTTCGTAGGGTTTCGCCGGGGTCTTATAATCGCCGATGTAGTACATCTGTAGGTTCAATGTAGTATCATGCGCCAGGCGGCTCATGGCTACTTTGTTCAGCTTAAACAGATCAATAACCTTACCCCATGCCTGCGGGATAATATAGGCAACCGGCTTATTAATCGTAGTGGTTGCTTTATAGGTGTTATAGAACTTTACAGGTTTGGTATAAGGCGAACTGCGGTCGTAAAAAAGACGTTTAAGGCCGCTTACGTCGCTGGTTTTGTATTCGGCGGCGTAGCCTTTAAAGGTAATGGTATCTACCTTGCTTTCATCCAAAGCCCAGTTTAAGGCAAATGTTTTTTGTTTGCTTACTTCGGCATCAACCTGCTTTTTCATGGTGCCCAGCAGTTTGGCATCCCGCTGGCAAATACTAATAAGGTGCTGCATAAAGGTGTACGTAGCCCAAACCCGCTTATCAAAAGGTTTCAGCATGTGCGTTTCCGTCATGTAACTGATGATGTTATGCTGGGCGGCAAAACCGGTAGAAAAGCGTGGCGTTTCCATAAAGCTCACAATGCCGCTATCGGGCAGCCCCTGCTCGCCGGCACCATAAGGGATCATCTCAAAACCGCTTTTCTTCATGTCTTTATATAAGTCGGCGGTAAGGGTTTTGGTGGTATAATTGGCCAATATGGGGTTTTGCTTATCCTTTTGGGTTTCTATCAGCGTCATCACGTACTGGTAGTCGGCGCCATCGCTGGTGTGGTTATCCAGTAAAACCTCGGGCTGCCAGGTGTTCAGTATCCGGGCAAAAGCCAGGGCATTTTTGCTGTCGCCTTTTATAAAATCGCGGTTAAGATCAAGGTTTCGGTAGTTACCCCTAAAGCCATACGCCCGCGGGCCATTCTGGTTTATACGCGATACGCCTCGGTTAATACTGCCATCAATATTATACAGCGCTATAAAGCATAGCACAACATCTTTCGGCAATTGGTTCTTTTTAAGCAGGTCGCGCACCAGCATCATACTGGCATCAATGCCCTCAGGTTCGCCCGGGTGGATGCCGTTATTGATAAGTAATACCCTTTTGTTTTGCTTTTTGATAAGGACCGGGTCAAACACTTTATCCTTCGATAAAACAACCAGCGTTAAAGGCTTACCAATATCTGTTGAGCCATAATTGAACAGGCGCATTTGCGGCTGTTGTTTTGCCAGGCTTTTGTAATAGGTTATAACCTCATCATAAGTGGCTGTATAGTTTTTATCCTTGCTTAGCTCAAACGGGGTTTGCTGGGCATATACATGCAAGCAGCAAAAAACGGAAAACAGCAGAAAGATATTTTTTTTCATACCATTATTCGCCGGTAATTTCGGCCTGTAGTTTTTTAGGGAGGCTTTTTAAGATCAGGTCGTAAGAGTGATCTATCATATCGCGCAGCTGCTTGTTGGTTAACGAGCCATCGGTGCGTACGGTGTTCCAATGCTTCTTATTCATGTGGTAGCCGGGTTTAACCTCATCGAATTGTTCACGTAGTTCTACCGCTTTTTCGGGGTCGCATTTTACGTTAAAGCTGGGCTGGCCAAGGCTGGTTATTAAAAATATCTTTTCACCAACTTTAAACACCAGCGTATCTTCACCAAAAGGGAACCCTTCGGTAACAGCCGGTTTTGCCAGGCAGTAATCGCGTAGTTCTTCTATATTCACGTTAGTTACCTCTTATATCCTTATCGTAAGAACCCTCGCCACCAAAGTTAACCTTAATGCCAATGGTTATTTGCCTGTACTGATCAAGGGCATTGTTTTTAAATTTTGTAGATGGATCATCATAGCCATCAAGGCCTTCGCCAAAGGTAAGGTTATGCTGATAACCAATATCCAGGCGGATGTTTGGCTGGTCGTAAGCGTTATAAAACTTAAACTCATAGCCAAAACGCAATGGCACAATAAAATTAACACTGTTATCCTTACCCGGGAAGGTGTAAAGTGGTACAGACCCGTCCTGGGTCCTGTTTGCATCAACCTTATTATAAATGCCCCCCACACCAGCACCGGCGTAAAAGTTTTTAACGATGTTCAGGAAAGCATTCCGCTCATAATTTATAACCTCGCCAAGCTGCACATCCATATGAAGGATGAGTGCTTTATAATTATTTTCGTACCTGCGAAGGTCTTTATCAAGATCAACTGTATTGCCACCGCCTGATAATTTCCCAAATTGAAACTCTAACCCAATGGGCACATAAGGAGTAAAAAAGTAGTTGCCTGTTATTGCATACGATTTGTTTTTATACTCCCTTTTAAGATCGGCATAAGGCCGGTTTTCGCTTGCGCTGATACCAATGCCATACATAGCATAATTTAAACTACCCTGCGCTTTGCCCTTATAAAAACACAAGGTTAATGCAATAAATAAAAGATACTTTTTCAATGAATTTTATGTTTGATATTTACAATTTAGCTGCCGGGTTAAGAATGCATCCGTGCAAATAAATTTTTTACTAATATAAGCTTTCTATGGATTTTACTACATCGTTAAGTTTTACTGTTACCGACAGGTTTTTAAGATATGTGAAGATCGATACCCAGTCGGACCCCGCATCGCCAACCATCCCCTCAACCCAAAAACAAAAGGACCTTGGCCGCGTGCTGGTGAGCGAACTTTTAGAGATCGGTATTGCCGATGCGCACCTTGATGAATACGGTTATGTGTATGCTACCATCCCGGCAAACAGCGACAGGAAAGATGTCCCGGTGATCTGTTTTTGTTCGCACATGGATACCGCGCCCGATTGTAGCGGAAAGGATGTGAAGCCGCTTGTTCATAAAAATTATACCGGTGCAGATATTGTTTTGCCCGATGATAACACACAGGTGATCCGTATGCAGGACCATCCTGATCTTAAGAACCAAATAGGGAATGATATTGTAACGGCATCGGGCAATACGCTGCTTGGCGCAGATAATAAAGCCGGCGTGGCCGAAATTATGGATGCCTGCTACCAGTTAATGAACCACCCCGAAATTAAACACGGAACAATTAAAATACTTTTTACCCCCGACGAAGAGATTGGACGCGGGGTAGATAAGGCAGATATTGCCAAAATTGGCGCCTTTGCCTGCTACACCATGGATGGCGAAAGCGCGGGCAATATGGAGAATGAAACTTTTAGTGCAGACGGGGCTAAACTAACCATACACGGCGTGAGCGCGCACCCGGGTTTTGCCAAAGGTAAAATGGAGAGCGCCATTAAAATTGCCGGGCAGATCATAGCGGCTTTGCCGGATAATTTATCGCCCGAGCATACTTCAGACATGCAGGGTTTTATACACCCGGTAGATATTGGCGGGCATGTAGAAACCGCCACGATTGATTTCATCATCCGCGATTTTGAGGACGATAAGCTTGCCGGACATGCCGGGGTTATCCGCAAGGTGGCGGATGGGGTGCTAAAACAGTATCCAAATTCTACCTATACGCTGGAAACACATGAACAGTACCGCAACATGAAGCACGTGCTGGCACAGCATCCGCAGATTGTTGATTATGGGATGGAAGCCATGCGCCGTGCCGGACTTGAAGCCAAACTTTGCAGTATCCGCGGTGGAACGGATGGCTCGCGTTTATCATTTATGGGCCTGCCAACACCAAATATCTTTGCCGGCGAGCACGCGTTTCACAGTAAACAGGAATGGGTATCGGTACAGGATATGCAAAAGGCTGTTGAAACAATTTTGTATTTATGCATGGTTTGGGAGGAGAAGATATAAACAGTTTGCCATCCTGAGCATAGCGAAGGATCTATTAACGAACTATGCATCTGGTTGCATATCGGCGAATAGATGCTTCACTACGTTCAGCATGACAGGTTTTATTGGAGGCTTTATAAAGCAAAGGCGCTGATTATAAGATAGATACGAGCATGAAAAAATACAAAAAACCATTAAAGCTCTGATTACAAGACATATACGGGCGTTCACAAGTCACGCACGGCAGTGAACGTGAACACTTTGCACTTTTGAGGATGTTTTAAAGCGTTACAGGCCGTTTTGAGGCGGTGCTTAGCGGGGATAAAGGAAGCATACAAGTAGGAGTAGCACCTACCTGCATGCAATATTTTTAATACAACAAATTATCATACGGGTACCTTTCCGTATGCACTTTCTTCACATATTCGTAAAGCATTTCCCTAAACTCGTCCACGTTTTCTTTTTCGGTGGCCGAGATAAATATAGCCGGGCTGTTATTCTTAGCCATCCAGCTATGCTTAAAATCGTCAAGTGTTAATGCTTCTTCGGTAACATCAACATGATGCTGCTCGGGTACAAAGGCATCTATCTTGTTAAACACGGTTATCATTTGTTTATCAATAGCGCCCAGTTCTTTAAGTGTTTCGTTAACCGTACGGATCTGGTCCTCAAAGCTTGGGTGCGAGATATCTACCACGTGGATCAGTATATCTGCCTCGCGTACTTCATCCAGGGTCGATTTAAAACATTCTACCAAATGATGTGGCAACTTGCGGATGAACCCAACAGTATCCGACAATAAGAACGGCACATTCTCAATCACCACCTTACGTACGGTAGTATCAAGCGTAGCGAAAAGTTTATTCTCGGCAAAAACCTCAGACTTTGCCAGCATGTTCATGATGGTTGATTTACCAACGTTGGTATAACCCACCAATGCCACACGTATCAATTGCTGGCGGTTTTTACGCTGGGTTTCGTTCTGGCGATCTATCAGTTTCAAGCGCTCTTTCAGTAAAGAGATCTTGTTCAAGATCAAACGCCTGTCCGTTTCAATCTGCGACTCACCCGGGCCACGCATACCAATCCCACCTTTTTGGCGCTCTAAGTGAGTCCAAAGGCGGGTTAGGCGGGGTAATAAGTATTGTAACTGCGCCAACTCTACCTGTGTTTTGGCTTGCGCTGTTTGCGCACGGTTGGCAAAAATATCAAGGATCAGGTTACTCCTGTCCAGTATCTTTACATTCAATTCGCGCTCAATATTGCGCAGCTGCGATGGCGTAAGCTCATCATCAAATACAACAATATCTATCTCTTCGGCAATAACATATTCTTTTATCTCATCCAGTTTACCGGTACCTACAAAGGTAGAGCGTTCCGGGCGCTGTAGTTTTTGAGTAAAGGTTTTCACGGTAAGGCCACCGGCGGTAGCCACCAAAAACTCCAGTTCTTCTAAATATTCTTTCTCGCGTTCTTCAGTTTCGTTTGGTGTAATAACACCAACCAAAACCACTGTCTCCTGCTTCACAGCAGTATCAAAAAACTTTGGCTTCATTTAAAAATGATTAACAATTAAAGTACAAAGGTAAACATAATGTTATACGTGAATATAACCCTGTCTCTTATACACATAT
>NZ_LGEK01000124.1 GCF_001636615.1 Mucilaginibacter sp. L294 | reverse complement strand
TCGGAGATGTGTATAAGAGACAGGAATTATATAACGCAGATAGCTATTTTAGTTTCTCATTATTCTGGTGCCTGTCTGCATCGCGGATGTTTTTCTTTTGCATATTCTTCTCCAGCGCGTCAGTCAGGTCTATCCCGGTTTGGTTAGCCAGGCAGATCAGTACAAACAGCACATCGGCCATTTCATCCGCCAGGTTAACCTCCTTGTCCGATTCTTTAAAGGATTGCTCGCCGTATTGCCGTGCCATAATGCGGGCCACCTCGCCAACCTCCTCCATCAACATGGCGGTATTGGTCAGCTCATTAAAATACCGTACACCGGTTGTTTTTATCCAGTTATCTACAAGATGCTGCGCTTCTTTAATTTCCATAAAACAATATTACAATAATTTAGGAAAGGGTTTGGTAGCTTAAATCCCCTCCCTGGGGAGGGGCGCGATGGCCTGTGTAGTAGCAGGGAGGGGTTTGCATAAGGTATATTGTATAAACGCCTCCCTGCACCCTCACGTTGGGAGGGAATCGCACTGGCCAATGCTTTAAATTTTATCCTGTCTATTGATAATTGTTACCCTTGAGCCCATGTATAAGGTATCGCTTTGCGAATTAACTCACCCCGCGGCACTACGTGCGCGACCATCTCTTCGCTACGCGGAAAGAGGTTTTTTGCTTTTCTCCTCACCCTCTTTGCGAAGCAGAGAGGGTCGACAAGCGAAGCAAAGTCGGGGTGAGTAAACTCGCCGCCCGGCAACCACTCACCCAATCAACCACTCTCCACTCACCAAACCCCCAAAACCCTTATCTTTGTACCCGATATGACGATGAGTGCGGGTACCCCTTTCCAATTTTTAGACCAGGACCTTCTGCTGTTACCACAAAAAGCTATTTACTGGCAGCAGGAAAAAGCGCTGCTGGCGGCTGATGTGCATTTTGGCAAAGTTGGGCATTTCCGCAAGGCGGGTATCGCCATCCCCCGCAATATGGAACAGGACGACCTGGCCGTATTATCCGACCTGATCCATGAGTACAAGCCCGAAAAACTGATCTTCCTGGGCGACCTTTTCCACAGCGATATGAATAACGACTGGGACTGGTTTGTACTTTGGCGCAGTCAGTTCCCTAAACTGGAGATTATCCTGATAAAAGGCAACCACGATATCATCAGCGATAAACATTATACCGACCTGGGTATCACACTGCACAAGGAGCTAACGATGGCCCCATTCCTGATGCTGCACCACCCCCTGCCCGATCCCGAAGTAAAAGCCGAAGGCGGTTACGTGCTTTGCGGCCACATTCACCCCGGGGTTAGTTTGGTTGGCCGGGGTAGGCAAAGCGTTACGCTGCCCTGTTTTGCTTTTGGTAAAAACCAGGCTATACTGCCGTCCTTCGGTAAGTTTACGGGTAAGGTGGCCATCCTGAGCCGCAAGGCCGATAAGGTATTCGGGGTGTTAAAAGACAAAGTTATCGCCATTGGCTGATACGGCAGGTCGTTTCGGGGCCGTTTATTGGCGAATCAAAGCGTTATAATACCCTTTTTTGCCGTGGTTCTGTATTATAATACATTTAGAAAACGGTGGCAATACTTTGTCACCATTTTTTTCAATCTCCTTATTATGAGCATTTTGTAAATTTTAACAGCGTTCACGGCAGTGAACGTGAACACTTGCCCGATCGGGTAGCGCGGATGCATAAATCAAGGTTTTTATAAGTATCGAACCGGGCATGCGCATGGAGGCGATTAAATTTATTTCGGTATAACTTGTTGTTTTTCTATTAGTTATTCGTAAATTCAAATACCAAATAAACCCCAAAGTATGAAAAGCGTAAAACACATCCTTGCCCGCAAGGGCAGCAATGTTATTGCTGTGCCTGCCCAAACCACCGTTTTAAATGTGCTGAAGCTGATGTCGGAAAAGAATATTGGCTCGGTAGTGGTAACCGAGAATGACACTTATATTGGCCTGGTTACCGAGCGCGACTATGCCCGTAAGATCATATTAATGGGTAAACACTCTGATGATACCACCGTGGGCGAGATCATGAGCAATAATTTCCCAAAAATAACGCCCGAATCATCTGTAGATAGCTGTATGCTTATTATGAGCGAAAACAACATTCGCTACCTGCCGGTTTTTGACAAGGAAGAACAGCTTTGCGGTATCATCTCCATCAACGATGTGGTTTACGAAACCATCCACTCGCAAAAGGAAACCATTGAGCAGTTGCACAGCTATATACAGTCTACATAGCAAGCGTTTAAAACCATTCGCTCTTTAAAAAGTTAATATTTACAGGAGTAATACTCCTGTAAATAAGTATGACCTATTCGTCAAAACAACAAGCTACACCCATTATGATAGGTGCCGAGGTTTTTATAGAGCCCGGGCAAACACCTGAAGAGATAGACCTCTGGTTTCGCCGCCTGCAGGAGGCTGGCATGACCGTTACACGCATCCGCCTGTTTGAAACCTATATGCATAAGCCCGATGGCAAATGGGATTATACTTTATTTGATGAGGCTTACAAAGCAGCCGATAAATACGGCATCAAAGTTTACGGTAACCTGTTCCCTGCTACGGCTTTTACCGACCTTGGCGGATTAAAGTTCCCCAAGGATGAGGATCACCTGGGCGCTATCTCGCGCTATATTGAGAATGTGGTTTCGCACTTTAAACAATTCAAATCCTGCTACGGCTGGGTCCCGGTGAACGAGCCTGGCGTGGGCCACTTTCCGCAGGAGCAATTTGCCACCGATAAATACCAGGCATGGAAAAAAGAACAGGCCAACCCCGAATATAACAGCGGCGGGTATGATCATTTTGATTTTGCCGATGAGCGTTTTCACCTGTATTACAATACCTGGTTCCTGAAATGGCTTACCGACGAGATCCATAAGCATGATGCCGGCAGCATCATCCACGTAAACAACCACGCCATATTTAAAAATGTAGCCGAATATGATTTTACAAGCTGGCGCGATTTTTTGACCAGCCTTGGTGGCTCGGCGCACGCCAGCTGGCATTTTGGTTATTTTAACCGCGAACAGTATGCATTGGCTGTTGCCGCTAACTGCGAGATCATCCGCTCGGGCGCGGGCGAAATTCCCTGGTTTATGACCGAGCTGCAGGGCGGCAACAATACTTACAGCGGCTTTTTAGCGCTGTGCCCTACTAAACAAGAAATAAGCCAGTGGTTATGGATAGCTATAGGCAGTGAAAGCAAGGGTGCTATATTCTGGTGTTTAAACCCTCGTTCGTCAGGTATGGAAGCCGGCGAATGGGCCATGCTCAATTATCATAACGAGCCCTCCGACAGGCTGCAAGCCACCGCGGATGTAATAGATACCCTTAATGAACATATCGGTTTTTTTGAAGATGCAAAAGAAGTATCGTCGGGTATCAATATCCTGTACACCCGCGAATCGCTTTGGATCGAGAAAAAGTTGCAGATGGGCGGTAAAAGCTATGAGGGGCGCGATGAGGGTGGGGGGATGAAATCGGCCATTGCTTATTTTGAGGCACTGAGCGAGGCGGGGGTACAGGCTAATTTTAAAGAGATAAGCGAGTTTGATTTTGCGGCCAATGATTACGAAGGTGCAATCATTATCCTGTCGCATCAAATCGCTATCCCCTCTAAATACTGGCCCCTGCTGGAAGCATTTGTACAAAAGGGCGGTAAATTAATTGCCGACGGTTTAACCGGCTATTATGATGAGAATGCCGTTGCCACCACGCGTTTGGGTTTCCCGCTGCGTAATTTATTCGGGGCCGATGTATTGGAGTACAAGGCTATTGATGAAATGGAAGAGTTAATTGCCGATGGCATTGCCCTGCCCGCGTACCAATGGCTGGGTGTTTTAAAAGCGACAACAGCAACTGTTTTGGCTAACAAAGGCGATGAGCTGTCGGCCACAAAAAACCGGCATGGTAAAGGCGTGGTTTACTGGCTGCCATCAATGGTTGGCCTGGGTAGTCGCATCCTTGGCGATTACAACCACCTCAACATGTTTCTTGCCAAATCACTCGATTATACATCATTAAACCTGCCCTTTATTTTTGAAGAACCTCAAAAAGCCGTGCTCATGAAAGTAATGGGTAACACCAAAGAGTGGGTAACCATCATTATCAATAAATCAGAAGTACGGCGCGAGTTTAAACTGATCCTCCGTGAAACTGCCCTGCAACCAATTGTTATTTTCGCTAACAGCGGTGGTAAGGCAGGCGGCAATCATATCAGCATTGAGGCCGAGGAAACGCTGGTGATAAAGTGGGTGTAGCGTTTTTATATTAGCCGCGGGCAATTAATCTTAAAGCACTGTGGCAATAGTGTTTTATTCTTCGGTAACATCCTGTTCTTCTGTTTGCTGCGCTACATTGGTATCAAAAGCATAATTGTTTGCGGGGTAGGGCATAATAAATGTTTTTTGTACCCGGGTGCTTTTAATAAAGTACGGGATCCAAATAGCGGCGCCAATTATTGAACGCATAATTGTCACTCCGGCATCTTTACTTACTTCCCTCCCGGCAGATTGTAAGATAACATAATCCGCAATATTAAACAGTACATAAAACGCATAAAGGCCGATCATGAACTTGGGGAAAATATCGCGCCTTTTTATCAGCAGGTAAAAGCAGAATGCAGAATAACATACCGAGAAAACATTTCCAAGTGTTTCAAATAGAAACGCCGCGTTATAACCGACCTTACTCATCCCATGGATACTTAAACCCCATTTATTTAAATTAAATGAGTCATTATTAAAAATAGTAACCGAAATAAGCAGTGGTGTTATGGCCAGCCCTATGGCAACTAAAATAAGCCAACCGCCAATTGGTGGCTGATAACGCCAGTTTATCAATTTAAGGCTCGGGGTTTCTGTCTGATAGATTTTTACACCCCACATAATCAGGCCTCCTGCAAAAACAAGAACCAATGCAACCATCCAATAATTTACATTGTACGGCACTTTTGAAACATCGGGCGTGTAGGTAAAGTTGTAGGATAGTTCATCATCTGATATCTTCTTAACATCGTCCCGGCTTTCGTCCAGTTTATTTACGGGGATAAAATCACTCAGGTAGTTGAGCTTGTAATTCAATAAAAGGGTATCTCCCCGTTTATCAATTTGCGATTTAAAAACATAAGCATCACGTTTCACCTCGTAGACGCGCTTTTCAATATTCCAGCCGCTGGGTATAACCACCTGTATGGTGTAATCTAAATTTAACGGGTATGCTACAGCTACCGGGCTAACAGCTTTGTTAGGGATATTCGGCAACTGGTCATTTATAGAATTAGCGTAAAAGCCCGCTGTATACCTGCCGTCTTCCTTGCCTTTTTTCAGCAATCCATTTATACTATAATGTTCTACGGTTGTTAGCTTATTGGCTTCTTCGTCATCAATAATGGTAAGCGAGTCAGATTGTTCTATTTTGGGGTATATTTTGGTATAATAATTCAGGTAGTTTTTCTCTGTTTCGCTTATACTGGTCGATGCCAGCCTGTCCCTTATCTTATCAGCTTCGCCTAAGGTGTAAACAGATGTTACCTCAAACTTAACCTTATTGGTTTCGCTGGTGATGGTATAGCACTCATTAACTTTAGTTTTCCCGGCATTTGGGGGTATAATGACCGTTAGTTTATCATTGCCGGGTTTTAGCACCAGGCCCATGCCATATGCAGGGAAATAAATATTTGTGCCGGTGCCGCGCTGGTAAGCAATGGTAGCATCTACCCAAACCTGTTTATTGTTTACGGTGGCTACTACAACGGCATGGTCAAAAGCATTTGGGCTTGGTATATAATTCTCCATTCCCCGGTTTACGCCCGAGTTTATCAAAACCATTTCGGCATCTATACCACCCGCTTTTAAAACCGATGCCAGCAGTAAGGACTTGTCCTTACAATCGCCATAGCGCTGGTTAAAAACCTTCTCGGGGTTATTTGCCCTGTGCGAATATTCGCCCATTTCAATTCCCATATAGCGCACTTCGTCCTGCACCATTTTTACGGCGCCCCTAAAATATTTCTCCTTATCGCCTTTTGTGGCCACCTTTAACTCGGCAACCTTTACGGCAAGTTTTCCATTTGTTACGGGAACTACGGGGTTAACGCTCAATGCCCAATCCGTAACTTCTTTCCAACTGTTATAATCGCTTACCTGTATATAAGCATAGTTATTATACCATCCGGGCTGGTTGTCATAATATGGCGCGGGCATCACCTGGTAATCGTTCCATTGGTAATTGGTTAGCCCGTCTTTTACAGAAACAGAAGCCTGAGGGGCTTTATTGAACGATTTAAAATTCAGCTTACGCGATGGCGATACCAGGATGGATTTATACACGTGCGCAAACGGTACCGTTGATTGAAAATACAGATCCCGGAAAAATTTATTGTTGAAGATCGGGTTGCGGCCGGTAAGGGTATAAGAGTATTCAATTTTATCGCCCTTACGGATATCATCCAGTATACAGTAGGCCGAATAGCTGCCCTGATAAATAAATCTCGATAGTTCCTTTTCATCGGCGATAACCTTAAAAGAACTTGCCGACAACCTGTTCACCGGTACATTATTACGCCAAACAATGATCTCGTGTACATCAAGCCGCTCAAAGGATGGATCGAACCCGATGTTGATGGATGAACCGTTCTGGATTCCCGCCTCTGATACAATTTCTTTGATAATATGAGTATAATCGGCTTGCTTTTCGACATTCAACTGTTCTTCAAACACCTGGTAAAAGTAGCCGTTGGCAACATCCCGCGAGGCTACTTTTTTATCGTATGCTTTGTATTGATTAAGCCAGCCCGGCTTGGGTGAGATATGAACAATAGGGGCGGCCGCGTTAACAGCCGGTACAAAAAAGGCTTGTAACAGTATAATAAACAAGGCTATTACGCAGGTGAATTTTTTTTGCATACGGCAATGAAAATAAAAAAATCAAAGCATATTTTACTTTGATTTTTTTAAACATCTGTAATTAAGCGTTAAGCCGGGCAATGCATATTACTTTTTCTTTTTCATGCGCCTTGCCAAAGCGCGTTCTTCATCCTCTTTTATCCGGTAGGCCACTATCTTGTTTATCATATCAACTGGCAATGTTTCATCCAGCGGAAACTGTACCGAACCTTTTGCCCCTTTATAAATCGCGAGGTCATCCTTAAAATGGGCTATTGCCCCAGCGCCGGGGTAAAAGCCTATGTGCTTATCCCAACCGGCAAAATAAACCAGCACAGTATTTATTTTATATGCCGGCATACCGTAGCTTATTACTTCCTGGGCCTGGGGCACAGCTTTTTTTATTACCTCGCGAATTTGCTGTAAGCGCTTTTGTACAGTTGCCGGAAAGGCAGCGATATATTCATCCGCGTTGTTGGGTTTTTGCATAGCCGTATGATCAGGGTTTGGGTAACGCTAATTTACAACTTATTGGTGCTTGCTCATGTCCATAAACAACGCGTTCCAGCGGTGGCCATCAAGGTCGGCAAAACCGCAGCCATACATCCAGCCCTGTATCTCGGCAGGTGGGGCAAAAACGTTTCCACCGGCGGCAGTCACCTTTTTGGCTACCTCTTCCACTTCGGCACGGCTTTCGGCGCTAAAAGAAAAGATCACCTCGGTGCCTTTTTCGGTATCTGCTAAAGCATTTTGAGTTGCCCCTTTAAACACATCTTCCACTATAAGCATAACAATAGTGTTTTTATCTCCAACTACAAGCGGTGCCATTGTATCGCTGTTTCCCGGCCCGTCTTTAAAAGAAAAGCCAATAGCGTTGAAAAATTCTCTCGATCGGGTAAGGTTTTTAACCGGTAGGTTCATCCATAATTCCTTTGTCATGATGTTTAGTTTTTATTGGTTAATAATATGTATCAAATATAAAGCCGTATTTGATGGCGCATAGGGTGTTAATGCGACTATTTAATGGGTAAATACCGACATGATAAGCACGCCACCTTGGTTTAAATTAATAATTAAATAAAAAAGGCTGTACTGCCGAATAATGTTTCATATTTGTTTAGTTACTTTCTTATAGATAAAGCCCGTGAATGTTGACCTAACCAACTGCGATAGAGAGCCCATACATATCCCTGGTAAAATACAATCGCATGGTTTTTTGATTGTTATTAACCAGGATGATAGTATTGTTTATCATAGTGATAATATTTTAGAATTTATCCCGGATTTTGCTCAAAACCTGTTAGGCAAACCTATCAGCACCATAGAGCACCTTATAGGGAAAAACGAACCGCCAAATTTCATAAGCCAGCTAATAACTTTTGGCAAATTAAAAGGGTTTGACCAAACCAATCCTTTCAATACCGATATAAAAGGCAAAGCTTTTCATTTGATCATATCAGCCGCTGCCGATTTTTATTTATTAGAGTTTGAACCCGCACACTCTGATAGCACTACCGATGTTCAAAAGATGATAGGCCGCTCGATATCAGAGATGCTTGCTGATAAAAACCTGCAAAATTTATTAAATAATAGTGCCATACAGGTAAAAAACGTAATTGGGTACGATAGGGTAATGGTTTACCGCTTTGCGGATGACGGGCACGGCGAGGTTATTGCCGAGGCTAAAAATTCCGATTTACCGTCGTGGCTGGGCTTGCACTATCCCGCATCTGATATCCCCAAACAAGCGCGCGAACTTTATAAAGTAAACTTAACCCGTTTAATTGCCAACGTGCATACCCCGCCTGCCGCTATTTTAACGGTAGTGAATAACGAAGTGCCGTTGGATCTGACCAACTCGCATTTGCGCGCGGTATCACCCATACACATCCAGTATCTTAAAAATATGGGTGTCGAATCCAGCTTTAGTATTTCGTTGATATACAAGGGCGAACTTTGGGGCTTAATTGCCTGCCATAGTTATTCGCCCCGGTTTATAGATTACCGGTCGCGTGAGTCGGCAAAGCTGATAGGGCAGATCCTGTCGTCGGCATTGGAATTTAGGCAGGACGAGGAGAACCAGCACATCCAGGAACTTTTTAAAAGCGCGGTAGACCAGTTAAGTCGCCTAATGTTAAAGGACAATAATATTGACGATGCCTTAACCGCCCATAGCGTAAACCTGCTTAACGCGGTAGATGCCACCGGTGCGGCATTAATATTTGAAAACAACATTACTAAGCTTGGCGTAACCCCAACAGACCTGCAAATAACCAACCTGGTTGACTGGGTAAAAAACAACGTAACAGATAATTTTTATTACACCAACCAGTTGCCGGCAGAATATCCTGAGGCCGCGCTTTATCGAAACGTAGCATCAGGCATCATGGTTACCGCCTTATCTCGCGAGATGGGCGAGTACATCATATGGTTTAAGCCCGAGCAATTAGAAACCATTACCTGGGCGGGCAACCCCGAAAAACCGGTAGAGGTAAATGCTGATGGAATTTCGCATATATCGCCCCGCCATTCTTTCGAGGCATGGTCGCAAACGGTATCCGGCACCTCAAAAATATGGACAAACGAAGAGGTGAAATCGGTTGTACGTTTACGCAGCGAGGTCACTTACGCCATTAACCAAAAAGCCGGTGCTATCCGTTTGCTTAACGAAAAACTGAAACAGGCTTATGAAGAGCTGGATACTTTTAGCTTCACCATATCGCACGATCTGAAGAACCCTATATCAACCATAAAAAGTTTTTCGCAAATATTACTGCGCGATAAGGAAATGAAACCGCAATCGGTTAAAATTTTAGAGCGGATAAATAAGGGCGCCGATAAGATGAATAATATGATCAACGAGGTGCTGGACTACTCGCGCATCGGGCGGTCAGAATTGATTCTCTCTGATATTGACCCAGCCCCCGTGATACATGAGATAGTACGCGATCTGTTACTGATCTATGATATTGACGAAAGCAGCATCACCATTGGCAATACCCCCCAAATACAGGGAGACGCGGTGATGCTTTCGCAGGTGTTTTCAAACCTCATCAGCAACGCGGTAAAATATTCGATGATGGCCGAACCGCAACAGGTAAACATTGCCGGGGTGGAAAATGATGATGAAGTGATCTATACCATAACAGATAATGGGTTAGGCATCGATATAAAACAGCTGCCGCGCATATTTGAACTGTTCCACCGTACCGATAATGTAGGCGATATAGAAGGCTCGGGCGTGGGCCTGGCCATTGTAAAGCGCATTGTAGAAAAGCACCGCGGCAAAATTTGGGTAGATAGCGAACGGGGTAAGGGGTCCTCTTTTAATATCGCGTTTAATAAGTAGGAATTGCACGTTAGGAAACACGAAGTATCGCGTCTCTACGTCAATGCTTCTCAAACCAATCGCCAAACTTTAAAAAGGTTTCGTTAGCGGCAGCTATTACAACAGCTTCCTGTTCGGGGTTTTGAGCCTGGCTGTTTAAAGCTTGCTTAAAGGTGTCCCACATCCGTTCGGTTTTATCGCCATAGCCGGCAAAGAAGGACATGCCTTTATCTAAACCCAGTTGCTGCGCCATCATTTTACTGATGATCTTACCCCCCAACGTAGAGCCTTCAATAACATACAAAGCACCAAGCGCCTCTAAATGATCATTGATCCTTGGCAGGTCATCTCCAGTTGCTTTTATAGGCACATCCTCACTTAATGTCAAAATATCATCTGCTATTGCCTGTGTTTTGCGTCGTTGTACGCTATCTGTTAACATCGTGCTATCAATCGCCTTATTAATGAGCACCTCCAGCCCGCCAAAATAACCGTAAAACAGTTTTAACAGGTTAGCATATTCCTGCGGGGAACGGATAGCTTTTAACCGGCCAACCAGCGCTTTTTCTAATACCTGGTGATTTTGTTTGGTTTCTTCTTTTAGTTTATCTGATAGCATTATTGTTTGTTCGATTTTGTAAATGTATAGCCCTGGTACATATAAATACAGCAGTTGGCCTAAATTAAAATTAAAATATGCTAATTGCCTAAA
>NZ_LGEK01000123.1 GCF_001636615.1 Mucilaginibacter sp. L294 | reverse complement strand
AGATGTGTATAAGAGACAGATAGTATATCATTAGAAGGTTTGTTACCAATTTAAACTAAAATTAAACCCGATATTTTATGAGGAAACACTTTTGGTGGATCATTGGCGCTTTATTGTTATTTTCTATTACGGTTATCAGTTGGAAACCGTTTAGCGCGATCAAGACAAACGGTACGATTACAAAAACATTTGGTGCAAAAGAGCTTTTTGCACAATACGTATCTGATATTTATAATACAGCAAACCTGCAGCAAACCGGTATGGATGCAGCAGTGCTTCAAAAAGCTGTTACAGGTTATTTAAACCTAAAATTAGCTAATAAGCTATCTCCAGGCAGTAATATTATTACCGTTATCGATTTTACAAAATCGAGCCGTGAAAAACGCATGTGGATCATCGATATTTTAAATAAATCGTTGATATTAAATACCTGGGTTGCCCACGGGCAGGGTAGCGGCGATGATGTGGCCAGCCGTTTCTCAAATAATAACGAGTCGCACCAAAGCAGCCTGGGTTTTTATTTGGCAAATGAGGTTTACTTTGGTAAACACGGCCGTTCATTAAAGCTGGATGGTTTGGATGAGGGTATTAACAGCGCTGCACGTGCACGAGGTATTGTGATACATGCTGCCGATTACGTATGCCAGAACACTATTAACCAGATAGGCCGTTTAGGCCGTAGTTTTGGTTGCCCGGCTGTATCGCCCGAGGTATCTGATCAGGTTATCAATACCATTAAAGGCGGCTCCATGCTGTATATTAATGGTAACGACAGTAACTACACATCAAAGTTGCTTGATGATACCGCACCAGCCAACTTTTTAGCACCTGATACAACAGGGGCAAGCACTATGGCTAAATTATAAACTAAACTAACTTATTATAAAAGCCCGTCTGCTTAAGCAGACGGGCTTTCTTTTTGTAATGATTTTAAACTTAAAGCGAAGCCACCTGCTCTGCATTGGCCAGAAATTTTTGTAAATGCCCGTACAATACAACATCCAGCCCGTAAACATCAGGGCGATACTGCAAAGTGTTGTTTTCATCAGCCCAGCAGGTTACGTAAGTGATGTAAACCGGCATCTTTTTAGGCAATGCTATAGTAGTGGGTTCGGGGTTATCCTCGTCCATGGCCTTAACAATTTTGTCATAAGTAACACCTTCACCAAATACAACTTTTGCTAATGCCTGTGGGTCGCCAAGGCGAACACAACCATGGCTTAATGCACGCATAGTTTTTGTGAACGCACTTTTTGCAGGTGTATCGTGCAGGTAAACGCTACTGTTATTATTAAACAGGAATTTTATTTTACCCAATGAGTTATCGTTACTTGGGCGCTGTTTAAATTCGTATTTGTCTTTTGATGTTTTCGACCAGTCGATGGTTTCGGGGTCTTCCACTTTTTTGCCGTTCTCGTACACATCAATGCCTTTGTTTGAGAGATAGTAAGGGTCCTGAGCAGCCTCTACCATAATCTCTTTACTGGCAATGCTTTGCGGGATGTTCCAAACCGGGTTAACCTGCACACTGTGGATCATGCTGTTCAGTTGCGGCGTCTCACGGCTAAACGGGCGGTCTATCTTATCACTGTCATTATATTCAACCAACGTGTTAGTGTTGTCTGTATTACGGCCTTCGCCAACAACCACCTTCATATTGAGGATAGATTTACCATTCTGCATTACATCCAAACGATAATCGGGGATGTTCACTATAACATATTCCGGTTGGCTTGGCTTGTTCTTCCAACGCAGGCGCTCCATATTTACTACCAGGTAGCGTTGGGTTTCTTCCTTGCTCATACCCTTTGCGGTGCCGCCGGCCAGTAAGGCCTTTTGCAGCATCAGGTACTGTGGGTCTTTGGGTTGGATGCTATCCAGATAAGCCTTCAGGTTTGTTGCGCGCAGGGTTTTCAGCATCGATGTGCTATCGGGGCGTTTGGTTGCGGTAAAATAGCGCGAGTATATTTTACGGGGGCTAATCATCCCATACTCCAACGCGCTTGAGTAATTGATGAGTGAATTAGCCGTCAGTATCTCCAGTTCGGCAATATCATGATAGGCCTCATCTAAATTTTTAATAGCTTTTTTATCCTTGAATTTAGCAACCAGTTGTTTTATCTGGTCGGCTTTAAACATGCGTGGGTCGAGGCCGTGCTCATTTGCTTTTTCAAAATAACTTGCGGTAAGGTCAACATCGCCATTAAAAATATGGTCCATTACAAATACCGGGTCGTAGCCGTTCCCTTCATAAAAGGAAGATATAAGCTTAGGATTGGCAATATTTGCTTTATCATCGGCCAGTACTTTTTTAAATACCTCGGCCAGGCCTTCGGGGGTGGCATCTTTAAATACTTTATTCTGGGTTTTCTTAAAAAGTTCGGCGCCCAGGTCAGAGCGACTTTTCTTTTTACAGCTTTGTATAGTTAAGGTAAGCACGCAAAATAGAAACAAGAATACCGGCAAAGCCGATCTTTTTATAGTAGCAGATATCATCATATTAAATACATTTATAATCAGCAATGCAATAGCTATACCATAAAGCGGTATAAACATTTATTTACGCTTTTACTTTTTGCTGATGCGATAAGATACACCTTTAATTACATTTGATATATGGCAAATAACACCCTCCCCGAGGTTTGGCTGCGCGGGCCTTTAGAAGATATATCCGCTGTATTACAGCCTGTTGCATACGCTTTATTGCAGACGCGCGAAGAATTGAACGTTTTAATGGCGGGTTTCCCGGATGCGCTGTTATGGGGAAAAGTTGCCGGCCTGGCTTCGCCAGGCTTTCATCTGCAACATTTAACGGGCGTACTTGATAGGCTTTTTACGTATGCGCGTGGGGAAAGCCTGACCGAAAAGCAGCTAAACTACCTGCAAGCCGAGGGTAAACCGACTATTAAAACATACACCGTTTTGGAATTAATTGAAAATTTCAATCACCAGGTTAACGCGGCATTGCAGCAATTGAGCAGTGAGGATACCAGCAAGCTAACCGATTTTAGAGGGGTAGGCCGCGCGCAATTGCCATCAACCGTTATTGGGCTTTACACCCACAGCGCCGAGCACACCATGCGGCACTTGGGGCAATTGATAGTTACGGTTGCGGTGTTGAAAAATTGAAGTTTTTTGCGGAAAATCGCGGCTTTGAAACGGATTTTTTCGACTTTAGTTCGCCTTTTTTCGCCCGTGAAATTCTTTGAAAAGCCTTGAAACGACCGAGGCGCTTACTTCATCACAATCCTTGCTACATCGCCGTAATGGGCGGCGCGGTGGGTGACACCGGCATCGGGGTACTTGCCCTCCGGGTCGAAAAGGAAGGTGTCGATACCCAGCTCGATAGCCGCTTTGATCTCCGATTTTGGGTCGTCGCCAATAACCAGTACTTCTTCGCTAGCGTAGCCGTTCTCCTGCATGATCTTCCGGAAAATGTCTTTCTTAGTCAGGTTGCTTTGCTCGGGATCAACCACATAAACCTGCTTAAAATCGCTGCCGATGTTCAGCATCTCTACCTTGCTCATTTGCAGCTTGGTAAAACCGGTGGTCACCAAAAATTTATCAATAGGGATCTGGCGCAGATCGTTGTATTGCTCGTAAGGGTACATGGGCTCCTCAAACCTGATGTTGCTCAGCATTTGCATGCCCTGCTGCTTCAGTTCGTCACTAAAGCCAAACTCATCCGCTACATGCTGGTAGGGGCGGCGCGTAAGCTCTTCTTTGGCTTTTTGTGCGGCTTGCCTGTCGGCCTCGCCAAGGTTCTCGTCAATCAGCTTAAACAGCTTATTAAACAGGTGGTCGGCAATGGAGCTAACGGGGTAGATGGTGTTATCGAGGTCTAATATTAAAACGCGTTTCATGATGCAATTTATGGTAATTGTTCGGGTAGCGTGGCAATCTCTTCGGCAGGAACAGTTTCAATAGCGGTTTTGTTGCTGTTGCGATAAAGTAAATAGTACCCGCCGGCAGTTAAAACCGACAGGACACCCAGCAGCCACCATAAAGATACAAAACCGCCATAGTTTATCACCTGGCTGCCTAAAGCAGGCGCCAGTACCTGCGCGGCCGACCACGACATGGTATATAATGCCGCATACTCGCCGCGGTTGTAGCTGTTGGTGCGTGCTATCCAAAAGCTGTTCATAAAAGGCATGCTCATGATCTCGCCAAGGGTTACCAGTACTACCACCAGTATGGCGGTTACTACACCGGCAGGCAAAATATTGAGTAGCGTAAAGCCAAGGCCCGTTATCAATACGCCCCAAACAATGTAAGTTAGTGCATGCCTTTTCCCTTCCAGGTAATTGATGAGCACCATCTCGATAACCACAATGAGGATACCGTTTAAAGCCAGCAGGGCACCTATCATACGTTCGCCAATGTGCCAGTTTAGTTTATAGAACACCGGCTCCATAATAAAGAACTGGAAGAAACATAGCCCGAATATGGTTGACAGGAAAATGAACCACAGGTAGGTTTTGTCCTTATAAGCCGATGCAACCGGGCCTTGGGCTACGGGTTTAACTTCCGACTTTTTGATAGCCGCGCGTGGCATCAGTTTTAGCAGCATTAAGGCTGCCAGTATGTTGGTGCAGCCATCAACCCAAAACAATAAATGGTAATTGATGGATGCGAGGTACCCGCCCAAACCACCGCCAAAGGCCCAGCCCAGGTTTACTGCCAGGCGGTTCAGGGAATAGGAACGGGTCTTGTTTTCGGCCGAGCTGTAGTGTGCTATGGCCGTAGAATTTGCCGGGCGGAATGCCTCGTTACAAAAACTGAGTATAAACGTGCCGATAGCCAGTGATAAGAAGGTGCGCTGATAACCGAGGATAATAAACAGGATACCCCCGCTTAGAAGTGTAACAACCTGTAGATCGTAAAAGCCGATCTTATCGGTAAGCTTCCCACCCATAAAGGCGCCTATTATGGCCCCCGCACCAAACAAAGCCATAATATAACCCGCCTGCACCACATTAAAGCCTAACTGGTTTATACAATAAATGCTCAGGAACGGCACTACCATAGTACCGCTGCGATTAATGAACATGACCACACTGAGGTACCAGCTATTGGGCGATAAACCGCTGTAAGCTTTTTTATAAATGCGGATGATTGACACGGGTTAGGGGTTTTAGATTGACAAGGCAAAAATACAGTTTGATTTTGCGTGCGTACATTAAATGTGAAAATTATCATAAATTTATTACTTAATACACGCACGATGAACGTTACCGAAATTATGGCCGAACTGCAGGCAAAAGGCAGCGAAAGCATCAAAAAAATATTAGTAAAACATGGTGTTAAAGAGCCGTTCTTCGGCGTTAAAATAGAATACTTAAAGCCGATACAAAAAAAGGTTAAAAAAGATTACCAGCTGGCAAAAGACCTGTTTGCTACCGGCAATGCCGATGCCATGTACCTGGCGGGGCTGATAGCTGACGATGAAAAAATGACCAGGGCCGATCTGCAAACCTGGGCAGAGCAGGCGGTATCTAACAATATAAGCGAATACACGGTGCCGTGGGTAACAGCCGGTAACCCGCATGGTTTTGAACTGGCTTTGAAATGGATAGATAGCACGACTGAACACATTGCCGCCACCGGCTGGGCAGCTTTGAGTAATATTTTGGCGCTTAGGCCGGATAGCGAACTGGATATGGAGAAATTACGGGAGTTGCTAAAAAGGGCTGAGCAAGATATTCGCCAATCTGAAGACAGGGTGTGTTACCACATGAATAGCTTTGTTATTTCGGCAGGATCGTACGTAATTGCCCTGGCTGATGATGCTATGGCCACCGCCGCTAAAATAGGAGCGATAACGGTAGATAAAAATGGTACAGCATGCAAAGTGCCCGTAGCAACCGAATTCATTAAAAAAGTATGGGATAAGCGCGGCGGCATTTCGCCTAAAAAGAAAGAGGTTAAATGCTAAGCTATAAAAACGTCATGCCGAATTTATTTCGGCATCTCCCCGCAGTCGCTCGGCTCTTGCCGAGTGACTTTTATTAAGCGGCGTCCCGCCGCTGTACGAGAGTAGGCCAGAGGCCTTATAATAATGGTCACTCGGCAAGAGCCGAGCGACTACATGAGTGGTTGGGGTTTTCGTACCAATATTAAAGTTTCGAGTTCCTGTTCCTCAGCCAATGATCAGCTAAAACCAACGCTGCCATGGCTTCAACAATAGGTACGGCACGTGGCACTACGCAAGGATCGTGGCGGCCTTTGCCTGTAATTTCGGCGGTATTCCCCTCGCCATCAATAGTTTGCTGGTTGTGCATAATGGTAGCCACGGGCTTAAAGGCAACCTTAAATTCGATAGGCATACCATTGCTGATACCGCCCTGTATGCCGCCTGAAAAGTTGGTACGGGTGCCTACGCTTCCGTCGGCATTTTTGATGAAAATATCGTTATGCTCCGAGCCGCGCATCTCGCTGCCGCTAAAGCCCGAGCCAAATTCAAAACCGTGTACGGCGTTTATACTGAGCATGGCTTTACCAAGGTCGGCGTGCAGTTTATCAAAAACCGGGTCGCCAAGGCCAACGGGTGCACCAATAATATGGCAGCTTACCTTGCCGCCAACGGTATCGCCTTGCTTGCGGATGCCATCGATAAATTCGATCATCTCCTCGGCAGTGGCCGGGTCGGCGCAGCGCACGATGTTTTGCTCGCGTGTTTCTAAAAATTCGGCTGCGCTGTTAATAAACACATTTGGCGCATTAATGGTGCCTACGCTGCTTACATGTGCTAAAACCTCTATGCCCTGTGTTTTTAATAAAAGCTTGGCTAATGCACCCGCAGCTACACGTGCGGCAGTTTCACGTGCTGATGAGCGGCCGCCACCACGATGATCGCGGATGCCGTATTTGGTGGCATACGTATAATCGGCATGTGATGGGCGGAACACATCCACATTGTGGCCGTAATCTTTGGAGCGCTGATCTTCGTTAGGAATGATCATGGCGATTGGGGTGCCCGTAGTTTTACCTTCAAATACACCCGACAGGATCTTCACCGTATCGCTCTCTTTACGCTGCGTGGTAATTTTTGACTGGCCCGGTTTGCGTTTATCCAGTTCGCCCTGGATGTAATCCAGGTCAACATCAAGCCCGGCAGGGCAGCCGTCTATAATGACGCCGATAGCCTCGCCATGCGATTCGCCAAAAGTTGTTATCCTGAATAATTGACCAAATGAATTACCTGCCATACCCCCTAACCCCCTAAAGGGGGAATTTTATTTGTTAAATGTAAAAATTAATTATTAAAGAACTTCCGCTCCCCCTTCAGGGGGCCGGAGGGTAAACCCCGCCTTTACCAGATCCGTCCAAAACGCCGGGTACGATTTTTCAACCACATCGGCATCTTCAATTTCCAGTTCGGGTATCAGCGTAGCCAGCGGCGCAAAAGCCATTGCCATACGGTGATCATCGTAAGTGCTTACAAACATACGCTGCGGAATTTGCTTTTCGCTGCAGTCAAGCTTGTAAACCTGCCCTTTTTCAATCAGCTTAACGCCAATTTTTGCCAGTTCGGTTTGCAGGGCTAATATACGGTCGGTTTCTTTAATTTTTAAAGTTTCCAGCCCGGTAAAGCTTGCATCGTGGCCAAGGGCCGCGCATACCACAATAATGGTTTGTGCCAGGTCGGGGCATTCCTTCAGGTCAAAGATCTTGCGGAAGATAGGCTTTGGCTCCTTTGTTAAGTACACACCACCATCCTTAAATACCGATGTGATACCAAAGTTAGCCATCAGCTCGGTGATAACACTATCGCCCTGCAGGCTATATGATGTTAGCCCCGGCAGGAAAAGCTCGGCCTCGTCGCTTAAAGCGGCAATGGCGTACCAGTATGATGCCGCGCTCCAGTCCGGTTCAACAAGCAGCGCCGTTTCGGCAAAAGGCTGGTTTGCTATAGTGATGATATTCTCCGTCCACGTATGCTGTATCCCCGCCTGCTTTAGCATAGCTAAGGTCATTTCTACATAAGGGTGCGAGGTTAGCTCGCCTTCAATTTCCAAACTTAAACCTTGCGGTAAAGTTGATGCGATAAGTAACAAAGCGGTAATATACTGGCTGCTGATATCGCCTTTAATACTGATACGATTGGCCTGTTGCTGAAAACCGCTGTGGATTTGGATAGGAGGGTATCCCTCGTTATTTACATAATCTATCCCGGCACCCAGTTTGCGCATAGCATCTACCAATACACCTATCGGGCGCTGCTGCATCCGCTCGGAACCTGTTAAAACAATGTTTTTGTTTAACAAGGGCAAGTATGCCGTTAAAAAACGCATAGCTGTGCCCGCTGGACCTATGTTAATTTCGGATTTCGAATGTTCAATTTCGGATTTATCTGTCTTTTGAGCGCCTGCCAACTGCTTACTATCAACTGCCAACCTGCGCAGAATTCCTGCGAGTGTTACCGCATCCGCAGCATCCGACATGTTTTCGACCTTAACTTTACCATTACTCAGGGCTTCGATAATGAGGGCACGGTTACACTCACTTTTTGACCCCGTGAGTTGTACCGTACCGTTTACCGTTTTACCTTGTTTGGTAAGTATGATGTTATGTTTTGCCATAATTACATCGATTATTTTGCGATTGGGAAAAATTAGCGGCGGTGAGGACACCGCCTTAGGGGAAAATCTTATCCCCATAAAAACTAATCACTGATCAACCAATCACGAATAACCTAATTTACGCGTGTGTCAATTTTTCGGCAGGTGCTGATTCCTGGCCTTCGTTCATGATCTCGGTTTGTTTACGGATAGATTCGCTGTGCATCAGCTCCAATAATTTCTCGGTAAACTCGGTGCTTAATTTTAAGGCTTTTGCGTAGTTGGTACGTTTTTGTAGTATCTCGTCCCAACGGTTTACCTGTAAAATGGTAATGTTGTTATCTTTTTTGTAGTTACCTATCTTCTCAACAATCTTCATACGCTCGGCCATTTTCTGGATAACCAGGTCATCGATTTTGTCAATCTGGTTACGTAACTCAGCTAATTTATCATTCAATTCAGCACCTTTAACTTCCGGTTTACGTAAAGCCAGGTGGTCTATAATTTCAGAAAGTGCAGCAGGGGTAACCTGTTGTGCAGCGTCTGTCCAGGCTACGGTAGGGTCAATATGCGATTCTATCATCAGGCCTTGCATGTCAAGGTCTAACGCTTTTTGCGAGATGTAGCCAATCAGGTCGCGGTTACCGGTGATGTGGCTTGGGTCGTTAATGATAGGCAGGTTTGGTACCAATGTTTTTAAAGCGATGGCAATATCCCACATTGGTTCGTTACGGAAAGCCGATTTTTCGTATGATGAGAAACCACGGTGAATAGCCGCCAGTTTGGTGATGCCCGCGTTGTTGATACGCTCTAAAGCGCCAACCCATAAAGAAAGATCGGGGTTAACCGGGTTTTTAACCATAACCGGTACATCAACGCCGCGTAAAGCATCGGCAATTTCTTGCACGGTGAAAGGGTTAACGGTACTACGTGCACCAACCCAAAGGATATCTACACCAGCTTTTAAAGCTTCTTCTACGTGTTTAGCGGTAGCTACTTCAACAGCGGTTGGCAAGCCTGTTTCTTCTTTAGCGCGTTTTAACCACTCTAAACCAATGCTGCCAATACCTTCAAATTCTCCGGGGCGGGTACGTGGTTTCCAGATACCAGCACGCAGGGCGCTTATTTTACCGGTTTTTGCTAATAGATGCGCGGTAGCTACCAACTGGTCTTCAGTTTCGGCGCTGCATGGGCCGGCAATTACAAGAGGCTCCTTGCCCGATTTATTGATCCAGGAATTAAGGGGCTGTATGTTTAAGTTATGTTTCATATCGTTTTTTGTTGTCCGAAAGTCCGAATGTCGGTAAGTGCGGATGATTATTGTTTATATTGTTGTTATCTTTTTGTTATCTCTTTTTCTTTCCGGACGTTCCCGACTTTCGGTCATCCGGCTATTTTATAATCTTCTTCACTCATCTTTCTGCTCGTTTAGTTTTTTTACCTTGATATATCGCTTTGTTTTTTCGGGCTTTAGCGGCTTTGATGTGGTATCGTCCTCGTGCCGCTGATACTCGCCCAATATGTTAAAGTTGTGGGTGTATTTTAGTATCTGGCGAATGGCGTTATCAAACTGTTTGCTTTCGTTCCATTCAATGTCTACATAAAAATTGTATTCGTTACGCTTACCTAAAACCGGCATGCTTTGAATTTTGCTCATGTTCACGTTTTCCTGGGCAAAAATGTTCAGCACTTTGGCCAGTGCACCAACCTGGTTGGTTACCTGGAAACATAACGAAGCTTTATTAAGAACGCTCTTCTTTTTGGCATTTTCATGCGTGGTAAGGATCAAAAAGCGGGTAAAGTTCAGCTTGTTAGATTCGATGCGGCGCTCTAAAACATCCAGCCCGTACAACTTTGCAGCTAAAGTATTGGCAATAGCAACGGTATCTGTTAACTGCTCATCGCGGATGCGTTTGGCGCAGGCAGCGGTATCATTGCTTTCAACAATTTTAAGGTGAGGGTATTCGTCAAAAAAATCAATACACTGGCGAATAGCGATAGGGTGCGAGGTTACGTACTTGATATTCTCGAACTTTACGCCCGGCAAAGCCATCAGGTGCAGTTGTATGGGTACGTAAACTTCGCCCACCACCGGGAAACTGTAGCTCATCATCAGCGAGTAATTGGGCAATATGCTGCCCGCTATGCTGTTTTCAATAGCCATAACTACATAATCGGCCTGGTCGTTCTGCAAAGCCTCAAACGTTTGTTTAAAAGAGTTGCATTCAACGGTATCAATATTTTCGCCAAAGTATTTAAATGCAGCTTCTTCGTGGAAGGAAGCGCGGATCCCCTGTATGGCAACTCTTGGTTTCTCGGTTTTCATAAATGTTATAAAGTAAAAAATCCCGGCTTTTAGGGCCGGGACTTTTTAAGTTTTTGTATGTTTTGTTAGTACATATCAGTCCCGGCTCTTACTGCTAAAGTAAAAGTAGAAACCATAAAAATATGCACGTGTTGTGATCATTTGTTTTTGTTATGGCGTAAATGCTGTCTCTTATACACATCT
>NZ_LGEK01000122.1 GCF_001636615.1 Mucilaginibacter sp. L294 | reverse complement strand
TTGCAAATATTATTTTAGAAAATTTTAAGATTATCATTCTACCGGAAGGAACATATCGTAGCGGTTAAACTCAGCCATGTCATTTCGAGGGAAGCGTAGCGACGAGAAATCTTGTTCGAAACGCATGGCGACCTTTGCATAATGAACAAGATATCTCTTCGTACCTCGTTCGATATGACATTTCTCTTTTATACGAGGATAGCCGCCTTTACCAGATAAGGCAATATCTCTTTTTGGAAAGACACAAAATTTTTGCGTACGTCGCTATCGCTTACCGAGGTGAATGCGAAGCTGAACACAATGCTTTTACTGCATTTGATGAGGAAACGGATGCGCTGGTGGTAACCCTCGTGCTTGCGGATACCGGGCAACTGGGTAAACGATTGTACCAGCAGTTCTTCCAGCTCATTAGAGAGGTTCTTTAAAAAATCTTGCGAGTTGGTGCTTTCGCGGATAAAATCCCAGCCGATAAATTCGTTGCAAACGGTGTAGGATAGGCGGCAGGTTTTCATGATGAGGCTGCTCAGGTGTGCTTCCTCGTCCATATCCGGAGTGTTGGTATTGATCAGTTCATCAACACTCACCTTAATATAATCCATCAGCAAAACGTGCAAAACGGCTTCCTTACTATCAAAATACTTGTAGATGGTGGCCTTCGCAATTTTTGCGCGCTTGGCAATTTCGTTCACACTGGTTTTGTGGTACCCGAATTTGCGGAACAGATCCTGCGCTGCCCGCTTAATACTATCTTTAATTTTATCGGCTTCCATTCACTAATTTGACACAAATATCTCAAATTGTGTCGTATTTACAATGTACGACCTGAGATATTTGGTTGCGGGGGCTTTAACGGGGCCACCATCAGATAATGAGAACTTTGAGCCGCTGCATGGATCGGTAGCCGTAAAGCCCGTATCATCAACCGTAATGGCGCATAGTTTTTCGGGCATATAGCTGCTGCAACGGTCGTAAGCGGCATATGATCCATCCACCTGGCGGTAAATAATGATGCCTGCAACACCCGCGCCATTGACGTAAGCATATCCCCCTGGCGCGCTAAGCGCGCTATAGCGGGGGTCGGTTTTTACAATTTTTACGTTTACCGGAACAGACGGCACTACATTCCCGGCTTTGCCACAACCTAAAAACAGCAGGCAAATGATAAGCAGTGCCGGTAAATTCTTCATCTATATAATATCTGTTGTAAACTGTTTTAAGAAACGTACATCGTTCTCTGAGAATAAACGCAGATCGCGGATCACGTATTTTAAGTTGGTGATACGCTCAATACCCATACCAAACGCAAAACCGGTGTATTTCTTACTGTCGATACCGCAATTTTCCAATACGTTAGGATCAACCATGCCGCAGCCCAATATCTCTACCCAGCCACTGTATTTACACATGTTACAGCCTGCGCCTTTACAAATGGTACAAGAGATATCCATCTCGGCAGATGGCTCGGTGAACGGAAAGTACGACGGGCGGAAACGCACTTTGGTGCCTTCGCCGTAAAGCTCCTGCACAAAGTGATAAAGCGTTTGTTTCAGATCGGAAAACGATACGTTCTCATCCACATACAAACCCTCTACCTGATGGAAAAAGCAATGCGCACGGGCCGAGATAGCCTCGTTACGGTAAACACGGCCGGGCATAATAGCACGGAACGGCGGTTTGCCGTTCTCCATCATACGCACCTGTACCGATGAAGTATGTGTACGCAAAGCGATATCATCCGTACCATCACCCTTGCGGATAAAGAAGGTATCCTGCATATCTCTTGCCGGGTGCTCCTGCGGGAAATTCAACGCCGAAAAGTTATGCCAGTCGTCCTCAATCTCAGGCCCTTCGGCTACCACGAAACCAAGGCGCTTAAATATATCGATGATCTCGTTACGTACCAATGATAAAGGATGGCGCGAGCCAACCTCAAAGCCATCGCCGGGCAGGGTAAGATCAAGGTCTAAATCCTGAGTCTTAGGGCCGGAATCTAAACTTTCTTTGATCTCGTTATACCGGCCTTCGGCAAATTGCTTAAACTGGTTCAGTACTTTACCAAAGGTGCGTTTCTCTTCGGGTCCAACGGTTTTAAATTCCTCGAACAGGTCTTTTATCAACCCCTTGGTACCTAAAAATTTTATACGGAATGCTTCCAGTTCATCGGCCTTAGCAGCGGTAAACGCCTTTATCTCGGCAGTGTATTGATCTATTTTAGATTGCATTATAATGTTCTTAAAAATTGTTCGGCAGTCAATACCGGTATTGTAGCTTGTTTATAATCTTTAATATTTCTGGTGATGATAAAGTCGACACCTGCATTTTTTGCTGTATAAAATTGAACACCGTCTTCAAAATCAACAAAGTCACTGTTAAGGGCTAAATCAATTATTGTTTCATTTACTTCAATGATTGAAATAACACTTCTTAATCGTTTTAAAGAATTCAATCTTGTTGATGATGCAAATTTATTTAGAAAATAATTATTGTTAACAAACGCTATTGATGATGTTACGGCCTTAAATCTTGACTGATAACAAAGTTCTATTAAATTTATTGCCGGCAAACAAAAAGGCTCTCTCATCAAGCTGATGTCAAGCATGATATCACTATCAATAAAAAGTTTTTTCACTTACCGTATTTTTCTTCAAGATGCTTATGATATTCTGCCTTGTGGTCAAAATCAGGTACCGGATCACTTACGGCAACCATTCCTTTTACCCAGTCAGATAATTCATCCATACCCTTCATTCTAAAGGGTTCTTTTTCAACCTGTATTTCTTTTTTAAAAAGACCTTCAGTAATTTTTGACAAGCTTGTATTCTTTCTTTTTGCGACCTCTTTAATCTGGTTAATTAATCCGGGGTCGATGTTTAATGTCAATTTCATACCCTTAATTTATACGTACAAATATAATAAAAGTATACGTAACTATTTAATCACCTCCAATGCCTTGCCAACCTTGGTAAACGCGGCTATGGCTTTATCCAGGTGTTTAACATCATGCCCTGCAGAGATCTGCACACGGATACGTGCCTTGCCCTGCGGTACCACCGGGTAGTAAAACCCGATAACATAAATGCCTTCTTCCAGCATTTTGGCGGCAAACTCCTGCGCCAGTTTGGCATCATACAACATAACGGGAACGATGGGGTGTACACCCGGTTTGATATCAAAGCCTGCCGCGGTCATTTTTTCGCGGAAGTATTGGGTGTTGCTTTCCAGTTTATCGCGCAGGTCGGTGGTTTCGCTCAGCATATCCAGCACGGCTATAGAAGCGCCTGTGATGGCCGGTGCCAATGTATTACTGAACAGGTACGGGCGCGAGCGCTGGCGCAGCATGTCAATAATCTCCTTACGGCCTGATGTAAACCCGCCCGATGCACCGCCCAAAGCTTTACCCAATGTACCGGTAATGATATCTATTTTACCCATTACGTTATGATGCTCATGCGTACCGCGGCCGGTTTTACCCATAAAGCCGCTGCAATGGCTTTCATCAATCATTACCAGGGCGTTGTACTGCTCGGCAAGGGCGCAAATTTTATCCAGCTGGGCAATGGTGCCATCCATAGAGAATGCCCCATCGGTTACAATAATACGGTGGCGAAGATCCTGTGTGGCTTTCAGCTGCTCTTCCAGGTCGGCCATATCATCATGTTTGTAACGCTTGCGTTGTGCTTTACACAGGCGCACGCCATCAATGATGGATGCATGGTTCAACTCGTCGGATATAATGGCATCCTGATCGTTAAACAAGGGTTCGAAAACGCCTCCGTTGGCATCAAATGCCGCTGCGTACAGGATGGTATCTTCGGTACCTAAAAATTCAGAGATCTTTTGCTCAAGCTTTTTATGTATATCCTGCGTACCGCAAATAAAACGTACCGACGAAAGGCCGTAACCATGGGTATCCATAGTAGCTTTTGCAGCCGCTATAACCTTTGGATGGGCAGAAAGGCCCAGGTAATTATTGGCGCAGAAGTTTATTACTTCCTGGCCACCCTGTACGGTAATATCAGCACCCTGCGGCGATGTAATAATTCTTTCTCTTTTATATAACCCGGCGGTTTCAATATCGGCAAGCTCCTGCTGTAAAACCGGCTGCAATGTTTTGTACATAATGTTGCGTATTAAGGCCTCAAAATTAAACAATAACGGGCAATTGAAAGGTTACCCCAAACAATTAATATAAATTACAGGTAAACACAAACATTTTAGCTGTAAATACTATTAACCGTAAAAACGTTATATGAGAAGATTATTACCCCTTACTTTTCTAATACTCATGGCATTAGGTGCCACGGCACAGCAATATATATTAACCGGCCGCATAGCCGGGCCAAAAAACGAACCGGTATCCTTTACATCGGTATATATCCGCAACTCTACCTACGGCACAACCGCTAATGAAGAAGGCCGTTACCAGCTTAAGCTAAGCCCCGGCACCTACAACGTTACTTACCGTTTTACTGGATATAAAGAACAAACGGAAAGCATTACCATTACCGACCATAACGAGGCCCATGATGTGCAGCTGGCCAGTGAGATCTTCAAATTCAGCCAGGTATCTGACAAGTGGAAGGATAACCTGGACCCCGGCGATACCATTATGCGGATGGTTATTGATAAACGCCGCGCACATCTGGAAGAGGTGCAGGGTTATACCTGCGCGGTATATGTAAAAGGGGTTCAAAAGCTGCTAAGTTCGCCAAAGGCATTAACCAGCAAGGCGGTTACGCAGGCGCTTGACCTTGATTCGAACGGGCGCGGGATACTTTACCAATCGGAGATGCTCTCAAACCTGAATTTTGAGCGGCCCGATAATGTACACGAGGTTACCATAGCATCAAAACAAGCCGGGGTGAATACCGCTTTTGACTACAGCAAAGCATCAGACCTGCAGGTGAATTTTTATAACAATGTTTTTAAAATAAACGGACTAAGCACGCGTGGTTATGTATCGCCGCTGGCATCAGATGCTTTTAGTTTTTACAATTATAAACTTATTGGCAGCACCGTACAAAACGGCCTAACCGTTGATAAAATTGAGGTGATACCCAAACGCGGAAACGGGCAATACTTTCAGGGGAATATTTATATAGTAGAGGGCGATTGGCGACTGTACAGTGCCGACCTGATGCTGACCAATAAACGCAGCAGCCTTAACCTGGTTGATACCCTAAAGGTAAGCCAGCAATACATCCCCATTACCGATAGTGTTTGGATGCCTGCCGCGGTGCAGCTAAACTTTAAAGGATCGGTATTCGGGTTTAAGTTTGGCGGTTATTACGAGGCCATCTACAATAATTATAAACTGAACCCAACCTTCCCTAAAGGGTTTTTTAATGGCGAGATACTGAGGATAGATACTGCGGCCAACATTAAAACCGCAAACTATTGGAATGCAGCCCGCCCCCTGCCATTAACCCGGCTGGAAGCCCGCGACTACCAGAAAAAGGATAGTATAGCGGCCTTTAAAAAAACCGACGTCTACCTGGATTCTATCCAGCATACCAAAAACAACATCAATTACTTTACCTATACCATATTTGGGTATAGCGCCAGTAACCGCGCCGAAACCGATTCGCTTTATATATTCCCTTTTCTGCAAACGTTTTATTACAACACGGTTGAGGGTTTTGGCATCAACGCCAAGGTACGTTACTCGCATAAAATAGACGACCTGCACTCGTACAGTATTACGCCCGCCCTACGCTATGGCTTTTCCAATAAGGTTTTTAGCGCTAACATACTGGCCGAGTACCTGAACGACCCATTCCACAACAGTAAGTTTTACATCAACTTTGGCAGCGATGTGCTCGACCTGAACAACGTGGGTACGCGGTCGTTGTATTTCAATACCCTGAGCACCATCCTTTACGAAAACAACTATGTAAAATATTACAGGTCGCAATTTGGCGGGTTTGGCTACCAGCGCGAACTAACGAACGGTATTTTATGGATGGGCGGGCTTAACTACGCCAGCCGTACCCAAATGTATAATAACGCGTTCGGCCATTTAGTTGATGTAAAAAGCAGGGACTTTACCTCTAACAATCCCTTAGCGCCGGCAGGGACCCCGCCCGATGACCATTCGTTTTTGTTCCCGCAAAACCAGGCATTAACTTTTAATACATCGGTAGCCTTTACATTCGATCAAAAATACATTACCAGACCTACGGGTAAATTTAACCTGCCATCAAAATATCCAACGTTAACCTTAAACTATCGTAAGGGTATCAACAAGGCGTTTGGCTCTGATGTAAATTATGATTTCGCATCGGCAGATATCTCGCAGTACAATATGCGGATTGGCTTGTCGGGTTTCACCTCGTTTAAACTAACCGCCGGCGATTTCTTTAATCATAACACCCTGTACTATATGGATTATTACCATTATTTAGGTAACCAGGGTACCACGTTTGATCCTACCTACATAGGCAGTTTCCACTTTTTACCTTTTTATACATACAGCACAAGCGGGGCATTTTTTGAAGCCCATTTCCAGCATAATTTTGCCGGGTCCATATTAAATAAGGTGCCGTTGATCAGGAAACTGAAGCTTGAAGAGGTAATAGGCGCCAATTATTTAAGCACCAAAAACAACCCCAATTATAAGGAGTTTTATGTAGGTGTACAGCGCCTTATTTTCCGTGTGGATTATGGTATATCGTACGCGGGCAATAAAAAATACATCCAGGGTTTCAGGATATTCTACGGGCTACGCTAACGCGCGGTGAGTGGTTGATTGGATGAGCAGAGAGCGGTTTTAATTTGCAACAACCACTCACTTAATCAACCTTTCACCATTCACTCAAAATCTTTATATTTGCACCTCATTTAACACCGTTTGCAGCGGTATCAATGTGGTTATGATAAAATACAACACACTACTTTACTATTGTTATTCAACAATAGCCGATGGCGAGCAATTTGCGGCCGATCATTTAAATTTCTGTAAATCGCTTGGGTTAACCGGGCGCATCATTGTAGCCAACGAGGGCCTTAACGGTACCGTATCGGGCACTGCCGAAGCGTGCAAAACCTATATGGATACCCTGCATGCCGACGAGCGTTTCGCGGGTATTGATTTTAAGGTTGACGAGGTGGAAGAGCCTTCCTTTGTGAAAATGCACTGCCGTTACAAATCAGAGATAGTGCACTCGGGCCTGCGCGACCCCAACATGATAAACCCGCAAAAACAAACCGGCAAACACCTGGAACCAAAAGATTTTTTGGCCATGAAAGACCGCGATGATGTGGTGATACTGGATGTGCGCTCAAACTACGAACACTCTTTAGGCAAATTTAAAAACGCCGTTACGCTGGACATCGAGAATTTCCGCGATTTCCCGGCGATGATCAACGAGCTTGCCCAATACAAGGATAAAAAAATACTAACCTACTGCACCGGCGGTATCAAATGCGAAAAAGCATCGGCACTGTTACTGCACGAAGGCTTTAGCGATGTTTACCAGTTGCATGGCGGCATTATCAAATATGGTAAAGAAACCGGCGGCGAGGATTTTGAAGGCAAATGTTATGTGTTTGATAATCGCCTTTCGGTTGATGTGAACAGCGTAAACCCTGTGGTTATTTCAACCTGCCGCAACTGTGGTAAAACAACGCCTAAAATGATCAACTGCGCTAACCCGGAGTGTAACGAGCATTTTACCCAGTGCGATGAATGCGGTACCCAAATGGATGGCTGCTGCAGCGATGTCTGTAAAGAACACCCGCGCAAACGTGTTTATGATGGTACCGGCTATTATGTAAAAGTACCGCAGCCGGTAAATACAGCCAAAAAGGGCACAATGCAATTAGCCGGAGAGTAATTACCAGGCGTTCTTTCGGAATGCTACTCGTTTGATGCGTTTGTCTACCAATCAAGCGCTCTTCGGGCACGTTTGGTGCCGAAGCGGCAATTTGAATGCACCTTATCACACTGTTTTATTCAATAGCAAATTGTAATTTCGTATAATTACAGCTGTTCTGTTATATATCTATGCGTAAACACCTTCTGTTTGCTTTTTTTATCTGTATAAATCTATTAGCCCATGCGGCCGATATAAAAAGCATAGGTGTACCCTACGTTCAAAATTACACCAAAGCGCAGTACCAATCCGGCAACCAAAACTGGTCGGTAACGCGCGATGAGCATGGCATTATGTATTTTGGTAACGCCGAGGGCTTGCTATCATTTGATGGAAAATACTGGCAGCTAAACCGCATGCCCAATGGCCTTATTGTACGCGCGGTTGCCGCCGATGGCATGGGGAAAGTATACGCTGGTGGGTTTGGCGAATTTGGCTACTGGCATAACAATAAAAAAGGTTTTTTAACCTACAACTCATTAATAAGCCTTATCCCTAAAAAGTATCAGCCGGTAAAAGAAGAGATCTGGAAGATATATGTTGATAAGGACAAAGTTATATTCCAGGCATTTAGCTCCATCTACATATATTCAAATGGCAAAATAACTGTAGTTAAGTCGCCAAAACCACTTTTATTTTTATTTAAAACCGGGAGCCGCTATTTTGCTGAGCAAATTAATACCGGTTTGTTTGAGCTTAAAAACAACAAACTTGTATACATACAAGGCAGTAACGTTTTAGGCAGCCGTGTACTAACTGTGCTGCCCTTTAGCCAGGGCAAATACCTTATTGGCACCGCCAAAAATGGCTTGTTTTTATATGATGGTGAAACGATAAAGCCATGGCAAAATCAGGCAAATGATTTTCTTAAAAATTACCAGCTCAATAACGGCGTATTTATACATGACAAATATTTTGCCTTTGGTACCATTTTAAATGGCATTGTAATTATTGATACTACAGGTAATGTTGTACAGCATCTAAACAAATCGAGCGGATTGCAAAACAACACCGTGCTAAGTTTATATGTAGATACGGAACAGAACCTTTGGGCCGGCCTCGATAACGGGATAGACCGCATTGAGGTAAACTCGCCCTTATACTTCTACTTTGATAAAACAGGGCGCTTTGGTACCGTTTACTCCAGCATTATATTTAATAATAAAATTTACCTGGGTACCAATCAGGGTCTTTTTTATAGCGACTGGCTGCCGGGCGCCAAAAACCAGCTATTACAAGCATTTGATTTTAGACTCATCCCTGGCTCACAGGGGCAGGTTTGGGAACTATCCTTACAAGACGGGCGATTACTTTGCAGCCATAATGATGGCACTTTCCAGGTAAATGGCAGTACCATAACCAAAATAACATCCCTTAGCGGTGGCTGGACAATTAAAAAATTCAATACCAACCAACTTATACAGGGTACATATAATGGCCTTATTATTTATAGTAAGGATGCTGCAGGGAACTGGAAATTTGATCATAAGATAGAAGGATTTTCAGAACCATCTCGCTCTGTAGAGCAGGATAAGAAAGGGCAAATTTGGGTAAGCCATGCCTACAAGGGCATTTACAAGGTTACGCTTAGCGCCGATATGAAAAGGGCGGTATCTCAAAAATATTATGACAAAGCATCGGGCTTGCCCGACAGTTATAATGTAGGCGTATTTAACCTCGATAATAATATCGTGTTTTCGTCTGATTCGGGTTTCTACGTTTATGATGATATAACCGACAGGTTTTATAAATATCAGCAGTTAAATAAAAAGCTTCATACATTCTCATCATCTAACAAGGTAATAGCCGCCATTGGGGGGAAATATTGGTTTATTAACCACGGGCGCGTTGCCCTTGCTAATTTAGCTGTACCCGGAAAGCTATCAATAGACTCGAACAGGTTTAGCATTCTTAACGGCCAAATGGTGCAAAACTACGAGAACATTAACCTTATTAATAACCTTATATATTTAATTAGTATTGATGATGGCTTTGTAATATTAAACGATAAAGATGCTTTAAGCAAAACCATCATTAACCTGCCCGATGTGTTGATACGTAAGGTAGAGAACGTTACAGATAAAACAACACTATTAAGTAATACCAACAGCGATGATAACGAAATAGCTATTCCGTATAACCAAAACAATATACGCATAGCTTATTCGCTACCCTACTACAAGCAAGCTAAAATAAAGTACCAGTACTATTTAGATGGCTACTCTAAACAATGGAGCGACTGGACCTTTCAAACTCAAAAAGAATTTACCAACCTAAACCAGGGCACCTATCATTTTAAAGTACGGGCAAAAATTAACGACGAGAACGTAACTAAAGAAACCACCTTTACATTTATAATATTATCGCCATGGTATGCAGGTAAAATAGCTATTACTGTATATGTATTACTATTGGCATTTGCTTTTTACATTATCAGGTTCTATTATCTGTCTAAATTAAAACGCCACCATCAGCAAATTCAGGAAAAGCTGCAGCGGGAGAAAGAAGAATTTTTACACCGCGAGGCAATAGCTAACGAGCAGCATATTGTAACCATCAAGAACGAACAATTACAGGCCGACCTTGCCAGCAAAAGCCGCGAGCTGGCAAACTCGGCCATGAACATTGTTTACAAAAATGAGCTGCTGCAAAAAATAAGCGACGAGATAAATAACTTTAAAGATAGCACCGGCAAAAAGCTATCAGAAGATCAGCTTAAAAAAATACACAAGGTTATTGACGAAGGCATGAGCGATGACCGCGACTGGAATGTTTTTGAAAACAGCTTTAACGAAGCGCACGAAAACTTCTTCAAAAAATTAAAACATGGCCACCCCGACCTGGTACCCAACGATTTGAAGCTTTGTGCCTACCTGCGCATGAACATGAGCAGCAAAGAAATGGCATCACTATTAAACATATCCTTACGCGGTGTAGAAATACGCCGCTACAGGCTGCGCAAAAAGCTTAACCTGGAGCATGATAAGAACCTTGTTGAGTTTCTCATCGAGTTATAACACTACATCATTACCTCTCATGCCGCTTTTGGGCATGTGCTATGCACACATAGCATTTGTAGTATCCCACACCATCAAAGTCAATATTTAAAGTATTGTAATACAGATTTTTATATATTCTTCTTAAATTTTTTGAGAAAGTATTTTTGGGCTGATGTATTAATGCTGTCTCTTATACACATC
>NZ_LGEK01000121.1 GCF_001636615.1 Mucilaginibacter sp. L294 | reverse complement strand
AGATGTGTATAAGAGACAGGTATTTTTATGAATTATTGTTAATGGCTTAACCTTTATCAAAACATACCATATTGATTTTTTTACCACGACAGTTTGTAGTATTATTTTTAATGGTTCTGTTACTGGTGCCGGCAATTGGTTATTCCCAAACCTCGCAGGATGCCCAGCGACTGATAACAGATAGCGTGCCCAAGCGTAAGGCATACAGGCCGCATACACCGTTTTTTGGCCCTGTACCTGCAACTACCAAACGTTTTGGCCGTGCCGCCGCCGAGTGGGGATTAGCACAGGCCATACCTTTTAGTTATGGCAAGTTTATAGTACATGCACCTTATTCTAATGTAACTGGCGCAACCATTTGGCGTAATTTAAACCCCGGGAGCTGGTCATGGGACCAGGATATTTTTCGTACCAACCAGTTTGGGCACCCGTACCAGGGAAGCCTTTATTTTAGCGCGTTCCGAAGTAACGGTTATTCGTTCTGGCAATCGGCACCGGCTGCAATGGCGGGTAGCTATGTTTGGGAAACCTTTGGCGAAAACGAGCGCCCATCGCCCAATGATTTTATAAACACCACTTTTGGCGGGATAGTGTTAGGGGAGATGAGCTACCGCTTATCAAACAAAATTGTAAATAACCGGCACCGGGGCTTTGGCCGGCAAATGGAAGAGGTTGCCGCTTTTTTAGCCAACCCAATGAATGGCCTCAACCGTTTGCTTGATGGTAAATGGGGTAAGGTATACGGTAACCCCCGCGACCGCGATTCATCACTGGTATCTATGGAGGCTGATATAGGCGCGCGCCGCTTTAGCAGTATAACAGGTAATGTTAAAACTAATGGTAAAACAGGCTGGTTTGGCCGCGCCAAACTGATGTATGGTAACCGGTATAAGGATTTCAGCACCCCGTTCAGTAATATTTTTATAAACGTTGAAGTTGGCAGGGACGATAGTTCGCTGGTAAACAATTTGAGTGTTTACGGGTCGTTGGCGGGCTGGGAGCTGCAAACAGGTAAAGACCTGCAGCACGTGGTGATATTATCAGCTAATTACGATTATCTAAGCAACGAAGCCTTTTTTTACGGGGCCCAAAGTGTTAAAGCCAACCTATTCTCTACTTTTGAGTTGAGTAAGAAGGTAACCATTAACACTAACGTAGGTACCGGCCCGGTACTTTTGGCCGCGGTGCCCAATACCTATAACTCTAACGGCCGCAATTATGATTATACGTCAGGCTTTGGTATAAACGGAGGGGCGGGGTTAAACATCGCCTCTAAATTTTTTGCCAGTGTTGATTACCGGGGCGGGTGGCTTTACACCATAAACGGGAATAAATCCCACTACTTTTTGCATACGGTTACCAGCGAGGTGCGGTATGCTTTCAAAAATGGCCTGTCGCTCGCGGCCGAGCCGGGGTACTTGTTTTTGCGTGGCAAGTATGATGAACACCCCGACGTAAACAAGCGGTACCCTTACCTGCGGGTATCCACACGGTACAGCATGAATTTTTAAACGTTTTAATAATGCTTATCTTAGTTAGCGCCTAATTTAAACCCCGCTATGAAAAAGATATTCCTGTTTACCCTGGTTTGTGTAATTGCCCTTGGTGCAAAAGCACAGAGCACCTATAATAAAGCTTTAGCCGATTCGCTGGGTGCTGATGAATACGGCATGAAGATGTACACCTTTGTGATACTGAAAACCGGGGAGAACAAAACAACCGATAAGGCCATAATAGATAGTGCCTTTAAGGGCCATATGGCCAATATTGGTAAACTGGCAGCAAACGGTAAACTGGTTGTTGCGGGCCCGATGGGTAAAAACGATAAGGGTTACAGGGGGATATTCATCTTCAATGTAAAAACAGTTGCCGAAGCGCAGGAATTGCTAAAAAGCGACCCGGCCGTACAATCAAAAATACTGGAGGCCGAAATTTACCCGTGGTATGGCTCGGCGGCGCTGCCTGTTTACCTGGAAACGCATAAGAAGATAGAGAAGACATCTCACTAAGTGCATGACCATCAGGGGGTAAAAATATGCCGGTAGGGTTAAACCAAGCGGCTTTTTTAAGGTCATATAGTATATATCTACAAACCTTATGAAACTATCCTCTCTTTATTGCCTTGTCGCCGTTTGTTTACTACTGGTATCCTGCGGGACTGTACGCCCAAACTATTTGGGTACAACTTACCCTGCAACACAAACCATTGACAGCTATTACGCCGCTAAAGATGTAAAACACACTTACAAAGTGATAGGCCATTTCGCGGTTAAATCGGCAGAATTTACAGAATACATGGAAAGGACGAAGAAGGATATTATTGAAGAAGCCAAAAAACAAGGAGCAGATGGCCTTATCTTTTCGTCTATTGATTATGAGGATAAAAGTTCAGGAATGATCACTATTAAAGCTGATGCTATCAAGTATGATAAGTAGAGGTTGTTGAGGGTAATACCAACAAAGACTGAATATGAAATTGCGATACTTATCTTAAATTAGGGAAGGTTAAGCGATACGAAATTGAGAATTTTTGACCATTTATTTCTATGGCCTGCTTTTCTTTTAGTGACGAAATCAGCTTGATGAAATCATTGTAATATCTTTTATCAAGATAGAAGCTATATAGATTTTCTCCTCGCTTAACAGTCCCTGGATTCTTAAGTCCGGGCCAACCTTTAGGCCACAATAAAGACTTTTCTGGCGCATAGCTATAAGCTGTCGCCATTACTTCAATGCTGTCAGGGAGCCAGGCGGTGGCTTTATTGTTTTTATACCCAATTATATTGTCGTAAACCGTTAAGAAAGATTTCGGCGTTTGTGATCTTGCCTTTCCTTCACTCCGCAAATTGCCGTATACCGATATCTGGGTCAGCGTATCGAAGTTTAACAGCAACTCATTTGTAGGCTGGTCTGTCCAGGTTGATGCTTGTATTTGTTTTGGTAATTTTAATAAGCTGTCGGTTATTCCCAGTTCTGTAATTGTTTTTTTTAATTGCCCTGTATCTATTTTAGCCTGAACGTATTTATAGATTTTGCCAACCCTGGCTTTATAAATTATTTGCCCGTTTTCATAAAGTGTAAACGAAGGTACATCAGAACCTATAACCATTAACCATGGGTCTGTTTGGGTAAGTACTATAATTGGTGAACCATATTTAGGATTGAAATGTTGCCCAAACGATTTTACAGATGCAACGCAAAAGAATAATATGAGGAATAGCTTTTTCATACTTACTATATCCCGTAATGCTCAATCACATCATCAGGTACCTTAACGCCACGGCCGGTTGCCATATCAATCATCACATAATCAAAATAACCATCGCAGCATACTTTGTTGGTGGCCTTGTTGGTTAAGGTAAAAGCTACGCGGCAGCCTTTATCGTTAATGGTTTCTATACCGGTTTTTACAATAAAGTAATCGCCCATGGTGAGGGCGCGCTTATAGTCTACATGCGCGGTGCGCACTACCCAGCCAAAGCCGCGCTCCATAAATTTCTCCATAGCCATGCCGTAGCAGCGTTCCATCTGGTCGTAACGGGCGGCCAGCACATAATCAAAATACTTGCTGTTATGCACATGCTGAAACATGTCTATATCATCGGGGCGTACGCGCAGTTCGGTTTCAAAGGTGGAGTAGCTCATTTAAATCAAAAGTAAAAATGTTTTTTATTGTTTTAGAATTTCACGCAAAGACGCTGAGACGCAAAGGTTGAAATTTGATTGCGTCTTAGCGTCTTTGCGTGAAATAATTGCCGCTTTGCTAACACACCCCTAACCCCTCTCAAGAGGGGAACAGCCTATCTAAACCAGCGTCTTCTTCCATTTGCCTTTTTTAAACAATATATATGCGGCTATGGCTAAGCCGGTTTCGGCAACGGGGATAGCTATAAAAACTCCTGTTGGCCCCATTTCAAAATATTTGGCCAGTAAATAAGCAAACGGGATCTGGAACAGCCAGAACGTGAAGAGATTTATTTTGGTGGGTGTCCAGGTATCGCCGGCGCCGTTAAAGGCACTGGTGAAAACCATACCCGTGCCAAAAATAATAAAGCCCCCGCTTAAAATTTGTAACGACCGGGTGGCTACCTTTTTTACACCGTCGTCATCGGTAAAAAAAGCTGCAAACCAATGCCCGCAGGTTAAAAACAGTACGCTTACTATCCCTAAAAAAACAACGGTATATTTTATGGTTTGATACACCGACTGCTCGGCCCTGTCAACACGGCCCGCGCCAAGGTTTTGCCCAACCAATGTGGCAGCAGCGTTACTAAGGCCCCATGCGGGCAGCAAAAAGAACATCATTAACCGCAACGAGGTTTGGTATCCTGCCGAACCTTGATCGCCCCCGGTGGTGGCAACCAGTTGCGCCAGAAAGATCCAGCTGCAACTGGCTATTACAAATTGCAGTATGCCCGGCGCCGCCACTTTGATGATTGCTTTGATCTGTTTCCAATCGGGGATAAAATAGCTTAGGCGTACTATTAAGGCGTTTTTGTTGTTAAACAAATTATAAACCTGGTACAATACCCCCAGGCCGCGGCCAATGGTTGTGGCTATGGCCGCACCCGTTAAACCAAAAGCAGGGATAGGGCCGAGGCCCCTGATAAAGATGGGGCATAAAATAATGTTGGCAATATTAGCTATCCACAGGCTGCGCATGGCAATGGCTGCATTACCTGCGCCCCTGAAAATGCCGTTAATTAAAAATAATAATACGATGATGATACTCCCACCCATCATAATACGTACGAAGGGAGTGCCGTGGTCTGCCGTTTCTGTAGAGGCGCCCATCAACAGCAGCAGGTCGCGGGCATGTAACAACCCGAATATGCTGATGATTATATTTACAATCACAGCAATTACAATGGTTTGCATGCCTGCCTTTGATGCCGCCTCGGGGTTTTTTTCGCCGACGCGGCGGGCAACTACTGCTGTTGCGGCCATACTTAAACCTATGGCTAAAGAATATATTACGGTGAGCACAGATTCGGTTAAGCCTACCGTTTGAATGGCGTGGCTGCTGTTTTTTAAGTGGCCGACAAAATACAGATCGACCAATGCGAAAACAGATTCCATGGCCATCTCCAACATCATGGGGATAGCCAATAAAACAATGGCCCGTTTGATGCTGATGGCGGTTAGATCAACATGTTCGCCTTTTAAGGATTGTTTTAAAACGCCAAAGAATGAATATACTTTGCCTTTTGGTTTAACGGTTTGTGACATGGAAGGTTTACTTAAACAGGTGCTTACTAATATATATTGCCTTTACGGCATAAGGTAACAAAATGTAACTTATACAAAGCTACATCGAAATTTAATTGCCCATGCAGTGCATAAATGACATAAGCAGGGGGCAATTGCGACAATTTGAATATTAACATTATAACTGATTTGATTGCTTGGTTAACACACCCCTAACCCTTCTCAAGAGGGGAGCCGAAAACCACTCACCACTTAGCCCAATCAACTACTCCCCAATCACTAAAAATCATTTTTACTTTTGAATTTAAAGCGTATCTTTGCACCCAATTAATAGAATTATTTACGCTTTAATATTATTCAGGTAATGTATTTAAGTAAAGAAGCAAAGGCAGAGATCTTTGCAAAACATGGTAAAGCAGCTACAGACACAGGTTCAACCGAAGGTCAGGTTGCGTTATTCACAACTCGTATTGCACATTTAACCGGTCACTTGAAAAAGAACAAACATGATTTTTCAACCCAGTTATCACTGCAAAAATTAGTAGGTAAACGCCGCGGTTTGTTGGCTTACCTATACAAAAAAGACATTGAAAGATATCGTGCTATTATCAAAGCGTTAGCGCTTAGGGATATCATCAAATAACTTTTACAAGTTTTTAATAAAAAGCCGTCCGTTTATTTTTGGATGGCTTTTTTACTTTTGAAACAAATATACACACACATAAAAAAACGATGCGCTCCGAAAGATGAAAAGCGTGTCACAAAACAAACAAGATGAGTTTAAACGTAATTAAAAAGGTTATTGATTTAGGTGACGGCCGCACCATTGAGATCGAAACCGGTAAACTGGCCAAACAAGCCGATGGCTCTGTAGTAATAAAAATGGGTGATACCATGTTATTGGCTACGGTAGTATCATCGCAGGAAGCAAAAGAGGGTATCGATTTTTTACCCCTTTCTGTTGATTATCAAGAAAAATACGCTGCCACCGGTCGTATCCCGGGTGGTTTTTTACGCCGCGAGGCACGTTTATCAGACTATGAGGTGTTGATCTCTCGTTTGGTTGACCGCGCATTGCGCCCAATGTTCCCGGATGATTATCATGCTGATACACAGGTGATGATCTCTTTAATATCTGCCGATAAAGATATTATGCCTGATTGCCTTGCAGGTTTAGCTGCTTCTGCTGCTTTAGCTTGTTCTGATATCCCTTTCAATGGCCCAATATCTGAAGTACGTGTTGCTAAAGTTGATGGCCAGTTGGTTATTAACCCAACTTTAACCCAGTTGCAAACTGCAACTTTAGAGTTTATTGTTGCCGGTAGCGAGCATGACATCAACATGGTTGAAGGTGAATCTGCTGAGATCCAGGAAGCTGAATTGGTTGAGGCTATTAAATTTGCACACACTGCTATTAAAGTACAATGTTTAGCTCAGAAAGAATTAACTATCGAGCTTAACAAAACCGTTAAACGCGTTTACAACCACGAGCACAGCAACGAGGATTTGAAAAAAGCCATCTACGCTGCTACTTACGACCAGGTTTACGCTATTGCCGGTGCTGCTTCTGCTAAAGAAGAGCGTTCTGCAAGCTTTAAAGCGGTACGTGATGCTTACATCGAAACGCTTGGCGAGATCGATGATATCACTAAATCATTAGCAAAAAAATATTATCATGATGTAGAGTACGATGCTATCCGTAACCTTGTATTAGACGAGGGTAAACGTTTAGACGGCCGTACTACTACCCAGATACGCCCTATATGGAGCGAAGTTGGTTATTTACCATCTGCTCACGGTAGCGCGGTATTTACCCGTGGCGAAACACAATCATTAACCACTGTTACCTTAGGTGCTAAGGATGATGAACAAATGATTGATGGCGCGTTCATCAACGGATACCAGAAATTCCTGTTACACTACAATTTCCCTGGTTTCTCAACTGGTGAGGTTCGCCCTAACAGGGGTGCAGGCCGTCGCGAGATTGGTCACGGTAACCTGGCTATGCGTTCATTAAAACGTGTTTTACCAGCCGAAGATCAAAACCCTTACACTATCCGTATCGTTTCAGATATCCTTGAATCAAACGGTTCATCATCAATGGCTACGGTTTGTGCCGGTACATTGGCTTTGATGGATGCCGGTATCAAGATCTCTAACCCGGTATCTGGTATCGCGATGGGATTGATCACTAACGAAATGGGTACTAAATATGCTATCCTTTCTGATATCCTTGGTGATGAAGATCACTTAGGTGATATGGACTTTAAAGTAACAGGTACCAAAAACGGTATTGTTGCTGTACAGATGGATTTGAAGATAAACGGTCTTTCATACGAGGTTTTAACCAACGCGTTAAACCAGGCTAAAGACGGTCGTTTACACATCCTTGGCGAAATGGCCAAAACCATGACCGAGGCACGTGAGGATTACAAACCACACGCTCCGCGTATCGTAATGATCAAGATCGATAAAGAATTTATTGGTGCGGTTATCGGGCCCGGTGGCAAGATCATCCAGGAAATGCAGCGCGAAACAGGTGCTACCATCTCTATCGAAGAAAAAGACAACCAGGGATTTGTACAGGTATTTGCCGATAACAAGGCAGCTATCGATGCAGCTTTAGGCCGTATCCGCGCTATTGCTTCTAAACCAGAAGTTGGCGAGATCTACGAAGGTAAAGTAAAATCAATTATGCCTTTTGGTGCATTTGTTGAGATTATGCCTGGTAAAGATGGTTTATTACACATATCAGAAATCGATCACCGCAGAATTGAGACCATGGATGGTATCTTTAACGTAGGCGACGAAGTACGTGTAAAACTGCTTGATGTTGATAAGCAAGGTAAACTAAAGCTTTCGCGTAAAGCATTATTGCCTCGCCCAGAGCAAAGCAAACCTGCTGACAACAATTAATCAGCTTTAATTTATAATGCAAAACCCTCTTTTTAGAGGGTTTTGCTATTTTAGTCAAAAAAAAATAAAAAGGTAAAACAAAACATCAACCTTGTTGGTTTGATTTAGTTAAGAATAATAAAAGAGAAACAAAAATTAAGCCGGCACTAATTTGCTAATGACATCTACTACTAATGATCCTTTAGATTTTCTCAATAACTCTCAAGGGATACAGACCGGCGCACAAACGGATCTGATCCAGAAGCTATTGTACGAAATTATCAGGGTTAAAGAGCTTATTACCTATTATGATTCCATCCCCAATGGGGCAGGGCAGCTTGGCTCATCTATTTTGAACGAGCTGGTTACCGAAGCCTACAATTCCCTCGTGAACTACGATACCGTTTTAATGAAAAAGTATTACGATCTGTTGCTTAACTGCGATTGATACTTATTTTAATTATTGAGGAGTGATTTTCAATTCGATTATACTCTTCTCGCTAAAATTTCTGATATTTCCTATCAAAACCTTATTCATCATTCAGCCATGACGTTGAGAACGATATCTCTGTTGATTTGCTTAATAATTCCATCCTTGCAAAGTACAGGACAATCTCCTTCAAAAAAACTTCCTCCCGATACACTTGCGTTGAAAGTGCAAGAAGCGATAGTTGCGGTTATTGAGGAACATCAAGCTAATTATCGTGTGATTGAGAAAGATGTCGAGGGGGAGAGTTCAGAAGGCGGTTTTATATCCGGATCTTTTGACGGTAAAAAGTTGAGAAAGCTAAGTGCCACATATTACGGAGAAACGGGTAAAGTAACATCTGAATATTATTTATATGACGATAATGTAATTTTTGCCTTAGTGAAAAAATACAATTACAATAAGCCGATGTATCTCAACGGATCAAAAACAAGTTCGGCAGAAGAAGATAAATACTATTTTAAAGGCAAGAAAACCTTGCTAACCTGGCTTCATAATAATAAGCGAAAATCGCTACAAAGTTTGGATGTTGCTAAAGTGCAAACTGATCTAATTAAAGATGCGGAATTGCTTCGCAAAATAATCGGCAACTGTAACTTTGCGCCAAAAAATACAATTACAAAAGATACGTTACGTTGTAAGTATGGAGCAGATTGTGCGTCAACCGGATTTGTTTTGAAGGGCGGCAGAACAGATTGCGGATATGTAGTGCATGTTGTTCCAAGGAAGAAGAAGAAAGTTGTTGTAGAACTTTAATTATTATTCGGCTCTCCAAAAACTTTCTCGCGCAACTCCTGCGAAATTTCATCCGTGATCCTGATAATATCGGCAGCTACCTGTGTGTTATTAATGACGATCCTGTCGGCCACCTCACGATAGGGTAGCAGGTACTCTTTATAAGCCGGTACAACATGGTTTACCCATTTGTAGTATGCGTCTTCGTTAGAGTAGCCGCGTTCTTCCAGGTCGCGTTTAAGGCGGCGCTGCAGGGCTATGTGCTCTTCGGCCTCAATAAATATGGTCATATCAAGTACGTCCTTAATTTTGCCGAAGTGCATGATGAAAAGGCCTTCCACAATAATAATAGGTGCGGGCTTTATCTCCATCATTTTGGGGATAGCATTTTGGTTATTAAAGGTATATTCCTGCTTCATGAACGATTCGTTGTTCAGTAGCTTAAAAATATCGTTTTCAAAGTGCTCATGATCGATGGTTGACGGAAGGTCGAAATTATAATCCCTGTTCTCCAGCTTGGTCATGTTATGCGCCACCGGGAAGTAATAGTCGTCCTGCGATACCAGGCACACTTCGTCATCGCTAAAGTGTTCAAGGAAGGATTTTAAAAAGAAGGTTTTACCAGATCCGCTGCCGCCGGCAACGCCAATTACATAAGGTTTATTCATTAGGAGTACCGTAGCTTATATTTACTTGAAAGCGTTTGTCGAGCGCGCCTAAGGCAGCCGCTACATTTTTGGTCATTACAATTAGTGCGTCATGGGTGCTTTGGCTGTCAGTAAAGCGGCCTACCACTTTGGCAAAAGTTGTGCGGTTATTCATGGGGTTGGTTATACGCATAACCGTGCCTATAGGGGCCGTACGGTGCAATATAAGCTTTTTGTTAGGGTCAAGGCTGGCATCATCAATCCAGGTGGCTACGCCTTTCTCGTTCTTCTCAAACAGGCCATATTTATTGGCGCCTGCCTTATGGTTTTCTAAACTATCTATAACAGCTACGGAGGTCGAGTCGTGTTTAAGGGTATCAATATTTGCCGGCGTTACTGCTGTAGTAGAAGGCTGCTGCGGTGCAGGCTCACCATTAGGTACCAGTAGCACCTGCCCCGCGGTTAAGTTGGTAGATTTTAAATTGTTCAGCGTTGTAATAACCTCAACCGTGGTATTAAAGCGCTTGGCTATGGCGTAAAGCGTTTCATGTGCCGATACTTTATACTGTTGCGTGGCTGCTGCTGCCGCCGGTGTTTGTGCGGGCTTTTGTTCGTTTTGCACAGGTTGCGGTTGTGGTGTAACCGCGGGCTGTGTTTTTACCGGTGCTTGTTCAACAGGCTTTGGCTGTGTTTTCACAGGGGCTTGCTCTGTAGCGGGCTTGGTTTGTGGTTGTACAGGTGGTTGCGCAGCAGGTGCAGGTTTAACGGTTTCCATTATCGACCGCTCGGTAGGTACTTTAATGATCTGGCCAATTTGCATACTGGCATTGTTATTAAATTTTTGAATAATCTTTGGGCTAACACCGTATCTGCGGCCTATAGAGTAGTAATTGTCTTTTGGGTCGAGTTTATGCAGGATCACTTTTTTACCGTTCAGGTTCTCAACCCCAACAGAATCAACCGGGGCCGATGCAAAAAGGGTAGAAGTGAGGCTAAGCAAAACAGTGGATAATAATAGTATTTTAAATTTCATAATAAATTCTTATTCAGTAATTTATATTTCTAAAACCTTTATTTCGGCCTTGTCTTTTATATAAATGCTGT
>NZ_LGEK01000116.1 GCF_001636615.1 Mucilaginibacter sp. L294 | reverse complement strand
AGATGTGTATAAGAGACAGTTTTAATTTTGGTCATATTTCCATTGCTGTATATTTTTTATAAAAAAATCAGGAGTCATTTTGCCCGTAATGCAAGTTTTGAGCTAACTGATGGAGCAGATGTCACCACATTAAATAATTTATAAGTACTATGCCATTATTATCTGTTATTGTCACGGTATATAATAAAGAAGAGTATCTGCGCCCGTGCTTGCAATCTATATTAAACCAAACATTTGTTGGCTTTGAACTGATACTGGTTAATGATGGTTCAATAGATAAAAGTACCGAGATATGCGATGATTTTGCAAGGCGGGATAAGCGGGTATTCGTTATTCATCAAAAAAATAAGGGGGTTTCAGAAGCCCGAAATGCAGGTATCAATTATGCAACGGGAAAGTACATTGGCTTTGTTGATTGCGATGATACATTAGAGCCTGACATGTATGCAACCCTTATTAATAATGCTGTTGGCTATGATGCAGATGTTTCAATTTGTGGCGTTAGAAAAGAAATTGCGGGTAAAATAGAATTATACTACAACAGTAAGAGGTTAAAAACATACAATACTGAAGAAGCATTGGCTGCATTACTAAAAAAAGAATTTTTAAGAAGTGTGTATGATAAGATTTATGAAGCTGGCATCGCTAAGAAAATTAAGTTTGAAGGGGCTATATATGAGGACACCTTTTATAATTTCAGGGTTTTATGCGACGCAAAAAAGGTAGTGTTCGAAGATGTGATCAAGTATAATTACATCGTTAGGGATAATTCTGTAAGTATGTCAAAGTTCAATACGAAGTATATGGATACGGTCGAAGTATCAAAAAAAATACTGGATATATGCAGGTCCAGGTTCACCGGATTAATTAATGAGGCTTTAATTTTCGACCTGATCACTAATATTTCTTTGCTTAATACTATTCTCTTAGCGGGGAAAAACAATCATAAAGCAGAATATGATATAATAACCAAGAGCCTGAATACTAATTTTAATGTGTTACCCAATAGTCAAGTTAGCGCTAAACATAGATATTCCCTTAACTTGTTTAAATTCAGCCCTTTTTTATATGAAATGTTGATGAGATTGTACTGTAAAATAATAGATGCCGATGTTTCAAAAAAAACATAAACAATATATTAATAGGGGAATTATGATTATACATTACCTTATCAAAACAATAAAAAATTGAACAAGCAAATAAAACCTAAGCATTTTAACTCATGAGGGTACTATTTATAACAAACATGTATCCGGTGCCCGACTATATATACTTCGGTATACACGTTAAAGAGCAGATAGAAGAGATAGAAAAGATAGCCGGTATTGAGAAGGAAGTTTTTTTTATAAACGGCCGTGCGGGTAAGTTAAACTATTGGAAAAGTATAGCATCCATTAAACAGCTTGTTAAAACCGGAAAATTTGATCTGATCCACGTCCATTATGGGTTATCGGCATTGTTTTTATTGTTTTACACACCACCTATACCCGTTGTAATGACTTTGCATAGCGGCGAACTTTTTAAAAAGAAGGGCTATCTGAATCATATCATTCAAAAAAATATAACGCTGGCTGTGATAGAAAAGGTGGCAAAAGTAATTGTATTGAACGATGACATGATCGCACTTTTGCAAAAACATAAAAACAAACTGGTTAAGTTACCCTGCGGAACAGATATTGAAACATTTAAGGAAATTCCTAGGATACAAAAGCCGGGTAAGATGATCATCGGGTTCCCCGGGAATAAAGGAAGAAAAGAGAAGAATTACCCGTTATTTGAGGGAATAATTGAACGCTTACGTGCTGACCATGAAATTGAGATAATAGAGTTTCATAACATGACAAGGGAAGAGGTTATTATCAGCCTGAACACAATTGATTTGTTATTGATGACCTCTACTATTGAAGGGTCCCCGCAAATTATTAAAGAGGCCATGGCTTGTAATAAGCCCATTGTATCTACCGCGGTTGGTGATGTTCGTGACCTTCTTGATGATGTTAAAAATTGTTTTGTAATTGATTCATTTACCCCGGGCGATTTTGTTACACCGATAAAACAGATCCTCGAATTGCCTGCAGAACAAAGAAGATCAAACGGGAGGGAAAGATTAAGCAGTATTGGGTTAGATGCAACCAGTGTTGCCAGGTCGGTTTTTAAATTATACCAAACCATCGCATGAAACGAGTTTTATTGTTTTTGTATTTCCTGATCTTTAGAAACCTGCCGTCGAGCTATTTCCCCATGGGGCGATTATTTAATTCGTTAAGGGTAGGGGTGCTCCAAAAACTGGTAACAGTAGGTAGAAACAATGTTATTCAAAAAGGTTTTCGGTTTGGTATGAAGGATGCATTAACAATTGGCGACAATTGCCAGATCAACGAAGATGTTTATATACAATCAGCAATAATTGGAAATTACGTGCTCATCGCGCAAAACGTATCGCTGTTGGCCGTTACTCATAAATTTGATTCGATAGACGTTCCCATCATCATGCAGGGATCAACAAAGCCCGACCCGGTAATTATAGAAGATGATGTTTGGATAGGCAGAAATGTTGTGGTGATGCCGGGTATAAGGCTTGGTAAAGGTTCAATTATTGGAACAGGCGCTGTGGTAACCAAAAATGTTCCGCCTTATGCAATTGTTGGCGGCGTTCCTGCAAAAATAATCCGGTACAGAAATAATAACGTAACTGAGCAATAAAATGAGTTTTTTAACACAGGACTGGGAAAGAAATAAGGGATATACAAAAGGTAAATTTATTACTTTATCATACAGGCTAGCCAGCTGCGCAACAAAAAACAAGTTTTTTAAACTTATGCTGATCCCATATCTGGGGTTATATAAATTTTGGATAGAATGGGTGTTTGGTATAGAGATACCTTATAAAACCAAGATTGGCAAGGGCCTTATTGTATATCATGGTGTTGGGCTTATTATCAACTACGGTACGGTTATAGGGAATAATTGTACGCTAAGACATAATACCACACTGGGTAATAAAGGACACGCATTAAATAACGACTGCCCTGTAATCGGTAACAATGTTAACATTGGTGCCCAGGTTTGCATATTAGGTAAGGTAACCGTAGGAGATAATGCGGTAATAGGTGCCGGGAGCATTGTAACTAAAGATGTTCCTGCCTATGCGGTAGTTGCCGGTAACCCCGCTAAGGTTTTAAAGTATTTAACACCGGTTTTGTTATAAAACTTGAGCAAAGGTTAATTATTCACTATGGTAACCGTATCTGACCGTGCTGTATCTGCGTTAGCCGTTATAACAAGCAGGTATGCCGTTGTGATTATGGCAGGGGGCGTTTCGGGGGCGGTACTTACTGGCGAAACGATTGGCACTGCATTTACCGCCGCATCTTTTTTACAGGAAGATATCCCGGCAAAGAATAATAATAACAAGAGTAATTTTATTTTCATTTTGCCTTAAATATCAATGTGTACTTCTGGTTTTTAACCAGGCTAACTGTCGAAACAGTTGTGGTAGGGATATAATTTTTCCCGTTATCTACCGAAATGTAAAGCACAAATTTTGAAACCTGGGTTACATTATCGGCAGCAATGAATGTGGCCGTAAATGTGCCATCCTTATTTTTAAGTACTTTTAAGCTGTTAGAAATTATGGGCAAGGTGTTTTCTGCAGGCGCAGGTGTTGCAACACCCGGGAATACATCATTATAAGTAGCCAGGTTATTACCCACCCGTACTTCATCAATGTAATATGATCTCTCTTTCGCTGTGGAGATAGTTAGGGGATTGCTCCATTCCCACTTGTATATTCCTATCTTTAAATAAGGGAATAAAATATCATTATAGCCAATAGGTTTATTTAAACGCGCTAATATCAATTTTCCGTTCTTCCACACTTGCAAGGTGCCTGATTTGTAGCCCCATTTGATATGGAATACCCAATCATTCCATTTATTATGCTCTACAGGGCCTAAATCAACGTATTCAACACTTGTATTAGAAACGGTATTTATTTTATCGGCAGCCCATCTTATTGCCACTCTATATCTATCCGAAGTTATCTCCAATCCTAATGGTGGGCTTCTCCAGGCTTCACCTAAAGTAAGGTCGGGTTTTGCCTGCCACTGATTAATTATCTCTGGTGCCGGGTCACTGCTATAATCAGTTGGAAAAAAATTAGCAAAGCCATACCAAAATTCGTCCTTAGTTTGTGGTGCCATCCCAAGTTCGGCCCGCGGGCCATTTAAAATATCTTTCCCGCGTATCAGATCTACTTTTAAAGAGCCTTTGCCCGCCCTAATCTTATCTGTTACAATAGTGGCCGACCATGGGTTTAAAATACTCCGTTCGTACCAGCTGGTGATGGATGCAGGGGTATCAAAGGTCGATTCAAATATTAAGTTTTTTCGTTGCGCTATAGCAGTTTTAAAACCCAACATGTATACTAATGACATTACAAGCCCGATGTGTAGTATTATCTTTTTCATGACATATAGCATATTTTACAACCAAAACTACCTTGCCTGCATTTTATTGTTCTTTTACGGTACTAACTGCATTAAGTTGCATAATTGGTTATATAATCGTGTAACGTTACACAAGGTAAATGCTGTTTAAAAAACAGGATAAGCCATATAAAAGTAGTTTTATACAACTTGCTTTACTATAAATAGATATGGTGCCAAACAAATGAAAAATACCTGTGTTAATTTGTCGGGTTTCCTAAAAAGAAATGTTTTTGTTACATACTGCTAATCATTGGATAATCTTCCTTATTTTTAGCTACATGTAAATTGTGGTTAGGAATATTTGTGAAATCAATTTTTTACGTACATGTATCAGGGTAATTACCCTTGCGAACTAATGGTGGGAGAAATATGAACTTATTTGAAAGTTATCTTTTTACGGATGACACACCTGATCTTGCCAAAATAATTAATAACGCTAATGGGGGAGTTTGGGAGATTGACCTTTACACCAGAAGTGTACGTTGGTCTGTAGGTTTTTATAAACTTTTAGGCTACGAGCCTGGTGAGATAGAGTGTTCCTACCAATATCTTACCGACCATTTACTTTATCATGATGATAAAAGCATTTTTTTAGAGTCTATCTACAACAGCCAATCCGGTTTATCAAATGTTACTGACGTACGGTTACTTACAAAAAACGGCTATAAATGGTATCAAAGTACCATTCAACAATATAATGATGGTAAATTGGTAGGTACCCTCATCAATATTCATCAGTTTAAAATATCGCAGCTGCAGCTTACCACAGATAATACTTTTGTTACCGAAACCAACAAACTGGTTAAACTTGGCAGATGGGAAATAGCTGTTGCAAACAACAAGCTGGTGATAAGTAAAGAGGTGCTGGATATTTTTGAACTGCAACAACAGCCTGATGATCTAAACCATTTATTAAACCTTTTTTTACCACATTACAGGGACATGTTAGCAGAGGCTGTTCAAACCTGTACAAAAATAGGGAGGCCCTTTGACCTTGATGTGCAATTAAAAACCGGAAAAGGCAACATTATTTGGGTTAAGATGAAAGCAGTTGCCGAGATTGATGAATATGGTAAGTGCTTTTTAGTAAAAGGAATTGTACAGGACATAAGTTTAAGTAAGCAAAACGAAAACGATTTAAAAAGATCCCTCAGTTTTGTTAATAATCAAAATAAGCGCTTGCAGAACTTCGCGCATATTGTTTCACATAATTTGCGATCGTATGTTGGGAATTTACAAATTATGGTAAACCTTCATAAAGAGACTACGAAGCCCGAGGAGCAATTTGAGATTTTTTCGCACATAGAAACGGTAAGCGCTACGCTGGGTACCATGATCGAACATTTAAATGAAATTGTTCAGATCGATTCAGAAAAAAATAAAACCAAAACCATCATAGTATTTGAACTGCTTTTTAAAAGCATTGTTAATGCCCTTAAGTCTAATATCCAATCGGCAAATGCTATAGTAAAATATGATTTTTCTAAATGCCCCACGGTGAAGTATCTGCCGGCATACCTGGAGAGCATTTTTCACAATTTGCTTACCAATGCTTTAAAATACCGCGACCCGGAACGCCAGGTTGTTATTACCTGCGAAAGCAAGGTGGAAAATAATGATATTTACATCATTTTTGAAGATAACGGCATGGGGATAGACCTTGAGAAATATGGCCATAAAATTTTTGGCATGTATGAAACCTTCCACAGAAAAGCCGATTCGCAAGGCATAGGGCTTTATATTACCCGTAACCAAATTGAAGCGTTAGGCGGCTCAATAAGTATAGAAAGTAGCGTAAACGTTGGTACCAAGTTTATTATAAAACTTGTATCAGGCGCAAATTTGTTGTAACCATGTCGTCGCGTCATTCGTATAAGGGGTATCCATGAGTAATACATTGCAAACGGTTTGGATAATTGACGATGACGAGATTTACAAATACGGTTTCCGTAAATTTGTGACTATGAAGCAATTATGTGGAAATGTTATTGATTTTAGTAACGGCCGCGATGCTATGGATTATTTATCCGATCCGAAAAATAACGAACTTTTACCTGATGTTATTTTTTTGGATATAGATATGCCGCAGATGGACGGATGGGATTTTATAGAAGCATTTAAAAGCATTAAAATACGCTTAAGCAGAAAAATATCTATCTTTATGGTTACCTCGTCTATTTCATACCAGGACATTGTGCGGGCTAAAAATCATTCTGATATTACAGAGTATGTAGTTAAGCCCGTTAACTCCCAACAATTTTCTCTCGTTTTTACTGATGTATTAAGCAGGCAAACCGCCGCATTTTAATCAACTTTACAGCTTTATCAATTTATTGCACTGCTTGTATTAGTTAGGTGAATAAATAACATATTTAATTAATTTACCTGTACCGGCCCCTGCTCGTAATATGCTTTCATCCCTTTACGTAAGTAACCTCCATCGTCGTCCATCGTTTCACCTGCACCGGTAATGCCATCTTTTTTGCTATCTAAATAGCTTGTGCAATTACTTATACCATTACCAAAAAGAAACGCTATTACACCTGCCTGTTGATAAGCTTTTATATTGTCCATGTTGCCGTTTGAAAGTACCGGTTGTAAAAAATATTCTGCTTTATTGTCCTTGTAATGGCCACTTTTGTTGTTGCAGGTTTTTGTTAGTGTGTTGCCAATAGGTATTTGCCATAAAATTATTTTTTGGCCTGTTTGCTGATTTAGCTTTTTAAGAAAACGTTGAAAACGGTCAAAGTCATTCATGTCGTTATTGGCGGGAAACAACGTTGCAGACCACACTGTATTAAATTTATTATTAACAACTTGGTCATAGCCACTGTCAGAATCAGAAAATTCAGAAAAGATGAGATCAAACGGGGCTTGTAATGATTGATAATAGTTAGCCGTTTCTGTAGCCATTTGTTCGGGGTTGGGTTTGTTTATAATTAATCCCAGGCCAGCAGCCCATTGCGATGCCTGCCATCCTAACAAAACATTTGGTGCATACTTATTACGCATACTAACAATAACCTGCGCGAGCCCTTTCAGGTCGTTTGAAAATCCCTTTGCATCAGGGTGGTTACTTTGGCCTACCTTTATGCTGCTTTTTGAAGGATCGTTTTTATAGAACTGCATATAACCGAATAGATCTGGCTCGTATTGTATAATTACAGTTTTACCAAAAGTATTGCAGATCTGTAGTAACAGTTTCCAATCATCTAAATATTTATTCATTACCTCACTATCATTCAAATTAGTAAAAGCGGGGTCTTCGTATCTATTTTTTGCAGGCACCAGGTTGTAATAAGTGAAAACAGGTATTTTCCCCAACTTATCTGTTTTTTCAAGAAAGTTTTTGGCGAATGACCCGTTCGGATAGTTCCATGATGCCCAGCCACCCGTAAAAATATCGTCGGCTAAGTACTGGTACTGGTAGTCGCTTTCTTTAATATAATTTACACTTTGAGAATAATCTCCGTTTGTACCAAAAGCAACGTGTTTAGGCAATGCCGATAACGTTTTGGGCCAGCTGTTGGTAGCTGTTCCATTCCCTGTTGGCGTAGCGGTTGTAGCCGGTTTCCCGGTTTGTGGAGTTACAGGGGCTACTTCCACAGGTTGTAAATCGTTTTTTTTACAACTATATAGTAATACAATTAATACCCAAAGTAGAAGTCGACGCATACGCTAATTAGTTACAATAGCGGCGTTTACGTCAATGGGATGGGTTTTGTTACAAACTCATTAATTAAAAAGAAATCACAAGGAGGGAAAATTAACTCGCTATTCGGTTCAGGTAGTTAGTGTACACAACATCTAAAGATTCTTTTTTTACAGGTTTTACAATAAAATCGTGCACAAACGGGTACTGTTTAGCACGCGCTTTATCTTTTGGGTCTACAGAGGATGAAATGATATAAATGCTTATAGTTTTTTTTAATGACAACTGTAAATTCTTAAAATGTTCCAAAAAATCCCATCCACTAAAATCGGGCATATGCAGGTCTAGGAAAATAATGTCCGGGATATCCGCATCAGAGATCATCTTCTTACTCAACAAATCGATAACCACCCGGCCATCTGAAGCATGGTCGGCGTTATGGAATAACTCATATCTGTCAAACATTTTTTGCATAATCAGATGTTCTATCTGGTTATCATCAATCATCACTAATCTGTGCATATTCAAAAGATGTATTTTAAAGTTAACAATCATCAATAATCGCTCCACAAGTGATAATTAAAGAGTGAATCCTTATTTTTAAAATGTTCACTTTCAACATCCGCTTGAGGATTCAGGATTTGAGTGATTGAAATTGAATAAAGATATTTCCACTATCAGGAAAGGTATTAAACCCAACTCAGTTTTTGTAGGTTTCATAAACCAATAACGATCAAAAGCAGGGCGGCGATATCGTAAACCGTTAATCCGCGTGCATCGGTAAGGGTTTATACGCTCCGGCAGCGAGTAACTGTTTTAGCATATCGTTACGGCCAAACATGGCGGCAAACATCAGGGCGGTGCCTCCGTTTCCGTGCATTTGGTGGAGGTTTGCGCCCCTGTCTATCAAAAAGGCTAATACATAAAAGAACTTCTCAATCTATTGGATAATGAATTTTTTAGATAAAAAAATAGCTGTAAAACGGACTGTTATTCTGTTAGCAAAAAATGGCATTCAAGTTGATGACAATGAAGCGATTGTAATATTAAATTTTCTTTATTTGGTTGCGAAAATTTATGAACGTGATAGTGATTTAGACTTAAACATTAAGGAGAAATCGAATTGCCAAAAAGCGCGTTATATCACTTTTAGACTGTTAAGCTTTAACGGTTCAAGAATTTCTTTGCTAAATTCGAACTAAAATAAGGCTATTTATAAATGCTTGTCTATCAGGCGTTTTATCGCATAAAAAAAGGAAACATCCATAATGGAATGTTTCCTTAAGTGACCTGGGAGGGGTTCGAACCCTCGACCCACTGATTAAGAGTCAGTTGCTCTACCAGCTGAGCTACCAAGTCGTTCCCGGTATTTTTTACCGGGATGCAAATATACAATCTATCGTTGTAACTGCTAATGTTTTTGTGTTTTCTGATCTAACAATCTGCTTTTTATTAAATATTGATGTTTAATATCTAATCAATGGCAACAATTTTAAAGTTCAGTAACTTCACCTGTAATTAAATTAACCAGGAAATCTTTGGTTTTTGAACCACCACTACCTTGTACGTAAAATGATGTTTTTACCATATCATTCGGTAAAAATTGCATGTATCCACTGTAAGCGCCAGTAGGCTGGGTATTGGTAACATCTTTCCCGTACTTGTCGAAAATAAAGGCAGAGAACTGTACTTTTCCGTCTATATAGCTTGGGTTTTTGCCAGCGGTGCGTTTAGCTGTTACATCGTCCCACTTATAACCTGTTGCTAACCTGTGAAACTCGGTAATAACATCGCCAGATAATTTAGACTTATATGATTGTGTGTTGGTAAAACCACTGATGTTGACCGTGCTGTAACCGCCGTCGGCCGCTTTTACTTTATAATCAATAGTTGTATTGTAAATATCCTTAAAACCGGCGCCTTTTTCGGTAGTGGTGAGGGTGTCGTGTAAACTATAGGCATCTACATTCCAGCCGTTGTTATAATAGCCGTCGCATAAATAGGTAAATACGCTGTTGCCCAAAATGGTGCGGGTGGTATCGCCGCTTACCGTTGTTTTGTTTGTTTTATCTTTAACAACCTGCCCGCAGGGGTTGTCGTTATCCATTACCACCGGTCCGCGTACGTTGCCTACTCTTACACCGTTATTTGTTACAGTGCTTATACCGCTCGACAGGGAATGATAAAGATCTAATGCGATCTGTTTGCTTATGTCGCGGCTGAAGGCGATAGCTTTATCAGGAGTAGCAGATACGGCTGTATCTTTTTTGCACGATACGTTTAGGAGGATTGCCGCAGCTAATACACTTAAGGTAATTTTGAATGAAAATTTCATGTGATGTTTAAGTACTTGTTTTTGCAAATGATGATTACATATTTAACTGACGGTTAGCAAAAACAGAACCAATGCTTTTGTAAGCGAAAACTGTAAGCGTTAACTAATTATCGTGGAAAATTTTACACGAAAAAGGGGCGTTGTGTCGCAGTTTTGTTTGAGTGATTAATCTTTAATTAATTTACAGGAACAATATTATTCGCTTTAGATAGAGTGGGGGAACTATTAAGCTGAAAGCTTAATATGTTTTTAGGACTAAGTTACGCTATGCTAAACTTAGACCAGTGAGGGGATTACAAAGCCTACTCAAAATAAAAATAAATAACGAAGCCTGGCACGTGGCCAGGCTCTGATTATTCGTTCCCTATCAATTCATTTCCACCAGCGGGACGTTGGCGGTAGCGAAAAGCCCTTGCGGCAGCGGGGGCTTAAGCTAAACTTAGACTAGGAGGGGAGCCAGCCGAGGAATTCATTTCTTAATTTTATTTAAAATAATTAATTCCAAATATGTTTGTCTTTCATCCTCTGTTAAATCATCTTTTTTAAAAAAGAGAACTTTTTTATTATTTAAATACAAATAGTGGCATATTTTATCTTCCGATACTTTATAAACATCCGCCCAAAAAATTGTCAACTTGAAAGATTCTGTATTTCTTTGAATGGTTTCAGCACTGAAAATCCATTTAATATTGGTGAAGTCTAATATTTTCTTTGAATATCTTTTCAACACAAATAAGTAAAATATAACAGGTATAAAAATTAGTACTAGCAATGAAGTAATAGCTCCATTTAAGTCCGATTGATCATGATTAATAATATAATTTGCAACGCCGCTTGCAATAATGTAAAGGCCAAGGGCGTAAAAAGCTAACACGGCATTTTTATTAAAAAGTTGTTTAAAAGACACTTTTATAAATTCTTTTTTACTAACACCTGTCTCTTATACACATCT
>NZ_LGEK01000009.1 GCF_001636615.1 Mucilaginibacter sp. L294 | reverse complement strand
AGATGTGTATAAGAGACAGGTAAATATGACTTAGATGCCAAACAAATAATTGAGGATGAAAATCATTTCGATGTTGCCTATTTCTTATATCCTCCGGATGAAATAATTCAAAATGAACCCATCTGGCACGAAGGTAAGGCAGTTGCAAATTTTTCATTAATCAGAAGTAAGGTTTATGAAAAACTGGAAGATGTAATTGATGAAAAGCGAAAACAACACAAAAACTCAATTTACGAGAACAAAATTATCTTCATTGACGTTGAGATATTCCCTGAACTCCAAATGAGTTTATTTCCACAGGAAAATATGTTTGATGAAGGTGAAATTCAACGTATTTATGATAAAAAAGGAATGAATGAGATTCTATGTATTATAAGACGTAAATATATTGATGAATATCCGGAAATAATTGCAAGCGTATTTCATCCTTTACATTTGAAAATAGAAGCCATGCAATTAAAATGGAGGTTGGAAGAGTTGTTCAATAAAAATTAACACGCTTATTATAAAACCACTTACAACTTAAACAAATGATCTAAATAAAGAATAATACAGATCAAACTAAATTAAACTGGCATTTTAAACACGTCCCTGCTTATCCATTCAGGGATTTGTTTTTTTGTAAGACTGTAGTACCATTTTAGGGCATCTACAACGATCTGATTGGCTTTTTTTGCATTTGCAATTGTTTCAATATTATTGGCAGTCATAAGATTGTTTAATTTATAATGGGTTAAATAATTTCGCCAATCTTTAAGCTTTTTAATATTCTGAAATTCCTTTGTTCCTTTCACTTTAAGTTCTTCATCGTTACAAAAAAATCCAATCCATTTAGACCATTTATCTTCAAAGTAGGTCTCAGTGAATATACTATCAAGTTTATTGTTCTCAGCTATCGTAAGCCCTCGTGGATTACTGTAACCCTCAGCTTCAAAATACTCAGCGTTGATAAATGCCTCTAGGAAAAAGAAAGAAGAAAGAATAGCGTACCGTATCATACGTTTATTCTCAGGCGAAATATAGTCATGTTCTTCAATTTTTTTCGGTATCAAAGCTAAAGCAGCCGTAGAAAAATATTGCGAGTCGTCCCAATAGGACGTAATTAGATTATGTGGTTTCCGTGTCATGATATTTGTTTGGTGTTATAACGATTGATGATCCTTCATTTCATCATGTACGTTTAAAAATGACGCTTGTGTTTCGGCGATCATGTCTTTGAAAAAGGTTGTAGATTCCGGTTGCCGTTTGACCGTTTCCTTTCGGTACGATGTAGCGAAGACTTCAAACGGTGTCATTGAAAAATCCACTAACCTCGTATGTTCATGATAGAATTCTATTAATTTAAAAATATCAAGTTCACCTGATTTCAGATAATCTTCGTTGATTTCAAAAAAGCTTAAGTTAATAAAAGTGACATCTTTAACTTCAAATACTGTAACCTTTTCATTTTGCAATAACTGACAGAACTTTTCTTTATAAATCTTATTGATTCCATCGAAGCCGAATGCATTATCTGTATAAATGACTATCGGGTAAATGACAGAGCCCTCTGAAAACGGAAATTCGTTTTGGTTACCAGTGTGATTATCCAGATATTTGATGGCATTTTTCAATTGGGTAATACCTTTAGGTCCCTCATCTTCCAGGAATTTCGCATCTAACGCATCAGCTATAACTGTTTTGTCGCCACTGTTTTTTGACTTAGCACTTAAGATAGTGTCCTTGAATTCAATCAGCAACATTTTATTGCCGTCAGTAACAACAAAATCTGTCAGTTCATTTTTATCCTTTTTGATCAGCGCTTTGCCTGAATACTTTTTTGCCTTTGGGAAGCACCTGTTCAAAATTTCATGCAAATAGCGCTGTTCCATAAATTCAATGCTTTTGTCGGCAAGAAAGTTATTCAAACTTTTTTTCTCAAAAAATTTGCTAAGGGCAAATACCTGTGTTTTATATAAGAAATCAATTAGGAAATTGATATCCAGTAAAATTAGTTTTTTGTTGGGTGTCAAAAAGAACATTTGATTGCGAAATTGCCGGAAGCTTTCATCCTTTTTATAGCGGAATGTTGACATATCAACAGCGAGACGCAATAGTAATTGATTATGCTCTTCTAATGGGTCGCCTGCCATAGTAATTATGGTTCCCTTACCTTCTTCCTTTATTCCTATTATTTGATTAAATATCGCAGCTATTTTAAAAATGAATTCACTGGCGTTAGTTATTTTTAGATTCTTGTAAAAAGCTGGCATATGCGCCCCGTATTTAGGATGAAGATCCAGGTATTGAAAAAAACGTACGGCCCTGGTAAACTGATTGGAATAATCAACATTAGATTTGTAATCATTCTGGTAGATAAAATTGTGAAGCATGATCTCTTCAATTTTATCGCCGTCAAATGCCTCCGCAGCTTCTTTTTCCTCAATTCTAACTCGGGAATTGACTTCCCCATTAATTATAAGATAAGCCCGGAGAATCTTTTCGTTCTCCTCGGGTGACAAGTTTCTAATGGGTAATTGATTGTAGGTTGAGAAAATCAAATCATAGAAAAGGAGATTGGAATATCTGTAAAAAACTTTCGGCGACATTCCGTCTTTGGTAACCTCCCTATAGGCTTCAATGATTTTTTTCAATACCAAGGAACCGGCAAAGGTAAACGCCATGATGATGGCGTTTTGATTCTTTTGTCCTGCTTCGCCTGATTCATTTAGGTAAAGGGACCGATTGATGTTTGATATGTTATGAAGCAAATTGATGGACGGAATACCATCAATTAGCGCAATTGCGTCTGATGTGTTTTTTATTTCGTTAAAAACCGTTTCATAATCCAGTAAGTAATTTAAAGATGCACGTGTATCAAGAGGTGTGGCCATATTCATAATTGAAAAAAGTAAATATACTTACCTTTGAGCTTTGCGTGTTACATGTTTTCTTTATGTGACGATCAAGAAAATATCTATATAAATGGGACGGATAGAATTAGTAATATAACTAAATTATAAGTAGGTAAGTCAATAATGTAGAAAGAATCTTACAAAAATGCTTTCGCCTAACAACTTCGCTATTAGTTTTGATTAATCAATACTAAGGCGACTTTAACAATCGAAATCTAACGATCTCTTTTTACTAATGGTTATTTTCATCATTGAAAGATCGTCTGAGGATGGCTCTTAGCTTGCCATATGTTAGGCCGCCTGATCGATCCACTTCTTAAATGCCAAAGCCCTCTTCTGACTAATGGTAATATCATCACTGAAAGAAGGGCTGACAATGGCCTTTAGCTTGCCGTAAGTTATTAATTCAAACCCTTTGCAGGAGGAACGGTGAATAATCATTTGCCGATTTGCCCTGAAAAACCTTTTCTCTGGAAGTTGTAATTGTACTTCATCCAGTGATTGCGATATAAAGAAATCCTCACCTGTGAAAGTCCTTAAGAAATTGGTGTCTCCATCCCTATAGCAATAGGCAATATCATTGATGGGTAACAAAATATTGCTTGCGCCTTTCGCTACCTGAAAGGTTTCCTTTACCGGATTGCTTTCTACCTTATCTAAATCTTTGCTCAGACTTTTTAATACCAGTTCCGCGTATGACCAGCGTGCGTAAAAATAATAGGTGATATAATAGGCGTTTATCAATAGGATTTGCAGTAGGATAAACTGGAAATCATAACGCAGATAAGTAGTCCGAAAAATATTGATACCATTGAGCCTGAAATAAAATGCAGCCAGCATAAAGGCGAAAATCCCCGGTATCACAAGGCCAAAAATGAATTGCAATCCGACACGCTCTATCGAGCGTTGTTTCCAATCAAATTTCTTGTCAAGCAACAGGCAGATTTTACGCAACGCCGTGAACAGAATAAAAGCAATCACAAAGCTTCCTGCTAACGATTTATAATACCCTGGTGTGAGCAGGATCTGAAAGACGGATTCCGTCTCTCCATAAACGATGATGATGTGTGATGCGACCAGACAGGCTGTAAGCCTGAGATAAAGGTCATTGTATTTTACCTGTGGCTGATAGGTGTCTACCAATTGCTCTGGCTGTGTTTGCACTTCCCCCATAATTATAATAACATCTTAAAAATGGAACTGGTTTGCTTTTTGGTTAAATATGCTAAATCATTTTAACGATATTGGTTGTTTACTTATTATAAACTCTATCCGAAAACTACATGGAAAAACAAACAATGACTACTGAAGGCGTTGACGCAATGCAGAAAGAACTTTATACATTCCCCGATGCAATGCTACAGGATCAGGCCGATCAGATCACCAATGATTTCAGGGGATGGCTAATTGAAAATTTCACATTAGATGATAAGCAGGTGAATTACCTAAGCGGGCTGGAAGATAACTTTATATCATATTGCGGGTCAGTGACCGGTACCGCTGTAAGGGCAAGACTACCTATCGGGCTTGATTATCCATCGCCACCTTCAAGGCCATTTAGCAGTAAATACATCAAGGTAGATAACAATGTTACTTTACCTGATCCTTCGCATCCGGAAAGCGCGACTGGTTCACTATCCTTTTTGATTACCTATATTTTATCATAGCGTCATATACAACTTAAAAATGGGTAACCTTAAGCAGTACAGTCGGGCTATAAGATGGGCAGTTGCAACTTTGATACTTTTATTTTTATATTAGCTTTTCCAATGTCTCCCGACCGTACCTCATATTCCCTCAAAGAGGTCTTCCCAATAAATATGGGTGAAGAAGCGGATTTCGAGCGTCTCTTTACTTTATATCATGCACCACTTCGTTACTACTGTGAGCAATTAACCAGTGCAGATGAAGAATGCGAAGATATCGTTAGCCAATTATTTATAACGCTTTGGACAAAACAAATAAAGTTTGAAAGTACAGAACATGCGCAAGCATATTTGTATCGTTCTGCAAAAAATGCCTGTCTGAATTTTATACGAGGCAGCAAAAAGACTGTTGAAAAGAAAGAAATACTAAGTATTGATTCGACTGAAATTTCCGATAGCTACCTTGATATTGTTATCAAAACTGAGGTTTGGGCTGAACTATACAGGGCAATTGAAAGCTTGCCATCGCAATGCTGCAAAGTAATTACGATGAGTTACCTGGAAGGAATGACTAATCAGGAGGTCGCTGATAATTTAGGATTGTCCCTTCAGACAGTAAAGAACCATAAATTAAGGGGCTTAACAATATTAAGGGATAAATTACCAATTGGTAGCCTTATGCTACTTCTCCATATAACTTTTTTGAAATAACATTCATAGTGCAATTATGGTTTCTTAATCAGCTTTCGCCTAATTGCTCTGATTGTTCAGGTTGCAGGGGTTGGTCAAATTGATTTAAAACATCATTTATCATTTTGCAGATTTCAGGTGTATACATAGATTCATAGCTGGGCCAGAATTCATATAGCCCCGGATGAGAAAAATAAAATAAAATAATAGATTTGATATTAGCTATTTGAGTTTCCTTGAAATGCCCGGACATACGAGATTCTTCTATCAGCATTAACCAGCCTTCTAGAATATTTGCTAACCAACCATATGTATGTTCAAATCTCAATTTCTCATGAGGCAGTAACTCCGAATAGGATTGCCTGCCCTTAATTATAACTGTAGCAAGATCATTTGACTGATTTACTGCCAGGTTGAAATCATTTAGGTGATTATAAACATGCTGAAATGATCCTAAAATGGTATTGTTTGCCGCCAATCGATTTTGCTTTGCCAGATAAAGAAGGGTGACAACGACAGCAATAAAACTTAGTGTTTGAAGAACCTCATTAAAGCCTTCAAATTTATTGGACTCTTCTGGTTCCTTAATAATAATTACTTGGCCTTGGGTTGTGGCCTTGGCTTTATAGATAGTGTCATTCCTTAGTGGTTTAAATGAAGACAGAAAGCAAAACGCCAATATCAATGAAAGAATGAAACAAAGCCGTTTCCTATGGATAAAATAAAATTTCATTAGGTAGGGTTTAGATTATAATAGGTAATCAATATTGCAATAAACAATAAATTTTCCGAACATAATCGAAAATAAATTTGCTAGGATATAACCATTCAATAAGATGTCGAATGGATTGGTGCGTCTTTAATAATTTGAAAAAAGATGAGATTAAATAATTGTGTGAATAACATTAGATAATGTCACACTTTCACAGAAGAGGATGCCACATTTATCAACACGATGTTAAAAAATTGTGAGGGCAGATCTTGTTGCCAAATCCCATTTTCGCGGCACCAATTTCTACCTGAATATAATGTTTTTAAAACCTGTACGAAAGATCAGGCAAAGCAACCGTTCCATCACCGGGAAACGGCCAAGCCTGAAAACTAATGCCATTCAGCATTTTGAATCAACGCTGGAACGCGACCATATTATTTTGCTGGAATACAATGACGACGTAGAATCCTACGTCGTTCAACCAGTAACGATCTGCTATCAGCATCAAAACCGGTCTACCCGCTATACGCCCGACGTAGCGATATATTATAAGGCTGAATTAAAGCGTAAACCCGAGCTATGCGAAATTAAATACGAAGCTGAACTAAAAGAGAAACAGATTGAATTAGCAGCTAAATTCAACGCTGCCAAAGATTACGCCAGCCAAAATGGCTTTGTGTTTAAAGTAATTACCGACATAGAGATAAGAACCGAATACCTCAACACCATTAAATTCCTGAGCCGCTATGCAGGGCACGCCATCGAACCGAATCTGGGGGAAATGATACTTGCGCAATTTGATAGCGAGACACAGTTAACACCTAAACAACTATCAGACCGCTTCCCGGACAATGCCGCCCGTGCGCTTCATATTACCTGGCAGCTATTGGCAAATCAAATATTGGATTGTGATAAAAAAGTACCTCTTAATATGAACACAACATTATGGAGGAAATAATACCAGTTCATCACGTTAAGAAAACAGTGTCAGATCTGACAGATGATCAATGGCAGCTGGCGCTTAAACGTTATCAGATTATTGCGCCTATCATTAACAACGAACCGCAAATTACTGTTGCCGGAATAGCGCGGAATTCCGGTTTTGACCGGCGAACTATTTACCGCTGGATTGAAAAATACACCCTTACTCAAACGGTTTCTTCGCTGGTCGATGCTAAACGTACAGGTGGCGAAGGGTTATCGCGTATCGCTGAACTTACTGAAGACATACTAACTGCAACGATCAATGAACGTTATCTAACCAATCAGAAGCTGACCGCCAAGAAGATCAGTATTGAAGTAGCACTGAAATGTAGGGAAGCCGGACTGAACTGCCCGCATTACAATACCGTCCGTAACCGAATTAACCAGATCGGCGAAGAACAAAAGCTGGCTAAAAGGCAGCACAACAGTATTGCCCGTAATAAATATAAACCTATCGACGGTAATTTTCCGGGGGCAGATTATCCTTTGGCCGTTGTACAGATTGACCATACCCCGATGGATATTATTGTTGTGGATGAAGTTTACCGCGAACCCGTTGGTAAGCCCTATATCACGATGGCGATTGATGTTTACAGTCGTATGGTTGTCGGCTTTTATATTTCACTCGACCCGCCGGGCGCGTTGGGCACAGGTATGTGTCTATCAAACGCAATCCTGCCTAAAGAACTTTGGCTTGCGGAGCTGGACGTTACCGGCAAATGGCCTTGTCATGGTTTGATGAAATCCATTCACCTGGATAATGCGCCTGAGTTTCGCGGTAAAATGCTGGAACGGGCCTGTCAGGAATACGGTATTGAAATCAACTTCCGTCCGGTAGCGACACCGCATTACGGCGGTCATATTGAAAGGTTGTTAGGCACCGTACTGAGGGAAGTGCATGCGTTGCCAGGCACTACTTTTTCCAATGTTAAAGACCGTAAATATTACGATTCCGAAGGTAAAGCCTGCTTTACGATGAAAGAACTTGAACAATGGCTGGCTATCTATATTGTCAATGTTTATCATCAAAAAACGCATAGCGGAATCGGCACATCACCCCATACCCGCTACATGCAGGGGATTACAGGAAATGATAAACAGATCGGTATCGGCCAGAGCGACCCAATTGAAAATGAGTTAAAGCTCAAGCTCGACTTTATGCCGTTCGTAGAAAGAACGATACAGCGGTATGGTGTGGTGATCGACCATGTAAGCTATTACCATGATGTATTACGCAAATGGGTTCATGCCTATGAAAACCCTAATGCGCGTCACAAGGTGCTGAGAAAGTTTGCCTTCAAACAAGATCCCCGTGACATCAGCGCGATCTACTTTTGGGAGCCTGATTTGGAGCAGTACTTTATGATCCCTTACCGTAACACCGGCCACCCCGCCATGACGATTTGGGAATACCGGCGGATCGTGCGTGACCTGAATACACAAGGCGTTGCGATGATCAATGAGGACATCATCTTTGATGCCTATGACCGCTTACGGTGGATCGAGGATAACGCCACTACCATAACCGCCGCAGCGAGGCGGCAACGAAACAGGGCCCGCAAACAGCAAGCGATAAAAAGAAGTATCAAAAACCAGTTTAGTGAAGATGGGGCGGCGGTGTTGGAAACTGATTTCAAATATGACCCTAATGAAATCTACCTACCATTTGAAGACTTAGAACATGATCCTTTTAACAGAAACAAAGCCATCTACTAATCCAATCACCAATGAAGAACGTATCGAATACATCCTTTCCGACCGCTGGATAGGTTATCCCAGGGCAAAGGCCATCCTGCAAACAATGGAAGAACTGATGCATCATCCGCGTACTTACCGGATGCCCAATATGTTGCTGGTTGCACCAACCAATAATGGCAAAACCATCCTGCTGCAAAAGTTCTTTGATGCTTATAAACCGGTTATTACACCCGAAACCCAACAAACTTTTATCCCGGTGCTATATGTGCAGGCACCGCCTATACCCAATGAAAAGGCTTTTTATTGCAATATCCTTAGTTCGCTAAACGCACCATACCTGCCTAATAATACAGCGGCCATGTTACAATATCAGGTTATCCGTATTTTGAGAAAAGTACAAACAAAGATCCTGATCATTGATGAGATACACCATATCCTGGCCGGTTCTTACCTTAGCCAGCGGGCTTTCCTAAACCTGATTAAATACCTGTCCAATGAATTGCAGATCGTTATTATTGGCTCAGGCATCCGTGATGCTTTCAGCGCCATCAATACTGATAAACAGTTGGCAAACCGTTTTGAACCTGCGGTACTTCCAACATGGAGACCTGATGCAGAATACTTCCGGCTGCTAAGCAGCTTTGAAGCCATGTTCCCACTACATCAAAAGTCTAACCTTACCAAAGAAGAAGTAGCTATCAAAGTACTCAGCATGTCAGGTGGCACCATCGGTGAAATATCTATGATCCTGAAAAAAGCAGCTGTGCTGGCTATCAAGACTGGCAAGGAAATGATAGACCTTTCGCTATTAACCAAAATCAATTATGTTGGCCCCGCCCACAGGCAAAGGCAATATGAAAGTATGTTACTATGAGCTTTTCTGTATTCGGCAATAAAAGCAGGCTGCTGCCGGCTTTCAGCAAACCTTATCCTGATGAAATACTAAGCAGTTGGCTCACTCGGCTATCTTTTGATCATGGGCTGAATAATGCCCGCCTACTTAAAATGCTGTTGGATAAAAAGGATACTAATAACTGGCATGTTGACCGTTCCTTCAATGATGAACAGGTTGCCGCTTTGGCTGCCTATACCAATTGCAGCCCTGACGAGATCAAAAATACCACGTTATTATCATATGAAAACAGGCTTTATGAACCGCAGTCGAAATCAATGGTACCCTCAACCTGGACACCTAAAAAGCATACCAGCAAAAAAGTTTGTCCCAAGGTACATAAAGAACATTCGGGGTTGTTCTTTTGTCCGGGATGCTTATCAAGACCGAACCGGCCGGTTTACTTCCGCAAACAATGGCGGTTAGCTATTTCATTTGTTTGCCCCGGCTGTGGTTGTTACCTGAAAGAAACCTGCCCGCATTGTAAGTCCGGCGGTTCATCAAGGTGTATGAAGCTAAAGGAATCTTTAGACAAAACGATAGATGAATACCTACTTGCCTGCCACCAGTGCCAGGAAGACATTAGCCAGTGCATGGCAGAAGTAGCGCCGGAACAACCTGATTAAAATGCAAAAGCAACTGTATCATATCATGGAGCATGAGCCCGGAAAAGGCAAAATAAGTTCAGCAAGTTACTTTGGTGTACTTTATCAAATGGTCGTTTTGTTATTGAGCAAGTCAAAAGAAAATACGCTGTTCGGCTTGATTAGAGATGTATATCATACCCATCAGGTGCCGTTGTTAAACCGTCACGAGTTCCGTCAGGATGTACACGAACTGCCTATTAAGCAAAGGGCTGGCGTGTTTTATATGGCACATTGGTTGCTGGAACAATGGCCAAACCGTTTTATCAATCTTTGTCAGGATCACCGTTTACATAGCGAAGAAATCCTGCGCTACTTTAAAAATGCGCCGGAATGGTTCTGGCAACCAGTTTTTGACGAACTGGATCGTAATAAATACAGAGTACCGGAAGTTTATCACGAAGAAAAAGAGCTTGATAGATCGGTTCTCAGGATTAGGGACGAGCGGTTAAACCGGTTTTTGTATGATTATGATGCCGATGACAGTTTCTACAGCATTGATATGGACGGCTTCCAGTTACCCGAAGTTGACCCTTACCATGCTACTTACCGGTGCAGGAAAGCGGGTGTGTTATACAGCCAAATGCGCGATATGGAAGGCTGGTATCAACATTAGCCAAAATAAATTTGGAAGTATAAAGACATTAATCGTAATATTGCAATATCATTATGGGCTTAACTAAAACAGAAATATTCACCGAAGAGCAAAACAGGTTAGCTGTTATGCTGAAAGCTATGGCGCATCCTGCACGCATTGCGATCTTGCAGGAAATTATTAAAGCCAATGCTTGTATTTGCGGCGACCTTGTTACCGAATTGGGTTTGGCGCAACCTACGATATCACAACATTTGAAAGAGCTGAAAAATGCGGGATTGATACAAGGCACTATTGATGGGGTGAGCGTATGCTACTGCATCGAGCCGAAAGCCTGGAAGTTATTGCAGCAAAACCTGAATAGCTTCTTTAGCATGTACCAGGATAAAGCTGACTGCTGCTAAAAAAAATTTGAGTAAACCCATCGCAATATTGCAATTAAAATAATAATCACAGAGCTATGAATAAAGTAGAAGCGATCAATTGGAAAACCTTTAAAGACACCTTATTACAGCATCCCGACCTTGACCTGCAATTCCAATATGCAGAAGGCAAACTGGTAGATGCAGCATACCATATTACGGAGATCAAACAGGCACCGATCACCTCGGTAGATTGTGGTGGCGTAATGAATGCCTGGACAGAGATCATCGTGCAACTTTGGGTACCGGAAGGCGAACAGCAGGAGCGCTCGATGAAAGTAGGCAAGGCTTTATCTATTGTAGATATTGTAGAAAAAATGTTGCCGCTTAACCCTAATGGGACAGTAAAGATCGAATTTGGCAACTCTGAATTCGATACCCGCCAGATGTTTCCCAATGAAATGATTGTGGACGGCAATGCCTTAACCATTGACCTGCGCCCAGATGCGGTGCAATGTAAGGCGATCACACGTGGCGGTAGTTGCGGTACAAATGATAAAGGTGAAGAATGCTGTACACCCGCTGTAGCTGAAAAACCAAAAGTACAATTAGTGAACCTGGCTGCGCCTGCGGAAGCTTGCACACCGGGCGGTGGCTGCTGCTAAAGAATACAACCATGATCATAGACCAGGCTCAGCCTTACAGAACTCAAATCGTCGAATTGCTGGCAACTGAAAAGCTGCCGGTAACCGACCTGCCGGAAACCCTGGATAACTTTATTGTGGCCATTCAAAATGGTAGAGTCATTGGTGTAGGTGGTGTTGAGGTTTATGGAAACTATGGCCTGCTGCGGTCTTTGGCTGTTCATTCTGAACACAGAGGTGCAGGAATAGCAGGTAAACTGCTTTCACGGCTGGACAGTATAAGTAAGCAAAAAGGACTGTCCGAACTATATTTGTTAACAGAAACCGCACCTGCCTACTTCAAACACAAGAATTATAATCCTATAACGAGGGAAGAAGTACCCGTTGAGGTTCAGCAATCATCTGAGTTCAGCCATGTTTGCCCGATGTCGGCTATCGTTATGAAAAAGTCAATCTAAAAAAATGAAAAATATATTAGTCCTGTGTACCGGCAATAGTTGCCGCAGCCAATTGGCAGAAGGTTACTTACGTTTCTTTGCGGGCGACAAAGCCAACGTTTACAGTGCAGGAATCGAAACACACGGCGTAAACCCGAAAGCCATACAAGTAATGGCTGAAGACCATATCGATATATCCGGTCATACTTCAAATCATGTGGATGAATATGGCGCTATCTCTTTTGATCAGGTAATAACAGTTTGCGATAATGCGAACGAAGCCTGCCCGTTCTTTGCGGGTAAGGTGGAACGTTTCCACGAGAATTTCCCTGATCCGGCGAAAGCAACAGGTACGCCAGATGAAGTGCTGGGTGAGTTTCGCAGGGTGCGGGATATGATCAAAGTCTATGCAGCTGGCTTTGTAAGCCAACACGTCAGCTAACTTTTTTTGAGCTTATCTATCGTTAAATAGCAATAAACCAATTGAACTATAAAACTTAAAATCATGAAACATTTATCCCTTCTTTTCTTGGCTGGCTTACTGGTCGTAAGTTCGGCTTTTGCTCCTGCGGCTGATCCTGTTTATCCTGAATTGGCACAAACTTTCAAACTACTTAAAAAGAGTACTCCGATCACCGATGCCCGACAGGATGAACTTGGGGGTATACAGCAGTTAGGTATTGTGACCAAAGGCAAAAAACTTCCGGTGATCGTAGAGTTTGAAGGTAACGACGGCTTTAGCGCGCAAGTTGCTAAGGCGGTGCTAAAAACTGCGCTGGCTGGATACGGCATCAATGACGTGAAAATATTTGTAGTCGGGACAGCAACTTCTCCTAAAGTCGCAGTGGTACTCGCCAAACTTGGTTTCAAAACAAGCGGAGAAGAAGCTAAATATAATGACCAGGGCGGTTCAGTAACTTTTGAAACATCACCATCAAACCCACAGGCCATCCATGTATTGGTACAGGAAAGTGCCGCATCCTTACTCACCAACCCCGACAAGTTTGCAGTTAAATTGAAATATCAACCATTACCGGCTGGTGCAACTGACGAACAGTATGATGCGCAAGCCAAACTAATCACAGCGGAAATGCTTTTTTCCGCCATTAAATTCAAAGAAAACTGGAAGTAGTTTATACTCAATTCACATTAAAACACGATATACGCAACTAATTATGTCAGCAAACAACTGTGCCCCGGTGGCCGAACGTAAAAAACTAAGCTTCCTCGATCGCTATCTAACCCTGTGGATATTCCTGGCGATGGCCTTTGGTGTAGGAATTGGCTACTTTATCCCCTCATCATCGGGCTTTATCAACTCTTTTTCCAGCGGAACGACCAATATCCCTTTAGCGATTGGTTTGATCTTAATGATGTATCCACCACTGGCTAAAGTGAAATACGAGAACATGGGCGAGGTATTCAAGGATACAAAAGTATTGAGCGCTTCGCTCATCCTTAATTGGATCATCGGGCCAGTATTAATGTTTGTATTGGCCATCACACTATTACGTGACCATCCTGCCTATATGGTTGGCTTAATACTGATCGGGCTTGCCCGCTGTATCGCGATGGTGGTCGTTTGGAATGAGCTGGCCGAGGGTAACCGGGAATATGCAGCCGGGCTAATTGCTTTGAACAGCATATTTCAGGTGTTATTATACAGTGTATATGCATATCTGTTTATTACCGTTCTGCCGCCCTTATTCGGCTTAAAAGGATTGGCTGTAAATATCACCATCGGTGAGATCGCCAAAAGTGTAGGTATCTATCTGGGCGTTCCGTTTGCTGCCGGTGTGATCAGTCGCTACACTTTAATAAAGCTTAAAGGCGAGCAATGGTTCCAAACGAAATATGTGCCATTCATATCACCCATAACGCTGATCGCTTTATTGTTTACCATCGTAGTGATGTTCAGCTTAAAGGGTAACCTGATCGTGCAAATACCATTTGATGTACTGCGTATCGCTATCCCATTGGTGATCTACTTTACCATTATGTTTGTGTTGAGCTTCTTTATCGGCAAAGCATTTGGTGCAGACTATTCCCGTTCAACATCCATCGCTTTTACCGCCACCGGCAACAACTTTGAACTGGCGATTGCTGTTGCCATCGGTGTGTTTGGTATCAACTCCGGTGAAGCTTTTGCCGGTGTGATCGGCCCATTGGTAGAAGTACCTGCATTGATCGCATTGGTCAATCTGGCCTTTTACTTCCGTAAGAAATATTATACCGCAAAAACACTAAAAACTGTTCAATAATGAAGATCGCTCTTTTTTCAGATATACATGCGAATCTGCCCGCATTGGAAGCATTCTTTACCGATGTGGAAACCCAAAAGCCGGACGCTATATATTGCCTTGGTGACTTGGTTGGCTACAATATTTGGCCGAATGAAGTCATTGATGAGATCCGCAAACGCAACATCCCATGCATTACCGGTAATTATGACTTCGGTATAGGTCGCCATAGTGATGACTGCGGCTGTGCCTATAAAACAGACGAGGAAAAGGCATTAGGCAAAATATCTATTGCTTATACCAACGAGGTGGTAAAAGAGGAACAGCGGGCTTATTTGCGTACCCTGCCAGCCCATATCCGTTTAGAATTTCAGTTAAACAACGATAAACTCAATGTGCTTTTTGTACACGGCAGTCCCCGTAAAGTAAACGAGTACCTGTTTGAAGATAGGGATGAAAAAAGCATGTTGCGCATTATGGAACAGGCCGATGCGGATGTCATGTGCTTTGGCCATACCCATCAACCTTATCACAGGGTACTTTCTGATAAAGGCCAGTTCTTCCATGCGATCAATATCGGTTCGGTTGGCAAGCCAAAAGATAAAGACCCACGCGGTGGTTATGTGTTATTACACATCAATGAAAACAGTTCTAAAACAGATAAAGACAGCATACAAGTGGAGTTCATTCGCTTTGACTATGATATAGAAAAGGCAGCTAAGGCGGTTGAGGATAGCCCACTACCCAATGAATATGCTGACATGCTAAGAAACGGATAATATGAGGATCGCACTTTTTTCTGATGTACATGCCAACCTACCGGCATTTGAAGCATTCCTTGCTGACATGGACAACCGCAAGGTTGATGCAGTTTATTGCTTAGGCGATATGATCGGCTATAATATCTGGCCGAATGAAATCATCACCGAAACACGCAGGCGCGGCATTGCCGCGCTGATGGGCAACCATGACCAAAAAACAAAAGGCTATGCTTATGAATTAGTGTCAGCAGATAATAGGACTTATCTAAATTCCTTACCTGCGCATATTAAACTGGAGTACCAAAACCTCAATATCGTATTAGCACACGGTAGCACACGGAGCATTAACGAATATGTACTCGAAGAACTGGACGAAGCCTATGTACTGGATATGATGGCTGAGGCCAAAGCAGATGTGCTTTGCGTTGGGCATTCACATTTACCTTACCACCGGATAATTGGTGAAAAGCACGTTATCAATATAGGTTCGGTTGGGAAACCTAAAGATGGCAATCCTGAAGGATGCTATGTGATAATAAACATTGACGAGCAAATCAAAGTTGAGTTTATACGATTCCCTTACGATGTAGAAAAAGCTGCAACGGCGATTGAGGCAAGCCCTTTGCCGGACGAGCTGGCGGATCGTTTAAGAAAAGCCTTTTGATAAACAAAACACCCATTTCATACTAAAGCCCTTTGCGCAATTAGCAAGGGGCTTTTTTGTAAAATCGATCTGAAAGTGTGGCACTATCTTTTGTTAATAGTGTGGCATCATCTCTTGTTATTTACAAATTGTGAATAAACTATAAACTCAATAGGTACTTTTTAAAGCTTCCGGTGTATTCAATATAAATACAGCGTTAAGTATGGCACAACAAGACTTTCCAAAAGCGCAAAGGATCATTTATTTGATCAGCCATTACATAGATGGTAGCATTGATTTTACAGAACTGCAAGAATTGGATAGCTGGCGAAAAGAAAAGCCAAGTAACGAAAATCTATTTCAGGAATTGATTGACAAGGAAAGTCAAAGCGGGGCCATCCGCGAGATGCAGCGCTATGATACTAAAGGCAGTTTAGAAAAGATCAAACTGACTATTGAGAAGAATAAGGCCAAAGGAAAAGTCATTCCTTTTATTTGGCAGAAGTTACTGGCAGTCGCATGCTTCACAATCCTCATCGGCGTGATGCTCTTTTTCTATAACGGGCATAAGGCAAATTACACCATTGTCACAAACTTAAAGCCACATCCACAGTACATCCCGCCTGGTTCTAATAAAGCCATCCTCACACTTGCCGATGGAACGCAAATAAATATTGATGCTGGTACTAAAGGCATTATTGCCACACAAGAGGGAACACAAATCCAAAGCACAGTTAACGGCCAACTCATTTATTCAAAAAATAGTCGACTCGAAAGCAATGCTATCATTGGTTATAATACCATCGAAACTCCTAAAGCAGGTAGGTATAAAGTTCAATTACCCGATGGTACGAACGTTTGGCTGAACTCTGCATCCTCATTGCATTATCCTATTGCATTTAATGGCAATACAAGGGATGTAGAACTTAATGGGGAAGCTTATTTTGAAGTAGCGAAAGATAAGCATAAGCCATTTACAGTAACCAGCGCCGGACAAAAGGTTACTGTACTTGGTACCCACTTTAATATCAATGCTTATAAAGATGAAGCGAAAATTAATACCACTTTGCTGGAAGGCTCTGTGCGAGTGATCTCGGGTGATAAACAGGCATTATTAAAGCCGGGTGAACAATCGGCCATTAATGATAACAACATTCAAATATCGAAAGCAGATATTCATTTGGCAACTGCCTGGAAAGACGGGCAAATGGCCTTTGTCCATACTGATTTGAAAAGCGTCCTCCGCCAAATCTCACGATGGTACAACATTGATGTAGAGTATGTGGGCAAAGTGCCGGATATCTCTATCTCCGGAGATGCCTCAATGGATGCAGACCTATCGGTCATGCTAAAGATGCTAAGTTTCTACAACGTGCATTTTGTACAGCAAGAACGTAAACTTATTATCACCAATTAAAACCAATCAACCCAATTCATAAACCAATTAACCCTTTTGCGTATGGTATAAATAAGAAAGCAGTTTATAAGACATAGTTAATGACCCCCAGCAAAGAAAAAGCCGAAAGTGTACCAGCACTTTCGGCAACATCGGGGGGAATGACTCCCAACAAACCTTGATTGATTTATTTAAACCCAACAAACAAAAGTATGAATTTAAAACCATGCGTGGGGCCACCTATGGTCGAAAAAACGCGCGGCATATTGAACCCTAAAACGTTTCTCATCATGCGGCTGATCATCTTACTCACCCTACTATCCTGCCTGAAAGTAACGGCCAATGTATATGCCCAGCAGATCAGTATTAATGTAAAGGATGCGCCTATAGAAAAGGTACTGGATGAGATCAAAAAGCAAAGCGGCTACAGTCTTATAGCCGAAGATCATCTATTAGATAACATCCATAATGTAACACTTACCCTAAAGAACGCCACTGTACAAAAGGCACTGGAACAGTGTTTCAAAGGCCAACCGGTAATTTATGAAGTGACAGGAAAGACAATCTTACTAAAGGCGAAACCACAGACACATTCCTATGTGCCACCCGATAAGCAATTGATTGATACAACAATTACCGGAAGGGTTACTGACACGCTTGGTAAACCATTACAGGGTGTTACCATTAGGCTTAAAGGGACAAACCGGATAGCACTGACGGATGCCTCTGGATTTTATCGCTTTATCAAAATACCTGAGGATGGTGATCTGGTATATAGCATTCTCGGTTTCACAAATCAAGAGCATCCGGTTGCGGCTAATAAAGGTGGAATTGTAGATGTAGTGCTATCTGCCTTAATAAATGCGCTACAGGAAGTAAGTGTCGTCAATAATGGTTATCAGAATTTACCCAAAGAACGTTCAACTGGTTCCTTTCTCCAAATCAACAACTCCTTATTCAATCGCAGCGTTTCTACCAATGTCCTTGACCGCTTAAATGGTATTACTACAGGTGTTGCCTTTCGGAGAGTAACTCCTGCTATAGCTACCTCTCCAACTTCTAAAAATACCGGTATTACGGTTCGTGGTGTAAGCACCTTTATGTCCTCAACAGAACCATTGATCGTGCTGGATAACTTCCCATACGAAGGAGAGATCGCTAACATCAATCCTAATGATGTCGAATCCATTACCATATTGAAAGATGCAGCAGCAGCTTCGATATGGGGTGCAAGGTCTGGAAATGGTGTAATCATTATTACAACAAAAAAGGGCCGTAAAAATCAGGCTATGAAAATCAATTTCAATAGTAATATTACCATCGCCAATAAACCGGACTTATCCTATGACCTTGGATTTTTGAACTCAAAGGATTATATCGAAGCAGAGCAATACTTGTTTAACAACGGTTTTTTTGATTCCGATTTAAAAAACACTACGACAAGGCCAATCATTAGTCCCGCCGTTGAAATAATGGCAAAATTGAAAGCCGGAACCATTACAGCTGATGATGCTAATTCGCAATTGGATATTTTAAGGAATATTGACGTTCGTAATGATTATACAAAGTACGTCTATCAAAAAGCCATAAACCAGCAATATTCTTTAGGGTTGCGTGGCGGAACAGATAAACTTACCTATTCCCTAAGTGGTGGCATTGATAAGGACAGGTCAAATTTGATCCGCAATGGCTATAACCGTATTTCACTGAATTCATTGAATACTTACAGCCTTACCAAAAATATTGAGTTAACAGCAGGTATTAATTACAGCCAGAATACTACATTGCGTAACAACTCATTTGCTTACGATGCTTATTCTGTCGGCGGGAAATATGGATATCTCTTTCCTTATGCGCAACTTGCTGATGCTAACGGAAGCCCACTTGCCGTTTCTACCCCGATCCGGGATTCTTATTTAAACGATGCAGAAAGTAAAGGTTTCCTGGATTGGCATAACAGGCCATTGGATGAAATTGCATTTGCAGATAATACCACCAAAATAAATGACCTTCTTACCCGGTTTGGAATTAAATACAAAATCATTCCGCAATTATCAGCAGAGATCAATTATCAGAATGAACATCAACAAATAACCACACAAAATAACCAGAGTCAATCCACCTATTACGTTCGGAATCTAATTAATAAATATTCCGTTTACAATGCATCCAACAGTACTTTTACCTATAATTTCCCATTAGGTGGCATTCTTACTCAATCAAATTACGATTGGCATTCTAACAATTTGCGGGGACAGTTTAATTACGACCAGGCGTTTAATAAGCATAATATTACGGCGATCGCAGGGGCGGAGATCAGGGAATTACAAACGACAGGAATAGGCCAGACGCTTTTTGGTTACGATGATCAGTTTGGTACATCTAACACAGCGCTTAATTATAATACAACTTATCCTACAAATCCTTCCGGCTCTTCCCGATTACCTGACATTGGAGGTTCCGTTTCAGGTGTCCTTAACCGCTACGTTTCTTATTACACCAATATCGCGTATAGCTATGATAATAGATATACTTTAAACCTAAGTGGAAGAAAAGACGGCGCGAACCTGTTTGGTGCCAAAGTGAACGACAAGATTACCCCGTTATGGTCAGCGGGTTTAGGCTGGAATGCAAGCAGGGAAGAGTTTTACCATTTTGCACTCATTCCTTATTTACAGTTAAGGGCAACCTATGGTTTTAATGGTAATGTTTATGAAAACGGTTCTGCGTTCCTGACTGGCCGCTATTTTACTGATGGTACCACAGGCGCACAGGATATCGCGAATGTCACTGCGCCCAATCCCGAATTACAGTGGGAGAAAATAAGGAACATAAACTTCGGAATTGACTTTGAATTCGCCAAAAGTATTTTGAAAGGTAGTATTGAATTTTATCAAAAAGACGGCAAAGACCTGATTCAACCGACAGTGCTTGCGCCTCAAACAGGTTTTCTAACGTACACAGCCAATACTGCCAACACGCATACCACTGGTTGGGATATTACCCTCACCAGCCAAAATTTTAACAGGGGATTGAAATGGAGTACCACATTGCTGTTTAGTGCTATTAAAGATAGAGTAATTCGTTACGACGCACCCCGCACATCAACCAGCATCAGTAATTTCGGAGGCGTAGTCGGCAAGCCGTTATTTGCAATATATGCTTATAAATGGGCAGGCCTTGACCCACAGACCGGTGCGCCACAAGGTTATCTGAATGGTAAAGTAAGTCAGGATTACACAGGTATTGTTAATAATTTCAATCCGGATAGCTTGGTATATGCAGGTTCAAGCCGCCCCACGGTATTCGGGGCATTCAGGAATGATTTCTATTATAAAGGTTTCGGGTTATCTGTGAACATGCGATATAGTTTTGGATTCGTAACCCGTCGTTCTTCCGTAAATCTCAATTATACAAGTGTCCTCACCACCGGTGCAAATTCAGATTACGCCCTTCGGTGGCAAAAGCCGGGGGATGAACGGACAACAAATGTGCCTTCTCTTATCTATCCAAATAACACGAACCGTAATAATTTTTATCAGTACTCCGATGCACTAATTATCAAAGGCGATAATATACGTCTTCAGGACATTAGACTGAGTTACGACCTTCCAGCGACTTTATTGAAAAGTAAGTTTTTTGAAAAAGTGCAGCTTTATGCTTATGCCAATAATGTAGGCATCATTTGGAGGAAAAATAAGTTGGGCATAGACCCTGAAGCGACGACCCAATACATTGACCCTCGTTCTTTTTCTATAGGATTAAATGCAAATTTTAAATAAGCACCATGAAAATATTCAAACATAATTATTACCAGGTAATACTAACCTTAATCATAGTGGCAATGACCTGTAGCTGTGATAAGCAAAATGATTGGCTGGATATTAAATCCAATAAAGCCAGTGTTGTACCTGAGACTATTAAGGATTTTCAAGCCATTCTTGATAATACCACTATTATGAATGGTCAGTTTTCGAGTGCAGGACTTGTTGGGGCAGATAATATTTATATCAATGACACTAATTTGGGAACCCTCACAGAATCTGAAAGGAATCTCTATACTTGGAACAAGCAAGTCTGGCAGGGGGGGCTTTCTTATGACTGGAATTTTTTTTATTCCAAGATAGAATTTGCAAACATTGCAATTGAAGGTTTGGGAAAAATCAACGTTTCAGAATTAGGGTATGATAATCTAAAAGGTCAAGCGTATTTTCATCGGGCTATGGCATATTATAATTTAGCGCAATTATTTTGCAAACCTTACAACCCAGCAACTGCAACTTCTGATCTAGGGTTACCGATAAGGAAAACATCAGATGTAAACATCCTTGTACAGAGATCGTCATTAAAGGAATTGTACAACCTGATCATTGCAGATGGATTAACGGCAGAGCGCTTGTTGAATGAAAGTCAGACTTATTTACAGCGGCCTTCCAAATCTGCTGCACAAGCGCTTATAGCAAAGATTTATTTCATTATGGGAGATTATGTAAATACGGTTAAATACACCGATTTGGTAATTGCAAACCATAACACCCTTTTGGATTATAATAATTCAAGTCTTGTTTCTTCGGCATTTGCATATAAGTTTCCACCAGATGGTAAAAATAATCCGGAAATTTTATTTTTTGCCAAAGGTGACATGTATAGTTCATTAAATGCTTTGCTAAGTAGCCCAGGCTATGTTAATCCTGACCTATACCAAACTTATGATGGAAATGATCTCAGGAAAAGTACCTTATATGGTGGAACCGGGACATACAAAAATCTTGTCGCAAGCTACACGGGAAGTTATACTCCATTTTGCGGTTTGGCGATTAATGAAACGTATTTGATAAGGGCAGAATCCAAGGCACGTGAAGGGGATAAGGACGGAGCATTAAAAGACCTTAATACGCTTCTTGTTAAACGCTTCAAGACCGGGACTTTTACCGATTTGAATACAGCGGATGCAGAAGGGGCATTACGTTTGATACTAATGGAACGCAGGAAGGAATTACCTGAGGTCGGAAATCTCCGTTGGGAAGATTTGCGGAGATTAAACGGTGACACACGTTTTCAAACCACAATAAAACGGACAGTTAATAATGTGGTTATTGAATTGCCCCCCAATGATCCAAGGTATGTACTTCCTATACCTGATCAAGAAATCCAGATAAGTGGTTTAGAACAAAATCCAAGGTAATCAGCTATAAAGATTCATTATGAAAACGAAATTAGGACTTAAAAGATGTTATCTCTTTATTATTGTTTTGGCATCAACTTTATTTTCACATCGTATTGCCAGTGCAGCACTGCTTTCTAAAATACAATCCGATTCTAGAATTAAATTATCTATTAATTACCTCCAAGCTGCACCTGGGGATACTTTAGAATTATCAGTTAATAATGCGCTTTTATTTGTTACAGAAGGGAAAGATGCTTTTGCCACTTGCAATTCAAAAGGTGTCTTTGAATTTGACCTTCCTGTAAAGGGCCGGATAGGATATTTTACGTTAAAAAGAAAACGAGGCTCAGCAACTAATAGAGACGTGGATTTGCTCTATCCTCAATTGTGGGAATCAGGTGATAGTATTGACATAAAAATAGATCATAAAGACACTAATATCGGCATTTATACAACTGCAATATATTCCGGAAAAGGATCTGAAAAATACACAGCGAAGGAGGCATTATTAAAAACTAAAATAAAAATTGACATTCCGGAGAAAAGATATGACGGAAATATTTTTGGTGGACTTCCGGAGAACCTGGGTACTTTGATAATAAAGAAATTTGAAATTCTGGACAGCTATAAATCGTCAATAAGTCCGGATGTCTTTTTCATTATAAAGGCAGATTTAATTGCTATAGTTTTAAGCGACAACCTCAATAGTATCACTGACTATTATTACAAAAATATCAAAGGAAGGAATGGTGAAGGAGAATATGCTCTAAAATTCATGGCCGTTCTTTTCCCAGTAAAAAATTATGCGATACCAGACAAGTCTCTTGCGAATTCAAAAGGCTACCTAAATTATATTTCCAAATTGTGCAGCTTTGCTGTAACTATTAAGGAAACGTATAACAACCGATCAGTGTTTGGGACAATTATGGCAAATTGTTCAGGGGAAGTTCGTGAACAGATGTTAGTTTCATTTTTTTCCAAAGTTGCACGATCTCAGGAAGCGCGTTCGTTTTATAATAAGGCTGTGAACGTAATTTCTGATCCCGGCAGAAAAGCGGCTATTGAAAATAAACTTAATAGTCTTCCCAATACTTACCTGGCCGATTATAAATTCACTGATACTGAGGGAAAGGAAGTGAAAATATCAGATTTCAAAGATAAAGCTGTGCTTATTGACATTTGGTTTACTGGGTGTGGATATTGCGGGATTTACTATAAAAATGTATTATCAAAAATTGAAGAAAAATACGCAGCAAAAAAGGATTTTACTATCCTCTCAATTTCTGCTGACAGAAATAAAGAAATTTGGAAGCGTAGTATCTCAGCGAATGTTTATACAGGAAAAGGTGCGGTTAATATTTATACAAATGGAGAAGGCTTGCGACACCCTATGTTTTTAAATTACGCTATCGACGGTGCGCCCACAATTATTCTCTTAAATAAAAAAGGACTAATAGAGGACTTTAATAGCTATTCACTCAGAGATTACGATTCATTGGTCAAAGCAATAGAGAAATTATAATAAAATATGGAAAAGGGATTACCTCCCTTTTCCATAAAATGATTAAAATGAATCCCTGTGTTTTTCGACAGTTACATCTGGATTGTTGGTAACATCTTCTTTGTCAATTGGTGAGCTCAATTCCTCGTCTGATGAAATTTGACAAGGTAACACACCAGTGTCTTTACAGATTCCATCAGCAGGGGGCATGTCCGACAGAATGTATTGACCTCCAAGAGTTTCACCGGTAACATAATAAGTGTTGGCAAGCTTGGCTTTACCTTCAACTTTATTTGTTGTGGCAGATGCGTCTTTAGCATCAGTTTTTGGGGTTGCTGCATTTGTTGCAGAAAAAATAGCGGCAATAGCGGCTAAGGTTAAGAATCCTTTTTTCATAAAAATTGTTTGATGTTATTTATTATAGGTTTTTGCACCCTATTGTCCCTTTTACATAAGCCTATGCCGGACGGGGCGGCCAAGTGCTGGTGCCTTATATCCGTTTGCTAAGGAGCTTTTATTTTAAAGCAAATCAGCAGGTGTTCAGAAATGGCGATATAGAAGTTAAGAAGTTTCGCTAACAGGTTGGTTAGACAAGTACATTTTAGGAACAGTGATGTCGAAAGATTGAAACTAAAAAAACCATTATGAAAAAGTAACAATACATTAAATAAAATAAAAATTCTATAATAATTATTGAACAGGATATAAGAAAGAGAAATCTTTTTTTACAGGCCAAATTATTTTCTTGTAATAATATGCCGGTTTTGACCCGGCACATTAAAGACATTGAAAGGCATACAGTCACTCATTAAACTGTGCAATTTAAACTGCCAGTTGTTGGAGTGAGTGCAGTAGAGTTGATTGGATCAGTACATAAGCCAACCATTTCCCTTCTTTGTGACTTAAAGAAAAACGCAGTCTTTGACGCTTTTAAACCTTGCTTGTTTGTAGTTCTTTTCATGTTATTAAGGATAAATAATACTGTGATTTTTTAATAATTCAAATTTACATCTGTCATTTTACATGAGAAATTCTATTCCATGAAGGGCAGCTAAAACGGCATGAACGCTCACATTAATATCAGTTATAATAAGTGTTCTAAATAAATAATTTTATGATTTCAAAATCCCAACTTCTTAAAATACTTATCCATGTTGCTATTATCTGCCTGTTTATGGGCTATGAAATACCAATTGTTTTCCCTTTATCAATGCCGCATCTGATTCCCGTCGTAGGCATTGCATATTCTTTATTTATCAGCTTCTTTTATGTTTGTCGGTACGTATTGCTGCCCACAATTGAAAAGCATCACTGGAGCATTTGGTGGCTTTTACTTCTTCCACTTTCTCTTTTAGCCTTCCTGTTATTATCAATCATGGTAAGTTCACTTAGAAATTATTTCCTACTACTACCGGCTCTAAGGGTTTCAAATGAAATTATTTTTTTCACCCTTTGGCGAGGAATCTATTTGCTGGGTCTTGCATTCATTTTCTTTTTTCAAAATTTAGCTATAAGCAAAGAGATGCAAGCAAGACAATTGGAACAAGCTTATCAACGTGCGTTGTTAAATCCCCATCTACTCTTCAATACCTTAAACTTTGTATACTATGAAATAAGAGACGCCCAGCCAAAGCAAGCGGCAGCGTTACTCATATTGTCAGATATCATGCGTTATGCTTTAAGGCAATCTAAGGTTACACATAAAGCATCGATAAACGAAGAAATGGAACAGATGAAAAGGTATATCCAATTGCACCAAATGCTTAGTGAGGAAGGGTTTTACATCGATTTTGTCACCAATATGAAAGATCATTTAGGTCAGGTGGAGATACCGTCTTTACTTCTGGTTAACCTGGTCGAAAATATGTTCAAGCACGGCAATTTTAAGAACCCGGGTGACCCTGCGCTAATCGACCTTACGGCAGACGATAAATTGATCCGTTTCCGTTTTGTAAATGCAAAACGCTATAAGGCAGCTTTTAGGGGTGAGCACTTTGGCATTGAAAATACAAGACAAAGATTATTACAAACTTATGGGAATCGGTTTAAGCTCGATATTGAAAACAACGATACCCATTACATTCTAAATCTCATTATTTACTTATGAAAAGGAAGATAAGGTGCCTCATTGTGGATGACGATAAGCGTTATATACGCGAGCTTAAAAAGCTGATCGATATATGTGGCGATGAATTAGAACTCGTTAGTTATACAACTGATCCACATGAGGCCGAGAAAATAATCACAAGTGGTGATATTGAGGTGGACATTGCCTTTATTGATATTCAGATGCCGGAAATGGATGGGTTTGAACTCGGGCCAAAGATCAGTGATTATACTGAAGTCGTCTATGTTACTGCTTATATGGATTATGGCGCAGAATCCTACACAAAGGAGGCTTTTTATTTTTTGGTCAAACCGGTTGACATTAGTGCATTTAACGATTGCATTGCTAAAGTCAGGCAAAAGCTAAGCAGGCAGCCGAACAATACCATTGAAAGTAAGCCTTATTTCTTTGTTCCCCGAAATTCAAAAGTCGATATTAAAGTGTTTAAAGACCAGGTAATTTATATTGAGGCCCTTGAAAAGTATGTTAAAATCGTTCTTATCCAAGGAAAGCCAATTATTACTTATCTGCAAATTTCAGAAGTAGAAGAAGAGGCAAGCCATCCCAGCTACTTACGTATAAGCCGTTCTTGTATAGTAAACATTGACCACATAAAGTCAAAGTGCAATGCCAATTATATGCTTACAATGGAAGACGACAGAAATATTTATGTTGGCAAAACTTATAAGAAAATCTTCAGGGAAGAATTCGAGGGCGTGTCTATTAGAACCAAAAGGAACTTGAAAGACAAATCTGATCCAATAAATATGAACTGAAACCTGATATTTTTCATTAGGCCCGTTGTAAGCTTGCCAGTTTGGAATCTCGTAGGAATCCTTTGACTGCAAAGTAATATATCACAGATTCGTGTAACCGCTGGTTGTTGCTAAAGAGGCGGTTTACATGCATATGTAAGAGATCAGCTAAAAGGTTGCCACGGTGAAGCTCAGGACACTGTTGCAAAGTCTGTATCATAGACGCCGCCAGGCTATTTAAATCAGTGTGTAAAGTAATTGAATTTAAAAATGGCAATTGCTGAAAAGACCGGTATTGCTCATTAAGCGCTTTGTATTCTGTTACCCCAAACTGGTGTTCTTTTATAAAAGCGTTGCTGAAATGATTAATAAGTTTTAAGAATGATTGATCATCAAAAACTGCTGAAGAGCGAACCCGAATTAATAAATCCAGGCATAGTCTATATTTCGCCAAAACATCCAATTGCATAGCCAGGATGCGCAAAACATAAGTACTGTCCTTGTGAAAATGGTTCTCCACCGCTTCCATTCCAGAAATGCCATACCGTTCTGTTTCTTTCCGATAATTGCGGATTCGAACATCGGATACTATGCCGCTAATAATCTCTTTGGCTAATGTCTCCGATAAGCCCGACATAAGTATTGGTAAGGTATCATTCTGGTAAAGGTGTAGTCGCAACCGCAAGTGGCTGCCGCCTTCATTATAGCGAATAAAAAACCATTTTACGATATAGCCCTTATTTGATTCCAGATAATTACTAATCTTTTCAGTAAGCAAACGGTCAGCCCTTGTTGCATGGCAATAGATCTCGAAGTAAAGCCAGTCTGAACCAATAGCAATAATTGAATCCTGATTTTCAAGTACAGGCAATTCAATAGAAGTAAGCGGTTGATAGGCACTTTTTGAATGTGTAAAACTCATTACGAACTGGCTATGATAAGGGAGTTCGTTACCATCGGTTGCCAGATATTGTTTGGGTAGCTGGACTTCTTCCAAAAATACCGAATGCTCCTTGCGCAAAATATCCATCAATACCGAAAGATCCTCCTCCTTTTCCCGGTTAAAAGTCAGCGTTTGGTCACTTTTTCCCGTTTTGAAATGTTGACTAACTCCGGTGTTCGATAGCCATTTTTTAAAATCATTTGGCTCTTTTATATTAGTTGGGATTTTCACTTTCCAGCAACGCGGCGAAACGCAAAGATTTTTAAAACGCACTTCTGGATAATAATTCCAACCTGGAAATATGTTTTTAATTGAAAAATTAAGATCGGTCTGAAGGCCCTGGTTTTGCAATTCCCACAGCAACCGGTAAACCGGAAGATCTGACCGCAGATGATTATAGGCAGATGCGATACGCGGTATAAGCCGCTTATTCAGTTTTTTGGATCGGAGTATTAATTCTCCTTGACGGACAGAAAGATAAATATCGTCCATAGTTAGCGGATTTGGAGAAGTATCATAGGCCAAAATATTGAGCTGTAAATCATTCACAGATTGCCTGCGATTAATATTGTCAACAGAACCCTCAGCCATATAGCCCACATCAAAGAATAGCACTCCAGGATTGGCCGTTCTCTCAATTGCCGCTAAACTCTGACAACAATTTAGTATATCATCATTTGCGAGTGAAAATCTCCCTAGTAAAGTATTGGCGCTGTTACCACCAAATGATTCTATAAACACCCTGTCATCTACTACGGTACAAATCATACTAAATGTGTTCGCGATTTGACGGGTGTCTTTCCCTTGTTCAAATTCGAGTTTTTCAAGATCGAAGAATGGCAATTCGTTGGAAAGCCCACCCATCAATGTTTTTAACAAAACGCTTTTGCTGCTCTCAGAAATGTTTTTTGATTTATCATCCAACACCAGTTTTGTTATAAATTCATCATCCGTAATTTGAGCCAGGTTATCATAAGCAACGCCCAATTCGGGATCTAAAGCCACCATGATGGGGACTTCCCGCTGCTCGAATTTCTGAAGAAAAAGCGTCTTAAAACTTTCCAGCATTTTTTGCTCAGCAGGCTGCATTATTTTTTGAAGCTTTTCAACCAATTGCGGAACATACCGGAATAATTGAGATTGGAGTTGCCCCTGAATTAAAGTCCGTTCTGCAATAATGTATTGTTTCTTTTTTGGATTATGGGGGATAGCCAAGCGTTTGAAATAATCTTGACCAATAATATTGGGATGGTTATCGGAAAACAGAAGCTGGTTTTCCAGCAGGTAAACTAAAAGTTCGAAGATATTGCCGGCTTCAATTGCGTCGTTGAGTGTGTCTTTTAATTTAGATACTTCAAGCGGGTTTTGGCATAACTGCAATATCGATTTTATATCCGGACTGTATTCTATTTCGGCCAATTGAAACTGCCCGTCAATTAATGCTACGAAACGAACACAATCATCAACCTGGTAGAAACTACTATTTGAAAAAAGGGATGCATTTTTAGATAAAAGGTCTTCAAAAGAAAAATGAAGTTCATCTTTTAACGTCCAGTCAGAATAAGAGTGGAGTAAGAACTGATTCGCAAACACCAACTTATTATCCGATGCATTTGTAACATCGCATATTCCGAAACCTGCAAAACCACCATAGGGAGTTGCCCTGTATTTCGCGCGGTTAAAATATTTCCATATAGTTTGTTTGACCCGGATCGGTAGCTTTTCAATTTCGGAGGCCGGTACATTCTTGATGATATCATAGAATTCGTTAGAAGACAAAGCAATTGCGGCTTTCAGGTCTTCCCAACTTTTATCTAATACGGCATTAACGGAAAATCTTGGTACACGGAAAATGATTTTTGGATGCAGGGTAATCTTCATTAATTTAGTGATTGGGTGTCCGAAAATTAGCATCCAAAATACCTAAGAAGATAAACTTTTACCCGAACGGCGGAATTGACGGCATGAAGGGGATGAAGCAAACGTTATAATCGGGAATTGTTCCACTAAAAATTAATCAGGTAAAAATATAAACGAATAAATGCAATCTACTGCGGTTTGTTAAAATGAATGAATTAGGAAATCTTCAATCCTTTTTTCCATTCAGCATAGGAAAAATTATCCCGACCTCGCTTAAAGAGGTTTTGATAAAAGGACATGAATTCTTCATTTTGGCCGCAAAACTCTTTTACTTTATTCAACAGCTTTGTTGCATGGTGCAGATAATAAGCCTCAAATTCATTCAGAGTTAAAAAGCGGCTGGCCTTCAATTGAACTTTATAAAATATTTCCTCTTTAAGTCTCTTATCTCCTGTAAGCAACATCCGACATATCGCGTCTGTTCCATCCAGGAATAGATTGGCCTGTTCACGATCCAAGGTAGCTTTCCCGCCAAGAAAAGCATGGGCTAGTTGCTGAAGCTTATATTTATCCCATAGCATAACTCCTTCATCGTAATCAAAAGCCTTTTCGGGCAACAGGAAAAAGAAAAACATCAGATCCATCGTAAGGAACCCGAAATCCCAATCCTCTTCATTTTTCTCAAAACCAAAGTTAAATGCAGGGTATTTCACGCTTTTATAGGGTGAGTTTATAAATTTATGCTTCGATTATCTAAAACAATAATAAAGTTATTTTAAAATAAATATAAATACTATTTGTAATAACGCACCCTGGTTATCTTTACGTTAATCAATATTTATTAACAGCAATCTTAAACAGTTTCTACTTCATTTTTCGGTGAAGTACTTCATCCTAAAATTAACCTGCTTCAGCTATAATCCATACTTCTACATAATCAATCAACAGTTAAGTGCCATTACGTTTGTGCTGTTCAAAAACGTAATCTAATTAAACTTAACAATACCAAGACAACACGAATATGGATAAAATCACAGAGAGTTTGCTTGCGGCTATGCACCTGGAACTTCAAAAGACCGCCGTTGAAATTGATGATAAATTACAACAGGCAGAAAAATCATTTAATGTTGTAGAACAACATATACAAAAACTGAAGGAATTCATTTCAACCTATTCCTTTGGGACGAGCGAAGAGGAGATTCGCTTTTTCAAAGAAATAAAGCCGCAGTTCCTAAAAGAATTGATTTATTTCTCAGAGGTCTTTTACATAGAGGCCGGAAAGCCACTTGGAAGTGAGGCTAAACAAAAGGTTTATTTTGAACAATACCTTATGACCATTGAAGTCTTCTTTGACCGTAACCAGCAATTGTATAACTACTACCGCACAGGGCAGGTTTATTCAGATGAAAATTATTTTGTGAGAAAAGCTGTGGGTGTGCCTTTAAACCCGGTTTATACCCAGGACTTAGACCCGGAATTTTCAACGCCTTACAGTTATATGTTAGGCCAGATACAGGCTTATGAGCATTTAAGGGAATACTTGCTTCGTGTAATATCAAATGAAAAGCAGGGACAAATGGATGCTACTGAAAAAGAAAAAAGAAATACGACTTGGACGGATTCAAAGGCGGCACTAATAGAACTCATTTACGCTATCCATGCCAAAGGCTCTGTCAATTTTGGCAATATTACTATCAAGCAATTAGTGGCAGATATGGAGTGCTTTTTCAATATCCGGCTTGGTAACGTTTATACCGTTTTACTCGGTATGGGCATCAGGAAAAAGATTCGAACGCCTTACCTGCATAACCTTATCGGCTCACTTGAAAATAAACTTGACGAGAAAGACGAATGACCTGATTACCTGAAATCCACATAAGGCCGTAGCCTTTCAATAACATACCGGGCGAAGAAATCTTTTGCAATATCCGTAAGCATGGTTTCTTCGCTCGGCATAATGCCAGTTTCAAGTGTAAGGTCGAAGACCCTATCATCTTCTTTCATTTTCTGTGAAATGCGTTCCAGCATTTGCATCTGGTCGTCCTGTACTGGACCGTTAGTCTTCAAATCACGAAAGTCTCTGTAAGGCAGGAGATCAATATGCAATTCCCGGATCAGCAACGCCGCAAGATCCTCCGCGAATTCATCACGCGCCGATCGGTCGGTGCCATATACCTCGGCGTCCAATTCCGAAAGCTGATCCATTAGCAGAATAAAGTTCAGAAAATTCTCCGGGGTTGTTAACCAATTGGGATATTCTTCTATCATTATACTCAGTAATTCCTCTTTTATAATCAGCATATGCAAAAGTGTGGTTCCAAGAATAATACGTATAACCTCAAAGACTTGTTCACTAAAGCAATTATAAAAATCCCACTGATTGCGTTCTAGTAGGTTGTCCGTAACAGCAGCTTCGCTGCCTTAAGCATCTTATTGGGGTCAACAATAAATGTTTTAGGTCAAATTCTCTTGCTTTCATTTAGCCTCATCCCAGTAAAAATATTATCCATCTAACCCCTCATTAACAGAAATTTAAAAGAAAACGCCTCTAAATACAAAACTATAAGCTTGATACGGCTTATAGTTTTTCTCAAAAAAAAATCAACCTGTTAGCCCTTATTTAGAATATAACGTTGATTTATCCTCCCCCAATAACTTGAGCAGATATCGCCTGCAAAAAGTCCTCCAATTTTAGCTCATTTTTCACAAAAAAGAATTTCTATAAGCTTAGTCATGGTTGTCAATACAGCCTCCAAAAGCACTGCAATTTTGCTTCATCAACAAAGGGAAGCGGTTTCCCGGCGTGACGAACAATAAAAAATTACAGCCATGCTCAAATCAATTTCCTGGACAGATTATTTTACGGCAGTCGCCATCCTAGCAGCCATATGGTATGGCATCATCGCTCTTGCCTTTTACAGAAAAGAAATATCAGACTTCTTAAAAGGCAAATACAAATTCCCTATCCGAAAAAAGGCGAACCCTGCCGAAGTAGAAACAAACGAAGACAATAAGGAGGATCACAGCTTCGAGGAACTCGAAGGCATCGTGACCGATATCAGGCATAGCATCCTGGAGGAGGCAGGCAACAAAGCCAACAAAGATGAGCTGCTTACCCAGCTTATGAACAGATTGGCAAACTATGGCGGGTTACGCCAGCCTGCCTTCCGGGTTGCCTTAAACAATTTTATTATCCAATATGGGGAAAGCATATGCGGGGTGGCGTTTAGCGAAGAAGAACTGGACGAGGCATGGGAGACGCTGCCCCGCTAAAGGACTGCCGGAGGGTGAAGTAGTAGGACTGATGTGTTGATGATCCTCCGGCCATTTGCCCGCCCCCTGTCCTGACAGGCAGGGTGGCCGGCAAATAAAAAAACAAATACCGGGCGTGCCGGATGTGGGACGTGATTGGAGTGGTTGGTTGGCACGCTCCGGTATTTTTCAAGCAATTACATAACAAAGCATAGTGGAGATGGAAAAAGTGAAGTTGGGGATTGAAAGATCATCCCGCAGGGTGAAGTATGCCCTTACGCTGGCCGCAGTAATGGCCGTATCAATTTATAGCCGCGCTCAGGATGGCAACGCAGGCATTAATGAAGCAAACCAAAAAGTCCGTGGGTATTTCGAATCAGGCACCCAATTGATGTATGCAGTAGGCGCCATATTGGGTTTGATTGGCGCTGTGAAAGTGTACCAGAAATGGAATGCCGGCGATCCTGATACCAGTAAGGTTGCCGCCGCATGGTTCGGTAGCTGTATTTTCCTTGTAGTGGTAGCAACAGTTATTAAATCCTTCTTCGGTGTATAGCTATGGGCATGGAAAAGTACATGGGCTACCAGGCGAAGGAAGCAGAGCAAAGGCAACAAAGGTTATTGCCTGAAATTGACATCGCAGGAACCTTATTCCATGTGGATATTGTAAAGCTTGAATTCAGGGAAGTAGGCAATCCGCTTAACCGGATGCCTATCATAGGGGCAAAAGAAGAAATGGGCTTTTCTCATTTCTTCTTTGATACCCATGCCAAAAACTTGTTTGCAGGCAAAGAAGATATGAAGATCGGCATACCAGACCATGTTAGGATCATATTGCTGCCACCATTAAAAGAATTAGATCCCATTGGCCTTGCAAGGCAACAGGGATTGACCGATAATTTCCATAGCAGAAGAATGGAATCAAGGCAGGCACTTACCTCATTTTCAAAAGAAACAAAGCAAGGGGATGATAAGCGAAAATCAAGGTCACCAAGGCTTTAATTCATATTGACGAAATCATAAAAAGATGCATAATATCCTGAAAGAAAAACTCAGATCCTATATACAGGAAAATAACCCGGAGCTGCTCATTAAGCTACAGGAAAGCTTTTCGCTGACGCAATATCTCGAAGATAAGGTCAGCAAGGCCATGCCAACAGTGATGCGGCTGCTGGAAGAAGATAAACCAGGTTATGTGATCGAAGAACTTGCCATGACTGAGATAACAGATGAGTTGCGGCCTTCCCGGTTTCATTACCTGCAAACTATCCTGGAAGAAGATTTTCCGAGGGAGTACCAATCATTCAAAAAAGCCGGTGTATTAACGTATGAGACGATCAACCTTATAGAAGCCGGCAAAGAACTACTTGACAACTTTCCATTTAACCAGGACAGCGAAGGTGACAACTTATTACGACATGCAGTCATTGCGATCATCAGCGAATATCTTAATTAAAAATAAGCATGGCAAACAGTGTATATCAAATTAATAAGGGGATCAATAAAAGCATTGAATTCAAAGGGCTAAAGGCACAATACATCTGGTATCTCGGCGCGGGCATACTTGGGTTACTTATCCTTTTCGCTGTGCTTTTTATCATTGGCGTCAATCAATATTTCTGCATGGTTATAATCCTGAGTTGTGGCTCAGGATTGGTTTACAAGATTTATGGTATGAGCAACAGGTACGGCGAACATGGGATGATGAAAACCCTTGCTAAACGCAGCATCCCAAAGGTGGTAAAGTGCAATAGCAGGAAGATATTTTTAAAAACAAAGAACATTCAAGATGGAAGAAAATAGTGTGTTACAGATTGATATCGTTGGCAACCGTTATCACATAGATTCATCGATGAACTTAATACCAGTGGATAAGGACTTGTCCATTATTCAGGTTGGTGAATTGGATATTGCAATCGACCATGAATGGGAAAGGCATGGATATTATGATCTCCTAAATAAATGTCTTTATATCCCGCCTGAGAACTTAAAGGATTTGCCTGAAGGTATTGTAGCCTTTTCCATTCCATCAGATCGCGAGCTTTTAGAATCAAAGCATACCATACTCGTTATTTACGCCGAAATCGTTGACTTAAAAGAGAGCCGGCTTAAGGAAGAAGTTGATGAAAATAATTTGGATTCAATGGAAGAAGTGAAAAAGCCTAATGATAAAGTATTCTCCCGTGAGACAAATCAAATAGAGAAAGAAGAACAGAAAGAGCAACCAAAGAAAAAACGCGGCAGGCATCTGTAAGTAATAATCATCAAAAGAATTGTGCAGTATGGAAAAGTGGTTAGATGATATGTTCCCTATTCTGGGAATCGAACACGATTGTATATTAAGTAAGCAGGGCGATATAACGCTTGCCTTTAAAGCAACACTTCCCGAAGTCTTTACCTTATCGGATCATGAATATGAAGCCTTTCACCAGGCCTGGGTTAAAGCCATCAAGGTGCTTCCTAAACATAGTATCCTGCATAAACAGGATTGGTTTATTGACAGTAAATATAAGCCGGACTTTAGCGGTAAGGATACCAGCTTCCTATCGCGAAGCAGTGAAAGGTTCTTTAATGAAAGGCCGTTTTTAAATCATGACTGTTACCTCTTTATAACAAAGAAGCCGGCCAAACGTAAAGACGGAAGCTCTTTGTTTTCCAACCTGCTCAGAAGGACGATTGTACCTGCACAAACCCTGAACGACAATATGCTACAGGATTTTATAGATAGCTGTGGTCAGTTCAGGCAAATCATGGAAGACAGTGGCTTTGTAAAGTTACAAAGGCTACGTGAAGATGATCTCTATAGCCATAAACGGACAATGGGCGTACTGGAAAGGTATTGTTACCTGGCAGAAGAGCAGGATAACTTCATTGTCAAGGATATGCAGTTCTCCGGCGATAAGATACAGGTCGGTGGTCAACATTGCCAACTCTATACATTAGGGGATGCTGCCGATATGCCATCGCTGTGTGGCAGCCGCATCAACTATGATAAGTATTGTACCGATAAAACGAAGTTCTCTATTGGTTTTGCAAGTACGCTCGGCCAACTGTTACCATGCAACCATATCTACAATCAATACATTTTCATCGAAGACGCTCAAAAGACGATTCAGAAACTGGAGAGTAAAAGGCTACGCCTGCAATCACTTTCTGCCTATAGCCGGGAGAACAGTATTGCCCGTGACGCCACCAATGATTTCTTAAATGAAGCTATTGGAGATCAAAAGCAACCCATCAAGGCGCATTATAACTTATTGGTATGGACTGATGATAAAGAAAAGCTCAAAGACCTGAAGAACATGGTTAGTTCGGCGCTTGCCCAAATGGACGCCGTTGCCAAACAGGAAACCTTCGGCGCTCCGCAGATCTTTTGGGCAGGCATACCGGGTAATGAAGCCGATTTCCCGATGAATGACAGCTTTGACACCTTTGCAGAACAGGCCACCTGCTTTTTTAACCTGGAGACAGGTTACCGCACCTCCCTTAGTCCGGTGGGCATACGGCTTGGTGACCGTCAGACGGGAAAGCCGGTACATGTCGATATCAGCGACGAACCTATGCAGCTTGGTATCTGCACTAATCGCAATAAGTTCATTCTCGGCCCCTCCGGTAGCGGAAAATCTTTTTATACCAATCATATGGTAAGAAGTTATTATGAGCAGGGAACACATGTCGTGTTGGTGGATGTAGGCCATAGCTATAAAGGGTTGTGTGATATGGTAAAGGGCTATTACTTCACCTATGAAGAAAATAACCCGATCAAATTCAATCCATTTTATATCGGGGAAGGCGATAGCCTGGATACGGAGAAGAAAGAAAGTATCAAAACACTGCTGTTGGCCCTTTGGAAAAAAGACGACGAAGAATTTAAGCGTAGTGAATACGTGGCTTTGTCAAACGCAATACAACTATACTTTGAGAAGCTGGATAAGGATGCGACCCTGTTCCCTTGTTTTGATTCCTTCTATGAATTCCTGAAGGATGAATTTGTAACAGTACTTAAATCAGATAATGTCAAAGACCGCGATTTTGACATCAATAATTTTCTCTATGTACTCAGGCCGTATTATAAAGGCGGCGAATTCGATTACTTATTAAATGCCCATGAAAATCTTAACCTGCTTGCTGAAAGGCTTATTGTATTTGAGCTGGATAATATTAAGGACCATCCGATCCTCTTTCCGGTGGTAACGATCATTATCATGGAAGTTTTTATCAATAAGATGCGGAAGCTGAAAGGCATCCGAAAAATGATCCTGATTGAAGAAGCCTGGAAAGCCCTGATGAAAGAGGGTTTCGCAGAATACATCAAGTACCTGTTTAAGACTGTGCGTAAATTCTTTGGTGAGGCTATTGTAGTTACACAGGAAATAGAAGATATCATCAGCTCACAGGTGGTTAAGCAGGCCATTGTCAATAACAGCGATTGCAAGATCCTGCTTGACCAAAGCAAGTACCAGAACAAGTTTGACGCCATACAGGAACTACTTGGGCTTACCGATAAGGAAAAGGCGCTTGTGCTTTCTGTCAACAAAGCCAATGACCCGCTCCGCAAATACAAAGAAGTATTTATCAGTCTTGGCGGTATGCTCTCCAAAGTTTACCGAACGGAAGTCTCGCCGGAAGAATATTATGCATATACCACAGAGCAGACCGAAAAGGTGAAGGTAGCCGAATATGCGGCCAGGTTTGGAAGCATAGAGAAAGGTATTGCGGCATTGGTTGCGGAAGAAAGAAATAAATAATTAGAAAGGATAAGTGCAGGATGAAAAAGGAAAGTTTATTAAGTAGGATCAAGGCATTTGTTGGTATTGTAATCCATTACGTATCGCAACATGCAGCAAGCAAAGCAGCCTTAAGTAAAGTTTTTACAAGGCAATGGGCAGGTGATACCGTGGACAATGGTTATACATCGGTGTTGTTACGTTTCACCCCTTACGGCAGCTTCTACATTGTGAGTCAACATTATTACTTAAAGGATGAACTACAGCGGGAAGCCTACTGGCACGCTACCTACGGATGGCACTCTAATGGTCACTTGATGGAGATTGGCGGGTACCGGTATTGCATTTTTAATCCCGCCCGTAAACAGCTCTACCTCGAATATTATGACGATGGTGCGGGTGAAAAAAAAGTTGAAATCTATAATGAAGTTTTAAACGATACCCAATGAAAAAGATAGTTTTTATACTAACCCTGTTTCTTGCCTCGACCCTGTATTGCCAAAAGGCACAGGCACAGATTGCCATTATTGAGATTATCAAAGCAGGCATTAAAAAAGTGATCCGCGCCGTTGACCTGCAAATTCAAAGACAGCAGAATAAAGTGATCTGGTTGCAGAATGCGCAGAAAGAATTGGAGAATGCCTTATCGAAATTAAAGCTTCAGGAAATCTCTGATTGGACGCAAAAACAAAAGGATTTGTATGGCAAGTACTTCGATGAACTTAAAAAGGTAAAGGATATCATCGCCTATTACCAGCGGATCAGGGATATCAGCGAAAAGCAGGTGAGACTGATACAAGAATATGACCGCGCCTGGGGCCTGCTTCGTAATGATAAGCATTTCACTCCAGATGAAGTGGCCTATATGGGTAAGGTTTATAGCGGCATCCTTGATGAAACCGTAAAGAATATAGACCAAATGATGCTGGTTGTTAATTCCTTTAAGACACAGATGACAGATGCAAAAAGGCTGGAGATTATTAATCATGCTGCTGACCGGGTGGAAAGAAATTATGCCGATCTGCAAATGTTCTCTCAACAAAACGAAATACTCAGCCTGCAAAGGTCAAAGAGCGAGGCAGAGATCAAATCTATTAAAGTATTGTATGGCCTTCCATAGTTTAAAACTCAACAAATGAAAAAGATTCTACTGATACTATTTATATGCTGCCTGATAAACACAACTAAGGCACAGACATTTTCGGAGTGGTTCGCCCAAAATAAGACACAGAAAAAATACCTGATCGAACAGATTGCTGCCCTGAAGGTGTATGCTGGTTTTCTAAAAAAGGGTTACAATATTGCCCATGATGGCCTGACAGCCATAAGCGATATTAAAAACGGTGACTTTGGCCTGCACTCCACTTATTTCAATTCGCTAAAAGCGGTTAACCCCGAAGTTGCCAAATATCCACGGGTGGCAGATATCTTAAGCCTACAGGAAAAAACAAGATTGCTTTGTCAGTCAGGGAAAACAAAAGCCTCGGAAGCAAAAGAGTTTACTTCCGAACAAAAGGATTATTTCAACCGCGTATATGGCAGGCTAAATAGCAATTGCCTCCAAACTCTAAATGAACTGGAAGCCATAACCACGTCTGGTAAGTTGGAAATGAAAGATGATGAGCGGTTGCAAAGGATCGACCGGCTTTACGCTGAAAGCCAGAGCCAATATGGATTTGCCAAATCATTTGGCAATGATATCCTGCTGTTGATCGCAGAGAAAACCAAAGAACAAAATGATTTACAAACTGCCCGTACATTATACGGCATCCAATAAAAGGGATATGAAAAAGATAATTTTTGCAACGTTGCTACTGCTTTCCATCGGCTTTATAGGCAAAGCCAATGCCCAGGCCAACGAGATCGCCCAACTTTTGCTCAATGTAGAAAAGCTGAGCCAGTTCAAGGGGATCTTAAGTGATATGAAAGATGGTTACCAGATTTTAGACAAAGGCTACAAGTCGATCAAGGATATTTCCGAAGGTAATTTCAATATGCATGAACTCTTCCTCGATGGCCTCTGGGCAGTCAGCCCCACAGTAAGGCAATACGGGCGGATAGCCGATATTATGAACAACCAGGTTTTACTTGTTAAGGAATATAAAGGGGCGTTCAACCGATTTAAGGCAAATAACCTATTCAGGCCAGACGAGATTAACTATATCGGCTCTGTTTACGATAACCTCTTTAAACAAAGCCTCCGAAACCTCGATGATCTTGCGAGTGTCATCACAGCAAACAAACTCAGGATGAGCGATGATGAGCGCATCAAGGCCATAGACCGGATTAACGCCGATATGGAAGATAAGCTTCAGTTCCTGCGCACCTTCAATAATTCCACATCAGTGCTTGCGCTTCAAAGACAGAAAGCGCGGGGCGATGCGAACTCAGTTAAAAAGCTCTATGGTTTAAACTAACAAAACAACATAATAATGGGAAAGTGGAGAAAGGCCGCAATACTTGCGGCAGTGGGGATGTTATTTCCTTTTTTGAGCCAGGCGCAGGATAGTGGCGGTGGTTTGGCAGGTGGTATCGGTGGTCTGCAAAGCGTGCTTGATAATTTGTATAATAAGATGATGCCGATGTGCAGCCAGTTAATCGGTGTTGGCAGGGGTATAGCGGGTTTTGCTGCAATATGGTATATCGCATCCCGCGTTTGGCGCCACCTTGCTAATGCAGAGCCAATTGATTTTTATCCTTTATTCAGGCCATTTGTTTTAGGCTTCTGTATCGTCATCTTTCCTTCAGTGATCGCTATGATTAATGGCGTCATGCAGCCAACGGTTTCCGGTACGGCCCACATGGTTCAGGGTACCGATAAGGCCGTCGCTGAGCTTTTGAAGAAAAAGGAAGATGCTGTTAAGAACAGTGATGTATGGAAGATGTATATCGGCGATGATGGCAATGGTGACAAAGACCGGTGGTATAAATATACCCATGAGGGTGCTGACTCTGATGATCAGGGCGTATTTGAAAGTGTCGGCAATGACATGCGTTTTGGTATGGAAAAGTTCGCCTACAAGGTGCAGAACTCCATCAAACAGTTTATGAGTGAAGTCTTACAAGTAATCTTCCAGGCAGCGGCTCTATGTATCAATACTCTAAGGACTTTCCAGTTGATCGTCCTTGCTATACTTGGCCCGCTGGTTTTTGGCATTGCCGTATTCGATGGTTTCCAGCATACCCTTACTGCATGGATCGCTCGCTATATCAATATATTCCTTTGGCTTCCGGTCTGCAATATTTTCGGAGCTATCATCGGGGAAATACAGGCCCAAATGCTCCAGCTTGACCTTAGCCAGATTGCAGATACAGGAACTACGTTTTTCAGTTCGACAGATCTTGGGTACCTCGTTTTTATGATCATTGGCATTGTTGGCTATACTACCGTTCCTTCCGTTGCAAATTCTATAGTCCATGCCGGCGGGCTGGGTGCCATGCTTCAAAAGGTTACAAACCTGAGCGTATCCACCGGAAGGACAACCATAGGCGGGGCGCATCAGGCAGGCAGTATGGCAGCCTCCGGTTCTGCAGGTCTTGGAAAGCGCATTTTGGGTGGTGCTGGTTCATCTCCATTTAAAGACGAATACAAAAACTATATGCAGAACAATATCTCCGGTGAATCCTCAAAATAATTCCAAACGATCTATAAAATTTATAAGCAATGTTCACAAAAGCAAAAAATATCGATATGGCTTTTCGCCAGACGCGCAGTTTTTTTATCATAGCGATTGTCTGCATTATTATTCTCTGTAGTTATGGCTACTACACAGCCTTTAAGATTTCATCGAACGCGCAGAACAAGATTTATGTGCTTTCGGATGGCAAGGCCCTGATTGCATTGGCAGCAGACAGGGGAAGCAAGCTTCCCGTCGAAGCCCGTGACCATATCAAGATGTTTCACCAATATTTCTTTACGCTTACTCCGGATGATAAACAGATACAGGCCGGTATCACCCAAGCCCTTTATCTCGCGGACGAATCCGCAAAGCGCGTGTATGATGATCTGAAGGAAGGTAATTATTACAGCAATATCATTTCAGGTAATGTTAGCCAGACCGTCACTAAGGACAGCATTGAGTTACAGACCGATAAACAGCCTTTCTATTTCCGGTATTATGGCAAAGAGGAAATTACCCGGTCAACAACGGTTGTCACACGCAGCCTGGTAACGGAAGGTTACCTGCGAAGGGTGGACCAAAGTGACAATAACCCACACGGCTTCCTGATCGAAAAGTGGCGCATCATTGAAAATAAAGACCTCAGTGTAAAAAACAGATAATATGAAAATCTTTAAAGACAAAAACAGCAAAAATGATCATGCCAGTGCAGGCAGTGATAGGGTCGCCGGATGGATAGCAAGTGCTATTCTGAAGGTTCAGGGTTATTGGGTAAAAGGGATGGAAAAACTTTTCTCAAAGTTAAGTCCCGTCGCGAGGAAAGTAGTGCTTTTTGTTACCAGCTTTTTGATGGTAGCATATTGTTCCATCCTGGTGGTAAATGGTTTTAATAAAGTCGGTTCCATTATGATTAAACCGGTTGCTATTATCAAGCCTGTAGCGATCGGCCAAACTGATCATATCCCATCAGGTGAACCAGCATTTATCAAACGTATCAAAGGATTCAGGCAGTACCTCGACAGCCTCGGTCAATCAGCAGATGGGAGAATAATCCGCGACAGCATCCTGCGTCGCAGGCCCGGCCTACTCGATAGTATCCGGATGATTGAAAACATTTATTGCAGTAAGTAACTCAAAAAAACAAAGTAAAATGAACACACAAACATCAAAGGCAAGCAGCCGTAAATTGCTTGTAGCACTACCATTCCTTGTACTGCCGTTTCTGACCCTTGCTTTCTGGGCGCTGGGTGGTGGTCAGGTGAATGCCGAAAATAAAGTAGCTATCGACAAGGGTCTCAACCTGAAATTACCTGACGCCCACAATGCAACCGATCCGATGGACAAGATGAGCTATTATAACCAGGCTGCCGCCGATTCGCTGAAACAAAAAGAAAGGGGAAGGAACGATCCTTATTACCAACAAAGCCAACAGCCCACGGCACATAACGATTCAGGAAGCGGATTACAGGCTCAGGGACAATATGGGAACGTCAATAATGGCCTTGCCTACCATGATCCTAACGAAGCCAGGGTATATGAAAAGCTTGGGCAATTGAACCAGACATTACATCAGCCGCCGCAAACCGCCAGCTATCCCGCATATAGCACTCCTTCAAATCCCTATCAACAGCAACCTGGGAGCTCTATAGATATTGACCGTTTGGAAAAGATGATGCAGGCCATGCAAAACAAGGATACGGGCGATGATCCCGAAACCAAACAACTTAATGGGATGCTGGAAAGGATTCTGGATATCCAACATCCGGAAATGGTACAGGAAAAGATCAAGGCATCAGAAGCTATGAGGAGAGGACAGGTTTATGCGGTTGGGCATGTCGGTAGGAAGGAGCGGATCTCTTTGTTGGATAATACAAGTACAACGGCTACAAATGAGCAGGATCAGCAAGGCAATGGCTTCTTTGGGCTTGGTGATACTGCTTCGTCAGACAATGATCAGAATGCAATTGAGGCGGTCGTGCATGAAGACCAGACATTAGTAAATGGCTCCACGGTAAAGCTTCGGCTATTGGACGACATAAACGTGAAAGGCAAGATCGTTCCGAAAGATAACTTCATTTATGGCACCGTATCTCTCGATGGGGAACGGCTGACAGTAAAGATCAGCAGTCTTCGGTATAAGAAGTCACTGTTCCCGGTAAAACTTTCTGTTTTCGATATCGACGGCTTGGATGGCATATATATTCCCGGTGCAATTGCCCGTGACGTTGCCAAGTCTTCTGCCGACCGATCCATTCAGACACTTGGCATTAGCTCATTTGACCAATCACTCGGCGCACAAGCCGCCGGAGCGGGCATTGAAGCCGCTAAAAGCTTTCTCAGTAAAAAAATAAAACTCATCAAAGTCATGGTAAAAGCAGGCTATAAAGTCCTGTTGCGTGACGATTCTCAAAAAGCATCACAGTAACCGATTTATTAACCATTTAATTTCCTTGTAGTGAAAAAGATCAGTGTAGCATGGATAACAGGGATTATCCTTTTAACGGGTGCATTTGCGAATGCCCAGACCAATCAGAAAACATCAGAAACCATCCAGCCACAGCTATTGGATGTCACCTTTACCAAGACCGTCAACCTCATTTTCCCCTATGCCATCAAAAGCGTTGATAAAGGCAGTAAAGACTTGCTGGTACAAGTAGCAAAGGGTGTGGAGAATATTTTGCAGGTTAAAGCAGCCGTACAGGGCTTTATGGAAACGAACCTTACCGTAATTACTGCCGATGGCAAATTGTATTCCTATGTAGTAGGATATAACGAACGGCCATCCAAGCTGAACATTAAGGTTGATCCTGCGCCGGGCATCCATACAACTGATGCAAAGTTTTCCATAACCGGTGATAACGAAGCAAGCATCCAGGACATCGCTGAACAGGTAGCACTCAAAAAGCCGGTACTCAAAAAGATACACGATAGCAAGTTCGATATTGCCATGCAACTTGATGGTATCTATATCCGTGACCACAAACTTTATTTCCAGATCAATCTGAGCAACAGTTCCAATATCGGCTATGATATTGACCAGTTGCGCTTCTATATAAGGGATGCAAAAAAAGCAAAACGTACCGCCTCGCAGGAAACGGAACTGCAACCGGAACAGCTTACCGGTAATGCCCAAATCATACGCGGCCAGTCCCAACAGACGATAGTCGTCACACTACCAAAATTTACGATACCTGACCAGAAATTCCTTGCTATTCAACTGATGGAAAGCAAGGGTGGCAGGCATCTGGAACTGGACATCAAGAACAAATTATTGGTGAAGGCAAAAGCAATCAATTGATTTATTAATCATCTAAATAAATAGTCATGAACGCGAACAATTTGAAATACCTGTCTGACCAGGTAAAGTACACTGGCTTTGGTAGCTCCCTTGAATTTGAGATCAGGGAAAATGTGGCGAAGAACCAGCCTGAATTCCAATTAAAACATAAACCGGAGTTTGGCAATGGACAGGCTGAGGCAACACTGCATTTCAGGCAATCTGAACAGGGCAATTATTTTTTCAATAAGTATGACCTGGAAGTAAACAAAGAGAACCAGCCTTCGCTAACACAAACATTCAATCTCTATTCACCAAAGGAAGCTACCGTAAGGGATGAAAATAACAATCCAAAATTGGACACCGAAGGTAAAGAGATGAAGGAACGTGTCAACAGCAATTTTACATTGAAGGAGGCCTACAATATGATGGACGTGAATACCAATGGAGAGGGACGCGCTGTTTTGAAGGATTTTGTAAATAAAGAAGGGGAAAAATACCAGGCGTGGAATAAACTGGATTTTGGCAACACAGACAGATACGGCAATTATGAAATCAAAAAGATCCCTGCTTTTGATCTTGAGGCAAAGCTATCTGAATTCAAGGGGTTGGAATATATACTTTCTAATCCTGACAGTAAAAAACAGTTACTAGAATCCTTGCAAAAAGGGAATGCACAGGTGGTTACCATGGCCAATGCTGATATGGAATACAAACGCACCATGACTGTCAAACCGGAATTCAAAACCATTAGGTTATACGATCAAAATGAACAGCGCCTTAGCAACTCAAAGGAAAAGGGACATAATGTTGCTGAAAAAGGCGATACCTCAAAATCCGAAAAGCAGGATCAGGCACGATCTTCCGGAATAGAAGCCAAGCAAAATGCGGAACAGGATGATGGGCCTGCTGAAACCATGAAAAAGAAACCTGCTAAACGAAAAGTTCATGGCGTTTCTTAAACCGGTATAGTATTAATAATAATAATTAAGCATTACTATGGCATCTGAAAGCGAAGTAAAAATTGGAATGAGGCAATGGAAGGAGGCGGAGCAACGCTATGTGGCGGTGTTTTCGACTTCTATTTTGAATACCCGTGAGCTACTCAAAGATAAATTGAAACATTACGAGAAAGTCCATGCAAGGGTTATTGCTTCGTCTTCTAATCGGGAACAATTTGGTATGCGGGTATTTCATTCCGAAAAACGTAAACTGGAAAAACAACTCTATCCAAGTGCGATACGCCAAATCTTGAATAGAATACTTCGGGCATTAACCCTGAATCGGAAAGTTGCGAAGGTTCGTAAGGAAGCAGTTGTCAACGGTTCAGATATTTGTAATGCTTTATCGAAAGCTGGTTTGGGCAATTATTACCAACAGGTGCAAAATCAAATGAAACAGGGTAACAGGGAATTTTCCCTACCTGTTTCTTATCATGTAAATGAGCATGAAAAGATGTTCTTGCAAATGAACTTTAAAAAGGATGATGATAACAAGTATCATTTTGAAAGTTATAACGCTACGTTACATTCTGACTTAGAAAAGGGTGGCCCAAGAAAGCATATGTTTTCCATGCTGGAAACCGAAGCTTATGATACAAACAAAGCTTATCAGCTATTGGCAGGAAGGGCGGTTCAGGCCGCAGATGGAAGAACCTGGTCACAGTTTGACTTTAATGACAAAGAAGCCAACGGGAATTACCGACATAAGAATTTCCCGCAAAACTATGGTTTCGATTTAGAGAAAGCTGTTCGCGAATTGCCATTGAGAGATTCCCAAATGGATCGCCTGTTAGAACAATTGAGGAGCGGCGAAAAAGTAGCTGTAGCAATGTCTGTAAACAATAAGGAAGCGATGTATTCGATATCTGCTGATCCGCATAAAAGGGAAATGGCAGTTTATGATGAAACAGGGCTACGCATTAACAAAGAGCAGTTAAAGGCAGGTGGAATAAGAAAGAGCAACGTAAAACAGCTGATTCCTAAAAATAGCAGTGAGCAACAGGAATCAAAAGTCAAATCCTTAAAAGTTAGATAATGGATATGCTGGCTTTACTCACATTCTTTTTTGGTAAGGCATCCACTGACGCTAGGATCGGCATTGCCCATATCGGGCTATATGCCTCATTGCTTCAAATGTGGTCTGAGCAAGGTATGGATGGCCCAATAAAGGCGTATGCAGCCCAAGTAATGATTTGCGCTAAAATATCTAGCTGTGCTACCTATCATAAATTGATCCGCGATTTAGCAGCTTATGGCATCATTGAATACCGTCCATCATTTTTTAAAGATACCGCAAGTGAAATTTTTATTTTAAGTCATTAATTAATGGCAATACTATAAACAGGAGTTGTATGCTGGAAGGTGTGAATGATGAAAAAATCTCCCTGGATAAAGCCATAGCATTATTGAAAAAAGATGGCATTATTGTCAATGAGGAACAGGCGAAATGTATTCTTGATTTCCTCATGACTATGGCGGGAATAGTGGTTTCACAATATCTTAGAAAATCACAAAAAAGTAAGTAAAACCGTTAACGTTACTAATTAATTTAGTAAATTGCAGTGTGCTGTAATCCTTTGTCATAAAGGGTTGTAGCGCACTGTTTTATTAATTACCTCAACCAAAATGAGATGAAAAGAACTGCATATCTATATATACGAGTAAGTACAGATGAACAGGCCGAGAAAGGATTTTCGCAACGGGATCAGGCAGAGCGTCTGACACGATACTGTGAGATAAATAATATTGAAATTGCCAAGGTCATTTTTGAAGATCATTCTGCAAAAAATTTCAAGCGTCCGGAATGGGCAAAAATGCTTCTGGAATTAAAGAAAAGAAATAGTAAAACGAATTTAATACTTTTTACAAAGTGGGATAGGTTTAGCCGAAATATAGCATATGCATATCAAATGATAAGTCTCCTTCACAGAAGTGGGGTTGAGCCACAAGCTATCGAGCAGCCCCTTGATATGGAAATACCTGAAAGCAAATTAATGCTTGCTGTTTATTTAGCTGGCCCTGAAGTCGAGAATGATCGTCGCGCATTAAATGTTTTTTATGGTCAACGTAGAGCAAGGAAAGAAGGGAGATATGTTTCTACTGCACCCATAGGCTATATTAACCGTCATTCCGATGATGGTAAGACGAAATATATCGCGATAAGGGAAGGTGAAGGAGATATCCTACGCTGGGCATTTACTGAGATTGCTTCTGGGCGTACCAATACGGAACAAATATGGCGGGCCGCGAGATCAAAGGGTCTTACCAGGGGAAGTAAAAACAATTTTTGGGTCGCAATCAGAAACCCACTTTACTGCGGAAAAATATTTGTTCCAAAATTTAAAAACGAAGAAGCGCATTTGGTTCTGGGGCAGCATGAACCATTGATTTCTGAATCTTTGTTCAACGAGGTTCAAATGGTACTGGATGGAAGGAAAAAAGTGATGAGACCCAAACAGGTAAGTGATGAGAACCTGCCTTTGAGGGGGTATCTGATATGCCCGAAGTGTGGAAGGATGCTTACAGGAAGTGCTTCAAAAGGAAGAAATCAATATTATCATTATTATCATTGTTCTTCCGAATGTGGGGTTAGACACAAGGCTGAAATCGCAAATAATGAAATAGAAAAAGAAATACAAAAGTATGTAATTAAGTTTCCTGCACTTTCATTATATAAAGAAGCTATAAGTATTACTTACAAAAACCAGACTAGCCATGAGCGGCAAATGATTAAAACCCTAAAGTTTCAATTGGAAGAAACCAATAACAAACTCACAAAGGCAAGAGATTTGTTACTTTCTGATGCGATAGGAGCAGATGATTTTCGAGCAATAAAAGCCGGATGTGAATCTAAAATTGAAGAATTAGAAAACAAATTGTTCTCAACAACAAATGACCAGCCTGATTTATCTCCGTTGTGGGATATGGCAATTTCTAATCTTTCAAAACTAGATATTGCCTATAAGGAAGGTGATATTGAAGAAAAGCGTCAGATAATTGGTTCGATGTTCCCTGAAAAAATGGTTTTTGACGGAACACGACATCGAACCATTCGGATCAATGAAGCGGTAAGGATTATTTCCCTGATTGATAAGGAGTTAATGGGCAAAAAAAAAGGGACAAGTATAGATTTCTCTAACTTGTCCCAAGGGGTGATCCCGCTGGGATTCGAACCCAGGACCCCAACATTAAAAGTGTTATGCTCTACCAGCTGAGCTACGGAATCAACTTTTAACTTTTTCGATACTGTTATCGTTTCCGTTTAAAGTGGTGCAAATATAGGATTATTTATAATTGCCTGCAAACCTATTTTTAATAAATTGTAAACTTTACAATAAGTGCTTCACACACACAAATTTAAAATTTAAAAAAACCTAATTTGCCTCTGTCTCCCGCAAGTAAAATCAAGTTCCCATGCTTTGCCTTGGCGCAAACGTTATAACTAACCCCATCAATTTTGCGCCATGTTTTACCGCCGTCTGTGGTGATATTAGTTCCGGAGGTGCCAGTTGAAAGGAAAATATCATCATTTATATATTCAACGCATGATTGATACCCCGCAGGGCCAGCGACAGGAATATTCTTTTTAAACTTTGCTTTTGATTTAGGAATAAGATAAGCGACCGAATCCGTTTGCTTATCTTTTGCATAATTGCCACCAACAATTATTGTTTGGTTATTACCATAAGCAATTGAAAATCCACCACTGCTCGCAGCGCCATTGGTAAGTGGTAAAGCCCGGCTGGTCCACTCCCTTTTTCCTATTGGCGAAACAAGCATGCGGCTAATGCTGCCACCGGTAACTATAGTAATTGAGGTATTGATACGCAGGCAGGTGCCACTTGCGGCAAAAGCCGCCTCATCTTTTAATGCAACAGGAGGTTTTTTTGATGGGTTCCAGGTTTCTCCACCATCTGCTGTTTCTAACAATAAAAATTTACCACCAATCGGGTCTCCTAGAACAAAGCCATGTTGCCGGTCTGAAAAATCCATAGCATCTAAAAAGTAAGTACTGTCTGTTTGTTGGAATTTAGTTTCCCAGTGAGCACCGCCATCGGTGGTTTTTAAAATGTAAGCCGGCGAGCCAGATGCAATAATTACGGCTTCTTTAGCCGAAAATGCTTCGATATCTCTAAAATCCGATTTCTCAAACCCTTTAATTTGTTGCCACGCCCAGTTAACGCCGCCATCTGTTGTAATACCAATTGTGCCTTTGGTGCCGCTTACCCATGCTGTTTTATCGTCAACTACAGATAAGCCACGCATGCTAATAGGTTTATTTTGTTGTATAGGCATAACAGTTTGCGCATTTGCTTTTATTGAATAAGCCAGCAGGCATATTAGTATACAAGTGATACGTTTTAATTTCATTTTACTCTGGTCCAGTTTTCGCTTCGGCCTAGTAAAGATATCCCTATGTAACCGCGTATTTTTAATACATCGCCTTTAAGCGTCATTTTGCAACTGTAGGTTTTGCCACTTTTGGGGTCATAAATAGTACCATCTTCATATACGTTATCGCCATCAAAGGTGAAATTTTTTAATAATTCGATGCCGAGTATAGGCCGCAACTGCAAATTTTTGTCGGGATTATGATCATCTAATTTAGGTTTGCCGCTATCGTTATTAGGTGCCTTTATCCATGAAAGCCTACCGAAGAATTTGCTTTCTTTTTTATAGATCTGGATCTGACCTTCGCCGGTTGCACTTAACCATTTACCTAATATGGCATCAGCATTTTGGGCAGATGCCGATATTGAACATAATGCTATAGCTATTGCAAAACAGATTTTTTTGACCATGAATTTTTTATAATTGATATCCTAAGTTACCTTTTGAAATTGGGTTTGCCAATATGACGCTTATTTTTTGCATTTATTTTAGCCGCATTGCATAAAACAATTATATTTGCAACCTCATAAAATGCCCGGATGGCGAAATTGGTAAACGTTGCGGTCTCAGAAGCCGTTGAGAATTGTCTCTTGAGAGTTCGAGTCTCTCTTCGGGCACATCCATTAAAAGTCTTAAGTCTATAGTTCAAAGCCGGTAGGTTAGGGCTTTTGACTTAAGACTTTGTATTTGATAAAAGCCCGGGTGGCGAAATTGGTAGACGCACCATCTTGAGGGGGTGGCATTCGTAAGGATGTACGAGTTCGAATCTCGTTCCGGGCACACACCTTCTAAATCAATTGCTTGTAGGTTTGAATTTGTTTTGGTAGTACCACTCCAGGATGCAAACGCCATCAGTCCAGCTTAATTTCCCATCTGCAGCTACTTGTGCAATTAATATCGATAAATTATGCAAAAACGCGCTTTTGATGTCGCCATCCAGGGTTTTTAAAGTTTCTACAGCACATTTTGTTATCTCCTGCGGATCTGTCAGGTTGCTGCATTGATCGGTAAGCTTTAAATCAGTTAATATAACAGGTATGCCAACACGCAAAGCCTGCTTTATTTTATCATCAACTTCGCCGGGAATTATGGCGGTCAGTATATCAGCGATAGGGGAGTCGACAATAGTTTTTATGTTTTCTGTAATGATAATACCAATATGTACGGCTGCTTTTAGTTTGTCTGGAAAGCTATTAAATAATGACTTTATAGTTTTCCATAATTTGGTTAAGAATGATTTTATACTCATATATTATTGTTTGTTTTTTACTGATTTGATATCCTCTACTTCGCGCTGTAATACAGTTACTTGTCCCTCTAAAACGCGAAGGCGTACTTCATTGATCCTGGTTTGAGCTTCTTGCTGTACTTTAACCTCGCTTATGTCGCTCCGCAGTTGGAAGTAGGAGGCCATTACAGACGTAACTATGCTATGGGCAGTGCCTCCGTTACCCTAAGTTGTTTAATGGTTTCGGTAAAAGCGGCGGCAGCATATTCATCATACTTGTTACCGGTTACGCGGCAGTAAAAATAGTAGGCGAGTACTTTGCAGCATGCAGTGAGCGATGGGTTAAAATAGTCCTGCCAGTTTTCGTCGCCGTATATTTTGATGTGGTCGGCAATTTCATCGGCAATAACATCACGGGCGGCCATAAATGCCCCGGCGGGTTCTACCGATAGGTTACGGATAACATCTAATTTGACAGGTTCCCCATCAATTTTAACGGTAATGCTTTTGGGGATCTCATCGCTGTTATACAAATATTTTATCTGGTGCGACAACGCCAGCACCGTATCTGCAAATTGCATAAAATCGCCGGCATCACGTACCGATTGCAGGTCGGGAACGGGTACGCCCGATAGAATGCTGATGGCATCCAGATCGCCCAGGTCAGAAGCATCCTGCAAAGCCATCATTTGCCCCAGCGTAACTTCATTTAATTGCGATGGGATGTTTACCCGCAGTTTACCATGTGTGGTTATAAGTGTTTTTTCTATCATGTTTTTTATTACACCGATTTATTGATTACACTGATTGTTTGAATAGTTCTCTTGTGCCAGCGGCACAACTGGTTGGTAGCAAAACATTATGGATATCAAGCGTTCCGATAGGAAAGCCTGGTTTGGTTGATTATATTGCTACCAACCCAAAATCCCTACAGGGCTTTATCTCTCAGGCAAGCCCAAGAAACGCGTCCAAAGTACCCTCTTTAGGGGGCTGGGGGACTGGCAACCTGCTTTTTACACCGTTACCACCTTTTGTATTTAACTTATTTAACGCTACGTAACGTAAGGGGTCAATCAAGTGGTTAAAAGTGTCAACCGGTTGATTGATGGATTGTCCGTCTTTGTCGGTTCTCCATGTATACCTGCCCAGTTCCTTGCGCAGATTTACGCTGTTGCGGGTTACGTTCAGTTTGTAGCGTTTTAGTATATCTATCGAGTTTTTAATGCTGTCGGCACCCTTTTTAGCGCCGGTAATAAACCAGCCCAGGCGCTTTAGCTCCTCTATCGATTTTGGTTCGGCACTATCGGCAATAATCTCTGTTGATTTGCTGATGCCACTGCTTGCAAGCCTGCGGGCGAGATCGGTATTGGTAAGGCGTGTTTCATAGATCAACTCATCTATCCAAAGCTCGCCGTTTTGTTTGTAAACCTGCAAGCAGCCGGTTTCATCAATGGTGAACCCAAAATCGAGCCCGGCGGCTATCAGTTTAGCATCAGGTGGGATAGCTTCGCAGATGTGCCAGTTATCAAACACCAGGCCCGTTATTTTGCCGGTGAGGCCACGGGCATAAACTTTCCATAGTTCAAGGTCTTCGGTTTTTAATGCCTCTATTTTCCGGCGCATAAGGTCGTCAGCAAATGGGTTGTGCCGGTGGTCGGATATAAAGAGTTGCACCCCCGGTTTACCTATCAGCTTATCATGTACCCAAAAGCCATTATTTGGGTTGTAGTCGATAAAGATCCGTTTTTTGGTACGCAGGGCCAGTTCGGTATAAACATTCCAATCAACGCCGTTTGCTTCGTTCACAAAAAGGTAATCTCTCTTTCCACTCTTCGCATCCTGCGCGTTGGCATAGCTTTTAAACTCGATGAGGCTGCCATTTTTAAAACGGAAGATGCGGTCGGTGTGGTTAAAGTTTTTAACAAGGCGTTTCAGGATCTCCGATTCGCTGTGGATAACCTGCGCATCGCGCAAAGCGCCCGATTTTAGGTTTGGGATATCCTGCCCCACAACGGTGATCACCTGTTTCTCGTTCTCGGCGGCCAGGCAAAACAATACCTGCTCAATAGCATAGGTTTTACCCGAGCTGGTGCCGCCCTGGTTAATGACGACATGGCCGGTGGCCTGGTAGTTATGTTTAAATAAGGTGGTGGTTTTTGGGTGCATATTGGTAGGATAAGGGTAGAATAATAAGGACAAAGGTTTAAAGGTCTACTTCTTTCTCGCTGCCTGCCAGTTTAGGGCCCGGGTCAATAATCTCTATTTTTATAGTTTTGGGTATATCCTGTAATAGGTCATCGGTCTTTTCATTCCAACCGAGGCTCTTTAAAAAAAACATGGCTCCGGTGGCAGACTGGAAATGAAGCCTTTTCTCATACTCGGATTCAACTTTTAACCTGGCTTTTTTAACTATATCTGCAAATTCGCCATCGCGCTCATAAGCCTCCATTTCGGTTATACTGGTAAAACCTATAGCTAATGCCAACCCTGATAGTGTAGCAGGTTCGGGTTCGCGGTCCCATACCTTTTCATCTATAGTATTGGTATGATCTTTTGCACCCTTTACCGGAACTTTTTCTACATGATAAGCTCCTTGTAAAACGGTGAAATATTTATTAATACGCGCTCTGTATGATTTGAGCTGTTTTAGGTCTTTTAGGTGTTTCATGAAAGTGCATTTAATGAATAGGATGCCGATTGGCATAATTGATATACAAATATACGATTAATTCTTTATATATTCAATTTTATTAAAGAAATTTCTGTAATAATTATAAAGCGATTAGAATTGTAACACATCCCCTAAAGCGGTAGTCTACCTTTTACAAAAAATATATCTTTACAGCGCTTAAGTCAGCATTAAATCTTCTATCAGGCAAATGAAATTAACCATACTGCTGATCGCAATTCTTCTGTTACCGTTGCTTATACAAGCGCAAGATAAAAGTACCGTACCGCTTACCCGCCGCCGCATGAACGATACCCTGGTAGTTGCACAGCAGGATACCTCTGCGCAAAAAGACCTGTATGATGTAATCCGGTCCATATTTAATAAAAAGGGTACTGTTGATAATAAAGCCACTACGGTAATAGGCTCTAAGCCTGTATTTTCTGTTTTGCCCGCAATAGGGTATACGTTGCAAACCAAACTGGCGGTAACCTTATCGGGTAATATCGCATTCCGTATTTCAGATAATTCGCGCATCTCAACCATATCGTCAAACGCGGCCTATACGCAAAATAAGCAGATCATTATTCCCCTGCAATCAAACATCTGGACAGCCGGGAACAAGTTTAATTTTATAGGCGATTTTAAATATTATAAATACCCGCAAAGTACATTTGGCTTAGGAAGCAATTCCAGGTCGGCAAATGAGAACCCGATGGATTACACGCTGTTCCGTTTTCATGAAACGATACTAACCCGAATTGTGGGTAACCTGTATGGCGGCGCGGGTTTTATTTACGATAACCACTTTAATATAACCGAAAAGGGTAACCCTGACGGCAGCGTGTCTGACTATGCTTTGTATGGCAGCGAGGCAAGTACCGTTTCATCCGGGATCACCCTGAATGCCCAGGTAGATATGCGCGATAATTCTATTAACCCAACCAGGGGCTTTTATGGCGCTGTGCAATACCGGGATAACAAAACTTTTTTGGGCAGCACCTCGGCATGGAGCTCTCTGATCATAGATGTACGTAAGTATTACAGGCTGCCGGCATCTTCACATAATGTAATAGCTTTTTGGAGCTACAATTGGGTAGTGCTTAATGGCAAGCCCCCGTATCTTGATCTGCCCGCCAACACCTGGGACCAGTATAACGGCACAGGCAGGGGGTATATACAGGGCAGGTTTAGGGGGGCGCAAATGGTTTACCTGGAAAGCGAGTACCGTTATCGCATCACCAAAAACGGTTTGCTTGGCGGTGTGGCATTCTTCAATGCCGAATCTTTTTCGGCGGCGCCTGGCTCGCCCCTGCAAAAAGTACAGCCCGGTTATGGGGCCGGTTTGCGCATCAAATTAAACAAGGTGTCAAAAACAAATATAGCTGTTGATTATGGCATGGGTAACCAAGGCTCTAAGGGTGTGTTTGTTACCGTTGGTGAGATATTTTAAGGCAGCATCAGTTCAACTGATAAACCGCTTAATATATCCTTAAAATAAATATTGTTTTTTTAACAAACCGGGCAAACCTTTGCACATTTTGATACGTTTATATAATATAGTTAAAAAATGTTAAATAATTGTGTTTAAAGTACACGCAAGGCATATATGAAATATTTTTTATCTAATTTTAGACCATCGATTTACCTATGAATTCAAAACGGTTTACTAATTGGTATGTTTCACTTGTCCTGCTCCTTTCGGTGCTGGCCGTGTCGTGCCAAAAAGATACCGGCGAACAAGCTGTAGATCAGAAAAAAATAGCCCTAAGTGCCGATAGCGCTTTAAGTGCTGCTTCCCCCGATAATTTCCTTGCAACAGAAGGTATCCTTACCATAAAAATGCAGGATACTACCTATACATTTGATGCCGCTAAAGATTCGGTTGCGTTTGTAAATATGAGCGCCGGCGATAACCGTTATTTTGGTATTACCGCTATTAATAAAGAGCACACCATGAGTTTTGGTGTAAGCTCAAAAGGCGCCGCGGCCGATAGCCTTATCAAGCCGGTAGCAGGAGGGCAGTTGCTAATGATGGCCGATGTAATACACAGCAAACAATATACACTTACACAATATGCCGAACCCGGCGATGCAGGTAAAATAAACCTGGTGCAATACCGCCAAAAGGATGTACTCGCCAAGGGCACTTTTTTTACCTTTCTTTCTAAGGATGATGACCCTAATTCATCGCTTTACCGTGTGGAAGGCACCTTTGAACTGAAGCTTAAAAAGCAGTAAAAATCATATTCGTGTCGTATTGACACCCCATTGTAAAAAACACCTTACACAGCCGCCATTTTGCCACCAAAGCAGTAAAACCCGGCCCATTTTGCGTATCTTTACAGAAAAACAAAAGGAGATTAATGAAAGTATTTATTGGAGGCCTTCCGTTAGAAGTAAGTGAGGCCGAACTAAATGCGGTTTTTGGAGATTTTGGGCCTGTTAAGTCCCTCAGGATCGTTAAAGATCGTGAAACAAAAGAGAGCAGGGGCTTTGGTTTTGTAGAGATGGTTAATGAAGCAGAAGCTAAAGAAGCCATCCGTTGCATGAACGGCCAAAGCTATTATGGCAAACGCATAACAGTTAATATAGCCGAGGATAAAGGTCCTGGTTTTAACGGTGGTGGTGGTAAAGGCGGTTTTAGCCGTAATTAAGCCCCATAATAATTTTTCTTTGAAATAAGATCAGCCCTGCTCTGCGGGGCTTTTTTTATGCCTTTTACAATCTGAGAAAATCTTTATATTTTTAAGAAACTTTTTATTGGTGAGGCTTGCCCTGTAAAAATTTATTTGTAACCTTGTATAACCCTAACTAATTAACACATTGCGCCTTTTTGGTAATATAAACAGGCTTTGGATACGGCTCACCGGCTCAACTACCGAGTTCCCTCTGGAGTTTAGGATATTCCATTCCCTTTGCCTTATAGCTACCGTAGCGCTTGCCTACAACGTTCCCTTCAATTATCTTATTGGCTTACCTTTTGTTGCTTTACTTAGCCTGATAACGCTTATTATCTTCTCGTATCTTTATTACAGGTCGCGCTATCTGGGTAAAATAAAAAGCACTATAACCGTATTTACCATTATTGGTAATATGCTTTTTGCTGTAAACTATGTTTATAATTCGGGTACTTACGGGCCAACCGACCTGCTAATGGGCTTATGTATTTTACTGGTGCTTTGTGTGGTGCCCAGAAATCAGCAAAAGTTATGGATAGCGGTAAACCTGGCTATCATTATTGGCATGCATCTGGTAGAGTATTTTCACCCCGATTGGATACCTAATAGTTATAACAGCCGCGAAAGCCGTTTCTGGGACCTGTCATCTGCCTACGTGGTGGTGGTAATAGTATTATACTTTACTATTACCTATCTCAGGCGCAATTATGATCATGAAAAGCGTTCAGCATCCGAAAAAGCGGATGCTATTCAATTACAGAACCGCCATATAACCAAGCAAAACCATGAACTGGAGCGCATCAATTCAGAAAAGAACAAGCTAATGTCTATCATCGCGCACGATCTGCGCTCGCCATTAAGTAATATTCAGAATTATCTGGAGCTGGTAACGGAGTACGAACTGGATACCGCCGAACGACGTATGGTAGAAGGCGACCTGCTTAAGGTGACCCGCCGTACCATTGATATGCTTGGTAAATTGCTGGTATGGTCGAAAGCGCAAATGGATGGCGTAAACGTTAAGCTGGGCTATGTTAACCTGCGCGATGCCCTGTTCAACACTATTGAGCTTGAAAAGGCTATAGCACTTAAAAAAGACATCTCGCTAACCGCCGAACTTGACTGGGATATAAAAATTGTCGCCGATAGCGATATGTTGCAACTGGTTATCCGTAACCTGATAAGCAATGCTATAAAGTTTACCATACAAGGCGGGCAAATAACATTTAAGGCCAAGCAAATAGGCAGCGAGTGCTGGCTCATCATCCGCGATAATGGTATAGGCATGAGTGCCGAAAAGCAAGACGAATTGTTCTCCTTTCAAGCGCAATCAACCTTTGGTACCGATAACGAAAAAGGGGTGGGACTTGGCTTGCTGCTTTGTAAGGAATTTACGGAGCTGCAGGGTGGTCGTATCTGGGTTGAAAGCGCCCCCGCAGAAGGCACGGCCTTTTTTGTATCTATGCCCGCCGGGAATTAAGTTAAGAGTCAAACAGGGTTATATTAAGTTGGTTTAATGTAATTAATACAGAAAAGCAAGGTTTTTTGATTTTTGATTTTTTACTTTTGACCTACTATGAAGCCGGGCGATAAAGTGATATGTGTTAACGATAAGATAGATCCTGATAAGAACGAGGAGATAAGGCGTGATTTTGAGATCTGGATAACCAGGGACAAAGAATACACCATCCGCGAGATATTAGATAATAACGGCATCGTTACCGGCGTACTGCTTGATGAAGTACACAACTTCCCCAAATTTTTCAAACTGATCAACCGTTTCCAGGAGCCGGCCTTCGCTATCTGGCGTTTCCGTAAACTCAACTACGCCGCTGCACCCGCAGAGGCCGTAAGCGAAGTGGAAGAACTGGTAGAGGTAGATAAAGAACATCTGGTTAAGACAAATAGCCTTTGTCATGCTGAACGATAGTGAAGCATCTAATTGCTATTTTATTCCGAATAAAAATTCATTAATAGCCCCTTCACTATTGTTCAGCATGGCAAAATAAAGTGAGATAAAAACATGTTATAGACTATGTTTAAAATTCCAATTGGCATAATTTTTACCAGCCTTTATCAATCGAGGCTTCTGTTTCTACCAGTTGTGTTAAAATTGTTTTTAACATCGCTTCGCGTGCCCATTGCTGCTCTGTAAGGGTTGCATCCTGCTTGTACCAGGTTATGGCCTCATTGATCTGTACACGGGTTTTATAAACAAATTGCTTGTTGGGGTGTAAGCGCTGCCCTTCGTAGCTGTTCAGGTTTTCGCCCTTAATCACTTTAGCGAAATTCTTTACAGATATATCCAGTTGCAGGCATTCATCCAATGAGTTTTTAAAATCGTGCTTATCTTCAAGCCAAAGGGTAAGGGTCTCGTCGGTAAGTTCGTGATCGGCAATGCTGATACGGCTGTAATTGTAATCTACGGTGATAATTAACCACCATAGCTGGTCTTTTAGTTTTTGTGCAATTTTTATCATGGTTGTTGTTTTAGTTCGGTTATAGAATAGGCAGGAAGTTTCGACTATTAACTTTGAGCTTTCAACTCGAAAGGAGGCATCCACCCGGGTATATACTTTTGTATATTGGCAATCTCAGCCCGGTATTTATTACATGCGATTTGGTAGCCTTCGTAGCGCTGGCTTAGTTGCTGGTTTAATAATTGGGGTTTACCTTTTTTTTGTTTGGTGCGCAGGGCAGAGTAGGCTATATGCATGGTTGTAGTTATTTCGGTTTATAATGGAGTGTAAATGGTGTTGAGCAATACTAACCTGATTCCTGGTATAATAAAGTACTTTCTTTAAATTCTGTAACCATAATGTTTGTACTATTGATTTATAGTAGTAGATTAGCAATTATTGAACAAACAAATATAAAGAAATATCTTTAATAAAATAAAGAAAAATATGTAATTATTTTTTATTGCCATGGATGAGCTATCAAAACCAAATAAAATAAAGACAGTACGCCCTGAAACACTTGAGTTTATTATACTATATAACCAGTTGCGCGGGCGGGCTTTTAATAATAATACGGAGTTGGCAGAGGCGCTAAACTTTAACTCGGCAAGTTCTATTACCGAGATCATTAAAAGCCGCCAGAACATCGACCCTGAGAAGCTGAAGATATTTAAAGAGAAGTACAGCGAATACCTGGGCGGCACAAAGAAAAATGCAGACAAATCTGTAATAGCCCACCGTGAAGAGGGGATCCCGATGTATGATATTATTGCTACCGCATCTGGCGTGGAGGTATATAATGATATCAATGATTCGCAGTCGGTTGGCCGCATGAATTTCCCGGGGATTGAAGAATGCGATTTCGCCCTGCCTGTTTGGGGCCACTCCATGTACCCTTACCTGGAAAACGGCTGCTGGGTAGCCTTGAAAATCATCAGCGATAAAAAGATATTGCCCGGAGAAGTGTATTATATTGAATGGGGCGATTACCGCATGTACAAGCGCCTGCTGGCCAGCGATAACCCCGAAGAAGTAATAGCCCATTCTGATAATGTAACAGAACTGGTTGCAGGCCGTCTAAAATATGCTCCTTTCCCCATCCGCATTGATGAAATAAAAAAACTGTGTTTGGTGAAGGATATTCACAAAAAGCATAACCATTAATGAACGAAGAAAAGAGCAAGCGAACCAATCTTAAAAGCAGAATTATAAGGGCATTAATTATTAGTTTTGCATTTTTCATACTTGCCTTTTTTTATTACCATATAGATAAGTTAACGCCGTGGTGGTTTTTGATCATAGCCATGCTAACAATTGCGATATTATTTATCATCATAGTTGTTAACGTTATTAAACAAACAATTTTTATTATTAAACAACGTAAGTCACTTACGGTAATGTGTTTTTTGCCACTACTAATTTACTTATCGGTTGTTTTAGCACCTTTCGGTTCGTCGGAAGATTTTGAAAGCAATGTGAAGTTTCGCGCTTGTTATGAAGGGACGCAAAATCAGGCTTATATCAATTTTAGGGAAGATAAAACGTTTGAGTTACACTGGACCGGCGCTTTCTTTTATAATGAATGGTTTACCGGCAAATGGGAACAAAAAGGGAATAATTTAACACTTAAATATGATAATAAAGTTGTGGATGTATTAGGGCATAGGCTGCTAATAGATAGTGGTTATTTAATACCCCGAGATAAAGAGGTTATAGTCCGTGAGCACGGTTTTAAAAGATTTTATCTTGGATATTGTAAGAATGAAAATTAGGATCTAAATAATAATAAATGAGCGTACGCCTTGCCACTTTAACAGATATCCCCGCAATTATGCAGGTAATAGCCGATGTTGTACCCATTATGCGTGCAGCAGGTAATTTACAATGGGACGATACTTACCCCAACCCGCAGGTTTTTGAAGAAGATATAAAAGCCGGCCAGCTTTGGGTGGCCGAGCTTGACGGCCAGATTGCCGGGGTAACCGCTATTACCACCGAGCAATACCCGGAATATGCGCAGGTTGGTTTGGATATTAATGAAACCGCTATTGTAACCCATCGCTTAGCCGTAAGCCCGCATTTTAGGGGCAGGGGTTTAGCTGCCGACTTATTACAGCAAGCCGAAGTGGTGGCTATTGACCGTGGGATAGCTACATTACGCATCGATACCAACACGCAAAACCATGCAACGCAGCAACTTTTCCCTAAGCTTGGTTATTGTTTAAAAGGCGAAATAACCCTGGAGTTTAGGCCGGGATTAAGATTTGTTTGTTTTGAGAAAAGGCTTGATTAACAGCTACTCAAAAAATAAACTAAACATAAATGTATGCAGTGATAGTTTGCTGATGGGGTTGGCATAAGGCGTATTTTCGCGTAAAAGCATATTACCAAAACTATTGGATAGTTTTATCTCGGGCGATAGCTTAAAGAATTCAAAATAGATATCGAAGCCAATGCCTGCCTCATACGATGAGTAGCCCCTTACATTCCTAAGCAATAATTCTGTAGGGGCGGTATTAGGCTCGTTTTTTTTACTGCCAATTGCCCCCGAATACTTTAGGCCGCCTATCAGGTAGGCACGCATATTACCAATACGGTCTGATTTTAATTTAAGCTGCAAAGGGAAATCAACCGTGGTGGTTTGAACTGGTTTAGTAACGTCCTGATCATGATCTTCAAAAGTATAGGTTACCGATCGGTCTGAAAATACTAATGACGGGGTAACGCGGGCCTCTAAATGCTCTGTTAAACGGTAGCGGGTTAAAAAACCCACGGCAAAGCCCGGCATGTTTTTAGAGCTGATGCTTTTTAACGGAGTAGTTGCATTGGTGCCCAAATCGGCATCAAAGAAAGGATCGCGCCAGTTAGGTTGCTTAACTATCTTAAAACTGCTTTGTACATACGAGAATGAGAAACCAAAGCTCAGGTCGTTTTGGTCGGCACCGCCACCCCATGCCTGCGCAAATAAAAAATTGCTGCAGCCCATCAATATTAATATGATGAAGAGGCGGTTTTTGATCATTTAATGCCGGTATAGATTGAACAGATACCAAACGCCAAAGGGCGGCTTTTAGTGTTTTTAAAACCTGCTTTTTGCATAAGGCCGGTAAACGCTTCGCCATCCGGGAACGCCGCGACAGACTCGGGCAGGTAAGTATAAGCCCTTGCATCCTTAGAAAAAAGCTTACCAATACCTGGCGTTATGTAATTAAAATAAAAGGCGTAGAGCTGTTTTACCGGGAAGACTTTTGGCTTAGAAAACTCCAGCACTACTGCTTTACCGCCCGGTTTTAACACGCGGTGGATATCGGCTAGGCCGGTTTCCAGGTGCTCAAAGTTACGTACGCCATAAGCAACGGTAACGGCATCAAACTCATTGGCTTCAAAAGGTAGCTTTTCCGAATCGCCCAGTTTTACTTCAAACTTGTCGCTTAAACCACGTTTGGCAATTTTTTGCTTCGCGATATCAAGCATCCCCTGTGAAATATCCACACCAATTATCTTCTCCGGCTTTAGGATGCCCAAAGCCTCAAAAGCAAAATCGCCGGTACCGGTAGCCACATCCAGTATTAATTGGGGCTTATCTTTTTTTAGCTCGTTAATGGCTTTTTTGCGCCAGATGATATCTATCCCCAGCGACATAAAGTGGTTTAAAAAATCATAAGTTTTTGAGATGTTGTTAAACATATCGGCCACCTGTTCTTTTTTAGTGCCCTGCTGGTTTTGGTATGGTGTTACAGTTTTGCTCATGAGTATGGCGGCAAAGATAAGTTTTTTTGGTAGTCCATAGTCCATAGTCGACAGTCCATAGAGAAATTACATTACCATGGACAATGGTCTATCGACTATTGTCCAAATCCCTTCCAATTATTACATAAAAAGTATATCTTCACTTTTCGGGCAGCCTTGCCTGTTTACCTAATTTATAACCATATTTATAGGATACCTTAACGCATCAATTATGAAAGAAAATTCGGAAGCATCCCGTAGGGGCTTTTTAAAAAAACTGGCCACAACCGCTGCAGCTGTAACGGCGGGCACAAGTTTAATTGCAGCAGATAAACACAGCTTTCATTACTTAAAACAAAAGTATAACCAGTACGGCCCTAATGATCAGGTGAACATAGCACTGATAGGCGCCGGCGGTATGGGTACGCAGGATGCTATTGTTGCCCTGCAGGTGCCGGGCGTAAAACTCGTTGCGGTGTGCGATTTGTACGACGGCCGCTTAAAAGATGCCAAAACACGCTGGGGCGCCGATATTTTTACTACCAAAATTTATAAAGAGATACTGAACCGCAAAGATATTGACGCGGTAATTATTGCTACGCCCGACCATTGGCACCAGCAAATTTCTGTTGATGCCATGCACGCAGGCAAACACGTGTATTGCGAAAAACCAATGGTGCATTCGGTTGCCGAAGGCCCCGCGGTAATAAAAGCACAACAGGAAACCGGGAAAATTTTCCAGGTAGGGAGCCAGGGCGTGTCATCATTAGGGAACGAAAAAGCGCACGAATTGCTAAAAAGCGGGGCCATTGGCGAACTAAATTACGCCGAAGGTTTTTGGGCGCGCCGCGCACCGGTTGAGGTTTGGCAGTACCCAATACCTGAGGATGCATCGGCACAAACGGTTGATTGGGAAACTTATGTAGCCAATACCCAAAAGCGCCCGTACGATTCAAAAAGATTTTTCCGCTGGAGAAATTATACCGATTACGGCACCGGCATGGCGGGCGATTTGTTCGTCCACCTGTTTAGCAGCCTGCACTTCATTACCGGCTCAATGGGGCCAAATAAAATTTATGCATCGGGTGGTTTGCGTTATTGGAATGATGGGCGCGAAGTGCCTGATGTTTTGTTAGGTACGTTTGATTATGGCAAAACCGTAGCACACCCGGCGTTCAACCTGTCGCTTCGCTGCAACTTTGTAGATGGCACAAGCGGCACTACCTATCTTAAACTGGTAGGCAGCGAAGGCTCAATGGATATTACGTGGGATAGCGTTACGCTGAAACGCAATAAAGTGATCCAGTCCGACGATCCTTTTTATATCGAAAAACTGCGTAAAGCCGGGCAAACAGATTCGGGCCGTAAGCATATTTTGCCACCCGATGAGATCACCTATAACGCCGAAAAGGGTTACCTGGGTGGCCCGTACGATCACATGAACAACTGGATAACCGCCATTCGCAACAACGGTAAAATAACCGAGGATGCTATCTTCGGATACCGCGCGGCAGCACCGGCACTTTTGTGTAACGATAGTTACTATAAAAATAGCCCGATGTTTTGGGACCCTGAAAAAATGAAGCAGGTTACGAAATAAGCAACCTAAAACGTATTAAAACGACTTTAAACGCCCTCAAACGGCCTTAGTAACTGCAAAGTGTTCACGTTCACTGCCATTTGTACCCGTGAACGCTGGTATCTAACTTATAATCAGCTATATCGACTTTTTGGTATTTGTAAATATTTAATTATCAGTAATTTATTGTTCCCGCAGGGTCTCTCGCAGAGGACCCTGCGGTTAATCCTATCAGCATGAACAAAAACTTTAAAATACTAACCCTTGCGGCGGCCATGACGTTTGCAGGTTCGCAAAGCTTCGCGCAGGCCAAAAAAACTGCCTGGGTAAGCCTATTCAATGGTAAAAACCTGAAGGGCTGGCACGGCTACAACAAAAAGGGCGAAGTAAAGAACTGGGAAATTGAAAACGGCGCGCTGGTTTGCCTGGGTACTGTTAAAGGTACCGATACAGGCGGCGATATCGTTACCGATAAGCAATTCAGCAATTTTGAACTGGCCTGGGAATGGAAGATAGATAAGGGGAGTAATAGCGGCGTTTTATACCATGTGGTTGAAGAACCGAAGTATGAAGCATCGTACCTTACGGGCCCCGAGTACCAGATCATAGATGATATTGGCTGGGTACCCGATAAGCTGGAAGAATGGCAGAAAACCGGTGCCGATTATGCCATGCATATCCCTAACAACCTAAAAAAAGTGATGCCCGTAGGCCAGTGGAATACCAGCCGTATTGTGTTTAACAATGGCCACGTAGAGCATTGGCTAAACGGCAAAAAAATACTGGAGTTTACCGCCTGGGATGCCGACTGGAAAAAGAAAAAAGCCGAGGGCAAGTGGAAAGACCACCCGGAATACGGCCTATCAAAAATAGGCCATATCGCCCTGCAGGATCATGGGCACAAAGCTTATTATAGGAATATCAGGATAAAGCAACTTTAGGCAATTAACCCCGTGAGTAATTGCGAGAAGCGTAGCGACGTGGCAATCTTCGACATGCTTGTCGCCGACTCGTCTATCGAAGATTGCCACGCTATCGCTCGCAATGACGCGCGGGGGGAAGTGAAATAATAAAGGCCCCGATTTATCGGGGCCTTTATTATTAATAAAACTTTGGTAGCGGGTTCAACTTTGTATCCTGGCGTTGGTGCCAGTAGGGATATATAGGGTCGCGGTCGCTGGCGGCGTCAAGCTTTTTAACCTGATCGGTAGTTAAGTTCCAGCCAACGGCATCAAGGTTTTGTTTTAGTTGTTCCTCGTTACGGGCACCAATAATAATATTAGCAATTGTTGGGCGCTGTAGTAACCAGTTAATAGATACCTGCGCTACAGACCTGCCGGTTTCTTCAGCTACCTCATCCAATGCATCTACAATGGTGTAAAGGCGTTCCAGATCAGTATCCGGGCCGTGGCTGCCACCCTGGCTGCGGCGGTTATCCTGCGGGATAGGCTGGCCGCGGCGATACTTGCCACCTAACTGGCCAGATGCAAGCGGGCTCCAAACAATAGTGCCAACGTTTTGGTCTATCCCGGCAGGCATCAGTTCCCATTCAAATTCCCGGTCTAATAACGAGTAGTATGCCTGGTGGGCTATATATTTGGCCCAGCCATATCTTTCGGATATGGAGAGCGATTTCATTAAGTGCCAGCCCGAAAAGTTTGAGCATGCAATGTATCGCACTTTTCCGCTTGTTATCAGATCATCAAGCGCGCGCAGGGTTTCTTCAACGGGTGTAACGCCGTCAAAGCCATGCATGTGGTAAATGTCGATATAATCGGTGTTTAAGCGGCGAAGGCTATCCTCTGCCGACCGTACGATGTTGAATCTTGATGAACCGTAATCATTCGGTCCGTCGCCCATCCTGAAAGTGGTTTTGGTTGATATCAAAACCTGTGAGCGTAAGCCTTCAAGTGCCTGGCCCAAAATTTCTTCAGAAGCCCCGCGCGAGTAAACGTTAGCGGTATCAAACAGGTTTACACCTGCGTCGAGGCATAAACGCACCAACTTTTTAGCATCATCGAGTTGGGTATCGCCCCATGCTTTAAAAAAATCGCCTTTGCCGCCAAAAGTGGCGGTACCGAAACTAAGTACCGGCACGTGTAAACCCGAGCCGCCTAATTGTCTGTATTCCATATATAGTGTGATGTTTTTGTTATTCAACAATGATAAAGTGTCTTGCTGATACATCAAATCTCGAAGATATTTTTAATGTTTATATCACACGAATAACATAAATAGAATTAGTACCATGCTGCTCATCATCCATCAAAAACTATCCTTACCGTAAAAAGACAAATAAAGTCGACATAAAAACATAATTTCGTTGCCGATAGTTAACTTATCTATGGCAAAGATCGCATTAATAACAGGCGCCACCGCAGGGATAGGCGAGGCCTGTGCCCACACATTTGCACGCGAGGGATATGACCTTATACTTACCGGCCGCCGTATGGACAGGCTGGAGGCCCTGGCGCAAAAGCTTAATAAAAAATATAACGTTGAGGTAGCCGTATCATCATTTGATGTACGCAACCGTGAGCAGGTTATTCAAAACCTGGAAGGCCTGCCCGCCAAATGGAAAAAGGTTAACGTGCTGGTAAACAACGCCGGCCTTAGCCAGGGACTGGACCCGATTCAGAACGGTAATTACGACGATTGGGAAACCATGATAGATACCAATATAAAAGGCTTGCTTTATGTAAGCCGCGTGGTATCAAACTGGATGATAAGCAACGGTCACGGGCATATTATTAACTTAGGATCGATAGCGGGAAAAGAGGTTTACCCTAACGGGAATGTATATTGCGCTACCAAGCATGCGGTTGATGCCTTAAATAAAGGGATGCGGATGGACCTGGTACAGCATGGTATACGCGTAACGGCCATACACCCCGGCGCTGTAGAAACTGAGTTCTCGGAAGTGCGCTTTAAGGGCGATAAGGACCGCGCCAAAAAAGTATACGAAGGCTTTGAGCCGCTGGTAGCTGATGATGTTGCCGAAACCATTTGGTTTGTAGCATCGCGCCCGGCGCATGTAAACATTAGCGACCTGATTATTATGCCAACCGCACAGGCAACAGCTACTAATATTGTAAGAAAATAGATGTGCAGATGTGCAAGTATGCAGATGTGCAGATGAGAAATCTAAAATTGAAATAAAATCTAAAATCACAAATAGAATGTCATTATTAACCCAAATAGACCAGGATATAAAACAAGCCATGTTAAGCAAACAAGCCGACAGGCTTAGGGGGCTTCGTGCTATAAAATCGGCTTTGCTACTGGCTAAAACAGAAAAAGGCGCTGCCGAAGAATTAACACAGGATGCCGAAATAAAGGTGTTGCAAAGGTTGATCAAACAGCGTAAAGAATCTGCAGACATCTACCAAACACAAGGCCGCCAAGACCTGTATGATATTGAAATGGCCGAGATGTATGTAATAGAACCATACCTGCCACAACAAATGACCCGCTTTGAAATTGAGGGCTTTATACAAGAGGTGATTGAAAGGCTTGGTGTTACATCAGTTAAAGATATGGGCAGAGTAATGGGCGTGGCCAATAAAGAGCTTGCCGGCCGCGCCGATGGTAAAACAGTTTCTGAGGTGGTAAAACAACTGTTAGGCTAATTGCGCCGTAATAATTGTTGAGATAAAACCGCGCTAACTATTTTTATAATTATAATTTTACAACATTTTAGACTGAAATTGAATTTGGTCTGATATATTTACGCTAACCAATATTTATATAAGTTCTGCTATGGATCACGTGCTTAAAGAAGAAAAAGGTTTTAGTTACATCGAAGCGGGTGAAGGTGAAACGCTGTTACTTCTGCATGGTTTAATGGGCGCGTTAAGCAACTGGGAGGATGTTGTTAATGAGTTTAGCCCCCATTACCGTGTTATATTACCTATATTGCCTATTTACGACATGCCTTTGTTAACTACCGGTGTAAGGGCGTTATCAAAGTTTATACACAAGTTCATAAAATTTAAAAAGCTAAGCAACGTTATTTTGCTGGGTAATTCGTTAGGCGGGCATGTTGGTTTAATATATGTATTGGCGCATCCGGGTTATGTTAAGGCTTTGGTTTTAACAGGCAGTTCGGGTTTGTATGAAAATGCCTTTGGCGGATCATTCCCAAAAAGGGAGAGTATAGATTTTGTAAGAGAAAAAGTACAATATACTTTTTACGACCCTGCAATTGCTACCGATGAACTGGTGAATGATGTTTTTGTAATGATAAACGACAGGCACAAAGTTATCCGTATATTGGCTATGGCAAAATCGGCCATTCGCCATAACATGAGTAAGGAGTTGCGCAAAATTACCATGCCGGTTTGTTTGATATGGGGTAGGGATGATAAAATTACTCCGCCAGAGGTTGCCGTTGAGTTTAACGAAATGTTGCCCAACGCCGAACTGCATTGGATAGACAAATGCGGCCACGCGCCTATGATGGAGCGGCCCGCAGAATTTAATGAGTACCTGAAACTGTTTTTAGATAAAATAAAAAAATAGATATGCTTGCAGTTGAGTTGATAGCTAACGCGATACCGCCGGTACATACCTCTGATAGTATACAGAAGGTGTTTGACCGTATGGCGGAGTTTCGGGTAAGCCACCTGCCAATTGTAAACGAAGAACAATTTTTGGGCCTGGTAAGCGAGGACGACCTGATAGAGGAGCCCGATTATAATTCGCCCATTGGTGCCATAGCGCTTTCGCTGGTTAACCCATACGTGCTGGAAGAGCAGCATATTTACGATGTTATCCGCTTGTTTTATGAGCGCCAGCTAACCGTGGTTCCTGTGCTCAACATCAAAAAAGATTACCTGGGCTTAATATCCATCAATAGCATGAACGAGTACTTCGCCAAGCTTACTTCGGTATCAGAGCCGGGCGGTATTATTGTGCTTGAGGTTGATAATAAGAATAATTCACTGGCGCATATGTCGCAGGTGGTAGAGTCTGATAACGCACAGATCCTGAGCTCATATACGCGTACTTTCCCGGATAGTACCCGTATGGAGGTTACCCTAAAGGTGAACAAGCAGGATATCTCTAATATCCTGGCCACATTCCAGCGTTATAACTACGATGTTAAGGCCACCTTTAACTTTACCGACCATAACGATAATTCGATGGACAGGTTCGATTCATTCATGAATTACCTGAACTTGTAAAACTTAAATAATTAATCAATAAAAAAACGCTAACCCATTTTATAGGTTAGCGTTTTTTTATGTTTTAGCAGTTGTTTAAGCTTAGTTATCATCTCGTGTTTTTACCCGGATACCTATGCTGTGACTCTTGTTGCTGAAAATATAAGCGTATGCTCCTTTTGTAAAAATGGTGTCTTCACTTGTTTGCTTTATCTTTTTAAATTCCCTGTCTTTAATTGTTGTGTTTTTTGCTTCAGTAAATACATCTTCGGCCATGTTAAAACTCATGTGTAATGCTTCGCTCTTATAACAGTACAAGAAAATGCTAACATCATTATCATCCTCTAAACTATAAATGTAAGCGTTGGTCTGCTCTACTTTAAGCATGCGATCATATTTAAAACCTTGTTCTTCAAGAAACTTTTTTTGATTAGAGCAGGTTATGTTTTTATATAGATGCTCTATTGTTACAGTTGGCTTTTCTACTATATAATCCTGATCGTTTTGCGCATACCCTGTGGCTGTAGAGAGCAACAGGAATAATAGTACCAAAAGATGTTTGATTTTTTTCATTGCTTGCTTGTTGTTACTTGAATTTTGCCTAAATAAATACAAAACAAATCATTAATGAAATACCCACATTTGGGTATTTTTTGCGGCTTGGTAAGGTGTATATGTTATAAACAGTAGTATTATTTGAAACTATACTGCTGTACTTTATTTTAAAGTTCGATATTCGTAGTAAATATATATGAAAATAGCAGTTTACGGCAGGCAGTTTAATGATCCATCGGTGTTCCCCTACATCCGCCAGGTGTTTGACAGCCTTGCGCAGCATAAGGTTGAAGTTTGCATCCACCCCATTTTAAATGATTTTTTAAAAGGGAATGTTGATACATCAGCCTGCACACTATTAAACTGCAGTGACCCTAAAGACGTTGATGTTTTTTTAACCCTTGGGGGCGATGGCACCCTGCTGGATATGGTAACCGTTATCCGCGACTCGGGCGTGCCGGTTATCGGTATTAACTTTGGCAGGCTGGGTTTTTTGGCCAGCATAAACAAAAGCGATATAGCTGCCGCCATACACGCGGTAGTGAATAAGGAATTTACGCTGGATAGCCGCGAGCTACTGGTGATAGAGTCAGAACAAAAGATTTTTGGTGATAATAATTTCGCGCTTAACGATGTGACCATCCACAAACGCGACGACTCGGCCATGATAACCACGCATGTATCGTTAGATGGCGAGTTCCTGAACTCGTACTGGGGCGATGGTATCATTATATCTACGCCTACAGGTTCAACCGCTTACTCGTTAAGCTGTAACGGGCCTATCATATTCCCGCAATCAAACAGTATTGCGCTTACCCCGGTTGCGCCACACAATTTAAATGTAAGGCCTGTTGTGTTGCCAGATACCAGTACTTTAACATTAGATATTGATTACCGGGGCAATAACTACATCGTATCATGCGATAGCCGCACCGTTATTGTTGATAAACCCATGCAGTTTAAGGTTTACAAGGCCGGTTTCCGGCTCAACCTGGTACGCCTTAATAATGAAAGTTACTTATCTACGTTAAGGAAAAAGCTATTATGGGGTTTAGACGCCCGTAATTATTAAATTTGCCTTGATGCCTAAATACATTGCTGCTTTATTTATCCTGTTCATTTCGTTAAATGTACAAGCCCAAACCTGGGAAATAGGAGGGGGCGCAGGTATGGCAGGCTACATAGGCGATCTGAACATTAACAACCCCATAAAACCCAGCGGGGGCTTTGCCGGCTTATTTGTAAAGCGCAACTTTAACCGGTACATTGCCGCTAAGCTTAGCTACACCTTTGGCCAAATAAGCGGTGCCGATAGCACATCAGATTATCAACAGTTTCGTGACCGTAACCTCAGCTTTACTACCCCGTTAAAAGAACTGAGCCTGGTGGCCGAGTTTAACTTTATGAGTTATATACCCGATGCGGGCAAAAATATTTACACACCTTATATATATGCCGGTGGTGGTATTACCGCATTTGCGCCAAGGGCAATGATAAATGGTAACCAGGTATCGCTAAGGTACCTGCGCACCGAGGGGCAACCAAACGAATATGCAAAGTATACCCTTGTTTTGCCTTTTGGTGCGGGTATAAAATATAATATTTCCGGTAAATGGACTTTGGCCGCGGATGTAGGCTATCGTATTACCCGTACCGATTACCTGGATGATGTAAGCCGCAACTATGCTGATAAAAGTAAGTTTACAAACTCAACCGCGAGGGCATTATCTGACCGATCTGGCGAAAAAACAAAAATTTACATAGGGGAGGCGGGCACCCAGCGTGGCGACTACAGGCCACGTGATTTTTACATGTTTGCAGGTTTTACCATTTCATACACATTTGTTACCCAACAGTGTTATTACTGTCTCTTATACACATCT
>NZ_LGEK01000120.1 GCF_001636615.1 Mucilaginibacter sp. L294 | reverse complement strand
AGATGTGTATAAGAGACAGTCTCAATTATTGTTATATTGGATTACATTTAAAAAACCAAATTATGAAGAAGTTACAAAAAATTGGGAAGGTGTTAAACCGGAAAGAAATGAGATCTGTTAGTGGAGGGTTCCATAGATGCGAGGAGGGTTTTGTTTGTGGCCCACCATGCCCCGATCCGTATGGCCCGCCTTCCATAAGTGAAGGATGGGAGTGTGATAGCCCAAATGGTGCTTGTAAACCTCATAAGTGTTTATATGTTTTAGACCCTATGTAGGAAACTAAAAAGCCATTCGTTAAATAAAGGATGGCTTTTTAAATATTACCCAATAAAGCATTGAGCTAATTATATCTTCCCGAATAACTCGGCCAGTTTATCTTCCAGGTCAAAACCTCTTAAGTTCTTACCAACTATCTTTCCGTTAGGGTCAATCAAAAAGTTTTGGGGAATGGCGCGTACCGCGTAACTACCTGCGGGGCGGCTCTTCCAGCCGGCAAGGTCAGATATCTGTGTCCATTGCAGCCCATCTTTATGTATAGCGCCCATCCATGCGTCTTTAGCGCCTTTACCATCAAGCGATACGCCCAAAATGGTAAAGTTTTTTGTTTTATACTGGTTGTATGCTTTTACCACATTAGGGTTTTCGCGGCGGCAAGGGCCACACCATGATGCCCAAAAATCAACCAATACATATTTGCCACGGAAAGAAGTTAGGCTAACTACAGCACCCGCTGTGTCGGTCTCCGCAATTTCGGGGGCAGTGGCCCCTAATGCTACAGCTTTCAGCTTAGGCAGCATATCGCCAAAAACTTTACCGCCTTCTGATGTTTTTATAGCCGGAGAAAGGCTCGCATAAAGTGGCTCTATCTCTACATAATCTGAACTGTAAGCAAAGCTTTGTAACGCGTTTAAGCTAACGTAAGAGTCGGGGTGTTCTTTTATAAATTTTTGAGTGATGATTTTTTCCTGCGTTTCTATTGCCTTTTCGTCCTTCCAGCTTTGCCTTTTATAAGCAGGCACTTCCTTTTGCTCATCAGTCAGGGTTTTTTCTTTGGTTTCTACTGCGGTGTAAGCATCATTTACGGGCTTTAAAGCAGCCTGGTATTGCTCATTCTCAATATTTGATTTTGTGCCGGCAACTGTTGCCTTTTCAATTGTATCCTGGCCTTTTACGCTAATAATCCCAGGCTCTATGTAAATAGATTTATAATCGTCAGAAGCCCGCATGCCTGTGCCCTTAGGGTTAAAAACCAAAAAGCCCTGGCCCGGCGCAGCAATAGTTCCGGTAAAGGTAAATTCCCCGTTTTTTAAAACCGCCGAATCGGCAATGGTTTTCCCGGCAACACGGTATTGGATGTATGCTTTTGCGGGGGCACTGTAGTTACCCATTTTCCCCTGCACGGTAAATTTACCATCCTGCGCAAATGCCAATACTGGTAAAAGTGCTATCGCGCTAAATAATATTTTTTTCATAATGGTAGTCAGTTTTTTAAAGCTCCAATATCAAATAAAATATGCAGCATATCAAATTTTACCGAGTAACTTTTCTAATGCATTATCCAGGTCATCGCCGCGAAGCCCTTTTGCAACAATTTTACCCTGTGGGTCTATCAAAAAGTTTTGAGGGATAGATTGTACACCGTATAAAGTGGCGGCAAGGTTACCCCAGTATTTCAAGTCAGACACCTGTGTCCAGGTAAGGCCGTCGCTTTTAATAGCTGCCAGCCATGCTGCCTTGCCGTTGGGCCTGTCTAACGATACGCCAAGCACAGTAAAGCCCTTGCCTTTATACTTATTGTATATTTTTACCACGTTGGGGTTTTCCTGCCTGCATGGGCCGCACCACGACGCCCAAAAATCTATCAGCACATATTTACCGCGAAAAGATGACAGCTGTACAGGGAGACCGTTTACATCATTCTGGGTAAAATCGGGCGCCATGGCACCAATAGATGTTAATCTTAATGCATCAATAGATAGTTTTAACTGCCTGCCGCCTTCCGTTTTTTTAAGATCATCTGAAAGCAGGTCGTATAACGGCCCAACCTCGGCCACATCAGGCGTAGGCCCGCTAACGCTTGATAGCGCTAATAAGCTTATATAACTTGCCGGGTGGCTGGTAATAAAGTTTTTCAGCACGTTTTTTTGTTCGCCTTGCAGTACTTTGTACTTAGCCTGCATAGCGTTCTGAAACGCCGGCGACCGTTGCTGCTCGGCAGTAGCTTTTTGCCCTTCAAGCGTAACTTGTTGCGCTTTATCTAAAATTACTTTCAGCTGTGCTTTAAGGTTCTTATTATCATCATTTGTAGTTGAACCTGTAATATCAGCATTGGCAATAGAATCTTTACCGGCAATGGCTACATTACCTTTCTCCAGGAAAAAGCTAAGGCCATCCGCCGTTTTAGACGGGCCGCCATCCGGAAAGTTTTGGGCAACGTATTTATCAAACCCCAGGTTTTTATGATCTATAAACAGCGATGCACTTACCGGGTCCATCACCACGCCATCAAACTTAAACTCGCCATTACTAACGGTTGATGAATCTGTTACACTGTTTGCACCTAAATAATAAACCAGGTACGCCGTAGCCGGGCCTTTAATATCAGTTAGCTTGGCTTTTATAGTAAAGGGTTGCGCGTTCTGCGCGAAGGCAATTGCAGGCAAAAACGCCGCTATCGCGAAAAAAAATCTTTTCATCTAAATTATCAGTAAAGTATCTATAACGGGTAAACGCCTAATGAATTGCCGTTTAGTTTAATTTTTGATAGGTGCGCCACCACAGGTCGGGCATTTCGCCGGATACTGCGGTCTTGTAATCTTCGTAACGGCAGGGCACTAAATGGAAGCGTTCGTTCTTGGAGCCGCCTGTTGGGTATGGCACCTGCATCCACCAGCGGTCGCTTTTTTTGCTTTTTACAAACACCAGTTCATGCTCATCGTGCTTAAGGCTGGTTTTATAAATAAGGTATTGCGATTTTGGGTTGAGCGGATAATCGCGCTTGCGGTTGTAAAAGCCATCAATAAAATACCATATCATCTGCGACAGCAGCATAGCGGTTTGGCCATTATTATCATAAGCAGGGTTAAACTCATAAAACCCTATCGAGCTTAGCTTGTCATTAAAACCGGCGTAGCGGCATATCTGGCAGGCTTCTTCACCATAAAAGCCGTTTGGCCTCGCGTTGGCGTTACCCACCGCGTCTGACGAGCGGATGGCGCTCATATCAAAGCTTACCATATTGGCATTGCGGATAATAGGCTCGGCTACCGCGATGTTTTGGGTAAGCTCGCCCAGGCGGTGTATATCAAAATACAGCTTCTCCATCACCCTTAAACTATCCTGACTGGCAAAATAGGTTTGGTAACCCATATTACTGTAGTTGAACAGGTAGTTAGGCTCGTGTAAAAATATTTTGTTGAGGAATGATGCTGATGTGGTTTCGATAGTTTCATGAAAACCATCATCCTCCAGGTCGAACTGCGAATCAACCACCAGCATATCTACTTTTTGCTCCAGGGTTTCGTAGCCCAGGTATTGCGCGTAGGTAAGGTCTTGCCCACCGCCGATGATCACCGGGATAATATCTTTCTTGATCAACTCCTCAACCACAGTTTTAAGCGCGTAGTAGGTATCTACCACGGTTTCGCCGCGGGCAATATTCCCCAAGTCGACTATTTTTGTAGTATAGCCGCCTTCGTTTAATTGGTAGAGTTTTTCGCGAACGTAATCGGGCCCTAAAGCGCAGCCGGGATTGTTTATGGCGTTGCGATCATCCAGCACACCAATAATGGCGATGTCCGTTTTTTGTTCCAGGTCGGGGAAATCAACCGAGTAATGATCTATCTTATCGCCAAGCTGGCTGGTAAAATATCCATTTTTCGGTGTGATCTTTTTTAGATCGATGGGGGTAAAAAAATCGGCTAATGACATATTTTTTGATGTGCGGATACTTTATAAATGTGCAAATATGCAGATGTGCAAATGTGCGGATTTTTTGGATTAATAGGGTTGATGAGATAAAATTTAGAATGAGCCACGACTTTTATCTCACGCAAAGACGCTAAGACGCAAAACTATTATTCCAACATTGCGTCTTTGCGTCTTTGCGTAAAAAATCTTTACACATCTAACTGCACCTGTACATTTAAATATTCTGCATATTTGAAGCATGATTTTAGTTACCGGTGCAACAGGCTTTTTAGGGGCCGAATTAGCGAAAGAGCTTATACTGCGCGGAAACCGTATCCGCTGCACCAAACGTGCATCGTCAACCATTCCTAAAATACTGGAGCCATATACTTCAAAAATTGAATGGGCAAATGCCGACCTGATGGATGCTGCCGCACTTGAAGATGCGCTGGATGGCATAACGCAGGTTTATAACTGCGCCGCCTTTGTATCCCTAAAACAAGCCGATAAAGAACCGATGATCCGCACCAACGTACGCGGCACTGCCAATTTGGTTGATCTGTGTAACGAAAAAAATATCCGCGTGGTGCACACCAGTTCGGTTGCAGCCGTGGGCGAGGCCAAGCCCGGGGAAATGATCACCGAGAACCACCATCTGGATTCATCTACAGAAACCGATGGTTACGCCATATCAAAACTGGAAAGTGAAATGGAGGTTTGGCGCGGTATTGCCGAGGGACTGGACGCCGTTATTGTTAACCCAACTATTATTATAGGGGCCAGCGCGGGCACTGCCGGCAGCGGGCAGATCTTTGAAACCGTACGCAAAGGCCTCAAATTTTACACCAAAGGCACTATTGGCTTTGTGGATGTGCAGGATGTAGCCAAATGCATGATAGCCCTGATGGAAACCAACATCAGCGGGGAACGCTACATTATAAACGCCGAGAACAGGGCATACAAGCAGCTTTTTGAGGAAATTGCCGGATGCCTTAACGTATCTGCACCCAAAACATTAGCCAAACCATGGATGATGGAACTGGCCTGGCGGGGCGCATCATTAGTTGGGGCTATAACGGGCAAGGCACCTGCCCTTGATAAGACCAGCGCTCGGGCGGCATCGGTTACCCGCGAGTTTGACAACAGTAAAATTAAACAGGCTATCGGCTTTAATTTTAAGCCGGTAAGTGATACGATAAAAGAGGTGTGTTCGGCTTTGAAAAGTCATTGAGTCATTTCGCTGCGCGGTCATTGGGTCATTGCATGGCGGCTATTTTACTCACCCCGACCCCAACGGTAGCCAGGGCTTGTCGGCCCTCTCTGCTGCGCAAAGAGGGTGGGATAATCCATTGCCGTCCCATTTATGGGACGGAATAGCGGATAAGCCTAATCTTGGCTTTAGCCAAACCTCTCAAATATTTCGGCTGAAGCCGGGAAGTATCCATCTGTTATCCGTTGACTGAAGTCAACGGCAATGATAAAGCTACGGCTACTTCATCAATGTTGTCTATCGCTTAATAGATCCTTCGCTATCGCTCAGGATGACAAACGGATATTCAAATTACTTTTTCAGCTTCAACAACACTACATTTTCCACGTGCTGGGTGTGGGGGAACATATCTACAGGTTGTATTTTAACCGTGTCATATTTCTCTTTCAGGATCAGCAGGTCGCGGGCCTGGGTAGCGGCGTTGCAGCTTACATAAACAATTTTGTCGGCTTCAATTTCCATCAGGCGGGCAACTACATCGGCGTGCATACCGGCGCGTGGCGGATCGGTGATAATCACATCGGGTTTGCCATGCTCAACCACAAAATCGTGTACCAGCACATCCTTCATGTCGCCGGCGTAGAACTTGGTATTGGTGATATTGTTTATCTGCGAGTTTACCTTTGCATCCTCAATGGCCGACGGCACATACTCAACCCCTACTACCTCGCGCACATGGCCGGCAATAAAGTTAGCGATGGTACCGGCGCCTGTGTACAAGTCATAAACCAACTCGTCGCCGGTGAAGCCTGCAAAATCGCGGGTTATCTCGTACAGGCGCAGGGCCTGGATAGAGTTTGTTTGATAGAATGATTTTGGCCCAACCCTAAAACGTACCACATTGCCATTGGCAGCAGGCATCTCCTCGTGGATATATTCCGGACCGCGCCAGGCTACAACCTCCTGATCGAAAATGGTATCGTTCATCTTTTGGTTAAGAATGTACAATAGTGATGTGATCTGCGGGAAGGCGGCATCTACATAGTTCATCAGCAGGTTCACCTGCTCTTCATCCGCGTGCGCAAAAACCACGATCACCATGATCTCGCCTGTAGACGAGGTGCGAATAATGAGGTTACGTAAAGCACCAGTATGCTGCCTTACATCGTAATAGCTGATACTGTTTTGTTTGGCAAAGGTGTTGATGCTGTTCCGCAAGTCGTTTGATGGTTCGGCCTGCAGATAACAGTGGTTAATGTTCAATATTTTATCAAACCTACCGGGGATATGGAAACCCAGGGCGTTCATATCAAGTGTTTCGTCTTCGCGGTTCTCACCGTCATACAGCCAGCGCTTGTTTGAGAAGGTATATTCCAGTTTATTGCGGTAGTAGCGGTCGGCAGGCGAGGGAACAATGGCATCCATGTGTTCCACATCTATTTTGGCAATGCGGGTTAAGGCATCGTGCACGGCCTTTTGTTTAAATTTCAGCTGCGCCTCGTAGGTCATGTGCTGCCATTTGCAGCCGCCGCAGGTGCCAAAATGCTCGCAAAAAGCGGGCACACGGTAGTCTGATGGGGTAATGAGTTTGGTGATCTTGGCTTCGCCGAAGCTTTTTTTGCTGCGGTAAACTTCTACATCTGCCACATCGCCGGGGACGGCTTTTTCAATAAACAGCACAAAATCTTCGGCTTTGCCTACCCCTTTGCCTTCTTCGGCAATATCAATTACGGTTACGTTCTCAAAGAACTTAGGTTTTTTTGCAGATCTACTCATCAGGCTGCAAAGTTAAACGTATTTATTAATTTTTTGGTGGCAGGGTTTTGTTATAGTACATTTAACCACAGAGGGCGCAGAGATTTCAGCCCATAACCATCTACTATCTTGTTACTTTAACTACATGATATTATTCCCAAAACCGCCATCCCTTTTTTAAGGCTTTTATGCTATACGCCTTGCTTTCAAGAATTTTAGGGGGGTAAATTATAGCAGGCATCGACAAGGTATCTTTTGCATTTGTTGTAGTATCAATTTTATAATACGGTTCAACCCTAAGCATCTTTTTTACATACAGGCTATCACCCTTACATTCAGTAGCTATCCACTCATTCCCCGTATCATATTGGCCCAAATTCATCCTGAAGTTTGTGGAATCGGTTAAGTAAACCGAATTTAAATCTGTTGTGAGGTAACCACTAAACGTACAATAATATTCGCGGTATAGTTTTACAGGGCATCCGTTGCTGTTATTGTATTTGTTTACAGCTACAGTGCTTTTATATTCCTTTTTGCAACCAAAGCATTGTATTGCTATAACGGCAGCAATAGCCCAAAGAAGTTTTTTCATGTATTGGATTAATTAATTAAACCCGTTTTGGAGGAGGATATTTAACCACAGAAGGCACAAAGAATTACACAGAGGGCACTGAGATTGTTTGCCCATAGCCATCTACTTAGCAGCAAGCCGCTTTAGCATCAATCATGATATTGATTCAGATAAACAGGTGCAGGATATCGTTCCAGAAGGTATCCGGTTCGGTATCTTCTATGTCGAACTGCTCGTCTATCAGGTCTGAAAATTCTGTTAGTTCCCTACTCATGGCAAAAAGTTTTACTATGCAAACATAGTATTTTTTATACCAAAAACCAAAACGGTATTTTGAATTTATTTTTTTAATTAATAACAATATCAGGTTTCGGCGTAATTTCTAACTTATAGAAATACGATCCGCCTGCAACACACACACAGTTAGCCAACATTAAGTAAAAGAATCCATTATGAATATTGAACGCCTCTGGCATTACCGATGCAAAAGTGCCTGCCGTTAGCACCACGCCTGCCACAACTATTAAATGTTTAATCTGCCGTAACGGTGACCAGGAAGCAATAAACCCCTTAATTATAAAAAGAAATATCACCCAGGTAAGGAATGAAAACACACCGCAAAATATTATACAAATTATAAGAAAGGGAAATTCATTAGAGAAGTAGTTTCCAAAGCCTGGATAATATTTATTGGTGCTGGCATCAATAATAAAGAATATTACCGGGGCTAAAACTACACTGGTTAGCCACACTTTTAAACTGTAAGTGAATGAGTTTGATTGCATGTTTTTAATTACTACATATATAGAGGCAGGATATCCACCTGCGCATTTTTTAAGGTGGTGATAGTCTTCTTATATTTTGCCCTTGTTGGTGTTGTCACCAACAAGCCGCCATTCATTCAAACTTTGCATCTGTTTACCGCCCTAAAGGTTGTTGGTGACAACACCAACAACGGCGGGAAGCGAAACGGTATTTTGAATTATTTTATTTTTTAACAGGCAGTAACCGATTTGCCATCAACCATTAAATCGTAGAACAAGGATCCGCCTACTATACATATACAATTTGCCATCATCAAATAATAATATCCGTCAACAAATCTTGAAACGGAAAAAAATACCCAAAACGTGCCGATTGTTAATAGCAAACCGACTGAAGCGATCACAAATTTGAGTTGGGGAAAAACGGAAAAACAGGTAATAATTCCCTTAATTATTAGAATAAAAAGAACCCAGGTAAAAAAGGAAAGTATAATGCCAAATATTTCGCACCCTCCATATATAGATATTTGTTCTGAGACAAAATCCCAAAAACCCGTTTGATTCTTTTTGCCTAAGCAAGAATTAATAGTTAGGTAAATAACAGGCGCTAAGACAACACTGGTTAACCAAACTTTTAAGCTATATAAAATTGAATTTGTATTCATGATGATAAGGCTACATGTATAACGGCAAGTGATCCAACTGCGACGCAGTTAAGGCAGCAATAGTCTTCTTGTATTTATACTGCATCTTCTTCACATACATATCAAACGTTACACCGCCGGCTATAAAAAGCTTTTTGTGGCCATACCACACCAGCAGCGATGTTGCATGAAAGAAATGTTTATACGCCACCTTACGCCATGCTTTTGAAAAATTCGATTTCCCCTCAAATATGATGGCCAACCTCTCGGTTTGGAAAACAATGTGCGGGGCCTCGTCTATCAAAATATCGGTACAGATCTCCTTAAGTAGGCGGCATTTAGTGGCATCTTTCAGCGCCTGGTAAAAGATCTGCGCGGTGCTCTCTACCACAATAACGGCCAGTGTCCACAGTTCCATGCTGGTGTTAAAGTAACGCACCTTGCGGAACAGCGTATCGCCCCAGTCCTTCTTCACCCGTTTCTGCCCTATCTTATCAATATACCTCCCCAGGTTGTTACCGTGCTTTTGCTCTTCCTTAATAAAAAGCCGCACCGCGTCTACATAATCCGGGTCGCCCAGGCGGTAGGCGTATTTGGTTGATGCCGCTATGAGATGTTCGCCTTCGGATGTTTCGCCCAGTTGCCAGGCCTGTAACGATGGCAGTATGGCCGTTATCTCGTCCTGTGTAATGGTTGGCGCTAAAGCCCAGTTAACCCTTTTGTGGCGGGCATTTGCCTGGAAATACCCTATCCAATAATTGCTTGTATGCATGGTTTTTATGTTCTAAAAATTTTAAAGAGAGGCGCGAGGTATCGCGCCTCTACGGTTTGTGTTATTCGGGTTTATCCCAGTTTATTTTGCGGGAGAAGTACATAAGCAATGCCGTGATAATGAACAGGGCGATACTGCCAATAAGCAATGCCAGGTCTTCCAACTGGATAATGACATAAATAAACAGGTAAAAGATGCTAAGGATAAGCGCAAACAATGCTGCCGCCATTTTATTCTTGAGCAGGGATGCGATGAACACCGATATCAGTACAATGGTTGATACCGACGCGATGAAGTACGCCAGGTTATAGCCCACCTGCTCGGAGAATGACAGCAACAAGATGTAGTAGATGATCATGGCCGCACCGATAAGCACGTAGTTGAACGGGTGGATGCGCTGCTTGCGGATAACCTCGGTCAGAAATAGCGATACAAACGTAAGCAGGATGATCAGGATGGCGTACTTACTGGTACGCGTCGTTTTTTGATACTGATCTACCGGCAGGCGCAGCTTTACGCCAAATGTGGCATCCTCTTGTTTTTTCGCATCATCAAGCAGATCATTATCATTAACCCATTGCTGGGGGAACGGCCTGTTGTAATATAACATACGCCATTTTGCTACAAAGCCCTTCGCATCAATATGGCGGCTATCCGGCAGGTAACGGCCATCAAAACTTGGGCTTGGCCAGTTGCCGCTTACTTCAACATCGGTGGTTTTACCCAGGTGCAGAAAATGCAGGTCCTGGCTGCCTTTCAGGTCGAGCGTGTAATCAAAGGTAAAGGCACCATCTGTAGTTGCGCTTAAATTGATATTGGTTTGCAGGCTGTTTTTAAATACTTCGTGCCCGGTAAAGGATGGCTCGGCGGTAACATGCTGACCGGCGGCTGTTATCACGGGGTTATTCTTTAAGCCCTTCAGGTCGCTGATGCTGAAGGTTAGTTTTGCCTTATCCAGCATTAACTGATCTGGCGTTAAGGAGAGCGAGGCCAGGTCGGCCTTTGCAAAGTTGCCCGACAGCTTGATGGACGAGTTATACACCACTGCGTCAAACATTCCCCGGTGCAATTTTTCGGGAATCAAAACGGCTTTTACGCGCAGGTTTTCGGGCAATATGTAAAGGGTTTCTATAACCTCTTTGGTACCTTCCTTACCCGCATCCATAACCTTTATGGTTTTACGGTAGGGTATTACCAGCACCGGGCCTTTTATAACCTGGCTGCCTGACCACTTATCGGCAATATCTTTTATCATCTCGTCCTGACGGCCTGAGCGCTCGCGGATCAGGTCGTCAATTAATGATGATGGTATCAGTAATACCAATATTAAAAAGCCAATAAAGGCCAGTTTAACCGTGATCGATTCCCTGAACCAATCCATGATGCTTCTTAAAGCTGATTTTTGTTCTTGTATCATTGTTTTATTTAAAAGTACTTTGAATTACAAAGTGACTAGGTAAAAAAATATAGTTTAGTTAAATCTTCTGATTTTTGATGATCTGCTCCAAAGCATCCAGGTGTTGTTTAAACGCATGTTTCCCTTTGACGCTGGCCTCGTAATTGGTATTTGGCTTGCGCCCCAAAAACGATTTGTGCACCGTAATGTATTCTTCCTTCTCCAAAGCTTTAAGATGCGATGCCAGGTTCCCGTCCGACGCATCCAGTAGCTCCTTAAGCGAGTTAAAATCGTAACGCTCGTTCACCATCAGCACACTCATTATTTGCAAACGCAGCCGGTTCTCGAACGCCTTATCAAGTTTTTCAAATGGAATCTTCACCGGTCGTATTTTAAGTACATAATGCTGCCATAAACAATGTGCAGCACGCCAAAACCAATAGCCCAAAACAGCAGGCCGTAACCGGGCAGCAGGCCGGCCAGCAAACCTAAAAAAATATCGCAAATACCCAGGTAGCGCACATCTTTAAATGTAAAAATACTTGCGTTTACCAACGCCAGGCCATAAAATATCAACGATGCCGATGCTACTACGCCAAAGTACCCACGGTTTATTAAAACCAGCATTAAAGCACCACCCGTAAAAAGCGGTACCGCCATGTTAAACAAAAGTTGCCTGCTTGTATTACCCCAAACCGGCTGGCCTTTCTTTTTTGCCTTGCGGAAAGTGAGCACAACACCCGTTACTATAGATGCTACCAATACCGCCAGGGCAATTAGTATCAAAGTATATAGGCTCATGGGTTGCCGGTTAACATCGGCCATTACGTATTCGCGGTAGCTGAAGAAGCCGCCGCTGCCATAAATAATTTTGTAACCCAGCGCCGCGCCTATCAGCGCGTAGATCCCGGCCAGCACACCACTAAGGCCACTGAGCGAGATAAACTTTGAGGAACGCTCCATCAAACTGCGGATGGAAGTTAGCTCGTCCTGTATTTCGTTTTCTTTCACTTAAAAGTACTTTGTTATTCAAAGTCTGTCTCTTATACACATCT
>NZ_LGEK01000119.1 GCF_001636615.1 Mucilaginibacter sp. L294 | reverse complement strand
GATGTGTATAAGAGACAGAAATAGTACTATGTATTGCATAATACCATGTAATGTGTATTTTTGTCCAGTAAAACTTAAATAATATGAAACTGGTAAGTAAAAAAATACAAATTATTGTGCTGGCATTAATAATATTAGGCACTGTGGCCGCATGCGATCGGGGAAAATCAACCACTATTATAAATAAAACAGATAACCTGTCGCAACGGATAAAATATTCGGGTAAAATAGTTTTTACCGAAAAGCAGGATGGCATTGAATATATCTCAAATGGAGGTTATCTGGAGTTTGACCAAAACGGCAGGGGCTTTAAAGCCAAAGAAGGCCCTCATGATAAAATTGAGTACAGGTTTGATGGCGATGATAAAATAACTGACCTGAGCAACGAGCAAAAGCAATTTGTAACGCAGGCCGTAATGATCGTTATAAAAGAACGTGCAAAGTTACGGAGCCCCAAAAACTAAGCTATTGATTGAGGATATGGAGGGTATGGCTTAACTGTTTTAAGCCGCCCTGCCATCCCAGGTGACCGGGAATTACGTAGCGGGCGGTTTGAAAACGGTTCTGTACATGTTTGATAGATGCTGGCCATTGGTTAAGATCGGCGTCGCCGGTAAAACCTTTGTTATCAGCTTCTAAACTTTTAACAAGGCAGCCGCCAAAAAGTATCTTATCATGTGGCAGCCAAACCACTATGTTATCCTTAGTATGCCCTGCGCCGGGGTAATAAATTTGCAGCGTTATGCCTGCAATATTAAAGGTAGTATCGCCGGTAAAAGTATACTGCGGCAACTCATTATTTTCTTTTTTAGCAAGTATGTAAGTTTGTTGGCTGGTGTAAGTTTTGGCACCGTGTTTTTTCAATACATTAAAGCCACCTACGCAGTCATCATGAAAATGGGTACCAACGCAAAAAATTATCTTTTTGTTAAAACGTTGCTTAACACTGTCTACCAGTTGTTGAGTTTGTTCATCGCCCCATGGTGTATTCACCAGAACAATACCCTTGTCGGTAACCGCAAATAAGCAGTTAGCCGGATATGCCGGCGATTTATCATCCGGGTAACCGTATGATGTGCACACGTAAAAATTGTTAGTTAATGGTGTGATGCTGATCTTCATCGGCTTTTTTTGACCGAAGGCTATAGCGGAAATAAATAGGCACAGTGCAAAAAGTTTCAGCTTCATATCATTACAATCTCTTATGCAGTATATACGCTTAAGCGGATTATTTTATTACAATTCTTCCAATGTTTTCAAACTCATCTTATCCAAACCGCTCACCACAATATTCGCCCTGGTCAGTGTTTCTGCCGAGCCGATGCCCACGGTTTTCATACCGCCGTTTATAGCTGCTTCTATCCCCGCAATAGCATCTTCAAAAACCACACAGGCAGCCGGGGCAACCCCAACAGCTTCGGCACCTTTCAAAAATACCTCCGGGTTGGGTTTTGGGATGCTTACACTATTACCGTCAATAATGGCATCAAACAAATGAGTTAATTCTAATTTATTAAGAATGGTAGGGGTGTTCTTACTGGCCGAGCCAATGGCCGTTTTTAAACCGGCTTCGCGGCAGGTTTGTACAAACTCGCGGGCGCCGGGCAAGATCTCAGCCGGCGTCATCTGGTTTATCATTTCGGTGTACCAGTTGTTTTTCTGGTTTGCCAGCTCAAGTTTCTCGGCTTCGGTTTTATGGGTGATGTTTCCCCAGCCCAGTATCAGGTCCAGCGATGCCATACGGCTTACACCTTTCAACTGTTCGTTCTGGTGTTCGGTAAAATCAAAGCCCATTTGGTTGGCAAGGCGTTTCCAGGCTTTATAATGATACACGGCGGTATCTACAATTACGCCATCCAGATCAAAAATACAGGCTTTAATATTCATAGCGGTAAAGTTATAAGTTGCCTTGTTAATAATCATTATAAATAAATTACTAACATTATTTGGATTAATTATAAATAGTCCGTTCCTTTGCTGGGTCTAATGGTAACAACTTTAATAACAGATCCGCAAACAAGTACTTGGTCAGATGTATTCAGCACCCAAAACGGCGCTGTATATCAGTGTGATGCTGAACGTTGCTGGTATGTTGATTTTGCAGGTAAAGTTGCCAAATTTGATTACCGTTGCCTGCTTAAATTAAAAAAAGCCGTTTATAATGTAGATATCGAAGCAAAACTGCTCGATTCATCAAAAGACCCGGATGTAGAGATCATCTTTATCTGCGCCTGCGACCATACTTACATCCTCACCCTGTTACAAATTATCGCCCTGAAAGAAATTCTGGAAGGTGCTTTTGTAATGCTCCAACTAAACCATATCATACAAGACCGCTTGTATCGTATTGCCCTTTAGTAATTTAGACTGAATTCATATTGTCATTATTTTCTTTGATAGCTGTTTATACAGGTATTATTGTATAATTATTTAAGTCGGCATGTTTATTGCCTTGTTTAAATAGTTCTAAAATACTATCAAAAATGAAAGATCTTATCCGTATCAGAAGCCTGATCTCTGCCGAAGTAGAGTCACTTTTAAACCAGCAAGTTAAGAAAGAAGCAACATCTTCATCAATATATTTAGCCATGGCATCATGGTGTAACCGTAATGGTTACGATTACTCGTCTGACTATTTTTTTAAACAGGCAGAAGAGGAAAGACAGCACCAGCTAAAATTTTACAAATACATTTTAGATATGGGCGGTAACGCTATATCGCCTGATGTTACCGGCATCAAACAGGAGTACAACTCGTTCCGCGAAGTATTTGAAGAAGCCCTTGACCAGGAGATCAGCGTAACCCAATCCATCAAAAATATTTACGCCCGTTGCTTAAAAGAACAGGATTTTGTAACCAACGAATTTTTAAACTGGTTCCTGAAAGAGCAACGCGAAGAAGAATACAAAGCACGCCGCGCGCTTGAACTATTTGAAGTTATTGGCGAAGAAGGTACCGGCAGGTGGCAGATAGATAAGCACGTTGGCGGTATTAAATACGACAGCGAGGCTTAATCTTTAGCTAACAAAAGCTTTAAAACATCCTTCTCCGAATATTCCTTTAACCAGATATTCCCCGGAGAAAACGTACAGACCGGTGCCCAATCGCACCGGTCTGTGCATTCTATACGTATCACCTCAATATCTTCCTTACTGTATTTGGCAAACTTCTCGGCAGTTTTATACATGCTTTTGCCTCCGCGCTTTGCGCATTTGCTCCCTGTACATACAAACAGCACTTTATCCGGTACAGTAAATTTCCCCATCAAAAAATCTCTTAAATTTATTTAACTTACAAATATCAGCTTTATTTTTGATACAAGTTGCTATTACACAAGCATGAACAATTAAAACCAATAATGTTATGAGATTTATAGACGTAATTTCCATCCCGGTAACAGACCAGCAGGTTGCCAAAGAGTTTTACCTTAAGTTTGGCTTTAAAATTATTGTTGAAGCGCCTTTTCAGGGCGGTGCCAACTGGATCCAGATGGGCTTGCCCAATGCAGAAACATCCATTACGCTGGTAAACTGGTTCCCCGGATTAAACCCCGGGAGTATACAAGGCTTTGTCATCAAATGCGATAACCTTGACGCAACGATTGCCGGGTTAACCGAAAAAGGCATAGAAGTAGCCACGCCAGATAAAACCCCCTGGGGCCGTTTCGCCACTGTTAAAGACCCGGATGGTAACGCATGGAGTTTGAACGGAAAATAAATTAAATGCGGGCAGGCGCGAAGTGTCGCATCTCTATGGTAGGTAATTGTAGAGACGCGATACTTCGCGTCTTTGTTTTAAACCTCTGTGGTTAAATAATACAAATTTCTATCTTAGCCCTCATGCTCAAAAAGTCCTTTATCCTTTGTCTTTTCGTTTTTACACTATTCACAGCCTGTAATAAAAACGAAACCCTGTACAAAGTAGTAGGTGTAAAGGATGGCGATACCATAGTGCTGTTGTCGCCCGATAACCAGAGCATCACCGTTCGCCTTGCCGAGGTGGATTGCCCAGAAAAAAGCCAGGCCTTTGGCCAGGCCGCCAAGCAATTTACATCTGATCTGTGCTTTGGTAAAATGGTGCAACTAATTGGCAACCAGCATGACCGTTACGGCCGTACTGTAGGAGAGGTTGTGCTGCAGAACGGTATCAACGTAAACCATGAATTGGTTAAGCAAGGTTACGCCTGGCAATACCGTGCTTACTCAAAAAGCATGGACCTGGCCATGCTGGAGCAGCAGGCCCGCCAAAACCGCCTCGGCCTGTGGCAGGATGCCAACCCTACCCCGCCATGGAATTTCAGAAAAGAAGAGAAAACGCAGCGGGTTGAAAAGAAGGTTAAAAAAGCTAAAAAATCTTACAAAAAACGTAAACCACGCAAGCGGCAGGATACGGTAGCTTTTTAAATCGGCATACAATAGCTATCTTGCCTTAAATACCAGGAATAGATTTATGAAAGTATTTAAGGCCATCTTTTCTATAGCAATTACACTACTGCTCATTTGGGCATTACAAACAAAATTTGGCGATGTGCCACCCCTGGGCGAGTTCCTGAACCCATCAACCGGTTTTTGGCAAAATGCCGAAAGCAAGAACATTATCCCTACAGAAAAACTGAAGCTTAAAGGCTTGCAGGGTGAAGTAACCATTAAGTACGATGAGAACATGGTGCCTCATATTTTTGCGCAAAACGATCATGATCTGTACTATGTGCAAGGGTACCTAACCGCTAAAGAACGCCTTTGGCAAATGGATATCCAAACGCGCAGTGCGGCGGGCCGCCTGTCGGAAGTTGTGGGGCCAAAGGCACTGGAACTTGACCGTTATCATCGCCGTATGGGCATGACCTATGGCGCGGAACATACCTTGCAAGGCATCCTGAAAGACCCGGTAATGAACAAAGTGATCAACGCCTATAGTGATGGCGTTAATGCATATATCAAACAGCTAAAGCCTGGTGGTTACCCCATAGAATTTAAGTTGCTGAACTACGCGCCCGAGGAGTGGAAGCCCATCAACTCGGCTTACTTGTTAAAACTGATGTCGGAAACACTGGCTGGCGGATCAAATGAACTGGCTATGACCAACGTGTTGGACAAGTTTGGCGCACAGGTGACTAACGATCTGTTCCCTGATTATCCTACCCGCGAAACCCCCATTATCCCCGCAGGTACAAAATGGGATTTTAAACCTTTGCCTATACCAGCACCGCCCGCCGCCTTTAAGGCGCAAATGCTGGCAAGTATGAAGGATAAGGAAAAGGTTGAGGGTATTGGCAGTAATAACTGGGCAGTTAGCGGCTCAAAAACGGCCAGCGGTTACCCTATTCTGGCTAACGATCCGCATCTTAACCTTACGCTGCCGTCTATATGGTACCAAATGCAGATGACAGGCCCGGGTGTAAACGTATATGGTGTAACCCTGCCTGGCGCGCCTTGCATAGTGATAGGGTATAACCAAAAAGTAAGCTGGGGCGTTACCAATGTGGACGCCGATATATTGGATTGGTACCAGGTGAAATTTAAAGATGCAAACCGTAACGAATACTGGTACAACAACAAATGGAATAAGGTTACTAAAAAGGTAGAGGTAATAAACATACTTGGCGAAAAACCCCTTGTAGATACTATTGTATATACGCATCACGGCCCCGTGGTTTATGACAATGCCGATATGGCTAAAAAAGGTCGCGCTAATGTTCCCGTTGGTAATGCGCTGCGCTGGATAGCGCACGATGAAAGCGACGAGTTTAAAACCTTTTACCTGCTAAACCGGGCTAAAAATTATACCGACTATCGCGAAGCGTTAAAATACTATACCGCCCCGGCGCAGAACTTTATCTTCGCATCCACGGATAACGATATCGCCATTACACCAAACGGTAAATTGCCACTGAAGTATAAAGATCAGGGCAAATTTATTATGGATGGCAGCGACCCGGCAAACGACTGGCAGGGCTGGATTCCCTTTGAGCAAAACCCAACGGTGAAAAACCCGCCGCGTGGCTTTGTAAGCTCTGCCAATCAATCCTCAACAGATCAAGCCTACCCTTATTACATTAACTGGCAGTTTGCGCCGTACGAGCGTGGCAAACGCATTAATGACCGCCTCGGTGCCATGAGCAAAGCGACAGTTGATAGTATGCGCGTTTTGCAGACCGACGATTACAGCATCCGCGCCCAGGATATTTTACCAACCATGTTAAAATATATAGATGCCAGTAAACTGGATGATAACCAGCTTGCTGCTTTAGATACCCTGAAGAAATGGGATAAGTATTGCAGCGCAACATCTGTTGGAGCCAGCGTTTTTGGTAGCTGGTGGGTTAAGTTTTACACTTTTACCTGGCGGGATAACTTTGAAGATAAGAAAACAGTTTTAAACTATCCATCAATGGATAGGACAGAAACTTTATTGATGAAAGAACCAAACTCCAAATGGTTTGATAGCAAAACTACCCCGATTGTAGAAACCGCCTCTGATATCCTGATGGCTTCATTTGTAGCCGCGGTTAACGATTTGGTGAAAGACCATGGCAAAATTGGTAAAGACTGGCAATGGGGTAAGGTAAAACCGTTTGAGGTGGCTCATTTGGGTAATGTGCCCGGCCTGGGCTCGGGTAATTTTGAATCGGGTGGTACAGGCTCTACTGTGAACGCGCTGACAGGCGGGCATGGCCCATCATGGCGGATGGTGGTGCAGCTTGGCCCGCAGGTTAAGGGGTACGGAATTATCCCCGGTGGGCAATCGGGCAATCCCGGCAGTTTTTATTATGACGATATGCTAAAAACCTGGCAGGATGGTAAACTGAAAGAACTGCTGTTCCTGCAATCGGCAACAGAAAAATCAACCCGGGTAAAAAGAACATTAACACTAAGCAAATAAACTATGCTGTTCCCTGTAATATTGTTATTAGCATTTATAAGCGGCTACCTGTTCCCATGGTGGGTAGGCTGCATACTGGCGTTTGGCGCTGCGCTCATCTTCGGAAAAAGATCAAGTTGGGCATTTTGGTCGGGCTTTGCAGGCATCTCCCTGGCCTGGATAGCATTGGCATTGTTAAAGAGTATCCCTAACGAACATATATTGGCTACACGGGTAGCGCATGTTTTCCATTTACCAAACTGGGGGTTATTGCTGGCGGTAATGGCTATCATCGGTGGCTTGGCAGGCGGGCTATCGGCGGTATCGGGGTTGATGGTGAAGAAAGTATTTGAGAAAGCGTCGTAGTGAACAATGAAACGATATGAAGTTCATTAATATAATAACAATAGACTGGTATGATAATGTCATTAAATCTTTATGTAAAGATGATAATGGCATCACGTATTACTGCAGCATCGTAGCGATGGATGCTAATACCAATCAAAAAATATACTTATGTGTTAATATTGAATATCTAAAAGGATATGATGAGCTAAAGATTATTATTCAAAATGATTCATTTAAAGAGAATTGGGGTCAATTATCCAAGTTGATAAAACTGAAAAAAAACAACGAAACATATCTGCTAAAAGCGAATGACATCATCAGAGATGAAGTGAACTTAATCAGCTATAAAAATGATATGGTTTTGCCAGCTAAAGTGTTATGGGGTGAATACCCTGATAATTTAGAACAAGCAGCGAAAATAGAAGATTGGTGGATTTATTTTCCTAATTGAAAAATTAGGCTATTGAATTAAATCCATAAAATATTCTTCCCTTTTTATGTGTTGCTAACAAGTCATTACGCATGAGTACCCCTAAAAATTTAACCATAATCGACATCAACCAAGAGGCCGCAACAACCGAGGCATACAAAAATATCCCCGTTGCCCAGGTGAACGACCATGTAGTAAGAATGGGTGTAATGACGGAGCCTTACTTTTGGCACCTGCACCCTGAATCGGACGAGAGTTTTTTGGTGATCGAGGGCTCTATATTTATCGATCTGGAAGACCGGACTGTTGAGTTGTTCCCTAACCAGCTATTTACTATCTCCAAAAATGTAATTCATCGCACACGGCCAAACGGGGTGAGGTCTGTTAACCTTACGTTCGAAAGCAGCAATATGACAACCGTGAGGATTGAAAGAGCTGATAACGTCTAATCTTGAAAAAACTAACTAAAGTGAATCTACCTATAAAATACATTTTACTGATACTGTGTTTGAGCACCACCGTCTATGCACAGCAAACCATAAAACCTGTTGCTGTTGAAGCGGGCGTTTCGTTTGAACTGGCAAAATACCGCCACTCATCTATCAGTAATATTCAATACAAACTTGATTTTAATATTCCCGCGCAAAAAGCTACTGAGATCACCGCCAGCGAGCAAATCAGCTTTAACCTACAGAGCAACCAACAACCGCTGCAAATAGATTTTAAACAAAGCCCTGACCATATTAAGGCACTGGCGGTAAATGGCAAAACCATCGCGGCAGAGTTAAAGGATGAACACATCGTAATCAACCAGCAGTACCTGCACACCGGTGCCAATAATATTGCAATAGAATTTACAGCAGGCGACGCCTCATTAAACCGTAATGCCGATTACTTATATGCCTTATTTGTGCCCGACAGGGCGCGCACTGTTTTTCCGTGTTTTGATCAGCCCGATCTAAAGTCACGGTTTTTACTCACGCTTACTGTTCCTGAGAGTTGGAAGGTTTTGGCAAACGGACAACAAAAAGATTCGGTTATTAAGGGTTCTCAAATCACTTATCATTTTAATAATTCTGATCCAATTCCAACTTATCTATTCTCATTTACAGCCGGTAAATACAATGAAGTAAGCCAGATGTTAGGCAGCCGGAGCGCGCAGTTTTTATACCGGGAAACCGATACTGCCAAGATCCTCCTAAGTGTAGATTCTGTATTTAAAGCGCACGGCGATGCGATTAGTTTTTTAGAAGGCTGGACCGGCATTCCATATCCATTTCAAAAGGTTGGTTTTGTGGCCATCCCCGATTTTCAGTTTGGTGGCATGGAGCACCCCGGCGAAGTGCAGTACAAGGCATCGGGTTTGTTTTTGGATGATGGTGCTACAAAAGATCAGTTTATTGCCCGCTCAAATGTGATCTCGCATGAAACCGCACACATGTGGTTTGGCGATATGGTAACCATGGCGTGGTTTAATGATGTGTGGATGAAAGAGGTGTTTGCCAACTTTATGGCAGATAAGGTAACCGAAAAGCTGATGGGCAAGGAAACATTTAACCTTAAATTTTTGCAAGACCATTATCCGGCAGCTTATGCGGTAGACCGTACACAGGGCGCAAACCCCATACGGCAGCAATTAGCCAATTTGCAGGATGCCGGTTCATTATATGGTAACATCATATACCATAAGGCGCCTGTGATGATGCGACAGCTGGAACAGTTAATGGGGAGTGAAAATTTCAGAAAAGGGGTGCAGGAGTATCTTAAAAAGTATGCCTATGGTAATGCCACCTGGGACGATCTGATTGCTATTTTAAGTAAATACAGCAAAACCGATCTATATAGCTGGAATAAAGTTTGGGTGAACCAGCCGGGCCGGCCGGTATTTGATTACAGCATTACTTACCGTGGCGGGCAAATAGGTAAATTAACCATTACCCAGCACCCAGAAACGGGGGAGTCGCGTATCTGGCCGCAAGTCTTCAGTATAACCCTGATATACCCCAACCGCAGCCAGAATATTACTGTTAATATGAATACCGAAACGCTTACTGTAAAAGCTGTAGAGGGGCTGGATAAACCCTCATTTATCCTTTTCAACTCAGACGGTATGGGCTATGGGGTGTTCCCGGCAGATAGGGCGATGAACGATCAGTTATTTACGCTGAATAGCCCGCTTCAAAGGGCTTCGGTATATATTAATGCGTATGAAAATATGCTCTCGGGGCGTAATTTTACAGCTTCTGAATTGCTGAAGCTATTTGCACAGGGTTTGGCCACCGAAACAAACGAAATGAATTTACGGGTGCTCGCTGGCTATATCACAAATATTTACTGGGAATTTATTTCGCCGCAGGAAAGGCCTGCTTATACTACCTTGCTGGAAACGGCAACCTGGGCTGCTATGGAGAAGCAAACAGCACCCAACAACAAGAAAATAATGTTTGGGGCGTATCAAAATGTGTATTTAAGTAATGAGGCTGGTAAAAAGATATATCAGATATGGCAACAACAGCAGGCGCCGGAGGGGGTTAAGTTAACTGAAGATGATTATACCTCGCTTGCACTGTCTATCGCGCTTAAAAACGATACAGCTACCACGGTTTTACAACAGCAGCGAAGCCGTGTTAAAAATGCCGACCGTAAGGAGCGTTTAACTTTCCTGATGCCGGCCTTATCACCAAACGTGGCGGATCGGGATGCATTTTTTTATGCTTTGGCTGATAAACGGAACAGGCAAAAGGAGGCTTGGGTAACCACAGCACTTGTTTATCTGAACCATCCCTTACGGCAAAGCGCAGCTATAAAATATTTACCAAAAAGCCTGGCCTTGGTAGAAGAAATTCAACGAACAGGCGATGTGTTTTTTCCCCAATCGTGGTTGGCCGCTGTTTTTAGCAATTACCAAAGCAAGGCTGCTTACAAAACCGTATCCGATTTTTTAAGCAGCCATCCTAATTATAACCCAAAACTAAAAGATAAGATATTACAGGCTACCGATAATTTGTACCGCGCCCAAAAAATGCTGAAATGATAGATTGCGGCACATGATTTCTTAAACGAGATAGAATAATTTGAGCAGGAAGGGTAACAACAGGTGGATGGAATTATTGCTTCCCAATGAAGGTAAGATCATCTTTGGTGTTAAACTTATTATCTGAGCCAGCAGAGGTAAGTGTATAAGACGAACCGTTGTTATTCCAAATGTATTTATAGGGATTACCCCATTGGTCTTTAGTCCAGTCTGCCCGCAACGGATTGCCTGCAATTAAAATGGATAAATTGGCAGGGTAATTAGTAGTGTTTTCTTTATATTGATTTAAAGCGATCACTATCTCTTTGCACTCGCTTAAAGTATTTGTTTTGTTAAAGTAGTTTTTAGAAAAGAAGGATATTCCTATTGTTAGCGTAATTATACTTATACAAGTAATTGTCACAACGATAAGTAAATTTTTTATTGAAGAGAAATTTAAACCTATGATATCATCTTTCCCTATAAAAGATACTATAGCAGCCCCAAATAGCATTAACAGTAAATAAATTAGGCTTGGCCATACGCCAAAAAACACCATACATATATTCAACACCAGGCCTATTGCAAAAATAACTTTGCCGGTCGTGCTAATCAGGCTTTTAAACGTATTGTTCATTTGATGTTTTTTGTGCCACTAAATATATGTGTTTATAATTTCAGTTCCTTACACTGGGCGAAGTTTTCAACTTCGTCCTAAATACATTAAGCTTAACAAAAAGCCCCAACCAATTTGGCCGGGGCTTTTCAATTAAAGTCTGTTTTTTGTTACAATGCCTTCAATGCAGCTTTTAACTGTGTAACAGCCGCCGTTTTATCTGTTGATCTTGCAAAAAGATCGGCAGATGCAGAGGCTTCGCCATAGTAGGCTGTGTTAGCGCTTTTGTTAATAGCCAGGTTTGAACCATTGATACTGATACCCGCAAATAAACCTTTACTGCGCGAGTAAGAGTAAACTTCGGCTTGTAGCTTGTAATCGGTACTTGCTGTAGAGCTGCGGCCAACCGGGCCAGCTGCTGCAGATACATCACCACCAATGGTGAAATCGCCGCTTTCAACTTTAGCCAATACGCCTTTGTTACGGAAAACCAGCACCATATCAACAGATTGTACACCTATCTGGAAACCAATGCTGCCGCCGGTTAGGGTTATAAATACCGGGTCGCTCCACTCGCCGTTGGCAAGTTTCACCATAGCCACGCCTTGTCCGCGTTTGCCGCCAATGCCAAAACCAGCGTTGATCAATTTTGGGATAATAACAATACCCTCATACTCCTGGATCAGTTCATGCGGGATGCTCTCTTTCATTTTGCTGAAGTCTTTTAAAACCTTGGCAGCATCGTTAATTTTTGCGGCGCCTTTATCGTCAGCAGGCTTTGCAGAGGCAAGTATAAAAAATGCACTCAGCAGTAGCTGTCTCTTATACACATCTCCGAG
>NZ_LGEK01000118.1 GCF_001636615.1 Mucilaginibacter sp. L294 | reverse complement strand
ATATAACTATTATTAACCTTCTGAATTATAAACCTATTTTAAACCATATAAATGAACTCTCTTACCCTTGGCGATAAGATCGTCTTTCTTATTTATTTTTTGGTCGTATCTCTTTATGGGTACTGGATCTACAGGCGCAAACGCAACGCCGATGCTACCTCAAAAGATTACTTTTTGGCTGAAGGCTCCCTTACCTGGTGGGCAATTGGCGCATCGCTGATAGCATCAAATATATCTGCCGAGCAATTTATCGGCACCAGTGGTTCGGCGTTTAAAATGGGTTTGGCTATTTCTACTTATGAATGGATGGCCGCCGCTACCCTCATTGTTGTAGCCATATTCTTTATCCCCATATACCTGAAGAACAAGATCTTTACCATGCCGCAGTTCCTGCATCAGCGGTACAACGGTACGGTAGCTATGGTTATGGCTATCTTTTGGTTGTTGTTATATATCGTGGTTAACCTAATGTCTATCTTGTACCTGGGCGCATTGGCAATAAGCGGTATCTCCGGCTTAAATATCTACTTCTGTATAATTGCTTTAGCCGTATTCGCCGTTATTATAACACTGGGAGGTATGAAAGTAATTGGCTATACCGATGTTATACAAGTGTTTGTATTGATTCTTGGAGGATTGGCAGCCACGTATGTAGCACTGGGCGAATTAACAAAACATACTACCGACCACTCCATACTTTCTGGTCTGAAAATACTCCATACCGAGGCTTCGGAGCATTTTCATATGATATTTAAGAAAGAAAACGATAATTATATGGATATGCCCGGCCTATCGGTGTTAATAGGGGGTATGATCATCGTAAACCTTAATTACTGGGGATGTAACCAATACATTACCCAACGCGCGCTGGGTGCCGACCTTAAAACCGCCCGCGCGGGTATCCTTTTCGCGGCGTTCTTAAAATTACTGATGCCGGTTATTGTAGTATTACCGGGTATAGCAGCCTATGTGCTTTATCAAAGGGGGATGTTCCACCAGGAAATGTTAAGTTCATCGGGCGTTGTAGATGTAAATAAGGCCTATCCTTCGCTTTTAAATCTTTTACCTGCCGGATTAAAAGGGCTATCGTTTGCGGCGCTTACGGCAGCTATAGTAGCCTCTCTTGCGGGCAAGGCAAACAGCATTGCCACAATTTTCACATTGGATGTTTATAAAAAGGCTATCAATACCCAGGCAAGCGAAAAAAAATTGGTGGTATTGGGCAAATGGTCTGTTTTGGTAGCTATGGCGTTAGGCGTTATCATGTCACTGGTAATTGGCGAGCGGTTAATGGGCGAGGGCAAACAAGGCTTCCAATACATACAGGAGTACACGGGCTTTGTATCACCGGGTATATTTGCTATGTTCATCCTGGGCTTTTTCTGGAAGAAAGCCTCCTCTAACGCGGCGCTATTTGCTACCATCGGCGGGTTTATATTTTCGGTGTTTTTTAAATTGCTGCCAAGGTTTGCCGATCTGAGCTTTTTGTACCCTTATGGCTTTGCAAAACAAGCCTTACAGGATGATAAGATAACTAAGCTATATGAGATCCCCTTTATTGACCGTATGGGGTTTGTATTTGTACTTTGTGTGATAGGGATGGTTATCATATCAAAAATTGACCAAGCCAAAGGCGTTAAAACTAACGGGTTGGAAATTGATGCATCTATGTTTAAAACATCGCGCGCGTTTACTGCCGGTGCATTAATAGTAGGCGGTATTATTGTAGCGTTATATTCATTCTTCTGGTAAGAGGGGATAAATTTATATGTAAAAGCGGCTTTGAGAAAGGCCGCTTTTTTTATGTCGGGAGGGTGTTAAAACAACCATACACAATGCTTTGTTATTGATGTAAACCAACAAGCCATGAATAACCCTGCCGACAACATCCCGCTACAAACCGAAGGCGAAAAAACAGATGTGATACACTTTGCCGACCGCGAATCGGTACAGGAAGCGCACCATTTATTTCTATTGGCTAAAGACAGGCTTAAAGATATTTCACAATGGCATGTATTAAGTGGGCCGCACTCGGCCAGGTTTGCCATAACAAATGCTGCAGGTAACGAAGTTTACAAAATAGCAGAAAAAGGCGACCTTTTTTATATTAACCTGCCCGCGCCTGGGCCACTGGCCGGCGATGGTAAAGAATGGGTGCGGATAGAAGCCATTGAAGAGGTGGATGATGCCAATGCCGAAAGCGAGTACATCACCATGACGGTAAGGCCTGTTGCCAGCCCGATGCACCCCGATAAGGCCACCGCACATTTTTTTAGTCACAACTCTACCAGCACTTTTATTGTAGAACGTTACAAAAACCATGTTAGCGCCGCGGTACATGGCCGAAACGAAACACCCAATAATAAAGATGTTGGCTTGTATGATACCGTTCGTAACACCATCATCGCGCTCGCCGCCCGCGAAGGCCTTTCCGGCCCGCAATGGAAATCGCTGGTTGCGGGTATTTTAGATAAATAATTTATTATCCCTAAACAGAAAAAGCCCCTTAATTAAGGGGCTTTTTCTGTTTATATCAATATGTGGGAATTAATCCCTGTGTCCGCGATCGTGGCCCTTATCATTACCATGGCCTTTAGCACCGCCACGGTTATCGTGGTGTACAACTTTAGTAGTATGCTTTACCACTTTACGGTTTTCTACACGTACCGGGCGGTTATTATTGTTGTTATTTGCCCAATGGTTACGGTATTTAGCGTCGCGGCTATCGCGTATAATGGTTTGGCCGGTGCGCCCCCTGTAATTGGCGTATTTAGTACGGTAGGTTGTTGCATGGGTCCATGGGCTTGGCTCGTTCACAACAACTTTATAACCGTTATAAACATTGTAGTTGCTATACCTTGCCGGTAAACTTGCCCTGCGTACCCAGGTGTTATTTTCCAGGTAAACGTACTGATGGGCCGGGACGTCATAATAGGTATCAATATCGGGCATGTAGTAATAATCTGCATGGTCGTAACCTGTTGGGCCCCATTCAGGCTGGCTGCCAATATTAATGCTTAAACTAATTTGCGCCTCGGCTGATTTGTATGCTATGCAGCTAAAAAATATGGCTGCTGTAATTATTATCTTTTTCATTTTGTATATTTTTTGTAGGTATGACAACTACCACGAACTATAGTTTAATAAATAGAAGGTTATAACAGCGATGTTACAGAAGCCCCCCAGCCCCCTGAAGGGGGAGCCGAATTATCCTAAACAGAAAAGCCTGTCGGGTAAGAACAGGCTTTTAATATTTTGTTCCCCCTTCAGGGGGTTAGGGGGCTAATCGTCATCATCATCTTTATCGGCAGGCTTTTTAGCCGCCATGGCCAACATCGGCTTGCCAATGGTTTTGTAATCGCCTACACCTTTTAGTATTGATGCCAGCTGTGTTTTATCCTGCATTACCTTTACCGCTGCGGCAAGCTCTTTATCATATTTAAAGTTAGCCTCATAGCGGCCTTTTTCATATTCGTAGCGCGATGCTATCTCGTTTTCAACTACCTGTTTAATTTCATCCTTATGCAATTGCAGATCGTTTTTTTTGCTGCTGGCCATTTTGGCTTTTAGCGCATCATATTCGGCCTGTATCTCGGTAAATTGTTTCTCTTTGGTTGCCTGCGTTTTCAGGCTGTTCAGCATTTTTTCGGATACGGTATTATAGGTGTAGTTCTTCCCGTCCAAAAACTTGATGAAATCATTATAATCATCGTCGGTAAGCGCGAATGCTTTCGGATCGATAGGTTTTACATGCGTATTGCGGTACTTGGTAGCATAATCAAATATAAACAGCTTGCTGATAAGTGTTTGCGTGATATTGGCAAAACGTTCCTGCTTGATAAAAACATCCGGGTAAATGCCGCTGCCATCATAAACAGAGCGGCCATTTTTTGTTTTAAACTCGTGTATGGCCGAATCTGCCACCTTGATAACGCTGCCATCATCCTTGCGATGGGTGTAATCAATTTCCTGCACACAACGGCCCGATGGAACGTAGTATTTGGCAACCGTAATTTTTACCAGGCTGTTGTAGGGTAAATTAAAAGTTTGTTGCACCAGCCCTTTACCATAACTGCGCTGGCCTATAATAATGGCCCGGTCAAGATCCTGCAACGCGCCTGCCACAATTTCTGATGCTGATGCCGAGCGGCTGTTAACCAATACCACCAATGGCAAGTTTGGCTCCATTGGTGTGGTAACCGTGTTGTATGTAAAATTCTTCTCTTTTATTTTGCCTATTTGCGATACCACCTGCACATCCTTTTGTACAAACAGGTTCACAATTTTTACGGCCTCCTGCAAAATACCGCCACCGTTTGATCGCAGATCCAGGATGATGCCGTTGGGGTTGTTTTTTTTGATAGCCGCAAGCGCGGTGGTAACCTCATCTGCCGAGTTCTCTAAAAATTTGTTCAGCTTGATGTAGCCCATGTTGCCGGCCACCATGCCCGAGTAAACCACGTTGGGCTGTTTGATCTCGTCGCGTACCAGGCTTTTTACTACCGGGGCTTCGGCATCGCGTTTCATTAATAGTTTAATTGTCGCGCCTTTAGATCCTTTTAGCAGCTGGCTCACCTGGTCGTTGGTTTTACCGGCAAGTTCAATGTCATTTATCTTCAGCATTTGGTCGCCCTGGCGTATATCAGCCTTTTGCGCCGGGAAGTTGTTAAACACGTCAGATATATAAATTTTACGATCACGCAGAAAAATGCTTGCGCCAATGCCGCCATACTGGGTGCTTACGTAATGCAGCTTGTATTCTTCAATTTCAGATTCGGGGACAAATTCGGTATAAGGGTCAAGGCCATCCAGCATGGCGTCAACGCCGGTTTTTACCAGCTTGGCCGAGTTGATATCGTCAACATAATTAATGTTAACCTCTTTATATACCGATGCAAAAACATCCAGGTTTTTAGATATCTGGAAAAGATCGTCCTGAAAACTCCATACACTTATAGCTAATGCCAAAGCCCCCGCATACAATGCCGGCTTTTTGTATTTGCTTATCATCCTTTTATCCATCGTCCGTTAACCTCTTGAATATAAATATATAAAAGCCTAACGGCTTTTTATAATAAACTGTTTTTACAGCCGGTTAGTATCTATGTTCACCAAAGCTTTGGTAAGGGTAAATACCACGTATTTCCTGTCGCGGTTCACCAGGTCCATCAAGCGGGTTATCAGGCTTTCTTCCTGCCCTTCGCTGTACTGCAACTGCTCATCGGTAAGGTGGTTATACTTTCTTTGCACCTTTATTTTTATACGCTCCCAGTCTTTGTTACTGATAGTTATCTCTGCCATAAAATAAAATATTTAGGCAAAAATATAAAAAATACACCGCAGCGTACGTTTAATATGCTGCGGTGTGTCAAAGTTTTAACACAAATGCGCCACAAACCGTTTTTATAAACTAAAACCATACTACCATGAAAAAATGTTTGTTAAGCGTAGCTATATTATTTATGGCTGCCATAAGTGCCAAAGCGCAATTTTCGCTGGGTGCCAAGGCGGGTATCAATTTCTCTAAGATCAACACCACCAACGTAAGCGAATCTACCATTACCGGTTACCAGGCCGGCCTGTTTGCCAGGTTTGGCAGCAGCCTTTACCTGCAGCCAGAGGTTTACCTGGGCAGCAGCGGCGGTAAGTTTGATTTTAACAACAGCGGCGGTACGGTAACCACCGAGGGGAAAGTTAGGTTTACCACGTTAAACGTGCCTTTATTAATAGGTAAAGGCTTTGGCGGCGATAACCTTAATTTTAGGGTGATGGCCGGGCCAATTTTTAGTTACGTGTTAGATAAGAACCAAAGCTTTAGTGATAACGTAAACGGCGCCCTTAATGATTTTGGCGATTACAAAAAAAGCACCCTGGGTTACCAGGTAGGCGGCGGTGTTGATATTGGCCACATTACTGCCGACCTGCGTTACGAAGGCGGCCTAACCAAAATAAACGAGAACTACGGCCAGCGCCAAAACATCTGGGCGTTAAGTATAGGCTTCAAATTCTTTTAATAAAGATCAATAAATGCAAAACTAAAAGGTCGCGATGTAAAGCTGCGGCCTTTTAATTGCCACTCAAGTCCCGGCGGGACTTTTGGTTGGTAGAAATAACAAAATGGCTATCAGGCGTTCCGATAGGAACGCTTGGTGATTTAAAAACAACCTCTACTACCAACCAAATGTGCCTAAGGGCACAAGAGATAAATAGCACCTTAATCCACATTCGGTGTGTGTTTTTAAACAGCTGTTGCACCATGGCAACTAATTTTAAGATATTTGTATAATTAAAGGAAGATACAACCACAAATGTTATTAGCCCGATACCAGAAAGAATTTATTGAAGCCGGATGTGACGAGGCCGGTCGCGGCTGCCTTGCGGGGCCAGTTTTTGCTGCCGCCGTTATCCTTCCACACAATTTTAAACACAAATTGCTTAACGACTCTAAGCTGGTAGCCGAAGAGGCCCGTTATGAACTTCGTGCCGAAATTGAGGAAAAAGCCATAGCCCACGCCGTGGCCTGGTGCGATAACGTGGAGATAGACGAGATCAATATCCTTAACGCTTCTTTCCTGGCTATGCACCGCGCTATTGATAAACTGCTTTGCATCCCGCAGTATTTAATTATTGATGGTAACCGCTTTAACAAGTACCGCGATACGCCGCACGCCTGCATTGTAAAAGGCGATTCAAAATACTTCAGCATCGCGGCAGCATCTATCCTGGCCAAAACCTACCGCGATGATTATATGAAGCAAATTGCTTTAGAACACCCCGAATACGAATGGCATAGTAACAAGGGCTACCCCACCATCAGCCACCGTAAAATAGTGCTGAACCTTGGCCATACGCCATATCATCGTAAAACTTTCAGGGTAACCGACCCTGAAGCGGTTGTTTTATAAAAGTTAATTGCCAAACCCTGCAAGGTTTAATACCTTTGAAGCAACCAATTTTTACCGGCCTTGAGGATACTGATATTAACACACCGCGCCCCGTTCCCGCAGAATGGTGGGTACCCTATTGTGGTAGGCAATACCATAAAAGGCCTGGTGGCCCTTGGGCATGATGTATCCCTCATATCCCTCAACGTAAAAAAGAATAATGCACTTGTTGAGCGCGACGCCCTGCTTGATCAGATAAACTATATTGAGTACGGTATTGATATCCGCATTACAGCGGTAGAAGCGGTGAGTAACCTGTTCACCAAAAACTCTTATAATATTGACCGGTATTATAACGCCGGTTTTGAAAAACTACTGTTTAGAAACCTAACCGACAATAAGTACGACATCATCCAGATTGAAGGCATTTTTGTAGCGCCTTACCTGAATATCATTCGCAAAAACTCAAAAGCCAGGGTCATTTTCAGGGCGCATAATATTGAGCACCAGGTTTGGCAAAAACTGGCCCAGCAAAAAAGCGACCCTTTTAAACGCTGGTACCTGCAACTGCTGGCCCGCCGTATCAAAAATTACGAGCTTGAGCTGTTTAACAAGTTTGATGGTGTTGTAGCATTTACCGAGCAGGATAAGGCATCGATATTGTCCTACGGGGCAAAAATACCTATCGTGGTTTTACCTATCGGGATAGACCTGTCCCGTTACAAGCCCGATCATAGTAAAACCGATTTTCCGAGCCTGTTTTTCCTGGGGTCGTTGGATTGGCTGCCCAACCGGGAGGGTATTGAGTGGTTTATTGATAATTTTCATAAAGACCTGGTTGACGGCGACCTGAAAGCCAAGTTTTACGTAGCCGGCCATAACATCCCCGAGCAGTTTGATGATTATGAGGTGCTGGGCAAAGTGTTTATACATGGCGAAGTTGATGACGCGCTGGAGTTTGTGAACAGCAAAAGCATCATGGTGGTGCCGCTGTTATCAGGCGGGGGTATGCGTGTAAAAATTGTGGAAGGTATGGCGATGGAAAAATGCATCATATCTACCACGCTTGGGGCCGAGGGGATCAACATCAAAAATGGCAGCAACATTATTATTGCCAATAATACCGACGAGTTTTACAACGCTATGCTTAAATGCATCACCGACGAGCATTTTTGCCGCCAGATAGGCCGCAACGCCCGTAAGCTGATAGAGCAGCAGCACGATGTAAACACCGTTACCCGCCAGCTTGCCGGTTTTTACGAATCAATTGTATAAACAGCCCTGTTCAATACAGCTGTATAGTTTATTATTTAACCACAGCGTTAGCAGAGATTTTCACAGAGAAGGACAGAGATTTTCTGTGCATTATTTCGATGATCAACTGAACCTCTGTGTACTCTGTGGTTAAAAGAATATTTGATTAATACAGAATCTATTTAGTAACTGTTTGTCAGCGTGTTTGTAAATAAACATGATAGGTAAGAATGTATAGTTTATTATTTAACCACAGAGTTAGCAGAGATTTTCACAGAGAAGCACAGAGATTTTCTGTGAATTATTTCGATGATCAATAGAATCTCTGTGCCCTCTGTGGTTTTTCCTTTGTGTACACTGTGGTTAAAAGAATATTTGATTAATACAGAATCTATTTAGCCTCTCACCAAACCTCTCGCAGGGAAATTGGAGCTGAATAGTAACACTATTTTGTTATTTTTGCCACGCGACAAAAAATATATATGAAGAACACAGCTTTAACACAAGTACATACCGATCTGGGTGCTAAAATGGTGCCATTTGCCGGATACAATATGCCGGTACAATACGTTGGCATCAATGCCGAACACGATACCGTGCGTAAAGGCGTAGGTGTATTTGATGTAAGCCACATGGGCGAATTTATTTTAAAAGGCGAAAAAGCGCTCGATCTGATACAGCGTGTTACCAGTAACGATGCCTCAAAATTATATGATGGCAAAGTGCAATACTCTTGCCTGCCAAACGAAGATGGTGGTATTGTTGATGACCTGCTGGTTTACCGTATTGACGAGAAAACCTATATGCTGGTGGTAAACGCATCAAATATTGAAAAAGACTGGAACTGGATAGCTAAATACAACACCGAGGGTGTGGATATGAAAGATATCTCAGACCGCACCTCTTTACTGGCTGTACAAGGCCCCAAAGCTGCCGATGCGCTGCAAAGCCTTACCGATATCGACCTGGGTTCGATGGAGTATTACACCTTTAAGAAGGGAACATTTGCCGGGATAGATAATGTGGTAGTATCTGCAACTGGTTATACCGGTGCCGGTGGTTTCGAAATTTATTTTGATAATGAGCACGCCGGATATATCTGGAACGAGGTATTTAAAGCAGGCGAGCCATTCGGCATCAAACCAATTGGTTTAGCAGCCCGCGATACCCTGCGTTTAGAAATGGGCTTTTGCCTGTACGGTAACGATATTGACGATACCACATCGCCATTAGAGGCCGGTTTAGGCTGGGTTACCAAATTCACCAAGGAGTTTACAAACTCGGCGGCATTACAGCAACAAAAACAAGCCGGTGTGGAGCGCAAGCTTATCGGTTTTGAAATGATAGACCGCGGTATCCCCCGCCACGATTACGAGATTGTTGATGCCGGGGGTAACGTTATTGGTAAAGTAACATCGGGTACCCAATCGCCATCGCTGCAAAAAGCAATTGGCCTGGGCTATGTAAAAAACGAGTTCGCCAAAGAAGGAACCGAGATCTATATCAGCATCCGCGATAATAAAGTAAAAGCACAGGTTGTAAAACCACCATTTTATAAGTAGGCGCGAAGCGCCGTCATTGAGTCATTAGGTCATTGAGTCATTCTTAGCTTAAAGGCCTGATACTTTCTTAATGACCTAATGACCCAATGACCCAATGACACGAAGTTTAGACGTTTGCCTGACCCCCGCATTAATCCCATTATATAAGGTAGAAGATTATACGGTGGTGATCATCGATATTTTTCGCGCTACCTCTTCCATCTGTTATGGGATAGAGAACGGTGCCGAAGCCATTATCCCGGTAGCTGAGATAGCAGAATGCGCCGCCTACCGCGAAAAAGGATTGGATTATTTGCTGGCAGCCGAGCGTAATGGCGAGGTGGTTGCGGGTTTTGATTTTGGCAATTCGCCATTCTCTTATACCGTTGAAAAAGTGGCCGGTAAAACCGTTGTATTAACTACCACCAACGGTACCCATGCCCTGCATCTTTCACGCAGTGCAAGGCAGGTTTTGATCGGGTCTTTCCTGAATATTACCTCGTTGTGCACCTATTTAAAAGAACAGGAGGGCAATATCCTGCTGGTTTGCGCCGGCTGGCACAATAACTTTAACCTGGAGGATACCCTTTTTGCCGGTGCGGTTATCGAGCAGTTAAAACATAGCGGCTACACGTTGGATGACCCCGCTATTGCCGCTAACGACCTGTTCCAGGTAGGCAAAAATGATATTGGTAAATACCTGGGCAAAACATCCCACGGCGAACGCCTCAAAAAACTCGGCATCGAAAAAGATATCGCGTTTTGCCTGCAGGTTGATCTGACTACCGCTATCCCTGTATTACAGGGCGAGAAGCTTGTTAAGCTGCCTTAACTGCTCTGCGCCTGCGCCATTTTTATCAATACAAACATTGGTCTAAGTTCCCGGCAGTCGCTCGGCTCCAGCCGAGTGACAAAGCTGTCGCGAGTTTAGCGCAGCGTAACTCGTGATACAGCACAAGGTAAGCTTTCAGCTTACTACACTAAATCATCAGCAAAATATCAATCAAACCTTTCCCATCTGCATAATCGCGTGCACTACTGTACAAGTAATGTTCCGGTTCATCAACCCACCCTGCGGTTACAGGGTTATTATGAATGTAATCCAATTTCTGGTCTATAACACTATTACTCCATAACTCAATAGGATGATTCCCTTGTTGCCAAAATTGATAGGTTTCGTTGTTTGAGTTCTGCTTGCCTTCGCGTTCAAAGAACCACAATAGCCAATCGCGTCTGCTTTCCTGAACGTTTTCGCTGATTGCTTTAAGCAGCATTTTAGAAGTATGTCTTTTTATATCTCTCAAGATATCCTGCATGGGTTGGCCTTTAGTGCCAATTATCAAATGGACATGATTGCTCATAATTACCCATGCATATAATTCAAGACCTTTGTTTTGAATACAATATTTTAGGCTGTCAACTAATATGTCCCTATACACCCTTCTTGTAAAAACATCTATCCATCTAACTACAGAAAACGTCACGAAGTATGGTCGCTCTTGATCATGAAATTTATAACCTCTACTCATTCCGTTAAATTAATAATATCTCTATAAAGCTGAAAGCTTTATCCATGCCGTGTCACGAGTTACGCTGCGCTAAACTCGCGACAGCACATTAACTCGCGACAGCACAGCCAGGTAGCTGGTTAAACAGCTTTAACCGCCCTGCGCCTGCGCCATCTTTTTACGAACACAATTATCACGGCTATTATCACCAATAAATACCAGTTTGATAATAAACCAAAGAACAAGCCTTGCAAAGATTCCCAGCCACCGGCTAAGGCATGCTTAAATTTATACCCAAAGCCATTGCCTGTTGCAACCTGTTCTGGCTGTACGGTATAAAAGGTGATGGTTAACGAACTATAGGCAACCTGTTTGCTCATATAATTTAACTGGCCCTGCGTGGCTTCGATATCGCTGCGGATCTCGGTAAGCTTTTCTTCAATATCCAGCAGGTCGCGCATTTTGCCTGCACGGCTTAGTAGGTTCAGGTAACGTTTTTCGAGTTGCAGCTTATTATCCAACCGGGCTTTGGTATCAATAAATTCCGAGGTGACGTCTTTTACACGAATGTTACGGCTATCTATTTTGGTGGCTGTTGATGATACCGTACCTAAAAATGCATCAAAATTTTTAGCCGGGATACGGATAACAATAGTGTATTCCTTAGTGCCTAACGCGCCGTCGGTTGTTTCGCTGTCGTTTTCGGCATATCCCCCTAAATGTGTTAAGGAACTGATGATCTGTTTACGGGTTTTTGCAACGTCGCTACTCTCAAAACGGATCTCGCCCTCTTTAATGATTTTCTTTTCTATATCAGCAGTGTGAGGTGCTTCGGACATTCTTTCGCCCTCACCTGCCTTGTCAGATACTTTGTTGGCTTCAGCAACAATCTCGTCGTCGGCTTTAATTATCGGGGCGGTAAATTTTTGTGGTGCCATCTGTTTTTCGGCAGGAGGCGGTGGTATGATCACTTCGGATACCTTAACTTTCTCCTCTGATTGATGTTTACATGCGATGAATGCCATCCCGATGGCAAACAGAATAAATAATAGGTACTTTTTCATAACTGTCTCTTATACACATCTTCGA
>NZ_LGEK01000117.1 GCF_001636615.1 Mucilaginibacter sp. L294 | reverse complement strand
TTATAAAAAAAGTGTTTTTGTTCCACTTTTCAAAAAATGGAACAAAAAAGGCAACGATCTAACACGATATTAAACGCCTTTTTTTGCCTTTTTTCGACTTTATTTCGTCCTTTTTGTGTCGTCAAATTCCCCCGGAAGTCAAAAAGGTATTTTGTATTAAATTGTTGATTTATAGATATTTGTGAATTTTGTGCTTGTTCCATTTTGTTCCGTTTTTTTATCAAAAGGAACACATTGTAAATACATAACAGGACTATCTTAAAACCTGTAAACTTTTTTAGGACGAGACAAAAATTTCGTTGTCGCATCATAACTTCCCAGGTTACGGCGCAGGGTTTCTTTCAAAAGAGCCTGCGAGGACAAAAAAATAAAGGGTTTGCGAAATCTCAAGTTTACCAATCGTTCCGATGGAACGAATCGCCCCCATATGCTATTTCTACCAACCAGGCGTTCCGAAGGAACGAAGGAAGAACCGCGCTTAGCGTACCGTAGGGACGCATCGTAGGTAGAAATACGTGAACGTCTATTTACGTTCTGTAGGAACGTTTGGTACTATTGAAAATGCCCGATTCTGTCATTAGGGACACTATGATAATTCACCTTGATTTTATGGGTTAACTTAAATCTGAAAGTTACCCTGTGAGGACGGAAATAACTTCTTTGTTGTGGTGTCCTCACCAACAGCCCGCATGCAGGGCGTATAAATTTGGTGGGGACACCACAAATTGAGGGAAGGGGTTTCTGTCGCCGCAGGGCCTTTCTCTGAACACCTCACGAGGACAAGCCACATACTTTGAACTTTCGACTTTGAACTTAAAGATCTATTCCTCCTCGCTCCCGCCTACAAAAAATTTCTTGTTAAAATTAACCAGGTAAAGCTCGGTGGTAGCACGGGTACAGGCGGTGTAAAACCAGCGTAAAAAGTCGGTGTTCACCATCTCATCGGTCAGATAGCCCTGGTCAACAAAAACGGTTTCCCACTGGCCGCCCTGTGCTTTGTGGCAGGTAATGGCGTAAGCGAATTTCACCTGCAAGGCGTTATAGTATGGGTTTAGTTTCAATTCGTTGTGCTTGGCGCGCTTGTTGGGGATATGGTCATAATCTTTCATGGCCTCCAGGTAAAAGCGCTTCTGGTCTATAGGTTGCAGGGCGGGCGCTTCGCTGTACAGGGTATCCAGCAGTATCTTACAATCCAGCACGGGGTCTTCCACGTAATCGGTAAATTCCAGCTGCACATCGGCAAACCTAAAGCCATACATTTCTTCAATACGGCGCACTTTTTTTACGCGGGCAATATCGCCATTGGCAATAAAGCCGGTGCTGCCCTCCTCCTGGCCCTCCAGCCAAAAGTAATTGTTCTTCACTACCATCAGCTGGTCGCCACCGGTAAGTTCCTCCTCTCGCATCAATATGCGCCCGCGGATCTGCCGGTTATACAGGTTGGCATTTTTATTACTGCGACAAATGATCAGGGTACCATCGTGCCCGTATTTACTGTAGGCGTAATTAAGCCCCTCTTCCAGCATTTCGCTGCCCATGCGATAAACATCTTTGTAACCTTTGGTCACAATTTGCGGCATTACCTCCTTACCCTCGCGGATGATATTGCGCACGTTGGTTACATTATACAATATGCCCGAATCCTTTTGCTGCCTCAGCACATCCGTAAGCTCGTAGCTGTAAACAGTGAGGCCGTAGTCGGCTTTAATGAGTTTCTCATCCAGCGCGGGGCTGTCATCAGCACCTACAGGGGGTAACTGGGCGGTATCGCCAACCAGCAGCAGTTTGCAGTTTTTGGTATTGTACACGTAGTTCACCAGATCATGCAGCAGGGTATCGCGATTGTTGCCGCTTAGCGTATCAGATATCATGGACGCCTCATCTACTATAAAAAGCGTGTTGGCGTTCATATTCTCGGCAATGGCGAATGATTCATCCACGTTCAGGGCCGATTTTTTACGGTAGATGCGTTTGTGAATGGTGAATGCCTTGCGGCCGCTGTAATTGGTGATCACCTTGGCGGCCCTGCCCGTTGGCGCCAGCAGTACCGATTTAAAGTTGTACATAGGCAGCGCCTTTACCAGGGCCCCCACAATAGTGGTTTTTCCGGTACCTGCGTAGCCTTTCAGTATAAAGCAATCGTCCTCTTCGCCGCTGGTTAAAAAGGCGTGCAGCTTGCCAAACAGCTCCTGTTGCTGAGGCGTAGGCTGGTGCGGAAAACTCTTGCTGATATCGTTTAATACTGACACAGCACAAAAATGGGGATAAGTACGCGAAATAGGTAACAGGCGCGGCTTATTATTTTTATTGCGGAGTTCACTCCATTCGATAATTTACTCACCCCGACTACACTATGCTTGTCGACCCTCTCTGCTGCGCAAAGAGGGTAAAGAAAAACCAAACAGGACCCTCTTTCCGCTTGCGGAGAGAGGGTGGTCGAGCGAAGCAATGACCGGGTGAGTCAGCGGCGCGGAGGCTGTACTATTTGGCGACAGCATTTAGACAGGTAACCCGCATGCATAGCGGCTTGTTGGTGACAACACCAACAAGGGCGAAAAATACTGACACAGCACAAAAATGGGGATAAGTATGCGAATAAAGTAACCGGTACTGCTTAATTATTTTGCAGGTTATAAGTATGTGTTTTACCATCACCCGCTATTTGCAAATACATCGTTGGCGCCTCATTTGGTTTTAGCTTAATGGTTATGCCCATATAATCAACCCCGTTGTATTTGCCCTTCCATGCCCCGGGGAACAGGTCATAATAACTTGACCAGGGCGCACCTGCATAATTTGGTTGGTTACTGGTGGCAAAATTATGGTCGTCAGAAAATTTCAGGTAAGAAGGCGTATTGCCACTTTCCATATAATGTGTATTGGCAAGCGGCGGGATGTCGGCATTCTTCATCAATAACGCTTGCATTTTTACCGATGCGTCTGCCTGCTTTTTATAGCTGCCACCTACAAGGGTTAATTGCCCATCATCGCGCCTGCCAAACTTAAACGTATATATAATTGAGCCATTGCCGTTTAAGTCCATAACCCAGGTATTGTTTACCACGTTTACTGTAAAGATCCTGCGCACAGTAACAGCATCATACGTTGCTTTAATATCGTTACCATCTTTGTTAAAGTAAATAACGCGCAAACCTTCGTCTACGTTTAATTGCACAGGTATGCTGTAATCTACCAGTTCGGCACTTGTTATCGGGGTGTTCACTACAGGATCTGGCCCTGGTTTAACCCCACCATCTTTTTTGCAGGCAGCAAAGGCAAACAGCAGTATCAGGGTAAACACTTTTAATATTTTCATAGTAGTATTAGTGAGTATGGCCGGTTAATAATTTTTTTAGCGGATGACAGGCACGCGATTAAGTAACGCGCCACTTCATTATTGTTATTTCGGCACAAATACATGATATTTAGCCTCGCCCGCTTTCTGCAGGAACATTTGTACCTTATTATCTTCCATTAAACTAAAGCCCATATAGCTAACACCATTGTAGGTACCTTTCCACGCTCCGGGGCAAAGGTCATAATAGCTGCTCCATGCCGCCCCTGTGTAATCACTTTTATCACTCAGGGCAAAGTTTTGGTCGTTAGAAAATTTCAGGTAAAGAGGCGGCGTATGGGCTTCTGAAAAAAACTTATTGGTAAAAGAAGGGATTTCAGAATTTTTCGACATTACCAGCTGCATTTGTACTGATGCGTCGTCCTGCTTTTTATAGCTGGCATTTACAAGGCCTATTCGCCCTTCATCTCCCCTGGCAAATGTAAAGGTGTAAATTGTAGACCCATTGCCATTCAGGTCCATGGTCCACACATTATTTACCACGTTTACTGTAAAGATCCTGCGGAAGCTAACGGCATCAAACGTTGCTTTAATATCGTTACCATCCTTGTTAAAATAAATAATGCGCAGGCCCAATTCTGAGCTTAGCGATATAGCTATGTTGTAATCTAACAGTTCGGCGCTGGTTATCGGCGTATTGTCTACTGGTTCGGGTTTAACCGCGCCGTCTTTTTTGCAGGCTGCAAAGGCAAGCAGCAGTATTAGGGTAAACGCTTTTAAAGTAGGTTTTAATGTTTTCATAGTAGTATCACATTTGGTTGATGCAGGTGAAACTACGACCGTTAATAATACGTTTTAACCGCAATTAGGCAGCGCGCCGTTTTAATGCGTAAACGGGTAGTATGGGTTAGGGAACATTTAATGATTTTAACAAAATCCCGCCAACTATGTTAATTAAGTAATCCAGAAAAAACATTACTTTTGTTAACCTGCATGAGCGATAACAGACACCATTACACCAGCGACGATCTAAGCCTGACCCAGGCCCACAGCTACACCCTGTTGTTACAGGTTGATGCGAACAGCTTTAATTATGCTGTATTATCCGGCAAACAGCTTTTAGCCTGGGGCGAAAACTATTCGCTTGATGAACTGCGCGACCCGCAGCAACTGCGTGATATTTTAACGGCTAATTACCAACAGGTGATTGCCGGATTAGCCAGCACAGGCTTTACATTATTACCCCAAAGCCTTTTTGACAGCAACCGTATTGCCGATGTGGCCCGCCTGCTTGATGTAAGCAACACCGAAAAGGTAAACGCCGAGGCTTTAGATAGCCAAAACGTCATCATTTACAAGGTTGATGAAGTATTAACCTATGCTATAAAAGACCTTGATAACCAAAAGGCTACCTTTACAGATACCGGCTGGGTAAAAGCCATTGCCGCTAACCATCCCTTAAGCAATAATGTGTATTTAAATATTGGTAACGATGTGGTATCTGTTGTAAACTTCAATAACAGCAAGCTGCGTTTTTACAATAACTTCGCTTTTAAAAACCATGAGGAGCTTGCTTATTTCTGCGCCCTGGTAACTACCGAGCTGGAAATTAAGCCTGAGGATGCTAAACTGATCATCAGCGGCGATATTAACAACAGCGACCGGTATTTTACCTTCCTGAAAGATTTTTTTGGCGAGGTAGAACTGAATAACATTCGCCTGCTTACCCTTTCAGACAAGGTTACCCCTCATAAAATTCTTAGTCTTTCTGCTTTATCGCTATGCGCATCATCGGAGGAAAACTAAAAGGACTAAGGCTTAACCCGCCAAAAAACTTACCCGTTAGGCCTACTACTGATCTTGCCAAGGAGGCGCTGTTCAACATCCTGCAAAACCAAATTGAGTTTGAGGATATCAAAGTGCTCGACCTGTTTAGTGGTACCGGCAACATCGCCATGGAGTTTGCATCCCGCGGGGCCGAAAAAGTGACCGGGGTTGACCGCGCCATACAATGCGTACATTACCTGAAAGATGCATCGCGCCAGCACGGCTTAACCCAGATTGAGGTTTTTAAAGCCGATGTTTTTAAATACCTGGCTATGGAAACCGAGCAATACGACCTGGTATTTGCCGACCCGCCCTACGACCTGAACAAGATCCCCGAGATACCCAAAATTGTATTTGAAAAAAACCTGCTTGTAGCAGGCGGTATGCTGATAGTAGAGCATCAAAGCATGCAGAACTTAAGTAACCACCCTGCCTTTGTAGAGCAGCGCAAATACGGGCATTCATCGTTCTCGTTCTTTAAAGCCTAACCAAATCCACCTCGTTATGAGTGATAACATCCGCTACCTGCAAACCACAGTCCTGTCGGACAATTGGTACACGCTAAGAAAAGTAACCTACGAGTTTTTAGGCCGCGATGGTAAATGGCAGGCGCAATCGCGCGAGGCTTACGACCGTGGCAACGGCGCTACTATTCTGCTTTACAACAAGGCAGCCCAAACGGTAATACTTACCCGCCAGTTTAGGATGCCCACCTATTTAAACGGCAATACCGATGGTTATCTGATTGAAACCTGCGCCGGCCTGCTGGATAAGGACAACCCCGAAGACTGCATCCGTAAGGAAACGGAGGAAGAAACCGGCTATAAAATAACAGCGGTACAAAAAGCATTTGAGGCGTATATGTCGCCGGGCTCGGTTACCGAGATCTTGTACTTTTTTACGGCCGCATACACCAAAGACATGAAGGTAAGCGATGGCGGCGGGCTGGAAGAAGAAACTGAACACATCGAAGTGCTTGAACTACCGTTTACCAAAGCCCTGGAGATGGTAAAAACCGGCGAAATCAAGGATGCCAAAACTATTGTGCTGCTGCAATATGCGCAGATAAATAGGCTTCTATAAATAAAATTGTCATTTCGAACGAGCGTAGCAAGGAGAAATCTTGTTCATGGTGCAAAGTTCGCGACGCTATTCGAACAAGATTCCTCTGCTACCGCAAGCGTCCCGCTTGTGGGTTTAGGAGCTTTGCATAACGTGATGTAAAGAGTATATCATGCAAGCGGCCACAAGCGGGACGCTTGCGGTAGCGAAGGCCTAATTGTCCTGAAGAGATTGCTTCGTACCTCGCAATGACGCGCGGAGTTAGGTTATCATAATTATTATTTACTTTTGAACAAGCAATAACATCATCATCAGTATGAAAATAGCCCTTTTCCCCGGCTCGTTTGACCCGGTTACCAAAGCCCACGTTGATATTGTAAAACGCAGTGTTGGTTTATTTGATAAGGTTTACATTGGCATTGGGGTAAACAGCACCAAGCAGGGCCTGCTTAGCGTTAGCAAACGCGAGGATATGCTGAGGGCGGTTTTCGCGCATGATGATCGCATCCATATTGTTGCTTATGAAGGCCTTACCGTTGAATTTTGCAAAAGCATCGGTGCCGATTACATGATCCGCGGCATCCGTACCGTATCTGATTTTGAGTACGAAAAGGCCATAGCGCAGATGAACCACGCCCTTGAGCCCGAAATTGAAAGTATTTTTATTGTAAGCAAACCGGGGTATTCGTCCATCAGTTCCAGCATCGTGCGCGAGATAATCAGGTACAACGGTGATGTTGCCCAGTTTATTCCGAAGGAAGCATTACCGTATCTGTAATCAGTTCCTCTGCCTCCAGCACATCAATTATCGACGGAAAGGTATTGTTAATGATGGTTGGTACCTCTTCATTTTTAAACCAGCGTACATCCGTTATACCTTCCTCTAACTGAGGCACTAACCTTGCGTTGCCTTTGTAGCGCATTTTAAACCAATGCGTTTTCTTTAACACCACTTCGCCTTTGTAAATATAGGTGTGATAGGTTTTACAGATCTTTTCTTCCAGTTTACTCACCTTAATGCCACACTCCTCCTCTACTTCGCGTACGGCGGCAATTTTGGTTTTCTCTTTCTTTTCTATTTTGCCTTTGGGCAGGTCCCACTTATCGTTACGGTAAATAAACAGGTGGTCGCCGTTTTGGTTGGTCACCAATCCGCCTGCGGCTTCTATCAGCATGTTGTTTTTGATCACCTTTTTCAAAAATGCCTTGGCATCATCGCAAAGCACATAAAATAATTTGCCCGGTTGTTTATCAACCCAGTGGTAAACAATTTTCAAATCAAAGTGCTCAGCATCAATCTTTTGATAATGTTCTGCAAATTTGGGTGATTTTACGGTGAGTAAAACCACTTTTTGATTAATATAAATTCTGTATTTTTGAGCCATGTTAACTAATAGTGAGACCGAGCAGCAAGTAGCTGAATTTCTGCTGCAAATTAAAGCAATAAAACTACAACCTACTAATCCTTTTACATGGGCATCGGGATGGAAATCTCCCATCTATTGCGATAACCGCATCACCTTATCGCACCCCACTATCCGTACTTACATCAGGCAGCAGCTTACATCGGCCATACAAGAAAAATTTGGCTCGGTTGGTTGTATCGCCGGGGTGGCCACAGCAGGCATCCCACAAGGCGCTTTGGTAGCACAAGAAATGGGCTTACCATTCATCTACGTACGCGCAAAAGCCAAAGAGCATGGCACAGGCAGCTTAATTGAGGGCGAGATCTCTCCGGGCCAGCGTGTTGTTGTTATTGAAGACCTGATATCAACAGGTAAAAGCAGCTTGCAGGCAGTTCATGCACTGCGTGACGCCGGCTACACCGTTGCAGGCCTTGCCGCTATATTTAGCTATGGCTTTGACATAGCCGAAGAGAATTTTAAAGAGGCTAAATGCCCCTTCATTACCCTATCAAACTATAACGCATTATTAAAATATGCCGAAGCGCACCAGTATATATCTGCTGCGGATACTGACGTTTTAAAACAATGGCGTACACAACCCTCTACCTGGGGACAATAATATAAGTATGAGTATTTTTGAAAGCAAAATTACGGTTAACAAACCGGCGGCACAGGTATACGCGTTTTTGGCGGATATGAACAACCACAGGCAGTTAATGCCGGATAACATTGTTGATTGGACCTCAACCGCTGATGTGGCGAGCTTTAACATTCAAAACATAACAAAGCTTTCATTAAAGATAGAAGAACGCGTGGCCAATACCCTTGTAAGGATAATACCTGCAGAAAAACCACCGTTTGATATGGAACTAAAATGGGAACTAAGCGAAACTGACGGTGTAACCCAGACTGCGTTTACCATTACTGCCAGCCTGAACATGATGATGAAGATGCTGGCATCCGGGCCGCTGCAAAAGCTTGTCGACGAGGAAACAACTAACTTAGCAGCCTTGCTAAGTTAGTTGAACCTCGCTTTCCGGGGGTTAAGACCTTTTTACTTTTAAGTGCTGCACTACTACCAGCGCGTTCACAATAAAAAGGCTTGTTACTACAATAGCCATAAAGATTAATTAGGGGGTTAATACTTTTACGAATACTATTATTCAATAGTTGTTCCAAAACCTAATTTATGCATTTAATGCATCATTAACTAATATTTTTGTTACAATATTTTTTTATTGAGCAAAATACGTAGAATGGTCTCCTCACCCCTGTCAGCATAGTGTAGATTAATATACCGAACATGATTATTCCACGCCTAATTTAGCCCGTGGTTAAAATAAATTAACTATTTACCGTATTTTTGCGCAAAATATAAGTTCACGCATGATCACGGTATCAAATTTATCTTTACGTTACGGCAAACGCACCCTTTTTGAAGATGTTAACCTTAAGTTTAGCCAGGGCAATTGCTATGGCATAATTGGGGCTAACGGCGCAGGCAAATCAACCTTCATGAAAATTTTATCGGGCGAGATCGATCCTTCAAGCGGCTCGGTTAGTTTTACCCCGGGCGAGCGTATGGCCGTTTTAAGCCAAAACCACTACGCTTTTGATGAATTTACCGTAATTGAAACCGTTATGATGGGGTACAAAGAAATGTACGCCGTTATGAAGGAGAAAGACGCCATCTACCTAAAAGAAGATTTTAGCGATGCTGATGGCGAACGTGCCGGTGAACTGGAAAACCTTTTTGCCGAAATGGATGGCTGGAATGCCGAAAGCAATGCCGCTACCCTATTAAGCAACTTAGGCATTAAAGAAGAATTTCATTATAAGTTAGTTAAGGATCTTGATAACACCCAAAAGGTACGCGTGTTATTAGCACAGGCCCTTTTTGGCAAACCCGATATTTTATTACTGGATGAGCCTACCAATGATCTGGACATCCATACTATTACCTGGCTGGAAGATTTCCTGGCATCGTACGAAGCTATTGTGTTAGTTGTATCGCACGACAGGCACTTCCTGGATACCGTGTGTACGCACGTGGTAGATATTGATTTCGCCAAGATGACCATTTATACAGGTAACTACACCTTCTGGTACGAGTCGAGCCAATTGGCGCTGAAACAACGCAGCGATCAGAACAAGAAGACAGAAGACCGTGTGAAGGAATTGCAGGAGTTCATCCGCCGCTTTAGCGCCAATGCTTCAAAATCTAAACAGGCAACCAGCCGTAAAAAGGCTTTGGATAAGATCAACCTTGATGAGATCCAGCCATCGAACCGTAAATACCCGGGGATTATATTTAATAACCAGGGCCGCGAAATTGGCGACCAGGTACTGCAAACCGAAAAGCTTAGCAAATCGCTTAACGGCGAGGTGTTGTTTGCCAACATTAACCTGATGGTAAACAAGGGTGATAAAATTGCCGTACTATCGCAAAATAGTTTGGCAACATCGGCCTTCTACGAAATTTTAACCGGCCGTGATAAAGACTTTACCGGCAGCTTTAAATGGGGTGTAACCGTTAACCTGGCCGATATCCCTATTGATAACGCCGAATACTTTAAAGGTAAAAACGATAACCTGATAGACTGGCTGCGCGAATACTCCGCAGGCGAAAAGGATGACCAGTTTATCCGTGGCTTTTTAGGCCGTATGCTGTTTAGCGGCGAGGAAGTGTTGAAGAAAAGCAACGTGCTATCCGGTGGCGAAAAAATGCGCTGCATGTTTAGCCGCATGATGCTGCAATCGGCCAATATGCTGTTGCTTGACGAGCCTACCAACCACCTGGACTTGGAATCGATCACGGCGTTAAACAACGGCATGAAAGACTTTAGGGGTAACATCATCTTCACCTCACGAGATCATGAACTGGTGGAAACTGTTGCTAATCGTATCATCGAGATAACCCCTGGCGGTATCATTGATAAATTAATGACCTACGACGAATATATCAACAGCGATGTGGTACAGAAACAGCGCGAAGAATTGTACGCCATAGCGTAACTAATGGGGCAACAAACACGTCTTACCTCTATATGAAACGTATCTTGTTTGTTGCCCTGTTTATATTTCCCTGTTTATTAGCTAATGCCCAAACTTTTGAAGGTGTAGTTAAAGATGCTAAAACCAACCAGCCCCTGCCCTATGTAAACGTAGGGATAATTGGCAAAAGCGTAGGTACCGTTACCGATAGCGCCGGCCGCTATAAGCTAAATCTTAACAATCATGACGCTGATAGCTTAAAACTATCTATGATAGGCTATGTAGCCCAAACCTACCAGGTTGCTAATTTTGTTAAGAATGCAGAAGCTCACCAAACGCTTTTGCTACAGCCATCTCTTACCCAACTCAAAGAAGTTAAAGTTAGTAACCGTAAATGGAAAGAAGGCATCCTGGGCAATACGTCACAATCAGACAACAGCAACGCGGGGTTTCGAGACAACAGACTGGGCTACGAGATAGGCACGGTAATAAAGATCAAGAAATCGCCAACGTTTCTTAAAAAATTCAATGTGCATATTTCTAATGCATCGTCATACCCGGTAAGGCTCCGCCTTAATTTTTACAGTTTAAAGAAAGGGATGCCCGATCAACTGCTGCAAAACCAGAATATTTATGTAGATGTGCTGGCTGGGCAGAAGGATATCCATGTTAACCTTGAGCCTTACAATATTTTTGTTGACGATAACTTTTTCGCAAGCCTGGAGTGGATAGAAAACGGTAAAGGCCGCGGCCTGATGTTTTCGGCATATCTAAGCCTATTTGGCAGCGGCGCGGTCATATCGCGCGAAACCAGCCAGGCAGCCTGGGAGAAAGAAGGGATCGCCGGGATTTCGTTTAACGTACTGGCCGAATATTAACGCCTATTTTCCGGAGATCGCTATCCTGAATTTATTGTTATACACCACGCGCCCGTTAGCCCGGGTATAGGGTAATATCGCCTTAGATACAGTCTGATAAACTTTATCAAACCCACTATGTGCTATGGCCTTAGCAACCGGGCCGGATGATAGCAGGCCTTTAATGGCTGTTTCGGTGCTTGCGTAATCCCAAACGGAGGCTACATCTTCTACCTGCAAAACTTTAAAACCAGTCTGTTCTAATGTTTTTTCCAACAACCTGTTTTCGGTGAGGGCAAAAGGCCCGGGAGCACCCGGTTCTGGCGGGGGCATCAGGCTTCCAACGGCATCTAAATAGGTTGCCGCTTCGCAATCTTGCTTATCGCCCCAAATCATGGTTACTAATTTACCACCAGGTTGTAATATACGCCTGGCTTCAATCAAAGCATTTTCAACATTAGCCGCATACTGGAAAGAGTTAAAGCCGCAAACGATGGTAAATGTATTGTCTTCAAAAGGGAGTTCTTCCATTTCCCCGCTCACAAAACGGATAAGCGGGTTACGTTTTGTGGCCCTTTCAATCAATTGCTCGCTGGCATCAACGCCTGCAACCTTGGCACCGGTAAGGCTAACCAGGTCGCTAAACAAACCCGATCCGCAGCCTACATCCAACAGCTTATCGGCAGCGGTGGGCTTTAAATAATTGATCACATAATTATATCCGGCTATACCTGTTTGCTCCTGGATATTTGCCCAATCTTCGGCCCGCTGGCCCCATAACTTCCCCTGTATATCTCTTGAACCCATAATTTGCTATTGCTACATGTAACGGGGTAAATGTATCAAAGGATTGTTAGATAAGCAATAAGCGGTGGTATATCTTTAGCTTGCCTATCGTCCACAAGCGGGACGCTTGCGGTAGCGGGGTAGCGCAATTATTGCTGTGGCAATTTTGGTTGCACCAGATTTTGTACCAGTAATAACTAGACTTATTCCTCCATTTTAATTTTTAATTTTACAATATGACTTCAATTAAATTTTCAAGCGGTGTTAGTACTGTCTCTTATACACATCT
>NZ_LGEK01000115.1 GCF_001636615.1 Mucilaginibacter sp. L294 | reverse complement strand
AGATGTGTATAATAGACAGTCTTAATGGTTACTTAACAACAATAATTTCTTAATCAATCTATTTTTGAGGATATTACGTTAATACAGGCATTGTATGTATGATACTTTTATTTCACGCTGGCCTTGTATTTCATCAACAGATATTACACTTTAAAAAGTTACCGGCCTGTTTTAAGCAATTATTACATTTTACTGATTAACTTTTAAAACAATTTGGTCAATCCGTTTATCTATATCTTTGTTAAATTATACCTTTGCCACATTAATGGATAGCGTAAGTAATACAACCAGCCCTGCCCCATCGCGTATTAAAAAAACGCGTAACAAGTTGGCAGAATTCTTTTTAATGCTGTACAGGGTTTATGCCTTTGTGCTGCGTTTTTTTAAGGAAGTGTTTTTACCTCCTTATGAGTTTAAAGAGATTATACGCCAATGTTATGAAACGGGCGTACGGTCATTTACGTTAATAACGCTCACCGGCTTTATTGTAGGGGTTATTTTCACCAAACAAAGCCGCCCCTCCCTTACCGATTTTGGCGCTACATCGTGGTTGCCGTCGTTGGTATCCATCGCTATTATGAAGGCCCTTGCACCGCTGGTTACCGCGCTTATTGCCGCAGGTAAGGTAGGTTCAAGCATAGGCGCCGAGCTTGGTTCCATGCGTGTTACCGAGCAGATAGACGCCATGGAAGTATCCGGCACAAAACCTTTTAAATTTTTGGTTTGTACGCGTGTTATTGCAACAACCATCACCATACCCTTATTGGCTACCTATGTTGCGTTTATCGCTTTGTTGGGCGGTTATTTAAATGTAAGCCAAAACGAAGGCACCAGCTACAGCGTATTTATGGAGCAGGCCTTTGAGCCCTTAACCTTTATTGATTTTTGGGCATCACTTAGCAAAGCCATTGTATTTGGTTTTACTATTGGCATTGTAGGCTGTTACCAGGGCTATAACTCTACCAAAGGCACCGAGGGTGTGGGTAAAGCCGCCAACGGCGCGGTTGTAACCGCTATGTTTTTGGTGTTTATTGAAGAAGTTTTAATTGTACAGATAGCCGGATGGTTCCGCTAATATAAAATGGAAAAACAAAAGGCACATATCGATAAAAATAACACGGTCATCAAGATCCGCGGGGTTGAAAAATCTTTTGCTGATTATGATGTATTGCGTGGTATTGACCTTGACCTTTACCAGGGCGAGAACCTGGTGGTGCTTGGCCGGTCGGGAACGGGTAAGTCTGTATTAATTAAGCTGATATCGGGTTTATTACCTACCGATACAGGCACTATAGAGGTTTTAGGCAACGATGTTACCAATATCAGTCAGCGCGCGCTGGAAGACCTGCGCATCCGCATAGGCTTCTCGTTTCAGAACAGCGCCCTTTATGATAGCATGACCGTTCGCAAGAACCTCGAGTTCCCGCTGGTGCGTAACCGCAAGAACATTACCCGGGCCGAGATCAACAAAAATGTGGAAGAAGTATTGGAAGCTGTTGGCCTTTCGCAAACCATCAACCAAATGCCTTCAGAGCTTTCGGGCGGGCAGCGCAAGCGTATCGGTATTGCACGCACGCTGATACTGAACCCCGAGATAATGCTTTATGACGAGCCGACCGCAGGACTGGACCCCATTACCTGTATCGAAATAAACGACCTGATCAACGAGGTGCAGCAACGTTACCATACTTCGTCTATCATTATAACGCACGATTTGACCTGCGCCAAGATGACCGGCGACCGGATTGCTATGTTACTTGACGGGCAGTTTCAGCGTGTAGGCACTTTCGACGAGGTATTTGCTACCAACGATGCCCGCGTTAAACCTTTTTACGATTATAATTTTATACAATAGATATTAGTACCCTATCATATGGATGCATCAGAAAATAGAAATTCAATAATTGTAGGCGTGTTTGTACTGCTCGGCGTAGCCGTGTTTGTAATAGGCATACTTACCCTTGGCGGCCAGCAAAAAAGCTTTGTAAAAAGCATACACATCAGTTCGGTATTTAACGATGTATCGGGATTGAAAAAAGGGAACAACGTATGGTTCTCTGGTGTAAAGGTAGGCACTATAAAAACCCTAACTTTTACCGGCCCCGGCCAGGTTGATGTGATAATGAGCATTGATGCCAGCACGCAGCAATACATTCACCGTAATGCAGGGGTACGCATCAGCAGCGATGGTTTGATAGGTAATAAGATCATTGTAATAGATGGCGGTTCGCCGCAGGCGCCTATTGTGCAAGATGGCGACGTTTTACAATCTGAAAAACTGCTATCAACCGATGATGTGATGAAAACCCTGCAGCAAAACAACCAGAACCTGCTGGCTATCACTACCGATTTTAAACAGCTAAGCAAACAGATCCTGGCCGGAAAAGGCACAGTAGGCACGTTACTGGCCGATAGCAGTATGGGCATGCAATTAAAACAAACCATGCGTAACCTGGAAGCCGCTACACAAAGCGCCGCTAAAATGGCGGTAAGCTTAAACAGCTTTAGCAATAAAATGAACACTAAAGGTGGCTTTGCCGATAACCTGCTTACCGATACGATCACCTTCAACCGTATCCGTGCATCGGTGGGCCGTTTAAAAGAGGCCGCGGATAACGCCACTATATTAACCGATAACCTTAACAAGGCCAGCAACAAACTTAACACGACCGACAACGCCCTTGGTGTGCTTTTAAACGATCCTAAAGCGGCCGTAAAAGTACAAAGCACGCTTGATTACCTGCAGCAAAGCTCGGTTAAGTTAAACGACGACCTGGAAGCCGTTCAACACAACTTTTTACTAAAGGGCTTTTTTAAGAAACGCGAAAAAGCCAAACAGGATAGCTTGAAGAAAGCGATGTAAAACGAAACTTAAAGCGATGTTGATCATCGCTTTTTTTGTGGGGTTCCCTTTGATTTCACCGCTTTGTCATTTCGAACGATGTACGAGGAGAAATCTTTTACAATTTACAAGTAGCCGACATGCATGTGTGAACGATTTCTCTTCGCCCAACCACGCATTTACTACCGTGGTTTATTCGAAAGATGGTAAAGCTATTCAGACCCACTCGTACCGCGCAATTGACGGGGGTTGATATTAATTCCAAACTATCCCCTCGCTCCACTGTTGCCTATATACATCAACAGGAAATAAAATGCGCAATTATAAAACACCCGTTTGGCAAACTTTAGGATTAGGTGCAATAGCCGGGGTACGTGCAAGCGCGGCTCCTGCAATTGCACGGCAGATGAGCACCGGGTTTTACCCCGCCCTATCTTTTCCGGGGATGATGTTTTTACGGTCGCCGGTTACTACTATCGCTACCCAACTATTCAGGGCCAGCGAACACGCGGGTACAAACCACAATAAAGAAACCCTAACACTATCTGATCTTACCGTAAATATCGTCTCGGGCGCGTTTGTGGGTGCCCTCATCTTTAAAAAAAGCAGGCAAAGCATTTTACAGGGTATGGTAATAGGCGCTGCCGCGGCACTGGCAACCAGTGTAGCCAGCTTCTACCTGCGCAAGCATGCCGATAAATTACCCGATGCTACCAAACACCTCACCGGCGCTTTCGGGGATGCCTTTGCTTATAGCAGCGGGGTTAAGCTTATAAAATAATTATTACTATTCCAGTTTTGGTGGTTCTCTTTTTTCGGGTGGCAGCTCCTGGTATTTTTTATAACAGGCATTCAGATAATTTACCAGGTTAAAATCGTTAGCGGTGTAAACAGCCGGGGTGGGCGTGTACAGGGTTATAAAGTTATCAAGCTCAGGGCCGGTAAGTGGCACATACTTACCAATAGTTTTAGGTGTAAACACCAGCGATATATTGTACATGATATCATAGTCCCGCTGCTTTGCTTCAAGTTTGGCTTTTTTCTTCGCATCTTTTTTCCAGTACCAAATACGCCATATAATACCGCCTGTGAGATACCCTTTCTTATCGCGGGCATAAACAACAGATTGCCCATGATACCGCGGGTCGTAATACGTCGTCATGTTTTTGGTTTCGGTAGTGGTAATATTTACCGGTTCCAGCTCATTATTCAATGGCTCCAGGAAAATCTCTTTGGCCCATGGCTCGGTTACCAGCAAAGTATCAACACTGTATGCAAACCCTTTAAAGGTGAGCAGGTCGCCGTTTTTAGCAGGGATAGAAAAGCTACCCGTGTTGGTGGTAACCGTTGTTTTTTTACTGTTCAGGTTCTCTACCTTTATTCCTGCGAGGCCTATCCTGGTTTTCAGTTCCAATACCCGCCCGTTAAAAGGTGCCTGGGCAAAAGCGGCCGATGAAAACAATAAGGTGATAAAAAGCAGGTAACGTGCCATGGCTTAAAATTATTCAAACCTGCCGGTTTTTTTGCGGGCGACTGTTACATTTAACTTTTATTAACACAAATAGCAAATCCTGTAGTTTATTAAGCGCAACAACAATATAATCAAATGAGGATATTTTTTTAACTGAATATTGTTTTTTTGATTAGATTTAGATGCAAATTAATATTTTTGGTAGCCCTTAAAACAACACTTGATTAAACTTGAAACAACAGTTAACATATACTGACGCTTCATTACCCGCAATAAAGCAAAGCAAACATAGTTTATACACAAACTATGGGGCTATGCTATTGGGCTATATACAAGAGGTTGTTAAGGAGCAAGCCATTGCCGAGCAATATCTTATTGAGCTTTTTAACGAGTTAAAAGCAACCGATATTAAGGACATGATGGCAACCGGCGTAAACACTTTTCTGCGTTTACAGCAAATAGCACGTAAAAAGCTTTCGTCGTTTATTAGCACAGTTGAAGATTGCGCAGACCAGGACGAGATCACCGCCAAAAAAACTATAAACGGCAATAAGTTTATTGATATGATGGGCCACGACCAGCAACTTGTTTTTTGTGGCGTGCACTATCATGGCAAAACTATTGTTAAACTTGCCGCCGAATTAAATAAACCCGAAGATACCATCAGGCAATTACTAAGAGAATCGTTTAACATTATCAGGAATAACCGTAATGATACAGCAGTACATCAATAGCGGAATTTTAGAAGCCTATGTAACAGGTTCCGCCTCCGAACAGGAGGTAAAGGAACTGCTGTATATGAAGGCCAACTACCCTGAGGTAAACATTGCTTTGCAGGAATTGGAGAAAGATATGGAGCTTATTGCACAGCAAATGGCTATAACCCCGCCCGAACGTACCTGGGATAGGATATCTGATACCATTGATGAACTGATACTGCGCCAAACCAGCGACCCCGACCAATTTACCGAACGCGGTGATGGCAACGGCCAAAACTTTACCAACCCCGGCAGCGGGCCGCAATACATTGAAGTAGAAGCCGAAAGCAACCACATGAAGGTTCATAAAACCTGGAAATGGGTTTTTATAGCAGTATTTGTATTAAGCAAAATATTCCTGGCCTTTGCCATTTACTTTTACCTGGAAAACAGGCAGGCGCAACAGCAACTCAAAGAGATCAAAACCGAATTGCAGCGGCTAAGGCGCTAAACAATCATACTACTCTCATAGTTCCCGTCTATTAAAACTGATGTTTAAACCCGTTTAAACATCTAACTTTTTTAAACTTTTTGCGTTGCCAAAAGTTATTAAACAGGAGGCAACACACATCATGACAACTTCACCAAATAAAGCAGCGTCTTCAAAAAAGAACGCTGCAAAATCAACATCGCCTGATACTAAAGACCTGGAAACACAATTCCCGCTCAGCGAAAAAGACGAGGTAAAAAAAGCCGAACAACGGACGAACAAGAACACCAAAAAAAACTGATCAGTTCAACTCAAGCATAACAACTGATTTTGCCGGCAGGGTAACTACCAGCCTGCCATTTTCTTGTTTGGCACCTGTAAACTTACGCAGCATAATTTTTAAAGGCTGGCTAAAAGTATTTACATCGGTAATATTAGCCGATGTGAGTATTTGCCCGGTAACCGTTTTAAATTGCAAGCCCTTTAATTCCGTGTTGATTGTTACCGTTTTATTCATATCAATATTTACTAACGACAGGTGAATTTTACCCGCCGCATCCTGCGAAGCAGAAACATTTACAGCCTTTAAGCTCTTGCCATCCACATCATAATTTGGCGAGTTAAGCGCTATGTTTAGATATTTTGCATCCTGGTGTACCTTGTACATATCAAATACATGGTAGGTTGGCGTTAATATCATTTTTGTTTTATCGGTAAGTATTAAGGCCTGTAATACATTTACGGTTTGCGCAAGCTCGGCCATCCGTACACGATCGCTGTGGTTGTTAAAAATATTTAAGGTGCTTGCTGCTATCAACGCATCGCGCAGGCTGTTTTGCTGATATAAAAAGCCTGGGTTTGTACCGGGCTCCGGGTCGGTCCATATCCCCCACTCGTCAACCGCTAACGCCACCTTTTTTGCAGGGTCATATTTATCCATTATGGCCGAGTGCTTGGTAACCAGCTCTTCCATTTTAAAACAATTAACCATGGTATTAAAGTATCCCTTTTCGTCGAAATTGGTTGCAGAACCCTTTTTGTTCCAGTTACCGGTAGGTATGGTATAGTAATGCATTGATAAGCCCCACATCATGGCATTGGGGATATTTTTCATGCACACTTCTGTCCAGTTGTAATCATCAGAGTTGGCACCGCTGGCTATTTTCTTTAGGGTTGCACCGGGGTAATTTTTAGCGAAAGATGCGTAGCGCTTAAACTGGTTTACATAATAATCGGGTGTCATCTCGCCGCCGCAGCCCCAGCTTTCATTACCAACGCCCCAAAATGTAACTTTATATGGCTCGGGGTGGCCGTTTTGTTTACGCATATTAGCAACCGTACTGCCACTATTAGCGTTTAGGTATTCTATCCATTTAGACATTTCTTCTACAGTGCCGCTGCCTACATTCCCGGCAATATAAGGTTCGGTATTCAATAGCTTGCAAAGCGCTAAAAACTCGTGGGTCCCAAAGCTGTTATCCTCGGTGATGCCGCCCCAATTGGTATTAACCATTTTAGGCCTTTGCAAACGCGGGCCAATACCATCGCGCCAATGGTACTCATCGGCAAAACAACCACCGGGCCACCGCAGGTTAGGGATCCTTATTTTTTTTAATGCCTCTACAACATCAAGCCTTATACGGTCTTGCTTTTTAACAGGCAGGTTTTTATCTACCCAAAAACCATCGTATATACCACGGCCCAAATGCTCGGCAAACTGCCCGTAAATATGTTTGCTGATCATATGGTCAGAAACACCGGTTATGGTAATACTGCCATTACTTTGCGCAAAGGCACTAAGCCGAAAACAGATCAGCATTAAAAGGAAAAGTTTTCTCATTAATAATAAGTGTATGGTTTACATTTAAAAGTATGCAGTTTTGTGCAGCTTTTATAATTTATTATAAAAATAATAAATAGCTGTAACCATGGTTAAAGAAAACCAGTATAGCCGGTACGCCCTTGCGCGGCCAATTGCTTTTTCATAAATTGAACCCATTATGAAAAAGCTGCTCGTGCTGGTTATCGCCCTGTTTTTTATCTACCCGGCTTTTGCACAGGATACACGCGCTGTTTGCATCAAAATAAATGAGCTGAATACCGCTGTTTTAAACGGCACCATAAAAAGGGCTGAAGCTGCCAAACAATTTAAAACGCTTATACAAATTGTGCGTGGCAATCATCCTATGTTAAAAGGGGATGTATGGGTATTCCCTTTGCAAGGCTACCAAACCAATGCTATCGGCGGCACTAACGGTAATGGCTATAGCGATAAGGGCTACAATTATCTCGACGGGAACAAACACACCGCGCACCCGGCTCATGATATTTTTATTACTGATAAAAACCAGGATGACATGGATGACAGAACGGACAAGCCCGTAAATGTACTTGCTGTAGATGACGGAATAGTAATAGCCTGTAATAACGAATGGGCACCCACATGCACCATGCGTGGTGGCAAATTCATTTGGATATACCATCATCAGCTTGACATTCTTAGCTATTATGCCCATAACCGCACCATATTTGTAAAACCCGGTGATATTGTAAAACAAGGGCAAAAGATTGCCGAGGTTGGCCGCACCGGGCTTAATGCTTACAAAAAGAGATCACCAACACATTTACATTTTTCGGCCTTTAAATTAACTCATGATTTACCCGTGCCGTATAACCCATATTTACAATTAAAACAATCTAAAAAACAATGAAAAGCATTTTTAGCATTATGCTGTTAATTATGCTCACCGCGCCGCACCCTGCGGATAACGTGCGCAGCCGCTTTAAGCCATCCGCAGGCTATACCCATATTGCCGTTGCTACCGGCAGTTTTGGGGCATACCTGCAAAACCTTACCCTTAAACCGGCAGGCACCCATACTAAAACCTATACCGGCAGCATTGCCCGTACCGACCCATACACCGCGGCAGTTATTGATATAAGCATTGGTAGCCAGGACCTGCAGCAGTGTGCCGATGCCGTGATGCGCCTGCGTGCCGAATACCTGTATCAGCAAAAAAACTACAAAGCCATTGCCTTTAACTTTACCAGCGGTTTTAAATGCGATTACATCCATTATGCTGATGGTTACCGCTACGCTAACGAACGCTGGGTATTAAAGGGGAAAAAGGATTACACTTACCCCAACTTTTTACGCTACATGACCCTGGTATTCTCCTACGCGGGTACCCTATCACTGCAAAAAGAATTAAAGCCCGTTGCAAACCCTGCCGATATTAAAGCCGGCGATGTATTTATAAAAGGCGGTTCGCCGGGCCATTGTTTTATGGTGATGGATGTAGCAGAGAATGCCGCCCATAAAAAGCAGTTTTTGCTTGCCCAAAGTTTTATGCCGGCCCAAAACATACAAGTATTGCAAAATGGTTCGCCATGGTTTAGCCTGGATAGGATAGCCGAAATCCCCTACGGCGAACTGGTGGATGCGAAGTATTTAAAAAGGTTTTAACAGCCGTTTACCACCCGATCTATCTCCTAATTTACAGATTATTTTATAACCGGGCCCTTACATCCGGCCCGCCTGCTTTTGTAGTGTATTGTATACACAACAAGTATTCTACAGATATGCTAAAAGCTCTTTTAAAGGGTATATTAAAACAGGCCTTCTACCTAACAAAAACCTTCTTTATTACATTTTAGTGTTAAAAATTAACTTGTTAAGGCACGGCTATTGCATTATAAGAGTTGAACTACTTGATTAATTATGAGACACCTACTTGCAGATCTGCTTCACCTATTTGTTATTTTTATGATGGTGGTATTTGTGATAGGCGGTATTTTAGCTGCCACAGGCACGTTTGACCATTGGACGGAACGCTATCGTTTAAAGAAACGCCGGCGCCGTTTATTACGGGACAGGATAAAAACCACCGGCCCGGACAGCATCAACAATATACCCTATTACTCTACCAAACCCGATAAAGAAACAGTAACTTATAAGAGTAATACATTTAACGAATAAAATTTAAAAGCCCCCGCCAAACACGGGGGCTTTTGCGTACCTAAACATTACGCTTTTGTTACAAATGTTTACTGATGCTATTTATATATTTAAAAAAATTAACATCCCATGAAAAAAATATTATTTATAGCTGCCATAGTCGTATTTGCTTTTTCGGCAAATGCACATCAAAAATATAACCTACCCAAACCGCCGGCGATAGCCACCGAGCCGGTGGATACTATAAAAAAAGATACGCCTAAGCTGTACAACCCGGCAGCAGATGCTAAAGCAGAAATTACCGCTGCCATTAAAACCGCGCAGGCACAGCACAAAAATGTATTGCTGCAAATTGGCGGCAACTGGTGTATATGGTGCCTGAGGTTTAACGATCTGGTAACCAAGGATGCCGAGCTTAACAAATACATGAACGATAATTTTGTAGTGCTGCACGTAAACTGGAGCCCCGAAAACAAGAACGAAAAAGTACTGGCCGATCTGGGTTACCCACAGCGTTTCGGTTTCCCGGTATTTGTAGTGTTGGATGGCAAAGGCACCCGCCTGCATACCCAAAACTCGGGCTACCTGGAAGAAGGCAAAGGCCACAGTAAAGCCAAGGTGATGGAGTTTTTACAAGGCTGGGCACCAGCCGCGCTTGACCCTAAGAGTTACGTAGAAAAGGAAAAGGCTAAGTAAGAACTAAGCCACGCGTCATTGCCACGCTACGCTCGTAACGGCGGGGTGGTAAAACAAAAGAGGGTTACGCATTCAGCATAACCCTCTTTTTTATATTTAAAATCTTCCGGACTTAATCAATAACGCTTACTTTAAGCATATTGGTTTTGCCTTGTTTAACAATTGGCACGGCCGCAGTATTAATAACCACATCGCCTGCCTTAAGCAATTGCTCTTGTTTAAGGATGTTGTTTACATCGGCAATGGTTTGGTCGGTACTTTCAGCCTTATCGTAGTAGAAAGCCCTAACACCCCATACAAGGCTAAGCGCATTAAGCAGGTGCTTGTTTGATGTAAAGATATATGTACCTGCTTTAGGGCGATAGCTCGAGATCTCGAAAGCGGTGTAGCCGCTAACCGTCATGCTTACAATACCCATTGCGTTGGTATGCTCGGCCAAATACACTGCCGAACCGCAAAGCGCGTCGCTCAGATAATTGGCAGATGCCTGATCTGTATTTTCTAATTTTGATGCGTTGAACGGATAACCAAGGTCTTCAACGTTACGAACGATCTTAGCCATTGTTTCGATAACAATAACCGGGAATTCGCCTACCGATGTTTCACCACTTAGCATTACTGCATCAGCGCCATCCAGTACAGAGTTGGCAACGTCGTTCACCTCGGCACGGGTTGGGCGCGGGGTGGTGATCATTGACTCCAGCATCTGCGTAGCTACAATAACCGGTTTTGATGCGTCACGGCATTTACGGGCAATCATTTTTTGCAGCAAAGGCACCTCTTCAAGCGGGCATTCAACACCAAGGTCACCACGGGCAATCATAACGGCATCAGTAGCGGCAATAATATCGTCTATATTCTCAATAGCCTCGGGTTTTTCAACTTTAGCAATAACGCGGCATTGCTTACCGCTTTCGCGGATGATACGTTTCAGGTCGATGATATCTTGGCCGGTACGTACAAAAGAAAGGCCTATCCAATCAACTTCCCATTCTAAAGCGTATTTCAGGTTTTCCAGATCCTCTGGCGTTAAGCTTGGGATAGATACTTTTGTATTTGGCAGGTTAACACCCTTACGTGATGTTAAAATACCACCATGCACCACTTCGCAAATCACAGTGTCTTTACGGTTGGTTTCAATAACTTTTAATTGCAGTTTACCATCATCTAACAGAATGATCTCGTTAGCCTGTACATCCTGCGGGAAGGTTTCATAAGTGATGTAGATCTGGCTATCATCGCCAATACACTCATGAGTGGTAATATTGATGCGGGTACCATTAATAAGGTGTATACCGCCATCTTTTACCAGGCCTATACGGATCTTAGGGCCCTGCAAATCGGCAAGGATGCCCACATTAGTTTTATATTCAGCATTTATCTCACGGATCAGGTCAACAAATTTTTTGTGATCCTCAGGTTTACCGTGCGAAAAATTTAATCGGCACACATTTAATCCAGCCCTGATCATCGACAGCAACACTTCTTTTTTTGCTGAGGCGGGCCCCATTGTAGCAACAATCTTAGTACGATTATAGTAAAAATTCATATTTTCAGGTTAAATTCAGGCTATATTACAGTAATGTGTATTAATTACACATCTAAATTTCCGCTAAAATAATAGATTTTCCCGTGATTTTATTTTTTTCGGGTCAATCTTTACCGCGGCAACAATTTCGGGGATCTTATTCAGGGCCGAAATCATGCTTTCCAGGTCGGTATCATCAATATAATTCTTGATCATAATAAAAAAATCGGCCTCGCGCATTTCGGGCACTAAATAGCCGTCACTTCCCTTATTCCCAATAAAATAAAAGTCGGTTTCGGTAGTTTCCCAGCTGTAGCGGTACAGCGAAAACAGCAGCGGTGCGCCATTGATACTGGTATCTAACGAAAGGTCATCAACCCGGGTAAAATTAAAATTTAAACATTTGTTTATATAGTAGCATATCCGGTAATCTTTTAAAGATGTGGTGATAGCTATCAATACAAAATCCAGATCGATCTCAAACTTTAAAACTTTCCTGTTCAAAATCATTTACATTTTAGAATGGTAAAAATACAAAAACAATCACCTTGCCGTAAATATTTGTTGGGCTCATTTAAAATAAACGATTGCCGATATAAGTATTGAGCATTTTACAACGAGCTACATATTATATTATAATGTAGCAGCAAGTTTAGATTTTTCACGCACAGACGCTGAGACGCAAAGTCAGTTTCTAATAAATTTTCGCCTCCTTGCGTCTTTGCGCAACATCATTTTTTAAAAATACCCCTACCCTAACACTATAAATTAAATTTGTATTTTCCTAATAATTAAGCAGATACAAAGCTATTGAGTAACTTTATTACTATAAATTCAAAATAGATATTAAACTTTAATACTTCTGTTCAAAATCATTACTTTTACGGCGGTGGGGTAAACACACTTGAAAATTTTTTTTAAATTAATTTTTTACTCCATATTGTTAAAATTTTTTATTTTTTTATTTTATATTATTTTTTTTTTTTTT
>NZ_LGEK01000114.1 GCF_001636615.1 Mucilaginibacter sp. L294 | reverse complement strand
AGATGTGTATAAGAGACAGGTCCATAACTGGGCGTTACCTTTTACAATAACGTGCCCGCCGCGGCCGCCATCCCCCCCATCAGGGCCGCCTTTTGAGGTTAAAATATCACGGTGCAGGTGCGATGAACCCGGACCACCATGTCCCGAACGGCAGCATATCTTTACGTAATCAACAAAATTTGAGCCTTGAGACATATAGTGAGTTATTTAGAAAGTCCTTTTAGAACTTTAATTTCTTAGTTGTATAATTAGCTATGGAATTGAGTTCTGCCACTAATTTCAATTATATAAAGTTAATTTTTGGCTAAAAAAGTAAAAATCTGATATGAAAGTTAATTAGATATGCTCCACCTGTTTCCGTATTTGATTGCGGTAAACCTAAGAAAGCCATTAGTGATTTTAATTGGGTTTTTATCCTTATCAAATAAATTAGCCTCAAAACTGGCCTCAATAATAACAGATGGCATCCCTCTAAGTAATTCTACTCCTTTAACATCCTCTATTTTTAGAATTTTAAATGTTGACCCTGTTTGGTCTTCAGCTGTAATTGTTGGCTTATCAAATATTTCTGCCTGGGTATTTGACTTTAGGTCACCAAAACTTATAGCTATTCCCTGTTCTTTACCTTCTCGCTCAAAATCAGTGGCGTATTTGTTTTTACCCAACGTATAAAAATCTTCGTTCATCTTAGGCAGATAAAAACTACCTAACTTTAGCATATTTGCTCTGCTATTGTTTTTAATAAATGAAAATTTAATGACACCCTCGTTATTCTGTAGTACAGCGGTATATGCTGAGTAATATTGCACAGAATCAGCATTTCCAACCCAGTAAGTATTACCTCTACCTATATACCAGTCGCCAGGCGTATTACTTGGTTTTAAATTGGTTCCTCTGTTACCAAATTCATTCAAGGTAAAGGAGGGTGGATTTAACAAATTAGTATATCGCTTACCGTTAATGGTAAATGAAACACTATCATTAACAACATGTTCTTGTGTATCTACATTAGGTTTTTGTGGGGTAACCGGGCTACTTTTTTTACACGATGATACAGTAAATAAAACAACTGCTAATAATAAAAAGGCATAAAAACTCTTCATAGTACTTATTTATTTTGGCTATGTGACGGATTGGTAGGTAAATGGTTTAGTTACGTTAGATACTTTTTAAATACACATTATTCACAATCCCTCAAAATAAATTTTACTCTTAGCCTTTAATTATTTGATTCACAATTAATAAGCACCAATAACATCACAGATGCTTTTGAAGATCTCTTCTACCGCGCCTATTCCGTTTATGCTTGTAAACTTATTTTGGTTTTTATAAAACCCTGCAACCGGTGCAGTTTTATCATTATATTCTTTAATACGCTTGCGTATTACCTCGGGGTTGGCATCATCAGGCCTGCCCGAGCTTTTACCGCGCAATAAAAGGCGTTGTTCCAATTCGCTATCGGTAACCTCTAAAGCGATCATGCCTGATATAGCAGAATCTTTAGATTCCAACAGGTTATCCAATGCTTCGGCTTGTGCAACCGTACGCGGAAAACCGTCGAAAATAAAGCCTTTGGCATCTTTGTTAGCGTCAAGCTTATTACTGATCATCCCTATCACCACTTCATCGGGTACCAAAGTACCCTCGTCCATCAGTTTTTTTGCTTCGAGGCCCAGCTTAGTGCCTTGCGAAATCTCGCCACGCAGCAAATCGCCTGTTGAAAGGTGAATTAAGCCAAATTTTTCGATAAGATTTTGTGATTGAGTACCCTTCCCGGCACCGGGCGGACCAAACAGAACTAAGTTAAGCATCCCTTGCGATTAAAGTTAAAAGCCTTTCCGTTTTTTACAGAAAGGCTTAATTTGTGTGCACTTGTAGGGATTCGAACCCCAAACCTTCTCATCCGTAGTGAGATGCTCTATCCAATTGAGCTACAAATGCGTTTTATGATGTAAAGCTGTTATCACAAACCGATAACCGCCCCGTTTTTAACGGACTGCAAAAATAGGATTTTCTGCATCCATTGCAAACTTTTTTATCAATTACTTTACTTTTTTGGCAATTTCATCAAAATTTGGCAGGTCGCCGGCGTTCTCTAACACCTCAGCGTATATCACATTTTGTTCCTCATCTATCACAAAAGCAGCACGTTTGCTTACGCCCTTCATCCCAAAAGCAAATGATTCATATAATGCGCCATATGCCGCCGATACATCCTTGTTAAAATCAGAAAGCAACGGAAACTGGTACGCATTCTCTTCTTTAAACTTAGCCAGGGTAAAAGGCGAATCGACAGAGATGCCTAAAATCTGGGCGTTTAAACCATCGTAATAACCAAAGCTATCGCGCATGGTGCAAAGCTGCGTGGTGCAAACACCGGTGAATGCCAATGGGAAAAAGTGGATCACTACTTTCTTTCCTTTAAAATCGGCTAAATTAACTTCTTTAAGCTCTGATGATGTTAATGTAAACTGTGGTGCCGCCTGGCCTGTTTGTACTGACATGTTGTTTTATTTTTTTGTGATGCAAATAAAATAATAATTCCTCTGCCTATTATCATGGCGATGTATTAATGCTAAAAAGTGTTAAATAGTTTTTATAACTAAATAATTAGTTTAACTTTATTTAACAATTCATTCCAATGCTATAGTATAGATTAGCAACCGGAAACAACTTGTATTGCAAGCAATTGGTCCCCACCCTTAAACGCGCCGCATCATGATCAAAAATTTCATTAAAACAGCATTCCGCAGTTTGTTAAAAAACAAGGGATTTACCGCCATTAACATACTGGGCTTAGCTTTAGGCCTGGCCACCTGCCTGCTTATTGTTTTTTATGTGATAGATGAATTAAGTTATGACCGCTACAACACCAAAGCCGACCGGATCTATCGTGTAAATATGGATATGAAATATGGTGGTAATGTTGCTTCATATGCCATAACCCCGCCTCCATTGGCTGCAACCCTGGCAAGTAATTTTCCGGAGATTGAAAAAACTGCCCGCTTGATACATGATCAAGGTGTACGCATAAAAAAAGGTAATGAATACATACAGGAGGAAAAGGTTGTATATGCTGATTCTGAGCTATTTGGTGTTTTTACGATGCCAATGATAGCGGGCGACCCTAAAACTGCTTTAACCGAACCTTACACCGCTGTCATCACAGAAAGTACCGCTAAAAGATATTTTAATACTACGGATGCCGTTGGCAAAACGCTTAACTTAAGCACCAATGCGAATTATAAAATAACCGGCGTTATACACGATATGCCAAGCCAATCGCATTTTAAGTTTGATTTCTTCCTGTCGCTGGCTGCCCGGGATGATGCCAAAAGCAACGAATGGAGTAATTTTAGTTATACAACCTATATCCTTTTTAAACCGGGCGCCAATCGAAAACAATTAGAAGGTAAACTAACGGGCATGTTAAAAAACAACATGGGTTCGAATTACAGCAGGTTGGAGAAAAGCGGCAACTACTTCCATTTAAACCTTACACCACTTACCGATATCCACCTGTTATCTAACAGGCAGTACGAACTTGGAGCAAACAGCAGCATTACTTATGTGTACATCTTCTCGGCTATCGCGTTGTTTGTTTTGCTTATAGCCTGCATTAATTTCATGAACATGTCTACCGCCCGATCGGCCAACCGGGCAAAAGAAGTAGGGGTACGCAAAGTATTGGGCTCATCACGTAAATATCTGATCGCGCAATTCCTGTCCGAATCGATATTGGTAACCGTAGCTGCTGCTGTAGTAGCGGTACTGGCCGCGTGGGCGCTTCTGCCGCTGTTTAATCAGGTATCCGGAAAAGAGTTATCCATTACCGCCCAAACCTTGTTATGGCTATTTCCTTCTCTGCTTGTTATTATCGTTATGGTTGGGGTGCTGGCAGGTTCCTATCCGGCATTTTATTTATCCGCCTTTCAGCCTATCAGCGTGCTAAAGGGTAAAATATCAACAGGGTTTAAAGGCGGTAATTTTCGCAATTTTCTGGTGGTGTTTCAGTTTGCCATATCTATATTCCTTATTATTGGCACACTGGTTATTTATGGCCAATTGAATTACATTCAACATAAAGATCTTGGTTTTGACCGTAACCAGGTACTGGTTATTAAAAATATTGGTGTAATAGAAAACGCTAAAACATTTAAACAGGAGGTTAAACAACTTGCCGGTGTGGCAAATGCATCATTAAGTGGCTTTTTACCAACGGGTGTTGTAAGGGCACCCGATGGTGTATTCCGCAACAAAACCCCCGACCCCAAAAATGCATTGTTTACCGAAGTTTGGCCTATTGATGAGGATTATCTGAACACTATGGGAATGGGTATTGCCAAAGGCCGTAACTTTTCTAACCAACTGTCAACAGACTCATCGGCAGTTATCATAAATGAAACCGCTGCCCGGATGCTGGGCTTTGCTAATAACCCGTTAGATAAAAAAATATATAGGCCAACAAACGTACCCAACCAGCCTTTAAAAGAGTATCACGTAATTGGCGTTGTAAAAGATTTCAACTTCAGTTCATTAAGGGATAATATAAGCCCGGTTGTAATGTTGTTAGCAAGTGATAACGGGGCATTAAGTATAAAAATAAATGCCAAAAACCTGCCTGCATTTGTGGCACAGGTTGAGCATAAATGGAACAGCCTATCGCCCAACCAGCATTTCGAATACTCGTTTATGGATGAGGATTTTAACGCAACTTACCGTACCGAGCACCGCACCGGCAATCTGTTCCTGATATTTACCACCCTGGCTGTAGTGATTGCCTGCCTTGGCCTGTTTAGCCTTGCCGCCTACGCCGCCGAACAGCGCAACAAGGAAATTGGCATCCGCAAGGTATTGGGTGCAAGCGTATCGGCTATTGTGGGTATGCTGAGTAAAGATTTTATTAAACTGGTGCTCATATCATTCGCCATAGCCGCGCCGCTGGCCTGGCTGGTAATGCACAAATGGCTACAGGGCTTTGCTTACCGCCAAAACATACAGTGGTGGGTAGTAGCCGCAGCGGGTTTGGGCGCTTTGGCTATAGCCTTTGTGACTATCAGTACACAATCGTTTAAAGCGGCGGTTGCCAACCCGGTAGAGAGTTTGAAGGGCGAGTAAATATGTCTAAAATAAAACAGATAGCTATTCCTTCGCCCTGTGCAGCTAACTGGCACGATATGGTGCCGAAAAACGGGGGCAGGCATTGCCATAGCTGCAATAAAATGGTTATAGATTTTACGGCGATGCCCGATACAAAGATCATAGCATACCTATCGCAGCATAAAAATGTTTGCGGCCAGTTTTATATCCATCAGTTAAATGCACTAAACCACAACCTGGCTTACGACAAGCGCATTAACCCCAAATGGCGAAGATTGATGGCTGCCGCTTGTGTTGCCGGGCTGCTCTCTGTAGCAAAAACAGAGGCAAGACCAATAATACGTACGGAACAGGTATCCCTTCGCAAAAAAGACAAGCAAAAACTTATGGAAGATTCCACCATGGTTTTAAAAGGAAAAGTTATTGATAAAACTTCCGGCTTGCCATTACAAAATGCCAGCATTTGCATAAACAGCACCAGTATAGGCACGAAAACCGATGAGTTGGGCGAATTTATATTTATAACGCCCATAAATACACGTTATCTGGTAGTGTTTGCCGATAAATCAGGGCCTATAACCATCAGCCTTACATCCACAAATCAAAAATACCTGGGCATTATTTTACCTTCTTTATCTCAAAGGTTGGTAATAAACACTTTCACAACGTCAGAGAATCGGTTTGTTAGGGGCGAAATAAGAACTGCCCCTAAATATCGTTTCAGGAAAGAGATGCTTATAAAAACCGTGTCCATGAAAAATGAATTACCTTTTAAAAATTGGAAAAGTAAGACCTAAGCTAAATTATCCGGTTGTAAAACATTAGCTGTTGCCAATTAGTTGACTGACATATGAAAGCCATTACCATTACCCAGCCTGGCGGCCCCGAAGTTTTGCAAATCACAGAGCGGCCTACCCCGGCCTACGCTGCTAACGAAGTGCTAATAAAAGTAATGGCAGCGGGCATCAACCGGCCCGATGTGGCACAGCGTAAGGGGAATTACCCGCCACCTGCAGGCGCACCGCAGGATATCCCGGGATTGGAGATAGCAGGCATTGTTACCGAACTTGGCGCTGATGTAACCCGCTGGAAGGTTGGCGACAAAGTTTGCGCCCTGGTTATCGGTGGCGGCTATGCCGAACACTGCCCCGCGCCCGAAGGCCAGTGCCTGCCCGTACCCCAAAACTTGTCGTTTGCCGAAGCGGCGTCCCTGCCTGAAACTTTCTTTACCGTTTGGAGCAACGTGTTCGACCGTGGGCGGCTGCAACCCGGCGAAACCCTGCTGGTGCACGGCGGCAGCAGCGGTATTGGCGTAGCAGCCATACAAATGGCAACGGCATTGGGCAGCAAAGTTTATGTTACGGCAGGCAGCGATGAGAAATGCAAATTCTGCGAAGGGCTGGGCGCCGCAAAAGCCATCAATTACAAAAAAGAAAATTTTAGCGAAGCCATAGCAAAGCTTACTGATAGTAAAGGTGTAGATGTGATACTGGATATGATAGGCGGCGACTATACTGCCCCTAACATCAAAAGCCTGGCTAATGATGGCCGCCTGGTATTTATCAATAACATGAAGGGGAAGAATGCGGAGATAGATTTGACGGAAGTGATGCGAAAACGGATTTATATCACCGGTTCTATGCTACGGTCAAGAGATGTGCTGTTTAAAAGCACCATCGCCCAAAACCTCCAAAAACATATCTGGCCATTACTGGCATCGGGTAAAATAAAACCTGTTATTTATCAAATATTCCCGGCAATTGAAGCTGCCAAAGCACACCAACTGATGGAAAGCAGTGCGCATATGGGGAAGATAATTTTGCAGTGGGGTAATTAGTTTGCAGTTTATAGTTAGCAGTTTGCATTTTTTTATCGATGCAAACTGCCAACCGGCAACTGCCAACTGATTAATTCGGAAACTTCACCCCGCGGTAGTTTGAAATATTTACCGTTGGGATGCTTGCATTATATGTTTTGTTAATAGCCCTAATATATTCGTTGGCAACAATGGCATAACCGCGCGGAGTTAGGTGTACACCATCTAACGAGAAGATCCCCCCGCTAATGTAGTTTGAATTAGCGCTTACGCCATCAACCAATATACCATGGGCCTTTATATCATTTAAAAAGGTAAAGGCATCAAATACGGCCAGGCCTTTTTGCTGCGCTATTGTTTTTATAGTAGTGTTATAAGCTGTTACGTAATCTTTTGTTAAAGCAATTTCGTTAGCATCAAGCACGTATTGGTTATCAATTGGCGCGTACGGGGTTAAACCGTAAGGCACCATACCCGCAGGGCTGTTAACCATCTGGCCAATTTTGCTTGTTGGGAAGGTTAACACAACCAGATCGGTAGCTGTTGCGGCGCGTGGCGCGTAGATGAGATTATCAATATCAGTAGATGTACGGGCACTAATGTACAGATCTTTAACAGTAGGGTTTGCTTTTTGCACACCCGCTAAAATAGCCCCAACGGTAACCGTATTAAAGTAAGGGATAGCGGTAACATCGGGTATAGTTGCTACAGCTCCTTTAGCCCCCTTCTCAGTCAATTTAGCGATAGATAAGGTGTACAATTGCGCAAACTGTGTTTTATCGGTAAGCACATCGCCGGCACCACCACTTGTTGCGTAACCTAAAGCGTCGTTATTACCCAGCCAATCGGTAAAAAAGGTAAAATCTTTAGCGGTAACAAAATCAAGGTAAGTAGTGTTATTTGTTGGTGGCGCACCCGGCAGCAATCTTTCAAAATAACCATTAAGGTTACCATAAGGCCCATACATAATTTGCTGTAATTTAATACCCGGCACACCGTAGTTATTGATATCGCCGCTGTATTTAGTGTATAAAATTACATTACCAAAACCGGGGATGGTAACCTGATCACGCACGGCGGTGTTTTCTGTAACCGTAGTAGTTACTGGCGATCCGGTTGGGGTAAAGCCAGTCAGTTTTAAATAGCCCGAGCCGTTTGCCTGCGCTTCGCTAAATAATGGCTGGGTAAACTTACCACCGCCAACCAATGCCATTTGCTTGGCAATAATGCTTGGGTAAGAGTTTTGCTGCCCTTCCAGGTACAGGCCGCCATCGGCGTAGCCTGCGGTTAGCGAGTTACCTACAGCTATATAACGGGTAAAATCGGCCGTACCTTTAGTTCCTTTTGGGTTCTCGAAAGATGGTTTACAGCCTGCCAGTAAAACCAGCGCGGCCGAGATATATAGGTAATTTTTTAACGTTTTCATGTAATTAAATTAGGGGTTACCAGTGGTAAGCAAGTGAAACGCCGGGTATGTATACATTGCTTTTAAATGTTCCCGACAGGTTAGATTCGATATTAGTTTGCGTGCGCGAGAAAAGGTGCTCGTACTCAAACGAGAAGTCCAGATCAAGTTTATTGGTAACCTTATAACCAAACCCCGCTGTTAAATAATAACGGTTAGCATCGGGCACCTCCGGGGTAACATACCCATCCTTTACAGCTGTTGTAGTATAACCACCGCCAAGGCGTACGGCCATTTTATCGCAGGTTTTATATTGCGCGCCGCCTCTTATGCTGTATGCATCTTTATAATTACGTGGCGAGTGCGTATCCTGCAGGGTTGGTGTGTTTGAAGCATAATCAAAAGCCAGTTCTTTATAAGAGTGCCAGCCTACATAGTTTACATCAAGCGCTAACAATAGTTTAGGCGATGCGGTATAACCAAAACCAATTGAAGCGGTTTGTGGCAACGGGATGCCTGCTTCAAATGTATTTGGCTGCGGGAAGTTTGGCTGGGCCGAGTTTGCTACGCTAAACATAGCATCGCCGTTTTTAATATTGGTTTTAACTTCCGACCGGTAGTTTAACCCGATGGTAAATTCGGGGCTTGCCTTGATGAACACACCCGCGTTCCATCCGTAGCCTTTGCCATGGCCTTTTAAGCGTGCCTGGCCGGTGTTACCATCAGGGTCGCTGATGGGGATAGCGCGTTGCAGATCAACAGTAGCGTAATTATAAATAAAGCCAGCGCCAACGCTCAGGTAATCGGTTAGTTTATAACTAACGGTTGGCTGGAAGAAGATCGATTTCAGGTCGAGGCTCTCCAGCACATATTTGCCCTGCCAGTTGTTGCCCCAGTCGGTAAGGCCGCCAAATGGTGTATAAACGCCCATGCCCACTTTCCATCGGGCATCTTTTGGCCCCCATACGCCGTAGGCGTTAAAAGGGGTAGCCACCCTGTTTTTGGTAAAGGCCACATCGTTTGTGCCCGCGCCGTTAAAGCCCGATTTAAACCACAAGGGGCTGATGCCTGCCTGTATGTAATTCTCGGGCAGCATGGCCATGGCGCCGGGGTTAAAGGCAATGGACGCGCCATCCTGTAATAAGCCGGTGCCGGTGTGGCCCATACCTATTTGTTTTTGTCCGTTAAGGTTTACCTGGAAGCCCTGGGCACATACAATAGCCGGGCTTAACCACATTAGTAGGAGGAAAAGTTTTTTCATTCAAATTTATAGGCTTAAGCCCTGGTTAATAATTGGACATCAAAAGTACAATATTGCCTTCAAAAAAATACATGAAAATTTCTTAACATAACTATTTAAATATTTAGCAATAAACCTTAACTTTGCGCCTCTGAAATAGTACCGTTCTGTACAGAAGGTATCTGTTTCATTGTAAATTATTTAAAACACCAGGTTATATATGCCAAACATTGGAAAAATATCAAGGATCATCGGTCCGGTAGTTGACGTAAGTTTCGCTGATGATGCACATCTTCCTAAGATTTATGATGCGCTTGAGATCACAAAAGACAACGGACAAAAAATCATTTTAGAGGTTCAGCAACATTTAGGTGAAGACCGTGTGCGTGCTATCGCCATGGACTCTACCGATGGTTTACTGCGCGGAATGAAAGTTTTAGATACCGCAGCCGCTATTAAAATGCCGGTTGGCGAGCAAATTAAAGGCCGTGTATTTAACGTTGTTGGTGATGCAATTGATGGTATTCCTGATTTGGATAAAACCAATGGCCGCCCTATCCACGCAACGCCTCCACGTTTCGAAGATCTATCTACCGAAACTGAAGCATTGTTTACAGGTATCAAAGTTATTGACCTTTTAGAGCCTTATGTAAAAGGTGGTAAAATTGGTTTGTTTGGTGGTGCCGGTGTTGGTAAAACAGTATTAATTCAAGAACTGATCAATAACATCGCGAAAGCTTATGCAGGTTTATCTGTATTTGCAGGTGTAGGTGAGCGTACCCGCGAAGGGAACGACTTACTGCGCGAGATGCTTGAATCGGGCATTATAAAATATGGCGATGCGTTTATGCATTCAATGGAGGCCGGTGGCTGGGATCTTTCTAAGATCGACCCTGAGGCTTTAAAAGAATCAAAAGCGACCTTCGTTTTCGGACAAATGAACGAGCCTCCTGGTGCACGTGCACGTGTGGCACTTTCTGGATTGACCCTTGCGGAGTATTTCCGCGATGGTGATGAAGAAGGTAAAGGCCGTGATATCTTATTCTTTATTGATAACATCTTCCGCTTTACACAAGCAGGTTCTGAGGTATCGGCACTATTAGGCCGTATGCCATCGGCGGTTGGTTACCAGCCAACGCTGGCTACCGAGATGGGTACCATGCAAGAGCGTATCACTTCAACAAAACGTGGTTCAATTACATCTGTACAGGCCGTTTACGTACCTGCGGATGATTTAACTGACCCTGCACCGGCAACAACATTTGCCCACTTAGATGCAACAACCGTACTTTCACGTAAAATTGCCGAGCTTGGTATTTACCCGGCGGTGGATCCTTTGGATTCTACCTCACGTATCCTTAGCGCGGCTATATTAGGCGATGAGCATTATAACACTGCTCAACGTGTTAAAGAAACTTTACAACGTTACAAAGAGTTACAGGACATTATCGCCATCTTAGGTATGGACGAGCTTTCTGAAGAGGATAAATTAGTTGTATCACGCGCACGCCGTGTTCAGCGTTTCCTTTCTCAACCGTTCTTTGTTGCCGAGCAGTTCACCGGTTTAAAAGGTGTATTGGTTGACATTAAAGACACCATCAAAGGTTTTAACATGATCATGGATGGCGAAGTTGATGAATACCCTGAAGCAGCATTTAACCTTGTAGGCAGCATTGAAGATGCTATTGAAAAAGGTAAAAAGCTGTTGGCTGAAGCCAATAACTAAGATTTGAGATCATAGATATGAGATTTGAGACCGAACGTTTTAAATCTCATATCTTCTTCTAAATTATATAAGAACAGGTATAGGATCGAAGATCACGGGCAATTGTCTCACATCTCACATCTCATATCTCATATCTAAAACAGATGACATTAGAAATTCTTACTCCTGATAAAAAAGTTTACGAAGGCGAGGCCACCTCGGTTACCTTACCCGGTACATTAGGATTTTTAGAGATCTTGAATAACCACGCTCCTATCATTTCTACTTTAAACGATGGCAAATTAACCATACGTGGGGCTGCCGGCGCTAAAGAAGAGGTGTTTTTTATCCAGGGTGGTGTAGTAGAAGCCTTAAACAATAAGGTTACTGTATTAGCGGAGGGTATTATTCAGAAATAGAACTTTTTATACTGATAAATGAAAAGTCCGGTCAGTATTGGCCGGACTTTTTTTGTGTTCTTTGAAATTTAAAATACTTTATTAGTTACCGCTCGTTCCCAAATCAGCATCAATTACCATTGGAGAAGTTAGCATTACCGGGCCGGCTAAAGTTTGCTTAAGCTCAACATCACCTTTTATATGTTTTATAACATTTGATTGGGTGATCCAGCCGGTTTTTTTATTAACTTTTACTTTTGTAGTGTTTGTGCCACCAATATTTATCAGTCGCATAAAAATTGTATTAGTACTTTTATATGCCGCTGCTTTATCAGACATTATTACGGCATTTCCACTTATTTCATAATCTTTATCTGTAATGCTATCTAAAGTAAAGGTGGTTTTTGTTTTGGCAGAAATGGCGGCTGCTACCAGGTTGGTTTGATTTACCCATGTGCTTTTAACACCAACCGGAGTTTTGGGAAAAATAACAAACGACTCCTGCATATTGCCCTTAATTGTTTTTTCCCCGAAGGATTGTTGTAGCTGGTTTAGTAGCTGCAGTTTTTTCGGCTCGTCAATCGGTGGAAAACCATCAAACAAGTTTTCGAAAAGATGTTCGGTGTTTTTAACAGCAACTATCTGCCCGCGTTTACTTATCAGGATGGTAAAAGTGTGCCCTATCAAGTTTTTCATCGCCCTTGATAAGATGTTTGTGGTATCGCCCTCACTGTCAAAACTCATTGTCTTTCCGCCTATACCCATGTTCATAGCAAGGCTTTTATAGGTTACATCCAGATTGTAAACAGTATCCTGTATGGATATAACTTTATGCGCCATTTTACCTGTTATAGTAGTTTTAACAATTTGGTGCGTACCCTGAATAAGTTGATCAATATCCATTTTAGCATTCACTGTTAAATAGTAAGTACTATCCTTTTGCAGATTGAGTTCCAACTTGCTTTTTTGCGCGTAGCTGCCAAGGGTTACCAGGAGTAATAATAAAGTAAAGGTTTTTTTCATGTATACTTTTAAATGAGTAGTAAATATGCTGATTGTTTTTAGGGATAACAAATTTGTTTGCAGGTTGCTGATGTGATCAAATTTTATCGTCACTCACCTCATTTCACGCCGAATTTTCGCTAATTGCTATGCATGCATAAAAAACATACCGAATACCGTTTTAAACCTGTCTCTTATACACATCT